>NZ_LIXZ01000011.1 GCF_001305855.1 Rossellomorea vietnamensis | reverse complement strand
CTGTCAGGATGCGGCTTTCTTCTCACTTTTTTAAGGCTTAAGGATTACTTTAATATTTCCATCGGACTTCTTATCGAAAATGTCATACCCTTTTGCCGCTTCTTCAATTGAAAAGGTATGAGTGATGATGTCGGTAGGGTCAAATTGCTTCTCTTCAATCATATCGTATAATTTTGGCATAAGATGAATCACGGGAGCTTGCCCCATCTTAATGGAAACATTCCGGCTGAAAAAGTCCCCTAAGGGAAATCGATTTGCTTCAGTTGCATATACACCCGTCAATTGAACAGTTCCGAACTTCCGAACCGCTTCTGAGGCTGTCTTGATCGGACTTATTGTCCCAAATTGATTATCAAAGTCTGAACCGAACGATTCATTTGGCTGAACGGTCCCATCCATTCCCACACAGTCGATCACAACATCAGCGCCCCCTTTTGTTTCTTCATGCAGGAGCGACCCGATATCGTTATGATTTTGAAAGTTAAATATCTCTGCTTGATTGGTACGTTTAGCATGTGCAAGTCTATGATCTACCTGGTCTACTGCGATGACTCTTTCGGCGCCTTTCAATTTAGCGAATTTCTGGGCCATCAATCCAATTGGGCCGCTACCTAACACAATGACCGTATCGCCTTTTTTAACACCACTGTTTTCTACGCTCCAGTAAGCAGTGGGTATTACATCGGAAAGGAAGAGAACACTTTCATCCTCCAGCTGACTTGATTCAGGGACTTTAAACGACGTGAAGTCTGCATATGGCACCCGCAGATACTCCGCTTGCCCCCCCGGATATCCACCATTCATCTCAGTGAATCCGAAAAGACCGCCCACTTCTCCATGGGGATTGGACTCATCACATTGACTTTCCATTTGGTTCTCACAGAAAAAACACTTCCCACAGCCAATATTAAAAGGAATAACCACGCGATCCCCTTTTTTAAGCGTCTTCACTTCCGATCCGACCTCTTCGACGATACCCATCGGTTCATGTCCCACAACATAATCTTGTTCTGGTTCGATTCCTCCCTTGTATAAATGTAAATCAGAACCGCAAATTCCGCTTGCCGTAATCTTTACGATGATGTCAGTATTTACCTGAATGGTTGGATTTGCTACTTCTTTCACGACCATCTTTTCTTTTCCTTGAAACGTAACACCCTTCACGATCATCACTCCTGTAAATTTTGTAAGATTCTTCTATGTGTTTAAACTCTTTTGGAGTGAGCTAAACATCAAGTCGTCCCAATTTTGAAAAACTCAATAAACCGATGAGGAAGTCTTATTAGAAAATCTTGTTTGAACAGTGTTCCATCAATTATTAATTGGATTTAATTACCACTATTTATTTAAGCGTCCGGAAACAGGGGGATTTAGATAAATGAAAAAATAAATTTAAAATTCTTACTTTTCATTGACAGTCTTCTCTGTTTGTTATAAGTTATGGGAAAGCACTTTACAAATTCATATTGTTTCTTATCAAGAGAGGTAGAGGGACTGGCCCGAAGACACCTCAGCAACCAGCCAACGTTTTAGGTATGGTGCTAATTCCAGCAAGTTGATATCAACTTGGACGATAAGAGGGAGAACGAACGTACAAAACCTTCTTATTTTCATTAAGAAGGTTTTTTTGTTTATTCCCTTTTCGTTTTCATTGAGAGAAAAGGAGAGAAGAATGTTGAAAAAACATATTAATACTTTGCTTGTCCATGCAGGCACTCGGAGGGATCCTGCTACAGGTGCCGTCAGCCTGCCCATTCATCTTTCGACAGCATATGAACATAAAGGGATCGGTGAATCAACCGGTTATGATTATACGAGAACAGGAAATCCAACCAGGTCTACCCTCGAAGAAACTCTTGCTCAATTGGAAGAGGGGCACAGCGGATTTGCATTCAGTTCGGGAATGGCTGCGATTCAGGCAATCCTGAGTTTATTCTCAAGTGGCGATGAATTGATTGTATCGAAGGACCTTTACGGAGGAAGCTACCGCTTATTTGTTCAGTATGAAGCCCAATATAATATCAAATTTCATTTCGTTGATACAAGTGATACAGGATCCATAGAAGAGAAAATATCGGAGGGAACCAAGGCTGTTTTTCTTGAAACACCAACCAATCCTTTGATGAATGAAACAAGTATTTCTGAGGTTGCCGGTATTTCAAAGAGACATGGATTGCTCTTGATCGTAGATAATACCTTTTACACACCTGTCCTGCAAAAACCGCTTAAAGAGGGAGCGGACCTGGTTATTCACAGCGCCACCAAATACTTAGGGGGCCATAATGACGTTCTGGCCGGGGTTGTCGTCGTAAACACAGAAGAATTGGCTGAAAGGATCTATACGATCCAAAATTCAATCGGGGCAGTTCTGGCACCTTTTGATTGTTGGCTCTTAATAAGAGGGATGAAAACCCTTAGTCTCAGAATGGCTCAGCATGAAAAAAATGCAAAAGAATTAGCTCAATATCTTGAAGGGCATGATTGTGTAACGGACGTCTTATATCCAGGTAAAGGAGGCATGCTTTCATTTCGGATAGCAAAGGAAGAATGGGTCGGTCCCTTCCTTAAACATCTGAAAGTCATTACGTTTGCTGAAAGTTTAGGAGGAGTAGAGAGCTTTATCACTTATCCAGCCACCCAGACCCATGCCGATATTCCTGAAGAAGAGCGGAAAAGACTTGGTATCTGCAACAGACTGCTCAGGTTCTCTGTAGGAATTGAATTTATTGATGACCTGATTGAAGACTTGGAGAATGTTTTTCATCAATTTGAAGAAGAGGTGTCCACGTATGAGTAAAAAACCATTTTCACTTCAGACGTCACTCATTCATTCCCACGGATTTGATAAAGAGACAGGTGCTGTTTCTACACCGATTCATCATGCCACAACTTTTCATCAGCAGGATTTTGATCAATACGGAACGTACGACTACAGCCGCTCAGGCAATCCAACGAGGGAAACTGTCGAAGAAACGATTGCGGAATTAGAAGGCGGGGTAAGGGGTTTTGCCTTTTCATCCGGTATGGCGGCGATCTCCACAAGTTTTCTTTTATTATCGAGTGGCGATCACGTTCTCGTCTCGGAGGAAGTCTACGGGGGGACCTATAGGATGATCACAGAGGTCCTTACTAAGTTTGGAATAGAATACACCTTTGTGAATATGAAGGACTTGCATGAAGTGGCTTGTGCAATTAAGCACAATACGAAGGTGATTTATATGGAAACCCCTTCGAACCCGTTATTGAATATTACTGATATTGAAGGGGTCGTGAAGCTCGCCAAGGCAAATGACTGTTTAACATTTCTAGATAATACATTCATGACGCCACTGCTGCAAAGGCCAATCAGTCTCGGGGTGGATGTTGTCCTGCACAGTGCGACGAAGTTTCTTGCCGGTCATAGTGACGTCTTAGCGGGTCTTGCGGTGACTGGAAATGAAGAGATTGCGGGGAAACTTGCTTTTCTGCAAAATTCCTTTGGGGCGGTGCTTGGGGTACAGGATTGCTGGCTGCTCTTAAGAGGACTGAAAACACTGCACGTTCGATTGAAGGAATCGTCAGAATCGGCTTATAAGATTGCAAGCTTCTTAGAAGGTAGAAAGGAAGTGGAAGAAGTGTATTACCCGGGCTTAAGCTATCATCCCGGTCGTGAAATTCAAGTCCGGCAAGCAGAGGGTCCCGGAGCGGTTCTTTCCTTCCGGTTAAAAGGGGAAGCGGAAGTGAAGCAGCTCATCAAACATGTAAACATTCCCGTATTCGCCGTCAGTTTAGGAGCGGTTGAATCGATCCTATCCTATCCATCAAGAATGTCACATGCATCTATGCCTAAAGTCGAAAGGGAAAGAAGAGGGATTACAGATGGATTACTGCGCTTATCCGTCGGTCTTGAAAACGTGGATGAATTAATAAAGGATCTCCAAAACGGTTTGGATAGTATACAAAAAATCAATCGAAACAACGTGATAAATTTGTAAAGTAGGAGGGAGTCTCATGAAGCCGTTGCTGGAAGCATTGAAAGAGAGAATCTTGATTGCAGATGGAGCAATCGGAACATTGTTGTATTCATATGGAGTGGACAGATGCTTTGAAGAACTGAATCTTTCTCACCCAAATGAAGTGTTGAAAGTCCATCAAGAGTATATCGATGCAGGAGCAGATATTATCCAGACCAATACGTATGGGGCCAATTATCAAAAGCTATCGAGATACGGACTGGAGGATTCCGTTAAAGAAATAAATACAGCTGCAGTTCGTCTCGCTAGAAAAGCAGCAGGTGAAAGCACTTATATTCTCGGGACCATCGGTGGAATCAGGGGCATTAAACAAAATGTGTCACTGGAAGAGATCAAGAGGAGCTTTAGGGAACAGCTTTACTGTTTATTATTAGAAGGCGTCGATGGCATTCTGTTAGAAACCTATTATGATTTCGAGGAACTGACCACCGTGCTGAACATTGCCAAACGGGAAGCCGATATTCCTGTCATAGCCCAAGTTTCCCTGCATGAAACGGGAGTCCTTCAAAATGGAATGGAACTTAAAGACGCTCTTCAGCAATTGGAGTTACTGGGGGCCGATGTTGTTGGCATCAATTGCAGGATGGGACCATTTCATATGGTCAATTCATTAGAAGAAGTACCCTTACCGAAAAGGGCATTTCTATCCGTTTATCCGAACGCGAGTCTCCCAAACTATGAAGAAGGCCGATTCTATTACTCTGCTGAGCCTGATTACTTTGGGGATATCAGTAATGAATTACGGCTCCAGGGTGCTAGAATCATTGGGGGGTGTTGTGGAACCACCCCCGATCATATTCGTTCTGTAGCTTCCCGGTTGAAAAGCAGGGAACCTGTAATAGAAAAAGAGGTAAAAAAGAAAAAAGTAGTTCAGTTATCATCACCATCCATCAGTGGAAGTTTGCTGCATGAGCAGGTAAGAGAGAAGAAAACGATCATCGTTGAACTCGATCCACCAAAGCATCTCGACACGAAACTGTTCTTCCAAGGAGCGGCTGCACTAAAGGAAGCAGGCATTGACGCGCTAACCCTTGCAGACAATCCGTTGGCATCGCCGCGAATCAGTAATGACGCGATCGGGAGCCTGGTGAAGTCGAAATACGATCTTACACCTCTCGTTCACATCACTTGCCGTGATCGAAACTTGATCGGACTTCAATCCCATTTAATGGGCTTACACACATTAGGGATCCACAATCTATTAGCGATAACCGGTGATCCAGCCAAAATCGGGGATTTTCCCGGTGCTGCATCCGTATATGATCTTTCTTCCCTGGAACTCATTGAACTCATTAAACAGAACAATGAGGGGATATCGTTTTCCGGTAAATCACTCCGGGAACACACTCAATTTTCAGTAGGGGCAGCCTTTAATCCTAACTTCCGTCATTTAGACGCCTCTGTAAAAAGGCTTGAAAAGAAAAAGAAAGCCGGAGCCGACTATTTCATTTCTCAACCGATCTTTGGGAAGGAACAGCTGATTCGAGTACATGAAGCGACAAAGCATCTGGATGTTCCGGTCTTCATCGGAATCATGCCGTTGATCAGCTCAAGAAATGCAGAATTTCTCCATCATGAAGTGCCCGGAATCAACGTGCCGGAAGAGACGAGACGTAGAATGAAAGAAGCTGGAAATGATCCTGTCACTGCCAGATCAGTCGGAATGGAGATAGCCAAAGACTTACTGGATACTGCCATAGAACTGTTTAATGGCATTTATCTCATCACACCTTTTGTTCGATTTGATATGAGCATTGAACTGATTCATCATTTACAGGAGAAAACCAACATAGAAAGAGAGGTTCCCTATGGCCATCACATTGTTTGAAGAACAGCTTAGAAAAAAAATACTCGTACTTGATGGAGCAATGGGGACGATGCTTCAACAAGCGAACTTATCCCCGGAGGATTTCGGAGGAGAGGAACTTGAAGGGTGTAATGAAAACCTTGTATTGACAGCGCCGGAGGTAATCTATCAAATCCATTTGGAATATTTAAAAGCGGGTGCTGATATGGTTGAAACAAATACATTTGGCGCAACCCCCATCGTACTGGACGAATATGATTTAGGGCATAAAGCATATGAAATCAACAAAGTAGCCGCTGAAATTGCCAGGAAAGCAGTAGAAGATGTCTCGACTTCCGAATGGCCAAGATTCGTTGCAGGATCGCTTGGTCCCACTACGAAAACCTTATCCGTAACTGGGGGAGTAAGCTTTGACGAACTAGCAGACAACTACCGTGTTCAAGCAGAGGGCCTTCTCGATGGAGGTGTTGATGTACTGTTACTTGAAACAAGTCAGGATGCTTTAAATGTAAAAGCAGCGAACCTCGGAATTCGAGAAGCCTTCGAATCCAGAGGGAAGGAAATACCGATTTTGTTATCCGGAACCATTGAGCCAATGGGCACCACACTCGCCGGGCAAACAATCGACTCATTTTATTTATCCCTTGAACATTTAAACCCTTTGGTCGTAGGCCTGAACTGCGCAACTGGCCCAGAATTTATGCGTGACCATATCCGTACATTATCGGATTTAGCCACTACCTATGTAAGCTGTTATCCAAATGCCGGACTCCCTGATGAAGAAGGGAATTATAATGAGACAGCTGATTCACTCAGTGTAAAGATGAAAGGATTTGCAGAGAAAGGCTGGCTGAATCTTGTTGGGGGGTGCTGTGGAACGACACCGGAGCATATTCGTGCCCTTTCAGAGGTGGTGAAGGGATTCCCGCCTCGTAAACCGAAAGAATCTCATCCCCATGCGGTCTCGGGAATTGAAGCCTTCATCTATGAAGATGAAGACAGAAGACCGATTCTGGTCGGAGAACGGACGAATGTCATCGGTTCCCGGAAATTCAAACGATTGATTGCAGAAAATAAGATAGAGGAAGCGTCAGAGATTGCAAGGGCACAAGTGAAAAATGGGGCTCAGGTAATCGACATCTGCCTTGCCGACCCCGATCGTGAAGAAGTAGAGGACATGAATGTCTTTATTCAGGAAGTTGTGAAGAAAGTGAAAGTACCACTTGTCATCGATTCAACGGATGAGAAGGTGCTTGAGGCAGCTTTGAAATTTTCTCAAGGGAAAGTGATCATTAATTCAATTAATCTGGAAGACGGGGAAGAAAGATTTGAGAAGGTCGCTAAACTGATGAAAGCCTACGGAGCGGCAGTGGTGGTCGGGACGATTGATGAAAAGGGAATGGGTGTGTCAGTAGAGCGAAAGGTGGACATTGCCCTTCGTTCCCATAGACTCTTAACAGAGAAATACGGGATTGCTTCTGAAGACATCATCTTTGACCCTCTCGTATTCCCGGTAGGTACGGGGGATCAGCAATATATAGGGTCAGCCAATAGCACCGTGGAAGGAATAAAGAGGATTAAAGAAGCCTTGCCGGACTGCCCTCACATACTGGGAGTCAGTAATGTTTCATTCGGGCTGCCTCCTGTCGGAAGAGAAGTACTTAATGCTGTGTATCTTTATCATTGTACAAAGGCGGGGCTTGACTATGCCATAGTCAACACGGAAAAGTTAGAGCGCTTTGCCTCTATTCCTCAAGAAGAAGTCCGAATGGCTGAGAAACTATTATTTGAGACGACGGATGAAACCCTTGCAGAATTTACGGCATTTTACAGGGGGAAAAAGAAAGAAGTAAAAGTACCCGTCAACACTATGACTCTAGAAGAGAGACTGGCCCATTATGTGGTGGAAGGGACGAAGGAAGGGCTGATTGCCGATTTAAATATCGCATTGGAGAAATATGACGCTCCCCTTGATATCATCAATGGTCCCCTTATGGCAGGAATGAGTGAAGTAGGTAGATTATTTAATGATAACCAGCTGATTGTAGCGGAAGTATTACAGAGTGCCGAAGTCATGAAAGCCTCCGTTGCCCATTTGGAACCACATATGGAACAAACGGAAAGTTCATCTTCGAAAGGCAAGGTAGTCTTAGCTACGGTTAAGGGAGATGTACATGATATCGGTAAGAATCTCGTGGATATTATCCTTAGTAATAACGGATACAATGTGATTGATTTGGGCATTAAAGTAACACCTCAGGAACTGATCGGAGTCATACGGGAAGAGAAGCCAGATATCGTAGGTTTGTCCGGACTCCTCGTGAAGTCTGCCCAACAAATGGTCATTACTGCTCAAGATTTAAAGCAGGCCGATATTTCAGTTCCTCTTGTAGTAGGAGGTGCAGCCCTTACCCGAAAGTTCACTACAAACAAAATCGGCAGGGAATACGGCGGGCTGGTCCTTTATGCAAAGGATGCAATGGATGGATTAAGTATTATGAATGGAATTCAACATGAAGAAACAAGGCTTCAACTGGAAGAGGAAAGCCGTGAGAAACAAAGCAGGATCGTAATTCGTGACGAATCGTCTAATCGAGACAGATCATCCGTTGCTGTGAAAGCTCGTTCCGCCGTATCGACTGGTGTAAAGGTTCATGTTCCGCCAGACTTGATTCCACATACTATAAAAGAATTTTCACTGGATCAAATCCAGCCCTATATCAATCAGCAAATGCTTCTTGGCCATCATTTAGGAATTAAAGGAAAGATTTCTAGATTGTTGGAAGAAGGGGACGAACGAACAATCGGCCTGAAAGCCGTGACGGATGAGTTGTTCCAAAAAGCAAAAAGGGAAGGAATGATCCATGCATCTGCCCGGTATCAATTCTTTCCTGCCCAGTCAGATGGTGATGATATCGTTATTTATCACCCGGAAGATCCATCTTCAGAAATGGAGCGCTTTCACTTTCCAAGACAATCGGGGAATCAGCATCTGTGTTTAGCTGATTATTTGAAAACGGTTGAAAGTGGGGAAATGGATTATGTCGGATTCTTTGCCGTAACGGCCGGCGTGAAGATCAGGCAGTGGGCCAGGGAGTTAAAAGAAGAAGGGAGGTTCCTGGAAAGTCACGCATTGCAGGCTATTGCCTTGGAAACAGCAGAAGGACTGGCTGAAAGAGTTCATGAAATGATGAGAAGCAGATGGGGTTTTCCTGATCCCGTAGACTTTACGATGCAGGACCGTTTCCGTACCCATTATCAGGGTCAACGTTTTTCATTTGGGTATCCTGCGTGTCCCGAACTTGAGGATCAGAAAAAGCTGTTTAAGCTTATCCAACCTGAAAAAATCGGGATCCAACTAACAGACGGATGTATGATGGAACCCGAGGCGTCGGTAACTGCAATGGTCTTCGCTCATCCGGAAGCAAGATATTTTAATGTATTGTGATCACATTATTAAAAAGGCAACTTCCAAAAACGGAGTTGCCTTTTTGTAATTAATTTTAAGCTTGGTAAGTTCTTGCAATAGTCGACTATTCAAAGTAATGACGGGGATTTTGGCAATGGCAGAACGTAACGTTAGAGATGAAGGGAAATCGGCTGGTAGAGTAATAAAGGGGAAATACAGAGTTAGAAAGAGTGATCTTCTGCTTTTACACTTTGATTACTAAACTTTGTTTCAAGTATTTCGAGGATCTTTTCTTCGGAAAATCCTGTGATCATCGTTAGATTAAGCAGACTGGGCTTGAGACCTATTGTCTCACAAAAATGATAGGCACTTTGGATAGAAAGTGTTTCGATACACTTTCTTGTCAGCTTATTATTCATTCTCTCATCAGCTCCCAACTATTTTGACATATGACTGAGTAGTAAGAATACGACATCATATTAAGATTAGAGGTTGGTTTCTAATAGGAGATACCTATACATCAAAATAGTATATCGAGACATACCCTTGCTGTCTGATTCTCTGCTAATATCCCCATTATACACTTTATATTGTGAATTGTAGAGGGGATTTACAAAATAGTGTAATATTATTTAAAAATGCTCATTATTCTAACTTTACTGTTTTACCCGAAAAAAGAACCCTTTTTTTTCTTTGCATTTCACATTGTATTCATTTCCTTAGGTACCCTCTGAATGACATTGCTCCATGAATGTGTTATATAATAGAAGGAGAGAGAAGATAGTTTTGAACATTTTACTTGAAAAGAGTATGATTTCCCGACTACTCATAACGTCAGATAGGGAAGAGGAAAAGGAACATTTTGATGGATATTATAGGAGGAATCATACATGCATAGAAACAAAGAAGTACATACATTTTTATTGAGCAAGGCTCGTCAATTGACAGATGAATGGTATGAGACATTGGATAAAAACACAACGAGCGGGGTTTACTCTTCCACCGATCCGAAAGTGATCGAAGCATTGAAAAAGCAAAACTTTGAATTCCACGGTATCCTCTCTAATGTATTTGCGGAAGATAGAGAAACGTTTAGTAAGAAAATTGATGAATGGGTGACTAACCTTGCGAATGATAAGGAACATTTAGATACCCCTACCCACTATATCCTCAAGGAATTTATGAGGGTAAGAAATCAGTATCTGGACTTCATAAAAGAATATGCCGATTCTCATTTGGATGAGGGTATATTTGACCAATTTAATTTATGGAGCAAGGTGATCATGGAAGCATTTGACCGGGTCATGATGCGTTTTGTCGAGTTACAGTCTGAAGTCATGGAACAGCAACTGCAGAATCAGCAGGAAATCATAAATGAACTAAGTTCTCCCGTCATCTCTTTGAATGAACATACGGCTCTGTTGCCTCTTGTAGGTAACATCGATCCTTCAAGGGCGGAACTGATCTTAGAAAATGCCTTGGAACAATGTGTGAAGATGGAAGTTTCTCAATTGTTCATCGATTTATCCGGTGTTGTATTAATTGATACGATGGTAGCCCACCAAATTTTTCAGCTGATCGACGCCCTTCAATTGATCGGGGTGAAACCAATTCTTTCCGGACTGAGACCTGAAATTGCTCAAACGGCTATTCAACTTGGATTGAATTTCGAAAACCTCACCATTACCTCAACATTGTCTCAAGCTTTAACGATCAAAAACAATGAAGTATAATCAAACAGATTAGAAGCATCCTTACATCTTGTATGGATGCTTTTTTATTTTCATTAAGCTTCTAAATATAGAGATAAAACTCTGAATTAAAATATCTTGAATTAAAGATAAATATCGTGTATGATACATTTATAAGGTAATACTATCTCTTAAGGAGTGAAAAAAGATGAACCTGAAACCATTAAAAGGGCAGCATCACGTTTCTGCCATAACAGCAAATGCAAAGAAAAACTATGAATTTTATACAAAAACACTTGGATTAAGATTAGTGAAAAAATCCATTAATCAAGACGATACCTCTGTTTATCACCTTTTTTATGCAGATGAAAGAGGGAATCCAGGGACTGACCTTACATTCTTCGAGATTCCACATGCAGGAAACACGTATAAAGGAACGAACAGTATTTCATTGACGGCTCTAAGGGTGAACACAGATGAGTCATTGTCTTATTGGAAACAGCGTTTTGAAGAGCTGGGTGTCGATCATGACCCTATTTCTCACCATACTGGCCGGTCTACTTTACGTTTCCGTGATTTCGAAGGTCAGCGGCTTATGCTGGTATCTGATGAGACGAATGAAGGAGTACCCGGCGGTAAGCCCTGGGATAAGAGTCCGATTCCGGTCGAACATGGAGTTGTCGGTTTAGGTCCCATCACTTTGACCGTCGCACGTGGTGATAGCACAGCAGCTGTGCTGAAAGATGTTTTAGGCTTTAAAGAAACCGGAAGCTTTCCTTCGGATATAGAAGGTCAGGCAGATATCAGGGTATTTGAAACAGGGGAAGGCGGAACCGGTGGAGAAGTGTATCTTGAAGAAAGAAACGATCTTCCCCAGGAAAGACCGGGAAGAGGAAGTGTCCACCACGTGGCATTCAGGGTGGAGAACGAAACAGAGTTGCAAAAGTGGGTAGGATGGATTACAGAAAACCGCCTGCCGAATTCAGGTTTTGTGGAGCGTTTCTATTTCCGTTCCCTCTATTTCCGGGAACCAAATGGAATTCTATTCGAACTTGCAACAGATGGTCCGGGCTTTGAGACTGATGAGGACTTCGATACTTTAGGCGAAAATTTATCTCTACCACCATATTTCGAAGCTCAAAGAGAATCCATTGAAGCGAAATTAAAACCATTGGATACGAAAGAATAAGGAGGACAATTTCTTGAAACATATCTTCAAACAAGGAAACAAAGAACTCCCTACGCTTTTGTTGCTGCATGGGACAGGGGGAGATGAACGTGATTTACTTCCCCTTGCCGGGATGATAGCACCGGAAGCTTCCGTTTTAAGTGTAAAAGGGAACGTGGATGAAAATGGAATGGCACGTTTTTTTGCCCGCTTACGGGAAGGGATTTTTGATGAAGAGGATTTAGTATTCCGTACGAATGAATTGAAGCAATTCGTTGATGAAAGCGCGATTGAATATGGATTTGACCGGGATCATGTCATTGCATTGGGCTATTCAAATGGTGCAAACATTGCTGCAAGCATGATGTACCATATAAAAGACTCATTAAAAGCCGGTATCCTATTACATGCCATGGTACCAAGACGCGGGATCGAACTTCCGGATTTATCTGGTGTCCCGGTCTTTATTGGTGCCGGTAAGCGCGATACCCTTATCCCAATGAATGAAACAAAGGAACTTGTGGAAAACCTGAAAAAGGCACATTCTCCCGTTACTGAGTTTTGGACAGATGGAGGGCATGAGCTTCGTCGTGAAGAGGTGGATGAAGCAAAGAAATGGTTTGAAAAGAACTTTAAGTGATTGTGGAAAAACTCCGGAAGACGTTTGTATTCCGGAGTTTTTTTGTGAATTAAAATAGAAGAATTCTATCTTTCAAATGGTATGGCTATCTTATGATATGCCTGGAAGATTCTTAACATGTCCACGGTTAAAATCCCCCGCCATTCCGTTTCCGCAACGGGCCATGTTTCTTCGTAGTGCCCAAACCAGGACCAAGTGGGCTGCCAGAACCCGTCAGGATGTTGAGATTCTAACTCCTTCCCCAATTGTATCTCTATGACATCTTTCAATATCTCATAAAAAGGTGATGAAGGTTCATTCGCTACCTGAAGCGGTTTTGCCACATATTCATTCCACCTCGCAGGATCCGTGCAAACCGTTTTACGAACATTCGTCGAGAGGATTTTGAATACAGTGGATTTTGTTTTCCCATTCACTTCATTTAACAGCTTTTCGTAACAGAGGAAATCATGCATGTCGATTGGCTCGATGAATCCAGTAAGTTCACTGACCGCTTTTTCCGTCCATTCTTGAAGACGGGGATGATCCGGTTGAAAACGATGGAAATATCCTACGATCTCTGCATTTGGATTTGCCCAAGTCGTCTGGACGCCGCAATGGCCTCTCTCAGGATCGAAATGCCACCATGGAGCGTGAGGCACTGAATTGACCTCTTTGGGTACAGCATTCCAACCTTCGTTTTCTTCATCGAATTCGTTCTGTAAATAACTCATAGCCTTTTGAACGATGGGGTGACTGGCGGGAAGTTTTAATTCCTTAGCCTTTTGTAACCCAATGGTTGTAGCAAGTGGGGATGAACTGTCCAGACGAAAGTCAGGTTCGATTGACCGGCCGAATCCACCGTCTTCATTTTGGTAGCAAGCTAACTCATGAATGGCTTCGTCTTTACTTCCTTCTTCAAAGTGAAAGTTGAATAATTTCTGTTCAAGGGGCCTTGCATGCTGTCGGATATAATCTTTTGCCTTTTTCCATTGCTCGGGGGAAAGGTTCATAATATGAAAAACTCCTTATTTAAGCATATTTGGTTATAGTAATAGATTATCTATTCGCAAGGGGAATCCCTGCTTGTTAGGTGAAAAATTCAGAGATCCGTCCCTCTTTAAAAAATTGATGCCTGATTTTCGGCGGCATCGTTTTTTGATGTATGTATAATAGGATTATATAAAGGATATAGGGGGACTGAGAGGATGATCTCGCTTAAATTGCAAAGGGAGTATTATAATGCATTGGTAGACAAGAGGACGGACTATGAAGGTGTATTTTACGTCGGAGTGAAAACAACGGGGGTGTTTTGCCGCCCTTCTTGTCCAGCCAGAAAACCGAAATTTGAAAACTGTGAATTCTTTCACACAGCAGAGCAAGCATTGCTTTCATCTTATCGTCCTTGTAAGAGATGCAAACCATTAATTCATCCGAATAGTGTATCGGAAGTAGTGAAAAAGTTAGTGGAGGCTGTAGAGGAAAATCCGGAGAAGCGATGGAAGGACAAGGATTTTCAGCAATTATCGGTTGATGCGTCCACTGCCCGGCGCCAATTCAAGAAAAGATTTGGCATGACATTTGTTGAATATGCGAGAGCCCGCAGGATGGGGCTTGCCATGAAGGAAATCAGATCGGGTCTCAAAGTCATTGACGCCCAGCATGTAACCGGTTATGAATCAGCCAGTGGATTTAGAGACGCTTTTTCAAAAATCATGGGTTCTGCACCGGCTTCCTCGGAACATAGTACTGTGTTAAAAACAGCGTGGATCGATACCAAACTCGGGCCAATGATCGGGATTTCTGATGAAAAGGCATTATATCTATTAGAGTTTGTTGACAGGCGAGGCCTGGAACGGGAAGTGGAAAGGTTGAGGCATAAAACAAAGTCAGCCATCATCCCAGGCACATCAGAGCCACTTCGTTCCATAGAAAAGGAACTGGAAGCTTATTTTAACGGGAACCTGTCCGCGTTTAGCACTCCTTTGCATATGAGTGGATCTACCTTCCAATTAAATGTATGGAAGGAGCTTGAGAGGATTCCAATTGGAGAAACAAGGTCCTATACCGAGATCGCTAAACACATTGATCATCCCACAGCTGTTCGTGCAGTTGCCAGGGCAAATGGGTGTAACCAGCTCGCCATCATTATACCTTGTCACAGAGTGATCAGGGCAAATGGTGATCTAGCGGGATATGCGGGAGGCCTTCACCGGAAAAAATGGTTGATTGAGCATGAACGGAAGGTGGCAAATAAGAAGGGGCAGGTCTTATGATGTTGAGCAGATGGATCCTCATATGTAAAGGATTT
Organism: Rossellomorea vietnamensis; assembly: GCF_001305855.1. GTDB lineage: Bacteria > Bacillota > Bacilli > Bacillales > Bacillaceae_B > Rossellomorea > Rossellomorea vietnamensis_A. The sequence goes on along the minus strand of NZ_LIXZ01000011.1, from coordinate 98,669 downwards.
CAATGCTACCGTAAGGAAATAGGTGTTGCAGATTCTGAAAAGAGCTACTAGACTATGAAATAGAGTCTTTTACAGAATCGGGAGCAATGTACATATGAATGTGTTGAGAAAAGCAGTTATTTTAGGGTTCGCATCAACCATACAAGGTTTGGCTATGGCGGTGTTTTTGTTTCCCCACTTCATCCCTTCCGGTGGTGCAGCAAGTGTGAGTGTGTTATTAAACTATTTACTGCATATCCCTTTTGCGGTCACCTTGTGGGTAATGAACGCATGTTTATTGGGTGCTGCTGTGAAGTGGCTGGGGAAGGGAAATGCGATCTGGACCATGTATTGTGTAACAGTCACTTCAGGGGTGGTGAATGCGGCCGATCCATTCCTGACGGGTACTGTTTCATCTGTTCTTGTGGATCTTCTCATTGGAAGCATCCTTTTTGGAATCGGGGTCGGAGTCCTGTTTAGGATGGGGGCATCCTCCGGGGGCATGGACATTTTAGCCTTAATCATTTCAAAGCTGAAAGGATACTCACCAGGGAAGACGTTATTCGTAATAAATGGCAGTGTATTACTGTTAACAGGAATCGTAGTGGATCTGAAAATCATCCTATTCGCCATAGCGTGTCAATTTATCGCTACCAGAATCTTGGATATCATCATCAAGTTTGACTTCAGGCGAAGCCTTACACATGTCGAAAACGTTTAAGTGAAAGGTCCGTCCCTCAGCAAGAGGGACGGACCTTTCACTTAGGATATTTCTTTGATGATTGATTTGACTGTATGTGTAGGAGAGTTTTCAAAGAAAGAGATGTATTGAAACAATTTGTTTTTCGGCAGGAGGTTTTTGCGTATTTTCTTGGCTGATTTTCCCTCCAGGTGCGCTTTTGTGACAGAATCCTGGAGATGGAGAAGGTAATCCCGTTTCTTCTCGAGGAGCTTTCTACCGTGCTTAAGGTACCCTTGGTGAGAACAATACACCTCTTCAAAGGAATACGTCAGGACTTTGTTTATGGATCGAATCAGTTCTGGTACCGACTCGAACGAGAAATTAGAAGTGGGAGAATGAAACAAATATAAATCTCCGGAAAAGCAGATCCCTTTTTCTTCATCGATCAGAATAATATGATCATCAGCATGGCCGGGGGTATGGACGATTTGAAACGAATGGTGTTTCGTCTCAAATGTAGCTTGCAGAAGGGGCATAGGATGAAACGAAGGCCGGTTATTCCAAAACATGGCCCGATAGAAAGGCAGTTTGGTACTTTGACTGCACTTATCAACTCCCAGGGGATGAATCCATTGAGGAATGGAATAAAATCGTTCTATCCAAGCACTATTTCCCGTATGATCTTCATGGTGATGAGTGTGAATGACCCTTTTGATGGGAAGCTCTTTGAAAATCGTACGAACTTCATTTTTCATACTATATGGTCCTGTGTCTACAAGAACATCATCGACTTGAAAAATATAAACGGGCATTTTTTGACCAAATGTTTGAACGCTTAATTTAAATGATTGTATCAAATCAGTTACTCCTCACGAATAAGTGTTATAGTACAATATTCGAATAAAATGTGGAAATCCCTGCCTGTATCTCATCTTTTCTAGGGACGGACCTCAAATATCATCTATTACTCGAATGCCGAAAATGGTAAACTAGAGAAAAAGTAGTTGTTCGACATAGGGGGATATGCTTTGCAGAAATGTAATATATGTAAACATCAATTTCAGTGGAAAGAGTTATTATTTTCAATTTGGGCTTCATATAAACCAATTGAGTGTAGTCAATGCGGAAAAAGGCATACAATCAATTTTGTCTCAAAATTCATCGTGTCCTTTTTGATTATCATACCGGCAGTAGTTTTTGGTTTATTGATTGCACCTTCAGAAGGGCTATCAAAACCGGTGACATTCGGAATCATTGTTATGATGGCGTTTGTTATTTCACTTTTCCTCCCGTTATTCGTTAAATATGAATATAAGCAAGGATAAAGAGAGAGCTGCCAATCATGGCAGCTCTCTCTTGAAAGATTCACTATTTCTTCTTCATTTCCTTTAATACCTCTTCTAATCGATCAGGGTAGTTGGTGAACATCCCTGTCACTCCCCATTCAATCAATCTTTTCATATCTTCTTTTTCGAGGACAGTATAAGGATGGATAAGAAGATCGTGTTCACGCACTTTATCTACATATTCTTCATCGATTTTCTTGAAACTCATTCCAAGACCAACAGCATATTCTTCATAATGATCAAGCTCTTCGTCAGTGATGGTTGCCTTATTCTTATAGTCAATTAACTGGACAAGGGGGATGTCTTCATTCATTTCATGAACTTTTTGAAGGCTTGCTTCACTAAAAGACTGAATGATCACTTTACTGGAAGGGCCATTTTGTCTTGTCAGATGATAGTCTTTTAATATCTTAAGTAGTTTTTCCTCCATACCGGGATATACTTCAGGAGATTTTGTTTCAATATAATAATGTTTGTTTTTTCCGAAATGCTGTATGACTTCTTCAAGAGTCTGAACTTGAAGGCCGTTATATTCCGACTTAGCCTTTTCCGGATACATTTCATTAAACCAGGATCCGGCATCCAATTCTTTGATTTGATCCAGCGTATAATCCTTAACAAGGCCCGTCCCATTCGTTGTTCGATCGAGTGTTTCGTCATGCATGGCAATCAATTCACCATCTTTGGTCATTTGCAGATCAAGTTCTATGTAGTCACCGCCCATTTCATCACCCAACTGATAGGATGGCAGCGTGTGTTCCGGGGCGTAACCTGATCCCCCTCTGTGAGCAATGTTCAAAATCTTATTGTCATTCATTGAGGGGTGACCTGATTGCGCAGAGGCTGGAGAAACGGCAGCGGCGCCGATGCCCATGATTGCTGCAGATAAACAAACATTCTTCATTAATGTATTCATTTTATTTTCTCCTTTCTGATACGAGCTCAATTAAAGGATATAAAATGAATGTGAATGGAAATGCAGAAGAATGAAAAGCTTATGTGAAAATTCGATGAATGGAATATGACAGTTAAGGCGAAAGGCATGCGTCCAAAGTTTGCAGAATAATTTACAACATAAAACACTATAAGAAAAAAAAGGAGCCGAGAGATGGAGAAACAGGACATCAGATTGACTACATCAGAAATCTCCGCTTTGTGGACGACATATATTAAATGCTTGGCATTGAATTGTATTTACACTCATTTTCTTACTTACCTAAAAGATGAAAGTATTATATCCCTTGTTGAAGACAGCTTGAACACAAATGTTGAGACGATGGGTGAAATAGAGAAGACCTCTTAATGCCCCTTTCTATCATCACAAAATGTTCGGAATTTCTTTTTGTTTCTAAATGACAAGAAACGTATGGATAGGTTAGAATATAAGACATCAAGGTAAGGCTTCAAAAGCGTTGAAAGTATCATGTGACTGGGTCGAAAAATACGGTTTCACTATAAAGAAGATTATTATAGAAGGAAAACGGTGCTTGATTGACCATTTGATTCGTTCCAACCTTTTGGTAGGTTGTGCTGTTTATAAGGAGAAATGGATGCTAGAATACATCGTACATCAGGGAGTCGGCAAAGAATATGTGGTTTTCCTTCATGGAATCGGAGGGACCTCAAGCATTTTCTGCAAACAAATGGAAACCTTTAAAAATCATTATAACGTAGTGACGATTCACTTACCTGGTCATGGTGATTCACCAGGGGTTGATACATATAATGAACCATTTACAATCAATCTAATTGTTCGAGAGATCGTAAAAGTTCTGGATGAGATTGGGATTGGACAGGCTCACTTTATTGGGATATCTCTTGGTTCAGTGGTTATTCATGAACTGATGCAACAAGTTCCGGATCGCGTGCAAACGGCGGTACTCGGTGGTTGCATTACTCGTTTCACATTATTATCAAACACTTTGCTGCAGGCAGGGCATGCTTTGAAAAGCATGATTCCATTCATGTGGTTATATAAATTATTCGCATACGTCATGATGCCCAAAAGAAATCATAGAATTTCGAGGAAGTTATTTATTCGGGAAGCAAAGAAAATGAAGCGGAAAGACTTTCTTGGGTGGTACAAGCTTACCCCATTTGTGAAATCGACCTATGCCTCTGTGCAGGAAAGGGCCTCACATATCCCGAAACTGTACATTACAGGAAAAGAAGATCATCTGTTTGTTCGTTCGCTTGATGAAGACACGAAAGGAGACCCTTCTGCTATGAAGGTATTCCTTGACGGTTGTGGACACGTTTGCAATGTAGAAAGACCGACTGAATTTAATAGACTGGCGCTTGATTTCATTCATAATAGACAGGTCCTTCCGCTGCAGAAGGTTCAATAACTTGCATTCATCCCATTTCTTAATCGAAGTGGGATGTTTTTTGTGTCGCAATTTGGATTGGGAGGATGGGAAGGAATATTCATAAACGAATGTACGGAGATAGGGATGAAAGGTCCGTCCCTAAGGGTTGGTCTATAAAAGGCTCTAATTAAGGGAAGTGAGAGGGGGAATCGAGGTCCGTCCCTTTAAAGGAAATGGAGGCATGTTGGGAGAATATAGTATAGATGGGTGTATGTTGGGGGGGATTGAGGATTTGATTCGTGAGGTATTGAATTTCAGGTATGAGGAGTATCCGTTTGAGCTGTTTTCCGCTTCTCATTTGGCTGCGATTATGGTTTCTATTGGATGCATGGTGGGGTTATATATTTTCAGAGATTATGTAAAGGGTAGTATGAAGAACTTATTGAAATGGGTGCTGGTTACTTTTCTCGTATTGAGCGAAGTGTCTTTTCAGGTTTGGTATGGTTTGAATGATCTGTGGGACGTAACGATAAATTTACCTTTTCAATTATGTTCTATGTCTTTATATCTTTGTACCATCATGCTAATTAGCAATAATTATAGAATGTTTGAAATTAGTTTCTTTTCCAGTATGTCCGGGGCGTTTATCGCCATCGTCACCCCTGAATTATTTTTTGGCTATCCCCATTTCCGTTTCTTTCAATTTTTTCTGGCTCATCTGTCGATTGTTCTGTCTTGTTTGTACATGGTATGGATTGTAGGGTACAGGTTGTCTTTCGGATCTGTGATCAGGGCATTTATGGCATTGAATGGAATCGCAGTCGTAGCTTATGCAGTCAATAAAGTAGTCGGGGCAAATTACATGTTTCTTATGCATAAACCGTATAACGCAAGTCCGATCGATTATTTGGGGGAATATCCCTGGTATCTCCTTTCACTCGAAGGGGGGAGTCTTTTATTATTTTTACTTCTCTATGCTCCTTTCGCCCTTTTTAAAAAGAATCGGAAAGGTGAAAGGTAAATATATGAAACTTTCCTTCGACTACATTCGTCTATTAACATATAAAGTGGGGAGCAGGTTTTATGAATCAACTGGTAATCATAAGTGTAATCGTTTTGGTTTCTTACGGATTGGGCAGTATGACAGGAGCTTATTATGTAGTGAAATTATTTACTGGCAAGGATATTCGTAAGATCGGAAGCGGCAATGTCGGCGCAACGAATGCAGGAAGAATTACAGGTAAGAAAGGTTTTTTACTGACTCTCGTTATAGACGCAAGCAAGGTGATACTGGCATTATCCTTCACTTCTGTACTGACTGATGGGGAGGGTTATTTGATCATAAGCTCGGTACTGATCATGATGGGGCATCTGTTTCCCATTCAACTTGGATTTCATGGGGGGAAGGGGGTTGTAGCTTATTTGGCTACAGCATTATTTTTCTGCCCTATTAGTATTGGTGTTTTCGCTATTATAATGGGCGGATCTTACATCATCATTAGGAGATACACATTCTCAGGTTTTCTTTCAATGGGTACCATCCCGATAACTGCCTATGTGATTGAAGGTTCATTCATTACATCTGCAGGCCTGGGAGCTTTATTTATGACTGTCCTATTTTTCCATAACCGATCATTTCATCATTCAGTCGAAACATAGGAGGTACGAGAATGAATAATGATACTCTACACTATAAAATTGCATGCGAACAAGAAGAATTTCAACAAATATACTCGCTGAATTATCAAACGTTCGTTGAAGAAATCCCGCAGCATGAGGGAAATGATAGGTTTATGCTGGTGGATAAATTTCACGATGAAAATACATATGTAATAGCAAAAGCGGATGATGAAGTCGTCGGGATGATTGCCGTAAGGTCCGAACGGCCTTTTTCGTTGGATCAGAAGCTCGGCAATCTGGATAAGTATTTACCTGATCGGGCAGTCCCCTGTGAAATCAGGCTGCTTTCAGTGAAGGAAGCGTATAGGAGTACAAGAGTCTTTTATCAATTATGTGATCGCCTCGTATCCTATTGTTTGGATCAGGGATATACTATGGCGCTCATTTCCGGTACGGTACGTCAGCTTAAACTTTATAAGCGGATTGGATTTCTCCCGTTTGCTGAACTTGTGGGAGAAGAGGAAGCAAGATTTCAACCTATGTATCTGACACGTGAGAGCTTCGAGACTTCTACAAAAGCGTTTCAGCGCCTAATGACCCGTAAAACGGGTACACTAACTACCAGGTCTTTTCTGCCAGGACCAGTACCGCGTCATACAAGAGTGGAGGCCGCATTTAAAAGGGACGCAACATCTCATAGAAGCCGCTCCTTTTTGCACGAAATGGAAGTTGTAAGAAAGAGTTTACGCGATATGACGGGTGCGAATCATGTACAGGTGGCTGTGGGGACCGGAACCTTATCTAATGATATGGTGGCAGCTCAGTTGAAAAAGATACCAAGTAAAGGTCTGATTCTTTCAAACGGGGAATTTGGCTCCAGATTGATGGATCATGGTAAACGATTCGATTTAACCTATCATACAATTGAAAAGGAGTGGAATGAACACATTACGGTGGAAGAAATCGAAACCGTCCTTCAATGTGATCCCGAGATAAAGTGGCTGTGGACGGTTCATTGTGAGACATCAACAGGTTACTTATATAATATAGGAGACATTCTTTCACTCTGTCAAAAATATAATGTAGAACTTTGTATTGATGCCTGCAGTTCAGTCGGAACAGTTCCAGTCGACTTTAGTCAAGTGTTTCTGGCTACCTCAGTAAGCGGAAAGGGACTGGGATCGTATCCTGGACTTGCCATCATTTTTCATCGGGAAAAAATCAATCCAAATGCGTCAATTCCCAGATATCTGGATGTGGGAATGTATGCTTTGAATAAAAGTGTTCCATATACTCACTCATCAAATCTACTCGCTGCTTTAAATGAAGCCCTCGAGTTGATTGACTATATTGGGACCTTGAACATCTCCAAAAATGTAAGGCGGAGGTTAGCCGATGAAGGGATTCAAGTCTTAGGGGATGAAGATTATTCCCCCGGAGTGATTACCATTGCACTAAATAGGGAACAGTGTAGTAGACAATTCGGGGATGCCTGCAAAAGGAGGGGCATCTTATTAAGCTATGAAAGCGAATATTTGATTAATAGGAATTGGGTGCAGGTGGCACTTATGGGAGATCAGAATGAACGAGAGGTTTTGGATGCCATGACAATGCTCATCAGAGAATATAACAGTATGCTTGGAACAAAGGTAGTGAAATGAGTGGGGTGAAAGATTTCTTTTCGCGTTTTAAGACAAATAAACTGGTTGGGTTTGCTCTGCTTTCACTATGGATCAAAACCATTTTGGTCTCATTAATAGGGTTCAACCTCCACGTAGAGACTTTTCTGGACTTAATTCTCATATTATTGAATCCGGTCGGTTCCATAATGATATTGATCGGGTTCAGCTTTTTTTTCTTTAAGAGGGTCAAGAAGATCCTGGTCGTACTTTTTATGGGGATTGCGACCGGTCTTCTTTATGGCGATCTTCTTTACTTTCGTTTCTATTCAGATTTCGTAACGGTTCCCATTCTTTTTCAATTTAAGAATGTAGGGGGCATCGGACCCAGTACGTTTGAATTGATGAGCCCGTGGGATCTCCTCTTATTGGTTGATATCATCATTGCAGGATGGATGGTAAAGAAGGTCCGGGGAGTTTCTGACACCTTGTCACGCAGATGGAAGTTGACCTATATCATCATTAGTGTTTCATTATTGGCGTTGACCATTGGACTGGGGTTGATCAAATCCCCCTATTTATTTGCCGAATCCTATGATAGGGAACAAATGGTTAAATCCGTTGGGCCTTATAATTATCATATGTATGACATCGGGATTGCCGCAACGAACCCATTTTCTCATCTGCTTGCGAGCAAATCTGACACCAGGGCATCCATGAAGTATATTCAATCAAAGAAGCAAGATCCTTCTGATTTATTTGGGGTTGCTGAGGGGAAAAACCTGATTTTAGTCAGCATGGAATCCACCCAGAACTTCACTATCAATGCGAAAGTGAATGGAGAAGAAATTACACCATTTTTGAATTCCTTGATTAAGGAAAGTTTTTATTTCAATAATATATACGACCAGACGGCTCAAGGGAAAACGTCGGATGCCGAGTTCATGATTGATACCGGGTTATACCCATTATCAAGCGGATCGGCTTTTGTGAGAAAACAGGATAATACCTACGCCAGCCTTCCTCATATGCTGAAAAAGAAGAAAGATTACTATGCAGCTGTTTTTCATGGGAATGAGCGGACGTTTTGGAACCGCGAAATGATGTATGAGACTCTGGGATATGATCGCTATTTTTCAAAGAGGGATTATACGGTAACAGAAGATAATTCGATCAATTATGGCATCAAGGACATTCCTTTTTTCGAGCAGACGATTTCGCATCTTGAGAATATTCCACAGCCATTTTATACCCGTCTAATTACGTTGACGAATCATTTTCCTTTTTTATTGGAAGAAGAAGATCAATTCATCGATACCGCTTCCACGAATGTAGACGTAGTAAACCGCTATGTCACAACAGTCCGCTACGAGGATGAAGCGATTAAAACATTATTTGAGAAGCTGAAAGCAAATGGGATGTATAAGAATACGGTTGTGGTCCTTTATGGAGATCACTATGGAATTTCCGAGAAATACGAACCGGGTGTATTTGAGCTATTAGATCAGAAGGATACACCCGTCAACCACGCCAAGCTTCAGCAGGTACCCCTGATCATCCATGTCCCAGGCGAAGAGGCAAGGACCATTGACACCACAGGAGGGGAGATCGATATCAGGGCAACGGTCCTGCATTTAATGGGGATTAATACAAAGAATACTCTCTCATTCGGTCACAGCCTATTCACACGAAATGAGAATCATCCCGTTATTTTCCGTGATGGGGATTTCATTACAGATAAATACATTTTCCAGGATAATGTCTGCTATAATAAACAGAATGAGGAGTCTGTCAGTGATTCCCAATGCGATCCATTTAAAGAAACGGTTAGAAAAGAGTTGAGGATGTCAGATGACATTCTGTATGGTGACTTATTAAGATTTCTGGAATAGAAGCAATTGAAACCCCCGGCTTAATGGGAGCCGGGGGTTTATTATGGAAAAGAATGTTATGTGGCGACTATAATTTTATTATGTAAACAATATTGATGATGTCTTAAAATTCATCGTTATTATGCAGGGGATAAAACCTGCCGTTAAAACCAATCACGTCGATCTGTTTAATCTGCAGAGGATCATCTAGGCTCTTATACTGTCTGTTTATCCGTAAAGTAAATATTCCGGGAGAATAGGTACCACTTGCATCAGTGAATTTAATCCTCTCTGTTATATCTCCACTGACACTTTCCACTTCAATGATGGAACAATCTTCGTTGCAATCGATCATATACTCTTCCTGAAGCCACTTTTTAAAATCTTTTTCCGTCGGTCTGTTGAGAATCGTAACAATACTTAGTGTTACGACAACAGCCACAACAAAAAGAAACGTCCATCTTTTGTTCATTGTTCGATCACTTCTTTCAAAAAATGTTGGAAAATACTGATAAAAATAGTTTATCACAGTTTGTGAGAGAAGGGTATAAACACCATATGAAAAGAGCCTGGGGTCCCAAGCTCTTTTCAAAGATTCATTTTACGGAAGAAGCGGCAGTGTGATTTTTACAACAGTTCCTTTGTTCAATTCACTTTCATATTCAATCATGCCGCCCATTTCACGAATAAGTTTATTTGTCACCATGCTTCCCAATCCCGTCCCTTTGGTCTTCGTTGTATAAAAGGGTAAGCCGATTTTCTTTAACTCATCTCCGGTCATTCCCTTTCCGTTATCCGAAATGCTGATATGAATAGAGCGAGAGAAGGGATCTTCTTTTAAAGTGATTGAAATTTCCCCTTGATTCTCAATGGATTCGATGCCATTTTTAATAACGTTCATGATGGCTTGCTTCAAATGGTCCTCATCACCTTTAATAAGATGGGAGCCGGTCCTATGAAAAACGATAGAAGTATTGGAGTAAGCTGCAAAAGGCCTCAATAGATCTACACAGTCCCCGATGATATCTTCAATGTTAAGCTTTGCCAGTTGAAATCCACTTGGTTTTGCCACGCTCAGATAGTCTGTGATAATTTTGTTCGTTCGATCCAATTCATTCAGGATGAGGGGGGAGTACCTCTTTAACCTGCTATCCTGTGAATCCTCGCTTAGATGCTGAATGAATCCCCTAACAGTTGCAAGGGGATTGCGGATCTCATGGGCGATAGAAGCCGCCATTTGTCCTACCATATTCAGTTTATCAAGATATACCATTTCTTCAATCTGTTTATTCGTGCGGATGAGATGCTCGATGATGAACACCAAAGCAAGAAATGTAAAATAAAATACTGAAAAATAAATGATGTAAAAGGGCAGATGTAATATAGGGATATAAACATTAATAATCGTTATGTAGAGTGTAGAGTGGATAAGAAAGATAAGAGTACTTACTAAAAATTTGTATTGAGTCTTCAACAGCAACTTACGAAAGATCATTCCCATCACAAGAGCCAATACTGAAACGGCAATACCCACTGCAACATAAGGACCTCCGATTAAATAACGAAAGATGATGACACACCCGAGTACGATAGACCCTGATAATAACCCTGCATATATGGTGGAAATCAGGATCGCAATCATGCGTAAATCAAAATGGGTGGCACCAAGCGTCTCGATGGGGTACAACATGCATAAAAGTGCACCAAATGCTCCGACTAACCCATACGTGATTTTATGTTTGAAAATAGAATCCTGTTTTTCTCTGAATGGAAAAAGGACATTTGCATTATAGGTAAAAGAAAATAAGATTGTGATATTGACCAGTAGAGTTTTGATTAATGTAATCAAAGAAAAGCCTCCAAAACGATTTGACTCAGGAACACCAAAAGCTTCCTGTCTAAAAATATACAAGAACATACAAATATTAAAAATACTTCATTTCCCCCTTTTAGTCAAATTTGAGGGACGGACCTCTATATTGCTTGGATTTTTAAGCAATGATTTTTAAAAAATGTAGTGTTGAAGCATGTTACAAGGGAGTTTGAGAACGAAAATGTGACTTATTCCAAGGTCCGTCCCTCACTATGAGCAGGTATTTTAGCAGGGGGAATAGAATATATAAGATATACAGGCTTTATTGTTGGTAATTGTATGAAAAGGGTATGATACATAGTTGGGTGTTGCCAAGTGCATATAGTAGTTCGGCCGTTCTGTTAGAGTATCGGAAGGGGAGGAATGAAGATGATGGAAGGACAGGTCTTGCATCAACGGCAGCAAGTGAAAATCATGCATAAGAAAATCCCAATGAAAGAAGTGGTGAAGAGGGCATTCCTGATTACTATAGGAGCTGTGATCATGGCTGTCGGTCTTGAGATTTTCCTTGTTCCCAACCAGGTCATCGATGGAGGGATTGTCGGCGTTTCCATTATGCTCTCACACATAACAGGCATTAAGCTGGGAATTTTTATCTTTATCTTAAATATCCCCTTTTTCTTCATTGGATATAAACAAATCGGTAAAACCTTCGCATTTTCTACGCTTTATGGCATTATCATCCTTTCGATTTCAACAACCTTTCTACATCCTGTTGCGGCCTTTACACAAGATATTCTGTTGGCTTCCTTATTCGGAGGCATCGTTCTCGGCATAGGGGTCGGCATTGTCATCAGATACGGGGGGTCCCTTGATGGAACTGAAATCCTCGCCATTTTATCAAGTAAAAGGCTTCCTTTCTCCGTAGGGGAAATCATCATGTTTGTGAATCTATTCATTTTAGCCAGTGCAGGCTTTGTCTTCAGCTGGGATAGGGCCATGTATTCTCTGCTCGCTTATTATGTTGCATTTAAACTCATTGATATTACGATTAAAGGACTGGATGAATCCAAATCCGTTTGGATCATCAGCGAGAATTACGAAGAGATTGGAGACGCCCTTCTTCATCGGTTAGGCAGGGGTGTCACTTATTTAAAGGGAGAAGGTGCCTTTTCAGGAGATGATAAAAAGGTCATATTCTGTGTCATCACACGACTTGAAGAGGCAAAATTGAAGGACATCGTGGCAGAGCATGATCCATCCGCGTTTCTGGCAATAGCAGATATTGCAGAGGTAAGGGGAGGAAGGTTTAAGAAAAAAGACATTCATTGACCACAATGTTATGAAAGCTACATTTAAATGCGCAGAATCGGGATAACTCCTGGTTCTGTGTTTTTTTATATGTGAAGTCCAAAAAAAGCAGAATGTGTCCGTTTACTCGGTATGCTTTCTGTATTGGATTATGTATATATACTTATTGTCGACGACTACATCTACTTGTAGTACTATTATCTAGGTTGCGATGACTCGTTTTTTTCTGAGATACCGAACATTTAATGAGGAACCTTCCAACGAGTCAAAAAAATATCATCTTCAATAGAGGAGAACAGAATCATGGATGTTGTAATACTGATTAAAGCATTTATTCTCGGTATGGTAGAAGGCTTGACGGAGTTTGCTCCGGTATCCTCTACCGGCCATATGATCGTGGTGGACGATCTATGGATCAAATCGAAAGAAGTTTTGGGGAAATACCCAGCCAATACGTTTAAGGTACTCATTCAACTTGGTTCCATTCTTGCGGTAGTCATAGTATTTCGAGAGAGATTCAAGGACTTGTTGGGGATGGATTCCCGTAAAGAAAAAAGATCACCAAAATTAAAACTATCACATATTTTAGTCGGTTTGCTCCCGGCAGTAATACTTGGGTTACTGTTCGAGGACTACATCGATGAACATCTCTTTTCACTAAATACGGTCCTTGCAGGATTAGCCATAGGTGCGTTCCTTATGATCGCTGCCGATGTGTTCCGGCCAAAGGTACAGGCGGTGGAAACCGTTGATGGGATCACCCACAAGAAAGCGTTGATGATTGGACTGATACAATGTCTATCATTATGGCCGGGATTCTCAAGGTCTGGTTCTACCATTTCAGGTGGTGTATTACTTGGCTTAAGCTACCGTGCAGCGTCTGATTTTACCTTCATTATGGCTGTACCTATCATGCTGGGTGCAAGTGTCCTGTCTCTGATGAAAAATTGGATGTATTTCAATGCTGAGTTCATGCCCTTTTTGCTTGTGGGCTTTATCAGCGCATTTCTATTTGCTTATTTCTCGATCCGCTTTTTCTTAAAAGTGATCAATAAAGTCAAGTTAATCCCATTTGCCATTTACCGCCTTATTCTGGTGTGCATTATTTTACTGATTTTTTTATAATGGAGCCCTTGACAGTTAGAAAATACTCCCATATAATTTCAGTAACACTTTTATCAATAATTGAATATACTATACGAAAGCAAAGAAAAGGACATGATTCATTCACTATTTTCTTGATCAGAGAACAGGGTCACCGGCTGAGAGCCCTGAAGAGAATTGAATGTATTACCACCTTGGAGCTATTATGGAGAAATAACAGTATCCATAATCGGGAAAACCGTTATCTTACTTAAGCGAAGCGTTATTTTTTAAACTTCGAAATTAGGGTGGAACCACGACCGCACTCGTCCCTTGGTTAGGGATGAGTGCGGTTTTTTTATTATAAATAATCAGTGCGCTATGAAGAGGACACGGATCATTTAAACTTTCTTACCAGAGAACAGGGTCATCAGGCTGCAAGCCCTGAAGAAAGGAAAATGGTTTACCACCTTGGAGCTATTATGGGGAAATAACAGTATCCATAATCGGGAAAACCGTTATCAACTTTGAGCGGAGGACCAAAGAACTTTTTGTCCTTCGGAATTAGGGTGGTACCACGACCGCATTCGTCCCTTGGTTAGGGATGGGTGCGGTTTTTTATATACAAAATTTAAGGAGGAAAAGACATGTCGATTCAATCAGAGGTGGAAAAGAGAAATCACAGGAAACTAGGCCAGGAGCTAGAATTGTTTATCTCCATGGAAGAAGCACCAGGGATGCCGTTTTATTTACCCAAGGGGATGCTCTTGCGGAATGAGCTGGAGGAATTCTGGAAAAAGGAGCACCTGAAAGCAGGCTATCAGGAAATCAGGACTCCCATCATGATGAAACAGGAATTATGGGAGAAATCAGGTCACTGGGATCATTATCATGAAAACATGTATTTCTCAGAGGTGGATGATCAGAAATATGCCATCAAGCCAATGAGCTGTCCTGGAGCAGTCCTGATTTATAAAAGTAAACGGCGAAGCTACCGGGAATTACCTATCCGTTATGGGGAGCTGGGATTGGTCCATCGCCATGAGTTGTCAGGGTCGTTAAGTGGATTATTGAGAGTGCGTTCGTTCACTCAAGATGATGCTCATCTATTTGTAAGGGAAGATCAAATTCGCGCAGAGCTTCATAAGGTTCTGGATCTCATTGATCGTTTTTATGGAAAATTCGGTTTTGAATACAAAGTTGAACTGTCAACTCGCCCGGAAGATTTTATGGGATCCGTCGACCTTTGGAATCAAGCGGAAGGGGATCTCGAAGGAGTATTGGAAGAAAGGGGCGTCGATTATCAGATCAACCATGGAGATGGAGCCTTCTACGGCCCGAAGATCGACTTTCATATTTTTGATTGTCTAGGGAGGAGCTGGCAGTGTGGAACGGTTCAACTTGATTTCCAAATGCCTGAAAAATTCCAGTGTGAATATATTTGGGAAGATAATCAAGTTCTGAGACCGATCATGATCCATCGTGCCATTTATGGATCAATTGAACGGTTCATGGCCATAATCATTGAACACTTCGGAGGGGATTTTCCCCTTTGGTTAGCTCCCCACCAGGTTAAGGTCCTCCCTATTTCTGAAGCTCATATCCCATATGCCCAAGAAGTGAAGTCAAAGCTTGAAAGAGAAGGGTTCAGGGTGGAACTGGACGATCGCGTTCAGAAAATGGGGTTGAAAATCAGGGAAGCCGAGCTGCAGAAAGTGCCATATATGATGGTTATAGGGGATAAAGAAGTCCAGCAACAATCGGTTTCACTTAGAAAAAGGAAGGAGGGCAACGTGGGAGTCCTTCAAGTGAGTGATGTTATCCAAAAATTGAAAGAGGAGATGCGGTAACAATGGTAATTCCTTTATTGGCTGGAACAAGAGGGAGAAAATACTTATTATCCCCTTGACCATTTCCTTTATTTTCTATAAACTAACAGAAGGAAAATTCTGAATACAAAGAAAGGGGGAGGAGAAATGGGCACATTTAGTCTGGTTTATCGYTTTATTCCTTCTTTCCTTTATAAGAGCTAAAAGGTAATTTATTTACTTTTTAGCTCTTTTTATACTATGGGGGAATGAATATGGGATATAAGAGAGTGTTAATAAAATTAAGCGGTGGGGCTTTGGCAGATAACGAAGGCAATAATTTTGGGACGTCAGAGCTTGAGCATATTGCAAACGAGATCTTATCCATTGTAAATATGGGTATTGAAGTGTCTTTAGTAGTGGGAGGAGGAAATATCTTTCGTGGGAGTTTGGCAGATACATGGGGGATTGAAAGAGTCGAAGCCGATAGCATCGGGACGCTAGGAACGATCATTAACAGCTTGATGCTGAGAGGTGTTTTGAAAAGCAAAACGGATAAAGAAGTCAGGGTCATGACCTCAATCCCCGTTTCAGCAGTGGCTGAACCTTACATCCGCCTTCGAGCGGTCCATCATCTGGACAAAGGGTATATTGTCATCTTCGGAGGGGGTAACGGGCAGCCCTTTGTAACGACCGATTATCCCAGTGTCCAACGTGCTATTGAAACAAACAGTGATGCTATCCTTGTAGCAAAACAAGGAGTAAACGGTGTATTCACCTCTGACCCGAAACGGGATAAAGAGGCGAAGATGTATCAAAATTTAAATTACGATGATGTGGTATTAAATAATATAAAAATCATGGATCAGTCAGCGCTCCTACTAGCACGTGATTATAAACTTCCTGTTCATATCTTTAACTTTGACCAGGTGGGAATCATGAAAAAAATATGTTCCGGACAGAAATGGGGAACATTGATTAATCACGAAGAGACTAAACTTTAAACGAAATGATTGCATTTCCAACGGGGATCAATCTCAGCTTTCAGAAAATGATGTGTTAGTTATTAGTTAGTTTAAAAGCAATAATTTATAACCGGGAGAGAAATAGAAAGTAAGGAGGGGGAACGGTGAACGTCAGGATCCAGAACCGTTTTGAACCGGATAGACTGAATGAAATGAAAGATGTATACCATTCAGTAGGGTGGCTTAAGCATACAAATGAGGTGATATCCAAAATATTTCTGAGGAGTGATATCGTATCTGTGGCCGTTATAGAAGGACGCATTGTTGGATTGGGAAGAGCCCTGACCGATGGAGTCTTCAATGCGACGATCTATGATGTGGTTGTTCACCGGGATTATCAACGCAAGGGAATTGCTACTCTTATTATGAATGATATATTGGAGCAGCTGGCGGATGTATCTTGTGTCTTATTGATCTCGACTACGGGTAATGAAGCTTTCTATAGAAAACACGGAATGAAAAGTTTGAAGACGGGAATGGCAAGGTATCTCAACCCATCCCTTGCCGAGGAATATTTAACATAATCATGGAAACGAGCCGGCCACAATATGACCGGCTCTTTCACTACATATCTTCAAATCGTATGTGTTTTTTCCTTGGGTTCTTCGAGATTCATTTTTTCTAATTCAAGTCTCATTTTCTGGGTTTCTATGACGAAATTTTCATGTTTGAGTTTTTCAAGTTCGAGTTCATCTTCTATCAATTTTTGTTTCAGCTTGGATTGTTTTTGGAAATGGTCTGTAATGATACCGAGAATAGGTATGGAAAAAATCATGATTACAGCTATGGTTCCAGTCATTTCAATCCTCCTCTTTCTCATTTTATGCTCGACTTGTAATAGTTAAATTATAACAAAGTGCGAGATGAAATAGTATAAAATGTGGTAATCATAAGTAAGAAATCATTATAAAAGTATATACGAATGAATCCGGGAAAGAGTTTCAAAAATTTCAAAGTAATAGAATGGAATCCACCAATATATCAGTAGAAATAGGGAGATTTATACGTTCCACTTTCTATGAACGAATGTAAGCAATGTCACTCGGTATTTTTTTAGGGCAGAATTCATGATGGCATAGGTTAGGATCCCGAATAATGGAATGTTGATCATCATTCCTGTAAAGAAAGCTTTTCCTATTTGCAATCCGACCCCTACCGCGTCACCCGAGGAATCAACCGGAAAGAAGAGATGTCCTACGACAAGATTCAAGTAGAAGAAGAAAGGGAAAGCCCATATTAAAGAGACACCGCCAACTAATCCGGCGAACGGGTTTCCTTTGAATATCTTTGCACTGGCTGTAGAAATGACAGGACCGATGCCGAAGGAAGGCACGAAATTAATCAATAAGCCAACCGTGAATCCTAATGCGATGCTATGGGCGTTATCTTTAAGCCGCAATAGTTTTAAAGTCAAGCACTTTAATTCTCTTAGTTTTTTTCTAATCATTTGATCATCACCATATATTATTAGAATGTGATTCCGTTCGATTGTGTTATTATCATCCTTGTTTATAGTATGTCTAATTTTGAGCTTTGTAAATTAAAAAAGGACTTTTTTATAGGAATTATTGATCTTTTTTCATGACACAGCTTTATGAGGATGAATAAAATGGTATTCTAATACTAATAGAATTTTTGGCAGAGTGAGGACTGAACATGAAACTAACAAAAAAAATCCCCAATATGGTGACCTTGGGGAATTTATATTGCGGATTCTTATCCATCGGATTTGCAGCGAATGGACAATTTAAAAATGCAGCAGTTTTAATCATTATTGGCATGATGCTCGACAGTATGGACGGTAGACTTGCGAGGATGCTCAATGCAGACAGTATTTTGGGGAAGGAATTGGATTCACTGGCGGACATCGTGACATTCGGGGTTGCACCATCATTTCTTGTGTATTATACATACTTTTTTCAATTCGGATTATTAGGGTTCATAGTGGCTGGTTTATTCCCTTTATTCGGTGCGTACCGTCTTGCACGATTCAACACAAGTCCCCCGAAATCGTCTCTTCACTATTTTGTGGGCGTCCCTATAACGGCTGCGGGTGGGATCTTGGCCATTCTAACATTATTCGGTAACTGGATTCCGAATATCGTGACAACGGTCATTTTTACAGCGATGTGCTTTCTGATGGTGAGCAGGATCAGGATACCAAGTCTGAAAGAAGTTCCGTTACCTAAATACGGGACGATTGTGACAATCTTCATCGGGGCATTATTGTATGTAATCTTCAAAGGTACATATGAAGAATTCCCATATTTAATTTACATTGCAACCCCTTTGTATATTGCTTATCTGGCGTACAGATTTATTAGAAGGTAAGATAAAATTGTTTCTCTACGTACAATCGACAGACAGAAGATATCAAAATATGAAATGAGCCAGGCGATGAATGCCTGGCTCATTTCTGTATTCTATTACAATATCTTGATCACAATCCCACCAAGTGCCCCTGCAATCACGACCATCCAAGGCGGCAGCTTCCAGTACACCAGCATACTGAACAGAATCGCTGCAAAGGCAAAATCAACAGGTGCCTGGATCGATGATGTAAAGATCGGGTGATAGAAAGCCGCAATCAGAATCCCGACCACCGCTGCATTCACTCCCATCAATGCGCCTTTAATCTTGGGATTCTGTCTAAGGGAATCCCAGAACGGCAAGGTCCCGGTAATCAGTAGAAATGCGGGCAAGAAAATGGCGACAGTCGCAAGCATCCCACCTTTCCACCCGTTGATAACAGCTCCAATATAAGCTGCAAACGTGAAAAGGGGACCCGGAACCGCCTGGGCTGCACCATACCCTGCTAGAAACTGTTCTTCGGTTAACCAGCCAGTCGGAACAAATTCACGTTCCAACAGCGGCAGTACAACATGCCCCCCACCAAAGACCAGTGATCCCGATCTGTAGAAACTATCAAATAGTGCCAACCATTCCAAAGTGGTTGCTTCCCGGATAATGGGAAGAAGGATTAATAATCCAAAAAATATCAATAAGCAAATCACAGCTAATCTGCGGGAAATCGGTATCTTCACTTTTGCTTCCTCACCTGAAGCGTGATGTTTATAGAGTAGGAAGCCGACAAGTGCAGAGAGAAGGATGACTGCAACCTGGGAGAAAGCGGTCTGCCACATCAAAATGACAACAAGAGCGAGCAGGGCAATGGCTTTTCTTTTCAAATCCGGCGTCAACTTTTGTGCCATTCCCAGGACCGCATGACCCACTACTGCAACTGCAACGATTTTCAGTCCATGTATCCATCCAGCGTCAGTCACCCCCATTTCCTGGAGGACTAGTGCAAAGAGAACTAATGCCACGACCGATGGCAGAGTGAATCCGAGAAAAGAAACGATACCACCAAGCACCCCTGCACGCATAATACCGATACCCATCCCAACCTGACTGCTTGCCGGTCCAGGCAGGAACTGGCAAAGGGCAACAAGATCAGCATAGCTTTTTTCATCCATCCATTTTCTTCTGCGAACATATTCTTCATGGAAATAACCAAGATGGGCAACAGGCCCTCCAAATGATGTGAAGCCAAGCCTGGTTGAAATAATAAGGATTTCCATTAGTGTTTTAAGATTCAATGTTTTCACCTTCTTATTAATCTTTAATTTCTTTAAATAGCTCGAACGCTTTGTTACGGGCCTCGATCAAAACGGCACTTCCTTTATCAGTGATGGAATAATACTTCCTGATTTTCCCTTCCACGTTTTTATCTTCTTTTATTAGTAGTCCGTCGGTTTCCATCGAGTGCAGGATCGGATACAAAGTACCCGAGCTGATGCTGTATCCATGCTCCTTCAGTTCCTCCAACATCCATGTCCCATAAATGGGTTCTTCTTTGGCATGATGAAGAATGTGTATTTGAATGAAACCGAGGAATAGTTTCCGTAAAACTTTTTCTTCCACTTTAGTCACCTCCAATTGATATCGATATGCGATATCGATAATCGAAATCGATTGAGAATACTATAGCATAAGGTTCAAGTTAACAGAAGAACGAACATACAGATTTACAAAACTTTAATATAAGTAGAAATGATTGATTTAGGTTTAAGAGTGAAATTTATTAACTGAGTCATTCTTACTAGTCTCTCAACACCTTTTAGACCTTTCTTCACATATTATTTAATCCATGCATATCTTCTGATTCATGCCGATATACTTTACAGGTTTAATTCAACGGTAAAGGAGAGATGATATGTTCAAAAAAATGATCATGACGATTGTAGCGCTGTTTTTATTCCTGCCTTCATGGAGTCAAGCGGGATCTTTCGGAAATGATGATCCATCAGGAGTTCCAGGGCAGTGGTATGTAGGTACGACTCCTTCGTATGTTGCTCCTTCAAAGCAACCGATTCTCTTTGTTCACGGTTTGAACAGTTCTTCAAATACCTGGTGGAACGAAAATAATATGTACGATACCGCCTATCAAAATGGGTATGAAACCGCTTTTATCGACCTGTATCCTACAAAGAATATGTGGGACAACGGCGCGCTCCTGGCTCAAAAAATACGAGAGATTTACAATTACTACGGAGAGAAAGTGGTGGTTGTAGCCCATAGTAAAGGAGGAATCGATACCCAATCGGCACTCGTTCACTATGGTGCCTTTCCTTATGTTTCAAGAGTGATCACCCTTTCTACACCACATCACGGCTCACAATTGGCGGACTTGGCTTATAGCAGCTGGGCTGGGTGGCTTGCTGGCATCCTTGGTAGTAAGAACGATGCCACCTACTCCCTGCAAACGGGGTATATGGCATATTTCCGCTCTGAAACCGATCAGCACGTAAATGTAAATAAAAATCCAATTTACACATTCGGGGGGACTAAGTGGGGTGGCTTTGGAAGCTCTCTTTATTGGGGAGGATTATATCTCTGGGGGTATGGAAGCAATGACGGAGCCGTTACGGTCAATAGTTCCAGACTGCCGTATGCCACTGAGTTAAGGGTGGGGGACTGGAATCATTTCACCATTAAAGAAGGATCCTCCACTTTCAATTTATTCAGGGATTATTTAAATGAGGGCACCACCAACTCATCAGGTGCAAAGATTCAAAGCAGTGAGCATTCTTCGTCCTATAATACTGAGACAGCCTCGTACGTCAGAGGTGGGGAAACGAACGGGAAAAAACAAGAAAAAGTCCTGGTTGAAGAAGGGGCAGAGTCGGTGACCTTTGATTGGATGAGTAATATTCCTTCCTCTCGCTTGACCCTGGAAGATCCGAAACGGAAAATACATTCTTCCTTCAAAGTAACTAAAGACGAAGGGGAGTATTTTAACGGGGCTTATCATTTTACCCTTACGATTCCGAACCCTGTTCCTGGGGAATGGACTCTCCAATCAACCTCTGTAAATTCAGAGAAATATCTTATGGATGTTACATTCGAGAGTCCAGTGAATGATGCTGTGAACGTGAACATTGCTCAGGGTGAGATCAGCTTGAAGAAAAATGATATTAAGTTAGACCTACAACAAGACATCACAATTGAATATTACAAGAACGGCAAGGTGAAGGAGAGTAAGATGAAACTTAAGGACGGTACTCTTAAACTACCGAAACTGGGCGAAGGCGTTTACAATGTAACAATTGATATAGACGGTGCAAAAGATAAAAAGAAATTCAAACGGACTTTTATCAAAACGATTTATGTTGATCAAACGGGGAAGATTTTCGGTCAATAATAAGTTCACTTATTAGGGGGAGCTCACGAACAGCTTCTCTTTTTTTGATATCAGAGAGAGGGACGGACCTCCAATTTTATGATCTAGGATTGAACGAATGCTGATTATTGCTATAATTAAGGTTAGTAGGTGGGAGAAATTGGAGGTCCGTCCCTCCGGTAGGAAAGGGTGGTTTTATTGGGTGCATTGTATCTTTCTGGCGGTGGGGATAGGGATCAGACGTTGGCGATTGATAAGGAGTTTGCAGGTGAATTGAGCGGGGGAAAGTCATTGTTATATCTGCCGGTGGCGATGGATCCGGGTGAGATTTCATATGAGACGTGTTATGAGTGGATAAAGAGTGTGTTTGCACCATTTGGGGTTAAAGACATTGCGATGTGGGAGGATCTTAGGGGGAAGACCCTGCAAGACCTTATGAGGTACTCTGCTGTGTATATAGGGGGTGGAAACACGTTCAGACTAATGAGTAACATTCTTCAGTCGGATTTCCATGTTCATTTGTCGGCTTTCAAAGAAAAAGGCGGAACGATCTACGGTGGCAGTGCCGGTGCGATTGTGCTGGGCAGTAATATAGCAACGTGCACCCATGTGGACGACAATGATGTTCTGCTGAAGACGAGAAATGGCTTGTCTTTTCTCGATAACTTTTCGATCTGGTGCCATTACGAGGAAGGAAATGACCCACTGATCCATCAATTTATTCAGGCATTCCATAAACCTATCATAGCCCTGAGTGAAGAAACCGGTCTGAGAATCCTGAGTGGAAGAATGGAAGTGCTTGGTACTAAGCCCGCCTATGTTTTTGATAGGGATCTGATTAAACGGGTTTTTGAACCGGATCGATTTATCTGAAAGCAGTTGAATAATAAGAGGAAGAAGGAAAACGATGAAACAAAATATTTATGACAATTCCACATTTTTTGAAGGGTATATGAATTTGCGCGATTCCAAAATGACCTATAATGATTTTCTTGAACAGCCTGCCATGAAAGAAGCGCTTCCGGATCTGAAGGGGAAACGGGTAATGGATCTTGGATGCGGAACCGGAGAATTGTCCAAATACTGTATAGAAATGGGTGCAGCAGCTGTCGTAGGGGTGGATATTTCTGAAAAGATGATCACCAGGGCGTTAAGAGAAAATAAGGATGACAATATTACATATATTTGCAGTCCGATTGAAGACCTATCCAATCAAACAGAACCTTTTGACTTGATTGTAAGCTCACTGGCGATCCATTATATTGAAGACTATGAATCTCTGATCGAGAAGCTTCACACGCTATTAAAGCCAGGCGGAATATTGATCTATTCAACCGAGCATCCAGTCGTAACAGCACGTAAAGACATGAAGAATTGGTGGAAAAATGAAAACGGCGAACGCCTGCACTGGGCACTTGATCATTACCGGGAAGAAGGGAAACGGGAACAGCATTGGTATGTGGACGGGGTGATCAAATATCACAGAACAATACCGACCCTGGTCAATGGGCTTATCTGTCATGGTTTCATGTTAGAAAAAATGCTTGAGCCCCTGCCCACTAAGGAAGGGCTTAATCTGATGCCTGATTTAAAAAATGAAGAACGCAGACCATCTTTTCTTATTATTAAATCAAGGAAAATAGACTGATCGGCTAGCTAATCTACACTTACGCAAGGTATCTCATATACATATAAAAAAGGACTTCAGCTTATGATGTCCTTTTTCATGTTTATAGAAGCAATTAATGAGCTTCTACGGCTTTATTAAGTGTTTGATAGATTTTGATGGTTGAAATATTAATTCCCATTTGAACAAATTCAATGCTCATCTCTGGACGCATTCCTGACAAAATCGGTTCAATTCCAAGTAATTTCAGGCTGTCAATCAGTTTCATGATCCCTTGTTGGAACAAAGGATTCACTTCATATACTCCTGAAAGATCTATGATCAACTGATGAATGGATAGCTTTTTGCACTCAAGCAGAACATGCTCTGCCATCATTTCCCCTCGAACTTCATCTACATGACCGATAAGGGGCAGTACAGCCAGGTCCGAGAAGATGGGGACGACCGGTGTAGACAGGGACAGATATTTTTCTTCGGAGATCTTCAACTGCTCATCTGCATATTCACTATACGCTTCACAAAAAGCGGAAATCATTGTCGTGAAGGATTGATCGATATCGTGTGTAATCTCTAGAAGAATATCTTTCGCCAGAGTGTCATTATTATGAAGGACTATATCTTCTAATACCACTTTTTTATAGAGAGAAACTTTACTAATTGACATATTGAGAGGGACTCCTTGACCGGAAGCGAGTTTTCCAACCTCTTTCCCCCAGTCCTTTGAATGACTGTCAAAGCTCTCTCCTTTCAGTAACCCATTGCCTATGAGTTCAATCAGCTTAACAAAATATGGCAGACTGTCATTTCTTCTTTCTTCGACATATAGATCGGGGTACGATGTTGCAAGTTCAGAGAAGATCGAGTTGGCGATTTCTCGTTTTCTTTCAATCAATTGATCCCCTATGGAAGTGGTGATTGTGTGGTGAGTCATTTTCATCCTCCAGTTGAATCTTTTTCCTCTAGTATAGAGGATTATTCTCATTTAGTATAGGCGAATAATAGTATACCAGGTATATTGACAAAGGGGTTAGTATTCCCTTATAATTTCAATAATTTAAAATATTTCCAATTAAAACGAAACAATCAGGGGATTGCTTCAACCTGCTACATATTAAAATTGCGTCGTAAAATCCCGTTAATGATAATTCGTTAAGTCTGGAAACGTACTATGCAGATAACTGAGGTGGTGACTCGCGTCCTAAAGATTCAGTTCTTGAGGAGGAGGGTTTTTTATTTTAAAGGAGTGTTTTGCAATGAATACCGTATTACTTGATGTTCCTCCAGTGATCACAACAGAAAGACTGGAACTAAGGATGCCTCAGCCGGGTGACGGCCATGCAGTCAATGCAGCGATCAAGGCTTCCCTGCCTGAATTACAGCCATGGCTGGGTTTTGCCCAAAGTAACCCTTCCGTAGAAGAAACGGAGACGAACACCCGTCAAGCACACGCTAAGTTTGTTACCAGGGAAAGTTTAAGGTATTTGATGTTCTTGAAAGATACCAATGAATTCGTCGGTTCAACAGGTTTTCACAACATCGATTGGAGTGTTCCGAAATTTGAAATCGGATATTGGATCGACACCCGAATGAGTGGAAATGGGTATATGGCAGAAGCAGTTGGGAAACTAACTGACTTGGCTCTGAATGAGCTGAATGGAAAAAGAGTGGAGATAAGATGTGAATCGACGAATGACAAAAGCAGGGCGGTTCCTGAAAGGCTCGGCTATAAATTAGAGGGTGTCCTACGAAATGAGGATCTGTCAGTCGATGGAGAACGATTAACCGACACATGTGTGTATGGGAAAATCTCCGGAAGCTAGAATAAGAACGTTTAACACTTGAAGAGAGTAAATAATATGATTTGAAATAAACAACCAGTTTTCTTCAAAAAACTGGTTGTTTTATTCATTTGATTTTTCATGAAACCGGCCAATCTTTTTTCAACATACTATAGGTCACAATGTCTTCATAATGATCATACAACCACTGTCCATCCCGTGTGATGCCTTCTTCTGTAAATCCTAAGCGTATCGGAATCCCTATGCTTTTCCCATTGTTGACGGCACATTGGATTTCCACCCTGTTAAGATCCATTTCGTTAAACAAATAGTTTATCAGGGAAGAAACGGCACGTGTGATGATCCCATTTCCTTGTGCTTCTTCACTTAGGAGGTATCCAATGCTCGTGCTACGGGTTTTCCAATCGATAAAATGCAGTCCGATCATGCCTACTAATCTCCCACGATAGCGTATGCCGGCATCGAATCCGTTGTTATCAGCGTAATTCCGGATCCAAATTGGGATGACCGGCTCTAAATCCTCTGGTGATCGGCGTTTATCTACCCACAGAAGCCACTGACGAAGATGATCCCGGTTCGAATCAATCAGCTCGTATAATTCCTCCTTATGGTGTTGTTGAAATAGCTCGATTGAAATCTCTTTATCTACTGTAAATGAAAACATGGGAACATCTCCTTAATAATATTTAGAAGATTATACCATATTTATGGTGTGATTCGTTTATATAAGAATAAAATTTATGAATATAAAGGGGATTTATTTTATAATAGAAGAAAATAGTTGAAGGAGGTGGTGACATGGTAATGAGATCGATCTTGCCAGAGTCCCAAGCGTCTCATGCAAAGCCTATTATTAGAAAGGCGACACTTTGCATGGGATGGTATCTAATTTGATCGCCCAGAAAGTTCATTTCTAGTAAGTCGGCTTTGCACCTTATTGACTGAATTCAGGTAGAAGATAAGGAGCTGACTGAAATGAAATATGTAAAAGCGGAAAGCGTGTTACCACAATCATTAGTAAAAGAAATCCAAAAATATGTACAGGGGGAAACCCTCTATATACCGAAACCGAAAGCGGAATACCGAAAGTGGGGGAGCCTTTCCGGAAGCAGAAGGATCATTGATGAACGAAATGCCAAAATCAAATCAGCTTTCTCAAATGGAAAGTCGATTCAGAAATTAGCCCGTGAATATTACCTATCAAGTGAAACAATCAAGAAAATCGTGTACAAAAAGCGCTGAGTTGTATCAGTGCTTTTTTCAGTGTATACATTAATTCTAAGTGAAACTCTACATATCCTAATAGCATGTAAATGTATATATTATACAAGAGAGCAAATGCATATAGGCATGGCTTAAAAAATAAAAGAATAACGTTTTAGATTTAGGAGCGATAAAGATGGATCCATTTATTCGAAATGATCAATACAATTTCATCAAGTATCAAACACAGGCGCTGATTAACGGGTATTCAACGGTAAATGATCTTGGTGTTCTCCAAGCTTTGAGGGGACTCGTGCACGATAAGGTAATGAATCTATTTGAAGATCTATCCCCAGTGCAGCTAAAGGAACTTGAATCGATTGTTACTATCCGGGATACAGACCAAGCAGAAGACTTTCTGATTGGACTAAAGCCATTCGTGATCCCTTTTCCTGCTTTGAGTGATTCTACAGTGAAAAAATTATTCCCTAAGGTAAAAAAGTTAAAAACACCTGCTTGGGATGAAATAGAGTTAAAAGACATTTCCTATCTGGGCTGGAATGATTACGGGCAGGAACGGAAGTATATCGTAGCAGAATACGAAGGGAAATTGCGAGGCTTCAAAGGGACGTTCAAAAACAGTAGTAAGAAGGGGATTTGTACGATATGTAACACGTTTGGAAGCATAGGGTTTTACCTTTCTGAATCGAAAACGTCTGCTCATGGAAACTTTGTAAAGAAGGGGAATTATATTTGTCAGGACAGTGATGAGTGTAATGAAAAGCTGAAAGATAAGGATAAATTGGATGATTTCATTCAACGGATCAATCATTAAGACCGTGCGCCGGGCAACGTCCCCGGGGTTTATTTTTTATCTTTATACTATATTACGGAATTCCAATTCTTCTCAACACTTATAAATCCCTTGAAACATTCCCATACTTTAAGTAGTATAAATAAGTAGAAAATTGTAGAGTTTTGAAATGAGGGTTTTAAATGGAAAAGAAATCCATATATGGATTAACATTAGATCAACTGACTACGTGGCTTGTTGAAAACGGACAAAAGAAATTCCGCGCGGCTCAAGTGTGGGATTGGCTATATAAAAAAAGAGTGACAAACTTTGCAGATATGAAGAATTTGAATGCGGACTGTGTACAGCTGCTGGACGATCACTTCTATCTTCATACGCTCACACAAGAAGTTAAACAGGAATCGAAGGACGGTACAATCAAATTCTTGTTCAAACTTGAAGATGGAAATCTAATCGAAACTGTTCTTATGCGTTTCAACTATGGCCTGAGTGTGTGTGTCACCACACAGGTAGGCTGTAACATCGGATGTACATTCTGTGCAAGCGGACTGTTGAAGAAGAACCGTGATTTATCCAGCGGCGAGATTGTCGAACAGATTATGAATGTTCAACATCATCTCGATGAAGCTGGGAACGGGGAACGTGTCAGTCACATCGTCGTGATGGGAATTGGTGAACCGTTCGATAACTACGATAATATGATGGACTTCTTCCGTGTTGTAAATGATCAGAAAGGCCTTTCCATCGGAGCGCGCCATATTACCGTTTCCACAAGTGGACTGGCTGATAAGATTTACAAATTTGCCGACGAGAATATTCAAATCAACCTGGCCGTTTCCTTGCACGCTCCGAACAATGAATTGCGTACAAGGATCATGAAGATCAATCGTGCGTATCCGCTCGAGAAGCTAATGCCGGCTATTGATTACTATTTAGAAAAAACAAATCGACGCATCACGTTTGAATATATCTTGTTGAGTGATGTGAATGATCATAAAGAAGAAGCCATTCAGTTGGCCAAACTGCTGAAGAACAAGCGGCACCTTTCTTACGTCAACCTGATTCCATATAACCCGGTCGACGAACACAACCAGTATCAACGAAGTACGAAAGAAGCAATCGTTGAATTCTACGGTACCTTACTGGAACATGGAATCAACTGTGGAGTCCGAGTGGAGCAGGGGACAGATATCGACGCGGCATGTGGTCAGTTGAGAAGTAAGCAAATCAAGAAAGATAAAGTAAAATCATAATAATGGAGCACATGAATTCCTGATGGGGAATTTATGTGCTTTTTTGTTGTGAATGACTGTCCGGATTTTCCTTAATTTGTAAAAATACGCAATTCACATAAAATTTGACGCAATCACGGTCCGATATGACGCAATAAAGTAAATTATGACGCAATCAAGATAGAAAATGACGCAATAATCTAAGCACCCCTTCCTCCCTGTTTATGAAACAGGACTTTAACAGCTGTTATTATCCTTTGAATCTACTGATTAACTCATGTTGAGTCATATTTTAAAGAAAATGACAATGGAAAGTCATATTCTAAGAAAACTTTGAACTATTTTGAAAATCAGTTCAAATATTATTGAATTTAATATTCGATAATTATATAATGTTTATTAAGGAAGAAATTTTTGGGAAAGAGGTGTGTGGGTATGGATGTGCTCCATATGACCAGTCGAAAAAGAGAAACATATGAGGTAAGGATCGAAGCTTCCCTGTTATGGGAATGTGCTTTAGGGATTGCTGCGATCACCAACACGAGGCTTATAGATACGTTAGAGAGGCCCAAAGAATCATGGGACAAGATAAAAAAGTCTCTAACGGACCCCCTGATACAGGATTTGGAGTATGTAGAAATGAATAATACGTGGAAATCCCTTCTTCTGTTGTTGCATCAAAGAGAATTTGGAACCTTACAAGAGTTCATCACCTATATAGATGATTTGGAAGAAGAAGAAATCAAATATCATTGCCTTCCTTACATAGGGCTTAAATTTCAGGAACTTCGAAAGCTTGCTTCAAAGGGGGATGTGGCAGCAAGGAACAGATTAAAAGAACAGACGGAGGACAACCCGTATTATCCAGGCTATATTGAATTCATCTGCACGACAAATGTCCAAATGTTTAAGAAGCATTTAAAGAGTGTGATGATCCGCTGGTTTGAAGAAGTGATTCTACCTGAGCAAGAGACACTATCTGGAATATTGACAAGGGATAGACAGTCTAAGAAAGAGATGGGTGAAAAGCTCAATCCTGAGGCTTTGGTGGAATGGGCCACCGGCGGTATCACCTATTTGCCCGAGCCTTCAGTACACACAGTACTCCTCATTCCCCAGTCGATTTACCGCCCTTGGAATGTAGAAGGGGATGTTGAAGGTGTGAAGGTGTTTTATTACCCAGTAGCCAACGAAAGCATCTATCCGGATGATAAGAATATGCCAAGCTATTTTCTCGTCCAAAAGTATAAGGCACTTGGGGATGAAGCCCGCCTGAGAATGGTGAAATTCTTGAAGGGATCAGAACGGACCCTCCAGGAAATCACTAATGAACTTAACATGGGGAAATCCACCGTCCACCATCATTTGAAAATTCTCAGATCTGCCAGGCTGGTAGAAACCCAGGATGGGAAGTATCGTCTGAAAGAGAATGCTATTCAAACTTTATCGAATGAATTGAATCAATATTTAACTGGGATATAAGGGGGATGTCCAGTATGGGAGTACGTGCGGTCAAGCTGAGTCAATTGGCAGATTTCCCGCCTTTAAAGAAAAATTATCCTGTTTTCAGGTTTATGGGTGGAAATCTGATTTCCTTTTTCGGAGATCAAATCTATTTAATTGCCATTCCACTTATGGTTTTATCTATTACAGGTTCACCTGTGAGTATGGGGATTGTAGCGGCACTTGAGCGGTTACCGATTCTGCTGCAGCCTTTCGCTGGTATCCTTTCAGATCGTTTCAATCGGAAGTGTCTGCTACTCTTATGCGATTTAGGACGGTGCATACTTGTCGGGATGATCGGGATCTTATTTATAATGGGTATACTGGAGATGTGGATGGTATATCCCGTGGTGTTTGGTATTGGATCACTGAGTCAAATCTATAATACTTCTCAATTTGCTTCCGTTCCAGGACTTGTGAGAAGAGAAGACCTTCAAGCCGTGAATTCACTTAACTCCGGAATGTTTAATTTAGCTGTTTTTTTCGCACCAGGTGTAGGCGGGTTAATCATTTCTTTTCTTAATCCAGGATACGCCCTGTTGGTGAATAGCGTCAGCTTCCTCGTTTCTTTTCTAGCCATTGCGAGTCTCAGGATGAAGAGAGAAGAGAGAGATTCCTCAAAACAGTCCATATGGAGAGAAATCAGGGAGGGGGTTGAATTCGTTATACAGACAAAACCGATTTTGTACACAAATCTGGCGATGGTATCTTCTGTATTCGGAACAACATTGTTCCTCACATTATTAGTGTTTCATTTGAAAGATTCCCTGGATATTAATACGGTTATGATAGGGTGGCTATTATCAGCTGGCGGAGTGGGTGCCATTTTAGGTGCAGTGATGTCGAATTTCTTTCGGAGATGGTTTTCTTATAGAAGCATATTATTTACTGCCTCTGTCGTTGGAGGACTTTCGATTCTCCTTTTCGGATTGATGGACACCTATTTCTGGCTCGTGATCACGAACGCAGCAGGGACATTCTGTGCTTCGATGATGAGTCCCTGCATCATTACGATCCGACAAACGCTTTCCCCTGATCACTTACTGGGGAGGGTGCAGGCAACGAGCCGTCTCATGACGTGGATACTCATGCCCATCGCCGCATTTCTGGCAGGAATACTTGCCGAAGCAATGGGAACCAACCTGACCATCGTACTGGCCGGAGCGCTTTCGACACTCGCCTCCATCCCCTATCTGCATCATAGTTTAAAAGAGTACTAGAGGGACGGACCTCCAACCTTCATTATGGTAGGATAGGAATAGCATGTAATTGGCGAAAGTAAATTGAGAAAGAAAGTAATCGTTATGACATAATATGGAACTTTCAGAACTTAGAAAGGGGGAGAAAGGGATGCAATCGAATCACCATGACATCACCATCATTGGAGCAGGAGTAAGCAGTATTTTTCTTGCTTACACCTTGATGAAGCATAATGAACACGTCTCCATCCACATGATCGATCTCGGCAAGGAATTGAGTGAACGTACATGTGGCTTAGATGAGGGAGGAATCTGTACGTGTGAAGGTCTGTGCAGTAAATACATAGGATTTGCAGGCCTTGGGAAATCCGAGGGAAAATTTAATTATACGAATGATTTTGGCGGTGAGCTTGGCAGGAAAATCGGACCGCAAAACACACTTAAATTGATGAGGGAAGTAGACAATATTCTCTGTGAATTTGGCGGTGATAGCATCCCCTCATATAGTACGAAAAATGAGACGCTCTCAAGCAGAGGTGATGAGGCTGGCTTGAAGGTTCTTTCAACGGAGGTCCGTCATTTAGGAACACGATTGGCTGGTGATATTTTTCAGGAGTTGTATGAAGTTCTGAAAGCACGTGTTACCTTTAGCTTTGAAACCTGTGTCGAGACCATTTCAAAAAAGGATGATACCTTTCATCTAAAATCGACAAGTGGTCAATTCACAACCGGAAAATTAGTGATCGGCACCGGCATGAGTGGAAGCAAATGGCTTAAAGAACAAGTAGCATCACTTGGACTGTTTCCAGGAAAGACGCGTCTTGATATGGGGTTTCGCGTAGAAATGAAAGGTGATCAGCTTCAATCGATATTACAAGATACGTTTGAAACAAAGTTGCAGATCGAAAGGGATTCATTCAGTGCTACAACCTATTGTATGAATCCACATGGAAGGATCATTCGGAAACATCAGCATGGATTAGTGATGCCGGACGGGCAAAATGCCCGTGAAGAGGATACACCGAGTGCGAATCTGAACTTCAGCTTATTCGTTCCTCGTTATTTTCAATCCCATGATGAAGCGATGAAGTATGCAGGGGACATCATTGGTGGGATCAACCAAGGACGGGGGAGGATAGTCGTTCAAAGATTGCAAGACTTTAAATGTCATAGAGCTACTGAATCGGTGGAAGGGAATTTGATAGATCCGTCCCTCAATGCGGTATGCGGGAATGTTCGAGAAGAGGTCCCTGAAGTGTATGGGATGGCGCTTATGGAGTTTTTAGGTTCTCTGGAAACGCTTATTGGGGAGCCGGTCCACCCCGATACACTGCTTTACGGGCTCGATGCAAAATTTCATGAACCGAAATTACAGACGGATGAGAACTTTGAAACAGATATATCAAACCTGTTTTTGGTTGGTGATTGTTCGGGAGAAACCCATTCCCTATCCCAGGCAGCGGCGAGCGGAGTATATCTAGGAGAATATTTCGTCAGAGAGACTTCCAATAAATGATAAATTCAGAATAATTTAAAACCCTTTTGTCTGTTTTTTCGTATTAGTAGAAAAGAACAGGCAGAATTTATGCAATTGAGAAAAGATCAAACCGGTATTGATTATGAGGAGAAAGTATACAGTCAACCTAAAAAGCAAATGAGTATGTATTCTTTTCTCTGATTGTTTTTTTTCCTCTTAATTATGATCATTATGAAATGATCGATGGGGACCAGGTGGAAAAGGAGGAGGATGCAATGAATAAACAACAGTATTCAATCATTGAAAAATTGAAAATCATAAGGCGGCAATTATGCGACCGTTGAAGATCTCTCTAAACTAACACTAGACGAAGTAAAGGAACTAGTTAACATTCTGGAACAGGTCCCTCCCTTTCATACCTTAAAAAGTTTGAAGGTTTTAGTGAATCAAACAGTCCCTCTTGAAGTGGATAAATATTTGGAAAGCAAGGGATACGTTCTGGTTGATAAGTTTGTGACCGTATATAAGAGGCTCGAATTGGAAAATATCGACCATTCATTTGGTTTAAAAAACGTACATATCATTCCGGAAAAAGAATTTGCACAAATTTGGATGGAATCCATGAGTGGATCCCCTAATGCAGCATCATCTTTAACAATAGAAGAGCATATGAAAGGTGTTGCTGATGAGCTGGGTAATCATTATAAGGATTCCTGTATTGCGATTTATGAAGAAGGTCAGCCCATCGGCGTCATGACGCCACATATAGAACCGGGAACTCTGGATGAGGGTAGACTGTTTTATTTCGGATTGATTCCTGAAGAGAGAGGCAAGGGAAAGAGTAGGATTCTTCATAAAGTGGCCTTAAACCTTTTAGCCGGTGAATTTAATGCCAACTATTACATAGGAGGGACGAGTCTTCAAAACATCCCGATGATGCAGACATTTCATGCCAATGCGTGTAAAGTGAAGGATGTAAACAGGGTGTTCAAGAAGAAACCCCTTTAGTACTATGACCATCGGTGATATACTTGATGGAATGCATATTTGGAAAAGAGGAATGAAAGCTGTATGAGATATATGAAGTCACAAATGAAACTGTTAGTCAGGGATAATAAAGAATTACAAGGAAGATTGAAAGTATTGATGGAAGATATGAACTTAGAGAGAACTTTTGCCCTTAAAGCCCTCTATCATTCCGAGGTGGCGGATGGTGGAAAATATCAGGCTGAGTATCAGGCACTGGACTTACCAAAGGAGTAAGTCTTTTTTTGTAGAAATGTTCCTCGTTTATATTTATTATGGTAAAATCATACATATTGTGAGGGGGGAATATATGAAATTTGTATTTGACTTAGATGGAACGATTTGCTTTAGAGGAAAACCGATTTCACAAAGAATCGTCCAATGTTTACTGGAACTGAAAACGAATGGCCACGAAGTAATGTTTGCATCTGCTAGACCGATTCGGGATATGCTCCCTGTACTGGATACACGATTGCATTCATTTCCTTTGATTGGTGGGAACGGTTCTCTTCTTTATCAAAATGGAAAAGTGGTTCATGCAGCTTCTTTTCAAGAAAAAGACCTAAAGAGGATTTATGAGCTTATTGAACAATATGAGGCAACCTATTTAATCGATAGCGAGTGGGATTACGCTTATACAGGTGCTGCTGATCATCCAATTCTTGATTTCCTTGATCCTGACAATCTTGCCCAGGTGCTGTCAGTCACTTCACTGAACTCAATTGTGAAGATATTATTGTTAACTTCAACTGATTTTCAGGAGTTAATTGATGAATTGCAAGAATTGGATATTGTCGTAAACATACATACGAATGAAAATGTAGTGGATATCAGCCCTTCCAACATTCATAAATGGAGCGCACTTTCGAAATTTGGAGTTGATGAAGAAGACTTTATTGCTTTTGGTAATGATGCCAATGACATCAGTATGTTCCAAAATGCAAGACACGCTGTCATGATAGGGTACCATGAAGGACTTTCGAGATTTGCTGATGAAGAAATCCCTCTTACAGGTGACTATKAAGCCGAAATCATTAAGAGGTTGAAGGAATTGACATTTGCATTCAGTGAAATAAGTACATCAACCAAGTAATCCGGCAAGGGAGATATCCTCTTTTGCCGGATTTTTTTATCTGAATCGAAATGATTGACTATCATATTTAAATATATTATATTAATTGACGGGTCAACAATTGACCTGTCAATTATCTAAAAGGAGGAGGATGCTTTGTCCAACTCGTGCCGTGAAGAAGAGAAGATCATTGTTCAACTCAATGATATATATAAGCAAATGAGTCCGAAATTTGAGCGTTGTACAGGAATCAGTCAATCTCGCCTGGACCTGCTGCACAGACTGTTTGAAGTGGAAGAGATCAGTCAGACCGCGCTTCAGCGTGAAGTGAATATTGATAGTGCTGCCGTGACCAGGCACCTGAAACAGCTTGAGGGAAAAGGAATGGTTTCCCGTCGCAAGAACCCTGCCGATAACCGTTTTACCTATGTTCGACTGACAGAAGAAGGAAGAACGAAGATTGAGGCGTACAGGGAAGAGAAAGAGATTTTCATCTCTAAAGTCTTCAAGACATTCACTGAAGAAGAGCGTTCGATTTTATCTGGAATGCTAAACCGAATCCAGGATAATGTCCAAGACATCGAATACTAATAAAAACATATGAAGGAGAATGCATCATGAATACAACAAAAATCAATGATTTTAATGAAATTATCACAGGTCGTCGCTCCATCCGAAACTATGACCCATCTGTGAAAATCAGCAAAGAAGAAATGACAGAAATCCTTACGGAGGCGACACTTGCACCGTCTTCTGTTAACCTGCAGCCATGGCGTTTTGTTGTAATCGACAGTGCTGAAGGAAAAGAAACCCTTGCACCACTTGCCAAATTCAATCAAACCCAAGTGAAAACATCCTCTGCAGTTATCGCTGTTTTTGTTGATATGAACAGCCTTGATTATGCGGATGAAATTTACAACAAAGCTGTCGAAGAAGGACTAATGCCTGCAGAAGTAAGGGACAGACAGCTTCCAGCCATTAAAGGTTTACTTGAAACGATGCCTGCAGATCAGTTCAGGGAAATGAACCTTATTGATGCAGGATTAGTATCAATGCAATTGATGCTTGCTGCACGTGCCCACGGATATGATACAAATCCGATAGGTGGATACGAAAAAGATCAAATTGCTGAAGCTTATGGCATGGACAAAGAACGTTATTACCCTGTCATGCTGATTTCAATCGGGAAAGCTGCCGATGCGGGGTACAAATCAGTCAGATTGCCAATCGAATCCATTACGGAATGGAAATAAATCAACGAGGAGAAAAGATATGATTATTATACATGCAGAATTTCAGATCAACCCAGTGAAAGAACAGGCATTTTTAGATGAGATCCGCCCACTGGTCGCTTCATCCAGAGCAGAGGAAGGCAACATTTCTTATGATTTAATGAAGGATACGGAGAGAGAAAGTGTTTATACAATGGTAGAGGTATGGAAAGATCCATCTGCTGTTGAGAGTCATAATTCGAGCGAACATTTCACTTCATTCGTTGGAAGAGCACCTGAGTATTTAGCGGCTCCTTTAGATGTGAAGATATATGAGGGAAATAAAGTAGAAAAATAACCTTTTAAGAAGCACCCGGCATGAGCTGGGTGCTTTTATTATGATAAAAATGCATCTAAACTAAATCTCAATAATAATCGGCAGTAGAACAGGCTTTCTTCTTAATTGCTTGAATAAAAATTGACCAACGTCTTTTTTGATTGCTTGTTTCATTTCTTTCCAATCCCGGATATTCGCTTCGGTCAAATCATCGACTACTTTTTTTACTAAATGATTAATCTCCTTAAGGAGATCCTCTGAATCACGTACAAATACAAATCCTCTTGATATCGTATCAGGACCTGAAATAATCGTATGATCTGATTTATTGAGGGTTACGAAGATAATCAGCATCCCATCCTCTGAAAGCTGCTTGCGATCGCGCAGTACAATGGAACCGATATCTCCAACACTCAAGCCGTCCACATAGGTATCACCCGCTGGATGAGATCGAGTTTGACGAGCGATGGAATTCTTAATATCCACGGCTTCCCCGTTTTTGATGAGAAACGTATTCTCTTTCTCCACTCCCACCGATTCTGCCAGTAAACGGTGATGGTGAAGCATTCGATATTCACCATGAATGGGGATAAAGTAAGTTGGTTTCATCAATGTCAGCATGAGTTTTAAGTCTTCCTGATATCCATGACCGGAAACATGCATTCCTGTAGAGCTTCCATTCCCATAAATGACGTGGGCACCCAATTTGAATAGGTTATCAATGATGCGGGATACGTCTTTTTCGTTACCGGGTATGGGGGAAGCTGCTAGGATGACCGTATCATCAGGATAAATGGATACACCCCGGAAGTTGCCATCGGATAATCGGCCGAGGGCAGCCATGACCTCCCCTTGACTTCCAGTACACAAAATGGTTACTCTCTCTGAAGGTAATCCATCGATCTCACCAGTATCAATCAGCATGCCCTCGGGAACCGTCAAATACCCTCGGTCCATCGCGACAGACACCACATTGATCATGCTGCGACCTAATAGTGCCAGCTTCCGGTTCGTCTTGATGGAAGAGTTCACCACTTGCTGTACACGATTCACATTGGAAGCGAAAGTGGAGACAAAGATCTTGCCGCTCGCTTTAAAGAATGCTTCATCCATATGGTTACCTACCATTTGTTCGGAAGGAGTTAACCCGCTCCGTTCTGCATTGGTGCTTTCAGAAAGCAGTACAAGGACACCTTCATCGCCAATCCGTGCCATCTTATGAATATCCGCATATTGGTGATTGGCTGGGGTCAAGTCAAATTTGAAGTCGCCTGTATGTACGACATTCCCTTCTGGCGTATGAAAGACAATCCCCAGACAATCAGGAATGCTGTGACTGACCTTGAAGAAGGATACGTCGATTGAGCCCAAATGGATTGAACTCTCAGAATCAATCGTAAAAAGTTTCGTATCCCGGAGGAGTTTATGTTCCTCTAACTTTAATTCAATTAATCCCAATGTAAAATAAGTTGCATAAATAGGGATATTGATTTTTTTGAGAAGGTAGGGAATCCCTCCAATATGATCCTCATGACCATGCGTGACAATGAGTCCCCGTATTTTGTCTTTATTCTTCTCAAGATACGACACATCGGGAATGATTAAATCGATTCCCAAAAGGCTTTCATCAGGGAATTTCCCCCCGCAGTCAATGATGATGATATCATCACCATATTTAATGACATACATGTTTTTTCCGATTTCATTCAGTCCACCCAGTGCAAAAATGGTCAAAGCGTGTTCATTAGTTTCCAAGAAAGAACCCTCCAAAACAAGTTTTTCTTACTATTCCCGAATGAGATTGTTCCAATTATAAAAATTCAGCTTTTTAATTTGGACTATACTAATTGAATATCCTGATACGGAAAATTATGCTATTATAACAAGAGGTAATTTATAAGGAGTGAATAGAATAGTGTCAACAAATACTTGGACAGAAGTCGATGAATATTATGCTAGTAAACTACAAAAACCGGATCCCATTATGGAGGCTGTACTGAGAGAAAATAGTGAAGCCGGACTTCCTGCAATCGATGTTTCTCCGAATCAGGGGAAATTCCTTTCCTTGCTTGCTCAGCTAAAAGGGGCAAAAAACATTCTAGAAATAGGAACCCTGGGCGGGTACAGCACAATTTGGCTTGCCAGGGCCCTGCCGGAAGATGGACGTCTTGTCACTCTTGAGTTCAGTGAAAAGCATGCGATGGTCGCGGCCCAAAATATTCGCAATGCTGGCGTAGATGAAAAGGTCGAAATCAAGGTAGGTGCTGCTCTTGATACACTGCCGTCTCTCGAAGGTACATTTGATTTCATATTCATAGACGCCGACAAACAAAACAATGCCAATTATTTAAAGTGGGCGCTTCAACTGGCACAGCCTGGTGCGGTCATCATTACGGATAATGTTGTTCGCGGTGGAATGGTAATTGACGAAAACAGTGAAGATGAAAGCGTTCAAGGTGTTAGAACATTTGCCGAGATGCTATCTCAAGAGGACAGAATTGATTCAACAGTGGTTCAGACGGTTGGATCAAAGGGGTATGATGGGTTTGTACTCGGAATAGTGAAAAAATAATAAAGATTTCTATTGTAATGATTACCTTTTTTCTGTAAAATTAATGAAAATTCTAAATCATATATGTCATGATAGGACTCAGTAGTGACTTATCTCCCTGTCTTAGAGAACTGATATTTGGTGAAAATCAGTACACAGATAAGCGCGAATTACCTCCTTGAACATTCTTTGTGAACACATAAGTAGCAGAGAACGGCCGGTCCGTTATCCGAATCGAGTGGAAGAGAGATCTTCAATGAGGGTGGTACCGCGTAAACCACGTCCCTTTATATTGGGGCGTGGTTTTTTGATTAAAGATTTTGAACATGGAAGAGGGTAGATCATTTGATTTAGCGGCGAAATCCCAAAATCTGAATGTTTCTACCATCAATCAAGGAGGAAAGATCATGGATCACAAATGGGAATCGCTTTCAAAAGTTCAACAACTTGAAGTCGAAAGGCAGCTTCTACAATATAAAAATGGAGTACATGAGATCATTCCGGAAGCAGAGTTGAAACACAAACTGGTGAAATCTGTATCGACAGGCCATCCTTTAAAAATCAAGCTGGGGCTGGATCCAACTGCTCCAGATGTTCACATCGGACATACAGTAGTACTGAATAAATTAAGACAGTTTCAGGAAAACGGTCATATCGTACAGCTGATAATCGGTGATTTTACGGGTAAAATCGGTGATCCGACAGGGAAGTCTGTTGCAAGGAAACAACTGACAGATGAAGAAGTGAAGAGAAATGCCCAGACATATTTTGACCAATTCGGAAAGGTCCTGGATAAGGAAAAAGTTGAGCTGCACTACAATTCAAGCTGGCTATCATCCTTGAATCTTGAAGATGTGATGCACTTATCTTCAAAGATCACAATCGCGCGGTTGATTGAGCGAAACGATTTCTCCAAACGATTATCAGAAAAGAAACCGATTTCTCTTCACGAGCTGTTCTATCCTTTAATGCAAGGTTATGATTCAGTCGCTCTTGAAAGCGATGTGGAGCTTGGGGGAACGGACCAGCAGTTCAATGTCCTGATGGGGAGACACCTGCAGGAACATTATAACCAGGAAAAACAAGTGGTCATATTACTGCCATTACTTGAAGGACTTGACGGCGTCGATAAAATGTCAAAATCGAAACATAATTACATCGGAATTGATGAAGAACCCAATCAAATGTTTGGGAAGACGATGTCGATACCGGATGAGTTGATAACAAAATACTTCAATTTGATCACCGATTTATCTCTAGAAGAAAAGGAGAGGTTAGCTCTTGAAGTAGAAAAGGGTACCCTTCACCCGAAGGATGCCAAAATTCTTTTAGGAAAAACGATTGTCAGTATGTATCACGGAAAAGAGGCAGCGGAACAGGCTGAGAACCAGTTCAAGGAGGTCTTTCAGAAGGGGGCACTTCCTGAAGATATTCCTGAGGAAGAATGGACAGGGGAAGAGAACATTTCGGTAGTCGATCTCCTTGTAACCTTAAAGATGCAAAGCTCTAAGAGTGAAGCACGCCGGATGATCCTAAATGGAGGCATCAGGATCAATTCAGAAAAAGTTCTGGATGTGCAGACTAACGTGGAGATTAAAGATGGGATGGTTTTGCAGGTAGGAAAGAGGAAGTTTATAAGGGTAAGAGTGCAAAAAGAGATGTAAGACATAACTAAAAAGGGGAAACACATGGGTACTGTTAGAATAGAAAAGGCACATATCAAAGATGCTTTAACCCTTACAGCTTTAAAAAAGAAAGTCTTCGACACGGAAAAAGAGAAATGGCTAAGGGGTCAGACAGGTATCACGGATTATAATATCCAGCCACCAGGCTACGATTCAATCGAAATGAATAAGTACATGATCAGGGAATTGAATTATTTCAAGGTCCTCTATGAAGGAGTGCTTATTGGGGGATTGATTCTTACAGTGGTAGGCAAACGCCACGGCAGAGTCGACCGGATATTCGTTGATCCCTTACATCAAGGGAAAGGTATCGGCTCTAAAGTAATGAGATTAATGGAATGTGAGTATCCCGAAGTGATGACATGGGAGCTTGAGACCTCAAGTCGGCAGCTGAATAATCATTATTTTTATGAAAAAATGGGTTACAAAAAAATATTCGAAGCGGACGATGAATTTTGCTATGAGAAAAAATTGAAAAAAGGGACAATTGTTGATGGGGAGTCAAGGGGAATCACCATTAATGGTGATACATTAACCGACGGGGATCTCTCTGAACTACAGGTGGAATACAGCAACCTGAAAGACATCGATTTCTATGGAATCAATGGAAGTAACTCCACTTTCAGCAATAGCAACCTGAGTGGCGTTTCGTTCAACAATTGCAATCTAAGTGAGGCCCGCTTTCAAAATATCAATCTACAAAAAGCGTTGATTGCAGACCTGAATTTGTCTCAAAGTGAAATGGGTCATCTCACACTGGGTGGCTTACATGTACATGACACAAATCTCGGTGAAAAAAATGAGCCGGTCATGTTTGAACGCTGCGACTTTCACGGTAGTAAGTTTGAAAACTGCCAGTTGAACCATGCTGAAATTTCAAGCAGTGATGTAACAGGTATGAAGATCAATGGCATATCGGTGGAAGATCTTTTAAAAGCTTACAATTCAGTGCAGGATAAAAGGAAAGAATAAACGATACAGACACCCATTATTCAGTCAGACATATCATATGTATTGACTGAATAAAAGAGGTGTTACTTAGAATGAACCCATATCAATTTTACCGTCAATTTAAACCTTTTTATCTTGATGGCTATTCCCGGGCACAAGGGAATAAATCTTTGGAGTCAGATCTCCAAAAAGCCATTAATGGTGAATATAGTGCCATTATTTGTTATGAAAAACTTGCGAAATTGGCTCCTACAGAGGATGAAAGGCAACGAATCTTTGAAATTCGCAGGGACGAAAAAAGACATTTGAAGTCATTCACTGACATCTATCGAAATTTGACGGGGATGGAGCCCAGTCCTCAATTGCAGGAAGGTTGTCCAAACTCGTATAAAAGGGGATTGGAATTTGCCTTTCGGGATGAGCAGGATACGGTGGATTTTTATTATAGCGTTTCTGATGGGGTACAGGATCCATTTATAAAGGATACCTTTCGTCGTGCAGCTGCTGATGAACAGAATCACGCCGTATGGTTTTTATATTATAAAGTGCAGAATAAAGGAAGCAGGCGAGCATCAAGACAAGTGGATTACGGTGCCAAAGGAGCACTTGCTGCCTCTACACTTTCAGTTCCCCAGATGCTCAATTATGCCATGCAGGACGAATACCTTGCCCAGGCACGATACAATCGGATCTTAGAGAATTTCGGGAATGTCCGCACTTTTTTACAGGTAAAAGAAGCAGAGTTGCGTCATATTAACGCATTGCAGACTTTGTTCCAACGTTACGGATTGTCGCTTCCCAATGATCAATCACAATCATATACAACCACACCAGATTCACTAAAAAGTGCCTATGCAGCAGGAGTCCAGGGG
This sequence comes from Rossellomorea vietnamensis, assembly GCF_001305855.1. Taxonomy (GTDB): domain Bacteria; phylum Bacillota; class Bacilli; order Bacillales; family Bacillaceae_B; genus Rossellomorea; species Rossellomorea vietnamensis_A. Next base: position 55,961 of record NZ_LIXZ01000011.1, on the reverse strand, counting down.
GAGATTGATAATATCGCTATGTATGATCGGTTTCTGACATTTAATCTTCCCCAGGATGTCAGGATTGTTTTCACCCAATTGAGAAATGCTTCACAGAATCATTTAGCTGCATTTGAGAGAGGATTAGCAAGATAACAAGATCACTATACTTGTTATTCTGATTCCCATAGTGAAATAGAAGAGATAGATGAGTTGCTCATCTATCTCTTCTTTGTGCTTATTTAAAAATACCGAATGGCTTTCCAACAGGAAGCGTTTCTTTCCCGAAGTGTGTATTCAGTACGCTTGCAGCTGAGCCGTAAAAGCTGAAAAGGGCAATGAACAATTCAGCGATCGCTGCTAATTTGTGCGTGGCTTCTGGAGCAACTCCCAGTGTAGACAGGGAGAGGCCGAGGAATAAGAAATCGATCAGGACAAAAATGATGAATAAGACCTTATGAGTCTCCATGGCTCCAACTGTCATGAAGATACTGAATATCAGATAGCCGATATATGCAATGCCGAGCTGACTTGGATCGATTGCAGCCGCCGCGGCTTCTCCGAATACCCCGAATGAAATCAACCAGGAAGTCCCAACCCCCAGCCAGAATAATCCGAACGCACCGAATGCCGTCATACCAAATGTATTATTGTGCTTTGCATCTCCAAAGCTCGCCATCAATTGAGCAATGCCTCCAAGGAAAATCGCCCAAGGCAGGACGAACGATACGCCGTCTGTCCAGCCAAGTTTAGCAGAAGAAGCGACGAGTGTGACCATAGCCAGTCCGAAAAGTCCAAGTGAAGATGGATCAGCTGTCGTGATCTGAACCCGTTGAGTGGTTTGTGTGTGATTCATGATGATACCTCCTATTAAACATACTTGACTAATTTACATAAAAAAGTGTGGGTATGCAATAGAAAATATCATGTAAGCGAAACTTTCATAAACATGGGTATCTGCCCCTGGGATAGTTATTCGTCAATAAATCCGGAATTTCCCTGATAAACGAAAATATCACCTATAATTGGATCCTTCAAAACAAAAAATTCGGGATTAATCTCTTATAGATCATCCCGAATTTCGATTTCCCCTATATGGACATCTAATTCACAACAAAAAAACGCATGAACTGAGTCAATCTTACATAGATATCAAGTGGGGACAAATTTCTTCTCGTTGCTGGAGGTGACACTGATGGAACAATATTTCATTTTTATGCTCATTTTTCAAGCCGGCAGTTTCTTCATCTCTTTATTGAACCACATCGATAAGTAGAAAAAGACATGAACGTTTTCCGGACTATGACTGGCCCCATAGTGCGGATTTTTTTCTGTTTCCCTTATAGTCTATGTCGCTTTATTCTTTATTATACGTTTCTATGAAAATACTAATCCTCTCAGGATGTTTCTAAATCCCCAAATTGTTGTTATCATTAGAATGTTAAACGTTAAAAAAATTGATCGCTCATGACTATACATATTCATGGAAGGAATCAGAACTTTGAAGGCTATAAATCAAAAACTCATAAAAGAACGCTGCGGTACCGTTTCTTTCAAACGGGGAGAGGCATATTACCGATCCAATAAAGTAAGATTAGAGAAATATACGAGACATTTTTGTCGAGGAACTGTAATGGGGGAAGAAGAATTCCACATTACCATTCAAGAGGATGCAAAAGGTGAAATCGAAGCCTCTTGCAGCTGCCCAAAGCTTGCTTCATTTGATAAGGATTGTCAGCATATAGCTGCTGTGCTTTTGAAAATGGAGAAAGAAGCGCGAAAGATGAAAAGGAATGAAGAAGACGTGACAGAGGAATTTTTCACATTGTTCCAGGAAGAATCCTTCCGTTCCCCGGCCAAGCTTCGTCATTTTGAAAACAGACAGATTGTGCCATGTGAATTTCAGATTAAACCCTTATCCACGCATGACGGGGGCCACAAGATTGGAATTGAATGTACTATAGAGGGGAAGAAGGTAAACCCGATCCGACACTTCCTGGAAAATATAAATGAATGGAAACCCTTTCAGGTTTCAGACTCATTCATCTTCAATCCCGAGTTTCATTGTTTTGAAAATGATACGGCGGCTGTCATTCAATATCTTGTGAAAGCGTCAATGGGATCTGTCATGAAAAAAAACGACGACTATTTGCTTATCCCGCCCTCATCATGGGAGAACCTCATTCCATTGCTTATACGTGCTAAAGACGTTAAAGTGCAACATAACGCAAGAGTCTGGGGAGGCTTCAGGCAAGGAAGACTGCCTCTTCCATTACAGTTCCATTTTAAGCAGGACGACGCAGGGGGTTACAGGTTATACATCTCGGGACTGGATGATATGACGATCATGGAAGAGTATCAAACCGTCATTCATGATGGTATTTTTACACAGCTTGACAGCATGGATGGTAATAGACTAACTGAATTAAAGAGACTGTTGGACCATTCAGGGGCCCGGTTCATCCCGATTTCTCCAGATCAGATCGGCTTTTTCCTTGAAAAAGTGGCTGTTGGATTGAAGAAATTAGGGAAAGTACAAATATCAGAAGACATCGCCAAAAGACTGGAAAGGGCACCTCTTGTTGCGAAGCTATATCTTGACCGGGTAAAGAACCGATTGTTAGCCGGACTTGAATTCCATTATGATCAAATCGTTATTCATCCCCTTGAAAACCGAGAGGCTCCATCAGGTTCATTGCTTATACGGAATGTAGAGAAAGAAAATACCATTCTGGAATGGATGGACGAGTTTTCTTTCGGGAAAACAGAAGGTGGTTACTACTTACACAATGAGGATTTGGAATATGAGTTTTTAACCTATGGAGTGACGAAGATTCAAAAGGATGTTCAAATTTATGCTACCACCGCTGTAAGAAACAGGATCTCCAGAGGGAATCAACATCCTAAGATAAAGGTCAAAGTTAAAAAGGAACGAATGAACTGGTTGGAATTTACATTTGAAATGGATGGCATCCCTGATAGACAGGTAATGGATATCCTCGGGGCACTGGAAGAAAAACGTAAATATTTCAGGATGCGAAACGGCTCACTCTTGTCACTGGAATCAAAGGAATTTCAAGATATTCAGCGCTTTATGCATACCTCACAAGCAGATAAGAACGATCTCGTGAAGGGGCTCGAACTACCTTTGCATCAAAGCCTGCACCTCCTGGATACAGTTGATGGGGGGCATTCTTTCACTTTGGAACATTCCTTCCATGAATTTTATGGGCATCTTATGAATCCCGACAAGAGTGAGATTTCGGTGCCTTCCATATTAAACGATCAGCTGAGAAACTACCAGAAGACAGGCTTTCGCTGGATGAAGACTCTTTCCCATTATGGTTTAGGAGGGATTCTGGCTGATGATATGGGACTTGGGAAAACGATTCAGAGTATCACGTTTATTGTATCGGAACTTGAAGAAATCAGAAGAAAGAAGCTTCCGATTCTGATTGTCTGTCCTTCTTCCCTCACTTATAACTGGAAAAGCGAATGTGGGAAATTTGCGCCGGACGTCAATGTCCTCATCATGGACGGTAATCAGGCTGTACGAAAGAAGAAACAGAAAGCTATGAAGGATGTGGATGTAATCATCACTTCATATCCTTTACTGCGAAGCGACAGTAAATGGTATGAACTACAGGAATTCCATACGGTCTTTTTTGATGAGGCTCAAGCCTTCAAAAACCCACTCACCCAAACAGCAAGAAGTGTTAAGAAGATCCAAGCGGTTAATCGCTTCGCCTTGACAGGAACACCTGTGGAAAATTCACTTGAAGAATTGTGGTCCATCTTCCACGTTGTATTTCCAGGATTATTCAACGGACTTAAGGGTTACAGCCGCTTAACGAGAAAAGATATAGCGAAGAGAATCAGGCCGTTCGTTCTTCGCAGAATGAAAGAAGACGTGTTATCAGAACTTCCCGGAAAAGAAGAAATCATCGGTTTTTCAGAGCTCCTCCCCCAGCAGAAAGAATTGTATGCAGCTTACCTCGCCAAGCTGAAGCATGATACCATGAAACACTTGGATAAGAACACGCTGAGGAAAAACAAAATTAAAATTCTTTCCGGATTGACCCGTTTAAGACAAATCTGCTGCCATCCCGGCTTATTTGTAGATGGTTATCAGGGCTCATCAGCAAAATTCATAGAGCTAATGGAGTTATTGGAGGAGTCAAGGTTGTCTGGCAGAAGGGTCCTAGTCTTTTCCCAATTTACGAAAATGCTCGAAATGATAGGGAGAGAGCTTGCTATCAAAGGGCAATCCTACTTTTACCTGAATGGAGCGACCCCTTCAGAAGAGAGGGTAAAGATGTGCAGTCGCTTTAATGAAGGGGAACGGAACCTATTTCTCATCTCTTTAAAGGCAGGGGGGACAGGGCTGAATTTAACGAGTGCCGATACGGTCATTCTATTTGATACTTGGTGGAATCCTGCAGTAGAGGAACAAGCAGCAGACCGGGCACACCGGATGGGGCAGGAAAATACGGTAAAAGTGATCAAGCTGATTGCCAAAGGAACAATCGAAGAAAAGATGAACGAGCTACAAGATAAAAAGCGAAATCTGATCAGCGATATCATGGACCCTAATGAAAAGATTGTTCAAACTTTAACCGAAGATGAATTGAAAGAGATATTATCTCTAGATCAACAGACAGTACAATAGAAATTAGCATGAACACAGGATTCGGGAGATACTAATAGGGGGATGGGCATTCTTTACGGTATCTCCTCAAGCCTTCCGATAAGAACACAGTTAAGGAGTACACTCTATGACATTAGCCATGACGGAAAATGAAATTACCCTTGCCATCATCCAAAGCTTGAAAGATGGGAAGAAAATCACTTTCTTAGAAATCATTGAAGAGCTTCAGCCGTACGATATCGCACAACAATATCTACATATCCCGTCCAAGCACCGAAATAAATTCCTTCTTTATTTACCTCTTGAGCAACTAACGGAATTCATTCAGGAGATTGAAAAAGAAGACCAGCTGCTCGTATTAGAAAAGCTGGGGATAGAGAAATCAACAAAGGTCCTCGATTTGATGGAAAATGACAACCTGGCCACATTATTGACGGATTTAGAGCCCGAGAAGATAGAGGAATTGCTATCAGAGATGAACCAGGCAGAGTCTCAGGTGGTTCAGAATCTAATGACCTACCGACCGGAGACAGCCGGCCGGATCATGAACAACCGTTACGTCTGGATACCTAAGCATTATACGGTCCGCGAAGCAGTGGATAAACTGAAGCATTTCGCAGAACTCGCCGAATATCTGAACTATCTTTATGTCATTGACGAAGAGAAGAAATTGATGGGAGTCATTTCCTACAAGGATTTATTACTTAGTGAGCTAGTTGATAAAATTGAAGATATCATGTACAGCCGTGTGGTAAAAGTGGATGTTCATACTGATCAGGAAGAAGTGGCCAAACTAATCAGCCGCTATGATTTCATCACACTGCCGGTAATTGAAGAAGACGGGAGACTTGTCGGCGTCATCACCGTCGACGACATCATTGATGTTGTCATTCAAGAAGCGAATGAAGATATTGAGAAGTTATCTGCATCTGGTAAATCCATTGATTTTACGACTAAACCATTTGTTGCAGCATATCGCCGACTTCCATGGCTTATTTTATTGCTATTCATCGGCCTCGTATCGGGAAGTATCATTGACAGATTCTCTGCAACCTTGGAACAGGTTGTTGCGCTTGCTTTCTTTATGCCGATGATTGCCGGAATGACCGGGAACACGGGTACGCAATCATTGGCCGTCGTCGTCAGGGGACTGGTCTCGAATGATTTGGATGTAAAGCAAGTCATAAAGCTGGTTTTCCGGGAATTATGGGTAGGCATCATCATCGGTGTAACCTGTGCCGTCATGATTGCACTGATCGCCTTTGTGTGGCAGGGTAATATTGTTCTTGGACTCGTGGTGGGAAGCTCCTTATTGATTACGTTAATTATCGGGACATTGGCAGGAACCATCATCCCCCTCATCCTGTATAAGTTTAACGTAGATCCGGCCGTTGCTTCCGGCCCGTTGATCACAACGATCAATGATATCCTTTCCCTGCTGATCTATTTTGGAATTGCCACCATGTTTATTACGAAATTGATGTAAAGGATTTTTCGATAATATTTCCTGTGGTAAAATAGTCAGTGATCGCCATGAGAGTTAGCTTTATTACTTAAAAAGTGAGAGACTCCTACCGTTACCCATGTGTCGGTAGGAGTCTCTTTCATGAAAGAAATAGCATGTCAGAGGTGAAAAATATGATTTATATAATAGTCGGTGCAGCCGGTATGGTGGGCGCCCTGTTGCGATATTATCTTGGGATATTTGCCGGAGGATGGTGGGATTACACATTTCCGATGGGGACATATCTCGCCAATATGATTGGAAGCTTCACGTTGGGATACGTCACAACGTACATATTTCAAATCAAGAAGATCCGTTCAATGACAGCCACAGCCATTGGGACGGGTATGATTGGATCTTTCACCACCTTTTCCACATTCAGTGTCGAAACGGTCGACCTCCTTACTCATTCACATTTGTTTTTAGCTCTTATTTATGTATTAGGAAGTGTATTCGGAGGTTTATTCATGTCATGGGCGGGTTTCAGACTTGGCAAGCTACAATTTGATCTGTATAAACGAAAGGGGGTCTAGTGATGATGATGCAGGGTATGATGGTCGCAATCGGAGGCTTCTTTGGGGCAATCTCACGCTTTGGGATCAGCCGTTTATTCAAGAAATATTATACTTCTGACTTTCCATATGCCACCTTATTTGTCAATCTTGCAGGTTCATTTCTTCTTGGATATGTAATCGGCTTGGATATCTCAGAAACAGGCATTCTACTTCTTGGGACCGGTTTTCTCGGATCCTTTACGACTTTCTCCACTTTTAAACTGGAAAACATTCAGCTTCATGCAGATAAAAAATGGAAGCCCCTGATTACTTATCTCCTGCTCAGCTACACGATTGGTATTTTATTCGCATTTTTGGGGATGGCTTTAGGCAGAGTGTAAAGAAGGGCCGGCCATTCATAGGTGAATCATTAAGAAACTCAGGTCTCCCCTGAGTTTTTTTATATCCAACAATACATATTGTCTCATGTAGAAGAAGGAAATTAGTGGAGTCAGCCATTATTTGAAAATAATATTGACCACACTGGTCAAAAGGATTAGAATAGAATTGACCACAGTGGTCAATACCTTGTCCCTTAAAAGGAGGTCTACAAAGGTTGTTTAAGTCATTAAACATCGATCCAGAGAAAGAATATCGAATTATTAGAGCCGCAACCCGGGTTTTCGCCGAGAACGGTTATGAAAAAGCCTCGACAAATGCCATCGTAAAGGAAGCGAAGATTTCAAAGGGAATTCTTTTTCATTATTTTAATAGTAAAAAGGAATTGTATGTTTCTCTTTATGAATATCTCTCGGGTTTGTTCACAGAAAAAGTTTATGAAAGACTCGACCGGAATGAGCGTGATATTTTCGCTACGATCCGTTCAGTGACATTGATCAAGTTTGAATTTTTTTCTGTCTATCCTGATCTGATCAATTTCCTTACCAGCGCCTTTTCAGAAGAAGCTTCCGAAGTGAAAGACGAAATTGAAAAGTATAAAACGAAGATGGTGGAGAATAGCTTTGCCACTTTATTCTCTAACATCGATACCTCCAAATTTAAAGCGGGGATCGATGTAATTAAATCGATCCAGGTTATTTATTGGACCTTCGAAGGCATGGCCAATCAGCAACAACTGAAAGCGAAGTCACTATCTGTAGATGAAATCAATCAAGAAGAAGTGCTGGCGGAAATCGACGCCTATATCGAATTGTTGAAGATTTCGTTTTACAAATAGAAAGCTAAAGGGAGGGTAATGCGATGAATGTGATTGAGATTCATTCATTAACTAAAAATTACGGAAAATCCAGGGGAATCAGCGACATTAGTTTTCATGTAGAAGAAGGGGAGATCTTTGGATTCATCGGGCCAAATGGCGCGGGGAAATCAACGACCATCCGGACTCTTCTTTCATTGATTCATCCGTCGAGCGGCAGTGCAACGATTTTTGGAAAGGACTGCATTGAATCTGCCCCTGAAATTGCAAAGGAAGTAGGATACCTGCCTTCTGAGGTATTTTATTATGACAATATGAGAGTGATTGATCTTCTTAAGTACTCTGCCAGCTTTTATAAAAAGGATTGTACAAAAAGAATCAAGGAATTGGCCGATATGTTAAATCTGGATGTAACGAAGAAGATTGACGATCTATCCCTTGGTAATAAGAAAAAGGTCGGCATCATTCAAGGTTTGCTTCATGAACCTAAGCTGATTATATTAGATGAACCTACTTCAGGCTTGGACCCGCTCATGCAGCAGAAATTCTTTGAATTGCTAAGAGAAGAAAATAAGAAAGGAGCTACCATCTTGTTTTCATCACATATATTGAGTGAAGTGCAGCGAATGTGTGATCGGGTCGCAATCATCAAAGAAGGAAGGATCGTTCAAGTTGAGAAAATCAGTACGTTGAAGGAAAATAATCATAAAAAATTCAAGGTAGAAGCGAAAGGGAATTTCGACCCTTCTTACTTTGAGATGGAAGGGGTTAGTAAACTGGAAATAAAAGACCGCCAAGTCAGCTTCCTGTTCAGGGGGGATATCAATAAGGTCATGAAGAAGATTGCCGATATCGAAATAATGAATCTATGGATCGAGGAGCCCGACTTGGAAGAAATCTTTATGCATTATTATGAAAAGGAGGCTTGATCCTCTATGAATATCTTTCTTTATGAGCTTAAGTCTAATCGAAAGTCGACTCTTATATGGACTTTGGCCCTTATTTCATTGATGATTCTGTTCATGTCTATGTTTCCGTCCATTTCTAAAGAAATCGACGAATTTAAAAAGCTTCTGGAGGGGTTTCCGGAGGGGGTTCGGAAAGCGTTGGGCATACAGATTGAAAGCATCGGATCCCTAAACGGTTATTATTCGTATTTCTTTCTTTATATAACATTATGCGGTGCAATACAGGCAATGAATCTGGCGATTTCAATCAGCTCGAAGGAAATCAGGGGAAAAACGGCGGACTTTCTTCTCACCAAGCCTGTTACCCGGACGAGGATCCTTTCCTCGAAAGTACTGGCAGCGCTTGTTTCTCTCATCTTTACGAATATTGTCTATGTGGTTTCGGCGGTCATTGTTGCCAACCTGGTAAAGGAGGAAGCGTTCAGTCTGAATATATTCCTATTGATTTCAACGACTCTCTTAATCACACAATTCATCATGTTTGCCTTAGGAATGATTATCGCTGTCGTATGGTCAAGGGTAAAATCTGTCCTTACGTTATCGCTTGGTATCGTATTTGCATTCTTCATCATTGGGATGGTGGCTGCAACGGAAGAAGCGGGCCGGTATTTCACACCGTTTAAGTACTTTGACTACACATATATTATCAATCACGCTGCATATGAGTGGTCATTCCTGGTGGTAGGGATGACAATAATCGCCGTCGCATTAGTCTTTAGCTTCATCATTTATAATAAAAAAGACATTCATACGGTATAGAAGGAGGGGATGTCATGAATGTATATGTAAGAGAAATGAGGGCACATCGTAAATCCCTTATCATCTGGTGTCTTGGAATGATTGGATTGATTGGATCTGGCATGGGGAAGTATGCAGGCTTCTCGTCCTCGGATCAATCCATGAACGAGTTGATGGGAGGGATGCCTAAGTCTATGCAAGCCATTCTCGGAATCGGCACTCTAGATATGGCAACAGCGAGTGGGTTTTACGGAGTGCTCTTTCTATATATCGTATTACTTGCAGCCATCCATGCAGCATTGACCGGTGCAACCATCATTTCCAAGGAAGAAAGGGATAAAACCGCCGAGTTTCTATTTGTCAAACCTCTTACAAGGAAGACAATCATAGGAATTAAGCTTCTGGCTGCCTTGACTCAAATTGCAATACTCGCCTTTGTCACGTGGATCTCCTCCTTGTTGATTGTAGGCTATTATAGTGATGTGCCGGTGGCCATGGATATTGGATTAACGGTAGTCGGAATGATTATTTTACAAGTGCTATTTTTATTGATCGGAACGGCCGTGGCAGCATATAGTAAAAAGCCTGGAAAGTCAGCTGCAGTCGCAACTGGCGTATTATTACTCACATTCATTCTGTCATTCGCCATTGACTTGAATGAAAAAATCGAGGCAATGAGTTATTTCACGCCATTTAAGTATTTTGAGGCTGAAAATGTGATGTATGGGGGAGGATTGGAATCTACCTATGTTGGGGTTTCAATCGTGCTGATAGGGATTTTTACCACTATGACGTTTTTATTTTATGATAAACGTGATCTGAAAGTGTAAGGATGGATTGATGAAAGAAGGATCTGTTTCAATCAGAAACAGATCCTATTCAAGCAGGTTTATAACGTTGATTTCAACTCTTCGATCTGTTCTAAATGTCTCTTTTCATGGTAACCAATAAATGGAACCCACTCATCTAAACGGATATGCCCGAAAATAGGGTGAGGATATGCTTTTTTCTGTAGAGCTTCTTTGCTTGTTGTTTCAAGGAAAATAAAGAGATCTTTTCGTGACGATTCCAGTTTATCTTTCATTTGTTGAAGAGTCTGCTTTTCCTCTGAAGGGACCACAAATGGAGGGGCGTCTACCTTGGTCGATCGATTTACCGTATAGTGAATCGGCTTCGAGTCCACTTGCTGTTCTTCTCCTTTTTCGAGCGTCAACTGAATCGTTTTTGTAAGAGATCTCTCCATTAAATAAAGATGATCCAATACTTGCATGATCGTCCAACGACCTTCTTCTACCTCTTTGTTTAATTCCTTGTCTGTTAGGTCATTCACACTATTTAATAAATCAGAACGAATATCTTCAATGATCTTTATTTCTTTCTCCATGTGGGATCCTCCTCATATTTGCTTTCAAGCTCATTTTACTCTTGAAGAGGGGGCACGTACAGTGATAGTACTTTAAGTGTTTTATTTGGAGAAATAATAAACGGGAAGCCCGACTTTGTATCGGGCTTCCCGTTTGTTGGATATTCGATTCATTAAGCTTCCGACTTCACTTCGTCAAAATCGGGTGCAATCGCTTTTCGGATAAACAGTGAAATGAAGAATGCTATTGCCGCCAAGGCAAGCGCAAACCAATAGGCATGATGAACGCCGTAGGTCATGGCGCTGTGAAGGATTCCTTCATTAATCATCCCTGATTGGTCTTCAATATATCCTTTCTGACTTTGGGTCATGATGCTGACAAAGATGGAAACCCCAAGTGCACCTGCAACCGGCTGCAAGGTGTTGGCAATGGCGGTTCCGTGTGGGTATAGGTGCTTCGGGAGTTCATTCAATCCATTGGTTTGAGCAGGCATCATGATAGCTGATATCGACAACATGAGAATCATGTAGACCAGTACAAATAACCAAATCGGTGTATCCGGATTGATGCCGCTAAAGAATATCATGACTCCCACCAATGTGAGCGTACCTGGTATGATGAGTTTCCTGGGGCCGTATTTATCGAAAAGGGAGCCCATGGTAGGAGACATCAGGCCATTCAGGAGGGCTCCCGGAAGCAGCAATAATCCAGCTGCTTTTGCAGAAAACCCGAGAGGTCCCTGAAGGTACATCGGCATCACAATTTCTGAAGCAAACATGGCCATAATGACGATAACGAAGATGGTTACCCCTCTCGTATAGCTCTTATAACGGAATACCCTTACATCAAGGAGCGGTTCATCAAGCTTTAATTGTCGCAGAACAAAGAGAACGACACTGATTAAAGATATGGCTATGATGGTAATGATTTTCACCGATGTAAATCCTGCTTCTTCTTCGCCTGCTGCACTGAAACCGTATACGATACCTCCGATCCCGATGGAAGAGAGGATGATTGAGAATACATCTACAGCGGGGCGGGAAACTTCACCGACATTTTGCAAGTACTTCATAGCAAACAGAATCGAAAATATGGCAAATGGGATGACGGTGATGAACAACCATCTCCATCCAAGGAAATCGACGATTACTCCAGACAGAGTCGGTCCGATGGCTGGTGCGAACATGATGACCAATCCAAATGTACCCATGATTTTCCCGCGTACTTCAGGACGGTAAATCAGGAGCAGGGCGTTCATGATGACCGGAATCAACAATCCGGTACCAACAGCTTGAATCATCCTTCCTATAAGGAGCATAGGGAAACTAATGGCGCAGGCTGCTATGACTGTTCCAAGGAGAAATACACTCATGACCCCGATGAACATCTGTCTCGTTGTGAACCACTGAATCAACAAGGCAGAAATGGGCATCAATACCCCCATCACCAGCATAAACCCTGTCGCAAGCCATTGGACAGTGGGGGCATCCACGTTAAAGACTTCCATTAATTCTGTGAGGGCAATATTTAATAACGTTTCATTCAATATGGCGAAAAAAGCACCGATCATGAAGGTGATGAGGATTGCTTTTGAATTTAGTTTAGATGTCATGTTGGTCCTCCAAAAAAAGTATAAAATGTAACACTTATCTATAATGCTTGATGAAGGGGAATTTCTCAAGGGGAAAGTTTGAATCATAAAAAACAGTCACCTATCAATCAATAAACTGTACATAATCTGTTGTCTCTATCATCCTAAAAATAAAAAAGAGAGGAGACCATGTCTCCCCTCAGGATATTATGATTTATGCTTCACGTTTTTTTCTTCTGAAGCGATGGAAAACCATGTACATCATCGGCACGATAATCAGCGTTAATACAGCTGAGAACAAAATACCTGATATGATGGTGACCGCCAACGGAGTGAATAGAGCATCACCGCTGACTGCCACTGGAATCAGTGCAACAATCGATGTGAGGGCGGTGAGCAGGATAGGGCGAAGTCGTGTCCGACCCGATTCAACGACTGCTTCTTTCACACTCATTCCACTTTGTAATCCTTGTTCAATAAACTCAATTAACACCACTGAATTCCGTACGACGATTCCGGTCAGGGAAACCATTCCCATCACTGCAAGGAAGCTGATTGGAGTCTGAGTGACGAATAATCCGAGAATCGCACCTGCGATCGCCAGGTATACAGCAACCAGGACCAGGAATGGCAGAGATAATGAATTGAACTGAAAGGCAATTAATAAATACACCAGGAAAATCACGATGATAAACAGGATGGTAATTTCCGCAAAGAAATCATTCTGGGCTTCATTTTCCCCGCCTAATGTAATGGAGTAGTTATTGTCATCAAGATCTTTCCTGACTTCTTTCACGATTTCCTGTACATTTTCTTTATAATTCTCTTCATCACCAGGGAATGCGCGTATCGTAATGGCACGCTCTCCATCCTTATGAGGGATGAGTTGAAGTTCTTCCTTTTTCTCAGGTGTCACAAGTTCATCAAGTGAAACCAACGTTGGCGGTCCGGAAGGGTTTGCACTTTGAGCCGGAACTTCCAGGGAAGTAAGGTCGACTTCATCATTATTTCCTTCCAATAGGAGAGTCATATCACGTTTTGTCACACCATTATCGAAGGATTTCATCGGAATGCCTTCAGTAGCCAAGCGCAGCTGCTGGCTGACATCATTAATCGTTATGCCATTTTCTTTAAGTTTTTCGCGATTAGGCTCATACACAATAGTAGGTTCCATTTTTCCGACGTTATCAACGACCAATTCAGTATCCAATGAATTTATTTCAGTGGAAATTTTATCCCTTAGTTCAATTAATCGATCCATATCCGGACCTGAGACAGTCACCGTGACAGGAGCCCCTGCCGGAGGACCTTGCTGGATTGTTTCCATGAAAATCTTTGCTTCAGGGTACTCTTTTCGCAATTTGTCTGTCCATTCATCGATCAATCCTTGGGCAGTCTGGTTTTTTCGATCCACCCTTGCGACCAATTGACCTGTATTTTGACCTGAATTGGATAATGAACTGTTGAACAGATTCGGTAAGCCAGTACCTGCAAAGGAAGACGTTTCATAGACACCTTCATCTGTTTTCAAAAGTTTTTCCATTTCTTCCAGAGTATTGGATGTTTCTTCGATCGGCGTACCGATCGGTAATGTTACATCGACTGTCACTTCTTCACGATCGGCAGAAGGGAAGAATTCAAAAGGTGTCAGAGCGATCAGACCAAAGATCGCAGTCGTGAACACGAGGCCAATGGCAGAAACGACGAACGGTCTTTTCGAGAATTTTTTCAGCACTGTATCGGCATAGAAATCCGCGATCTTATTTAATGGTTTACCCAGCAGTCCGGGGGCATCGGAAACTTTTTTCTTCGTTTTGCTATAAAGAAAGTATCTCATGATAGGAACGAAAATCAGAGCCACCAATGTGGAAGCAATGATGGTTGTGATCAAGACTGTCGGTAATGCCCTGATGAACGCTCCATTTCCCCCGGATAAGAATATGAGCGGAAGGAATGTGAATACAATGGCAAGGGAGGAAGTCACGATTGACACCCATATTTCCTTCACACCGGTAATGGCACCGATAAGCGCACCGTCCCCGAGTTTATATCTCCGTTGGATATTATCGTTTACAACGATGGAATCATCGACCAGGATCCCGAGTGCAATGATAGCTCCGATGACGGAAATCTGATTGAGATCCACTCCAGCAAATGGGAGGGGAATCAGTCCCATCAATACGGAGATCGGTACTGCAAGTGCCACTACAAAAGCACCTGAAATCGTCAGTCCAAGAGCTGTAGTCAGGATAACAGCCACAACGGAAATAGCGAGAGACTTAAACAAACCATCGAAAATGTCAGTTACAGTAGAGGCTTGGGAATAGTAAGGTACAAGTTCTACACCTGCTGGAAGGGAGTCCGACAGTTCATCCACTTTGTCACTCACTCTTTCATCGACCGTTGGGATATCCTCACCTGGCTGTACAAAAGCAGTAAATGATAGTGATGGTTTCCCTTCAAACGTTACAATATCCTTGACTTCTTTAGGGGAGACTTTCACATTGGCAATGTCTCCGAGTAAGACCGATTCGCCTTTGGGATTATTCCCGACATAGAGTTCCTTCATTTCATCTAAGGTAGTGAAATGATCGACAGTCAGTTGAACAACTTCATTATCCACTTCCTGCTTTCCAAGTGGAGTAGGGTAATACTCATCATTGACGGCATTCATAACAGAAGAGGGGTTCAGGCCTGACGCTTTGAGTTCCTCTTTATTTAATTCAATGATGATCTCTTCTTCCGGAAGGCCTTTGACCGTGACACTTGAAACCCCGGATAAATCTTCCACTTCCTCTTTCCATCTGTTTACCTCATCGTCCATCTTAAGTAGAGATTCCTTATCATCACTTACTAAATGATAAGATACGATGGGCATTTTGACAGTGGATTCATTGACTTCAGGGTCGAACACCTCTTCGGGAAAAGAGGTAGATGCATCAGAGACAGCTTGGCGTACATCCCCGAACACTTCTTTTTTGTCTTCCCCATCTTCAACCTCTACAATAATAGTAGAGAAACCGGCTGCAGAAGAAGAGCTGATTTCTTTAATCCCTCCGATCGATTGGAGAGAGGATTCTATCGGATTTGTAATGGTCCTTTCAACGGAATCAACGGTAGCCCCGGGATATACAGTTGTTACTGTACCAATGTTGACACTGGTTTCCGGTATTTCCCGTTGTGGTAATTGGATAAAGGTGAAAATTCCGATGATCACAAATAATAAGATGAAGATCAGGACGATTTTCGAACGTTTTAAAATAGCTTTTAACATGGTTTCATCCTCCTTTGATAGTGTTTGACTTGTGGGTCATTCGTTCATTTTTAGAAGTTCTAAATCATTGATATATCAGTCATTATTTTACTTGACTCAATAGTCATTTTACCTAAAAAAATCATCTAGTCAAGAAATAATGCTCTTCTCATTTTTAATGAATATGGGTAAAATGAAAAAGGGATAGTTTTCTCTGGATATAGAGGTGTGGAAAATGGATAAACGGAACGCAATACTAGAATCAGCAGTGGAACTCTTTGGTGCCCACGGTTACAATCAAACATCCATGCAACAAATCGCCGAAAGTGTCGGCATATCAAAAGGCTCCCTTTACTCATTTTTTCAATCAAAGGAAGATTTGATCATATCTATTTATGAACATTATCAGCAGCTTGTATTTGAGCGGGCATTCGTAGTTGGACTGGATGGAAATCTGCCTCCTATGGAGAGGTTTGCAAAACAGTTTCAAGTGCAATTCGAAGGAATATTGGAGTACAAGTCTTATATGAAGATGCATATGAGAGGGGAGTCCACGAAAAATAGTGAAAAACTGGCGGCCATGGAGCACCGTATGAGGGGGCGTCTATTCAGCTGGCTGGAACAAAATCTCCTGGATGTATATGGGGAAGAAATCAGGCCATACAAATGGGATCTGATGTGGATGACTCAGTCCATTTATTCGTCTTATATGATGCTGATGATTTCTCAGGAAGATACCCTTGATCCCTCACGACTGGGGACGCATTTAGTAAGACAGATCACTCTTCTCGCAAATGACTTCCTAAGTGGAAAAAGCTTTCCCCAATTGAGTGATGACATGATGAAATCCTTTACCGTCAGTATGGACAAAGAAGGTGCCTTCATCTCGTTTGAGAAAAGGGAAAAAGCTTGGGAATCCCTGTATGGGAAGATCAAAGGGATGGATAATAGTAGAGATTATGTGGACATAGCGAATCGGATTTCTGACGAATGCCGGGAATCGGAGCCGGACAAGTTGATTTTGAAAGGATTATTCAGGTTGTTAAAGGATGAAGCAGATTTAAATATGGAAGCTGAAGAGTTAGAAAGACAGCTCCTTCCCGAGTGATTGGGAAGGGGTTTTTTTATGATCAATAAAAACCTGTGATTCTTCTCATTTACTAGGTATTTGGTAGGGCGAAACGACCTTCTTTTTAATATTCTAATAGAGATCATATCATGTAAAGGAGGTTTTATTGTGGCATTTCCCAGTAATGCACAGTATACACCGGTTTTAGTAGGGGGATCACCCTTATTCGACGTCTTAGGAGATGAAAGTCCCGTTTCAACGGATATTGTAGGGAACTCAACTTTCCCTGCAGGCTTTTTTGCCTACGACGGAACCAATGTGTATTTTAGATTAAGGCTGAACGGTGATCCGCGGAATAATCAATTAACCGGCTTCAGGAATTTTGCGTGGGGGGTACTAATAAACACAACAGGGGTAGCAGGAACTTACGACTGGCTTTTTAACATCGATGGATTGAACAATCGAGTGAGCCTGATTCAAAATACCGTGAAGTTGGTCAATTCATGGAATGACCCTGCGGAAGGGACGGGAGGGGGGAATCCTAATTTTGCCCAACCAATTACAAACTTTGACTATGCCAGGGTAACACCTGCAGATTCAAGCATCGGCGGAGATCAGGATTTCTTCCTTGATTGGTTCCTCCCGGCGAGCACGGTTTTCTCATTCTTGGGTATCAATGCATCGTCATCCATTCGTGCCGTGTACTTTTCATCTGCCAATGCAAATAATTACAACAAGGATTCATTAAGAACAAGTGAAGGTTTTTCTTTCGCCAATGCCTTCACTGACCCCATCACTCCAGGCCAAGCGGACATCAGGGCGAGGCTCGCAACGAACAAAGTACGGAATTCCGGACCTCAAACCGTTGTCCTGGGTCAGCAGGCAACTTGGACAGGTACAGTAAGCATAACAAATACTGGACTTTCCCAAGCTACTTCAGTCTTTCTAGATGACATCATCGGTCCTGATCAAGTGAATTCATTTCTAGTCAACTCTACCTCACAAGGCTTAACTACTTACAATCCAACCACTAAATTGCTCACCTGGAATGTAGGAAACCTAAATCCAGGAGCCACCGCCACTTTAACATTTACATTAAATGGTGCGTTTACAACCAGTGGTTCACGCAATTTAGACAGAGTACAAGCTACAGGATTTGATTCTTCGTCAGGTAACGCCATTCAGTCCAACACTTCCGTCGTTACCATCAACGTCCAACAGACCGCCACCATCAATGGGACCATTACTGATCAATCAACCGGATTGGTGCTTCCGAATACAACAGTTTCGCTTTTACAAGGAATAAGTATAATTGCAACCACCCAATCGAACGCAAGTGGATTTTATACGTTTACGAATGTAGTGCCAGGCAACTATACGGTACAGGCTGCCAGAACGAACTACGTGACAGGAACTGCTAATGTGTCTGCAGTAGGGGGCACATCAACAACGGCAGATATTGCACTCGTCCCTCAGCCGAGTACCATTTCAGGAAATGTATCAAATGGCGGCCCTATAAACAATGCAACCGTTCAACTTCTAAATAATTCGGGTACCGTAGTAGCTACCACCACCACAAACGTAGCAGGGAATTATTCTTTCGTAAACGTAACTCCGGGTCTTTATAATGTCACCGTTCTTGCCTCTGGCTTTCAGTCCCATACCAAATCCGTCATGACAGAGCCTAATCAGGCAGCTGTGGTCAATTTCATACTGATCGCAAATCCCGGTTCGATTTCCGGTACGGTCCGTGATTCCACCAATAATACGGTCATCGCCCTTGCTAATGTTGAATTGTTGGATTCAAATGGAATACCCATTGCCAGTACGACTGCAAATGGAAGCGGTCAGTACAGCTTCAACAATCTGGCCCCTGGAAATTATCAGGTAAGATCCTTTGCCGCCAATTATAGTACAACAACGGTATCATCTACGGTTACGGCAGGTAATATTACGAATACAAACATTTTTCTTGAACCAAATCCCGGCTCAATTCAAGGAACGGTAATAGACAGCGAAACCATGTCAGCTATAACCGGAGCTTCGGTGCAAGCGGTAAATAGTCAAAACGTCATAGTAGCTAGTACCATCACAAATGGTAGTGGTCAGTATTCATTGAGTAGTCTTTTACCCGGCTCATATTCTCTCATTTTCACGGCAAATGGCTATGCTACTCAAACATTAGGTGCGGTTGTCACCTCCAACGCTGTTACCATTGTGGATGCTGCCTTATCGAAACTCGCAGGTGCCCTGATTGGTACCGTACAGGATCCTAATGCGGTTGCCATCCCGGGTGCAACGGTTACCGTCTTCCAGAATAATATTCAAGTCGGTTCGGTCATCACCGATTCAAATGGAAACTATATGGTGTCGGGATTGCCTCCTGGAAGCTATACAGTTGTCGTAAGTGCCCCTAATTACACAACGGAATCTGTGGCAGCAATGATAGAAAATGGTCAAACCACAACTGTTAATGTAACCCTTAATGAAGACCCGGGTACGTTGACCGGGTTTGTGAGGGACACGAATAATGTTCCGATCCCTGGGGGGAGTGTAACGGTACAAATCAGTACAGGAGCTGGAATCATTGTAGCTACGACGGTTACGGCTCCAGACGGTTCCTATACGGTACCTAATTTATCTCCGGGAAATTATACAGTAGTCGCAGCGGCTTCCAATTTTCAAGCTGCCACACAGGGAGTGACCATTTCATCCAACACGACTTCAATAGTGAATTTTAACTTGGCTTCCGACCCTGGATCAATTTCCGGTATCGTCACAAATGCGCAGACGGGAACGCCCATCATCGGTGCAAATGTACAGGTTAGAGTGGTGGATTCAAGTGGCGCAGTAATAGCCACGGTCCTAACAGATGAGAATGGACAATATGTTGTAAATGGCTTAGCGCCCGGAATCTACACTGTTGTTGTGTCAGCACAAGATTTTCAGACTAATGCTGCTACTATACAGGTTATCTCCAATCAAACAAGGGATGGAAGCATCGCCCTTCAACCCGATCCAGGTCAGATTACCGGTACAGTCGTGGACAGTGTAGGAAGCAATCCAATCCCTGGAGCGAGTGTCAGTATTGTGAACAGTTCCGGAAACTTGATTACGACAGTACTGACAGACACAAATGGTGTTTTCATGGTGGAAGGTCTTGCCCCTGATAATTATACAGTGAATGTATTTGCAAACAATTTTCAAAATGGTATGGTCGGTGCACTTGTTTCTTCAGGACAAACGACCCCGGTATCTATTGCATTAAACCCTGATCCAGGTACCATCACCGGCACCGTCAGTCCTCAAGTTCCAAATACAATCGTCCAATTAAGGGATGTGAACAATGTACTGATCGATTCAGTCGTGGCGAACCAGGATGGTACGTTCTCATTTAACAACTTGACACCTGGAACCTATACAGTGTTGGCATCAGCCCCGAACTATTCAACTGCTCAGGCGGGGGTTTCGGTCCTCGCAAACCAGACGTCAACAGTGGGTTTGACTCTTGTTCCTAATCCAGGTTCTGTATCTGGGATCGTAACCGATAATCTTGGAAGCCCGATTGTAAACGCAATCGTACAGATATTCGACCAAAATAACATTCTGATTGGCTCCGGATTCACAGATTCATCAGGTCAATATATTGTCGGTAACCTTCCAAGTGGATCATTCAATGTGGTGGTCAACTCTCCTGGCTTCGGCCAGGTCATCACCGGGATAAACCTAGGTGTTGGAGAAGATTTAACCGGAGTAAATATTTCATTGATTCCTAATCCCGGCATCATCGATGGACAAATTACAAACTTTGCGACAGGCGATACGATCGCAGGGGCTACAGTAGTCATTATTGATGGCATTTCCCAAATCCCGATCGCAACCACAACAACTTCAGCCTTTGGAAACTATTCGGTCAGTGGCTTGTCACCTGGTTCATATATTGTGTCCGCTTCAAAAATGAATTTTACGACAGAGCAAATCGGCGCCATTGTCATAAGCGATTCAGCTACAAGAGCAGACTTGGCATTAGGGGAAAACCCGGGAACGATATCCGGGAATGTGGAGGATACCAATGGAAATCCGATTACGGGGAATGGGATTCAAATCTCCGTATTCAATGAAAATAATGTGTTAGTTGTAAGCTTCTTAGCGAACTCTGATGGAACGTATTCAGTTCCTTCCCTAGCACCGGGCACATATTTCATTACCGCAAGTGCTCCGAATTACTCATCGTCTACCGTATCTGCCATCGTAGAATCAAATCAAACCACTACCGTTACCAACGTCTTAGCTGCAAATCCCGTCACGCTTACGGTGCAAGTCGTCATCGGAAATACCTCGACCCCTATTGAAGGATCCGCCGTCACGATTCGTCACTCAAATAACATCGTGATTGCAACAGGGATTACAGATGTAAACGGTCTTGTAACCTTTTTCTCCTTGCCGACAGGGACGTTGAATATTACAGCCGATGCTTCTTCTTTTGGAACAGATACAAAGTCGGTCATCGGGGGGCCTGGAGATAGCTTATCTGCTGTCCTGAGTCTCGCTCCAAATCCCGGGCACATACAGGGCCTTGTATCAAATCTTGCAAGTGGAGAGGCGATACCTAATGCAGTCATTCAGCTCTATGATATTACCAATGTACTTGTACAAACCACTCTTTCTAATCAAAATGGGGCATATGCGTTTTCAGGGGTAACACCTGGCGTATATACTGTCATTGCCAACGCAGCGGATTTCGGACCGGAGACGGCCGGGGCCATTGTCACTTCCAATCAAACGAGCTTTTTGAGCTTCGCATTAAGCCCGAATCCAGGGGGCGTCCAAGGATATGTAAGGAATTCGGTTACCCTGGATCCCATAGTCGGAGCCACTGTGGTAGTTCGGGAACTTTCCGGAACGGGTCCGGTCATCTTCACTACAATCACAGATTCGGATGGATTCTTCCAGACAACCACCCTGTCCCCAAGAGTATATGTATTAGTAGGAAGCAGTCCTGATTTTGGTTCGAACTCTGTATCGGCAGAAGTCATGAGCGGGGGGGTAACCAATGTTGAAATCCTCCTTAATCCAAATCCGGGGGCTTTGACTGGGACGGTAAGGGATGCACAGACTTTGCAAACTTTAACAGACACTTTAGTGAGGGTTATCAATAATCAGGGAACGATAGTCGCAACCGTTCAAACGTCAATTGATGGGACATATTTCATTCCTGGATTGACTGAAGGAAGCTATACCGTTTCAGCAATCAACACGGGTTATCAATCCTTGCTTCAACAGGTGAATATTCTACCAAATAGCACCATTGTGCTGGATTTCAACCTATTGGCCAACCCGGCAACCCTTAGTGGAACAGTCGTGGACGCAATTACTGGATCACCATTAACGGGCGTCATCATCGAGGTTTATGTCAGTGGGGCGGATATTTTGGTAAGACGTGTTCTCACTGATGAAAACGGGAATTATTTGATTGAAGGACTTCCCCAAGGGACTTTTGACGTGAAGGCTCAGCTTCAAGACTACGCGATCAGTGTCAATACAGTTTTCTTGTCTCCAGGTGAGAGCGAGGAGTTAAATATTGCGCTTGTCCCATTCCCGGCAACGGTCCAAGGAACGATAAGGGATGCCGTTACGCAGGATCCGATTAGCGGGGCTCTTATAAAAGTGGTGATACCAAATACAGACATTGTCGTTGGAAGCATAATAACCTCGAGCGATGGAACGTATTTGATCGGGAATTTACCAAGTGGCAGCTATAATGTGGTTATCTCAGCAGAGGGTTATGCGACAGAAGTCATTCCTGTCATTCTTGCTCCTAATGGAACAGAAACCGTAAATGCGGATTTGGATCCAAATCCGGCCGGGATTACAGGTTTCGTATTAAATGCACAAACGACTGTTGGCATACAAGGGGCGTTAGTGAGAGTATTTAATTCTGACGGAGTGTTTATTATCAGTACTCTTACAGATGACAATGGTTTCTATACAATTTCAGGTTTGGCTCAAGGTCAATACGCCGTCATTGCAAGTGCAGATGGTTTCGGAGACCAGATCGCGATTGTCACGTTATCTCCTGGTGAGACGGAAAGCCTGAATTTCAGCTTATCAAACCAAACCGCAACCCTAAGAGGGACGGTACGGGATGCAGTCAGTAATCAGCCAATACAATCCGCCCTCGTCCAAGTCTTCAGGATCGGAACATCGATTCCCGTGGCTTCTGTTCTCACCGATGGTTCAGGTAAGTATGAATTTACTGGTTTAGATCCAAGGGAATACAGGGTGGTCTTTTCGGCAGATGGTTATACAAGTGAGGTTTTTAGAGTATTCCTTACGAATGGGGAAGTCCAAACGTTGAATGCAGAGCTTGGTCGTCGACCAGCTACAATTAGAGGACGGGTAACGGATGCGAATACAGGAGAACCCATCCAAAGTGCAGGTGTCATAACAGTCATAAGCGGAAGCGGGATCATCGTAGCATCAACCCTGACCGACCAGGAAGGGAATTATATTCTAACCGGTCTTTCAGCTGGTGATTATAATGTCATTTTCTCTGCGGTCGGCTATGTGAGTCAGACGGTGA
Source organism: Rossellomorea vietnamensis (assembly GCF_001305855.1). Lineage (GTDB taxonomy): Bacteria > Bacillota > Bacilli > Bacillales > Bacillaceae_B > Rossellomorea > Rossellomorea vietnamensis_A. The sequence goes on along the minus strand of NZ_LIXZ01000011.1, from coordinate 32,554 downwards.
TGATCAGATTAAGTACAGGTGAAATGGCGATTATTAATGCGGCATTAGAATCAAACCCTGCCACCCTGACCGGGTTTGTGCGGGATGCTGCAACCCTGTCTCCGATTGAGAATGCGCTTATACAAGTGTTCAAACCTGATGGAACACTTATAGGAATAACAGTCTCGGATATGAACGGGAACTATACAATCTCAGGATTGCCGGGAGGAATGCTTGTCATCATCGCAACGGCAACGGGATACCAGAGTCAGTTACAAACAGTCACGCTCACCCCGGGAACGACGAGCGCGCTCAATTTCTTATTAGCAGACAATCCTGGAAGTGTCAGTGGTACCGTCACGGATATTCAAACAGGTGAGCCCATCTCACAAGTGCTGGTACAAATCTTCCCTGTAGGTTCACTGGTACCGATCCGGTCCACGTTAACCGATCCCGGTGGATTCTATATTTTGACGGGCTTACCTCCTGGAACATATGTCATCAGATTTACTGCTTCAGGATATCCGGTTAAAGAGGTGACAATCGTATTAGCGGAAGGGGAGAACAGGCTGCTGAATGTTCAGTTGGGAGAAGTCATTCCTCCACCACCTTCAAACCTCAGACCTGAATGTATTTCAGTCGAGAAGTTATATGATTGGGTCATCGCTACTCATAATTCAACACAAGCATTCGGACTATCCCCGGACTGCAGGAAACTGGTGAATGGATTGCTTGAAAGGGGAGAGGGAATAGATATTCAATGTCAGCTTGATCCTTCCCTTTCTCCTGGATGCTCTCTGATTTCTTTTGAAAGAGGGACCCCGGGTACTGTTGAAATCAGGGGGGAAGTGAAACTCCTTGTAACGTTGAGTTCCAGAACGGATAATGCCGAAACATGTACAATGGAAGTACCTGTCTACTTCGATAAAATAGTCGCGGTTTGCTTACCCGAAGGAATGGATGCGGGAAATGTGAACTGCTCAATCGTTGATTTTAAATGCCGCGAGAAGGGAGTAATTCTTACTCGCGACCAGGCAAAGATTCCATTTATCGCATGCCTGGAGATAGAAATACTTCAGCCTGTCACTCTTGAAGTACTTGGTGAATTTTGCAGACCAAGGACAGTAGTCGAACGTGTGAAAGAGGATGAAGATTTGTGTTAAGATGAAGTAAGGGGCTGTTTCAAAGGTCAGTACTAACTGACTTTTGGACGCTCCTTTTTTATGGTGGGTAATCTATGCCTTATATCCCTGGCCAAGAATTGCTTCACCTTCATAAAATTACCGTCATCCTTTCTACCTAAGACCATTGACACAATGTGATGACAAAATGTTTTGAAATTCGACAACAAGGGTAAAGGAATGTTGGCGCATTTATACGGTAATACTAATTCCGTGGGTCGTCAGGACGATACTAGATCCTGAACGGCTTTTATTATGGCCAAAAATACATATATTGAGGAGGGTGAAATTGTGGATAAATGGATGAAGTTCCTGGAAGTCAATGCCCCTCGGATTCTAGATCTAACGATAGAGCATGCGGTTCTCGTAGGTCTAGCCATCATCGTAGCGTTAATGATTGGGGTACCTTTAGGAATTTATTTAACGACCAACGATTATCTGGCGGAGACGGTGCTACAGATTGCATCCGTCATGCTGACTATTCCGAGTATTGCTCTGTTTGGCGTCATGATTCCGATCTTTTCCATCATCAATCAGGGGATAGGATTTGTGCCAGCATTTGTAGCCTTGGTTCTTTATTCCCAGCTTCCGATTATACGGAATACATATACAGCGATCCGGAACGTGAGTCCCGAGATGCGCGATGCAGCAAAGGGAGTCGGGATGAAGACCCACCAGCGACTGTTAAGAGTCGAAATTCCAAATGCCTTTCCGGTTATTATGGCAGGCATACGTACAGCTGTCGTCATGAATATCGGAATTGGAGTGATCGCAGCCTATATAGGTGCAGGAGGACTTGGTGTCCTTATTACTCAGGGGATTTCCAGAGGCGACAATTACCTGATCATCAGCGGATCTGTTGCAGTTGCGATACTTGCCATGATTGCTGACGCGATCTTGTTATGGATTCAAAAACGTTATACACGTAAAAGCATTGCATAAAGTGAAAGAGGTGAAGAGATGATTACGTTTGATCAGACTACAAAGACCTATGAAGGTGGTGTGACGGCGGTGAAAAGTGTCGACTTTACCGTGGAAGAAGGTCACATCGTCGTACTACTAGGACCATCCGGTTGCGGGAAGACGACTTTATTACGAATGGTGAATCGACTTGAATCGATTACTGACGGTAAAATCATCATAGACGGACAGGATTCAATGGAATTAAACCAAATCGAGCTTCGCAGAAAAATCGGTTACGTCATTCAGAGTAATGGACTATTCCCGAATATGACGATAGAAGAAAACGTCATGATTGTCCCTGACATGTTAGGGTGGGGCAAAAAGGAGAAGAAGGAGCGTTTCAACAACCTGATGGAGATGATCGGACTTGACGGGGATAAATTCGGTAAACGATATCCTCATGAATTATCCGGTGGACAGCAGCAGCGTATCGGCGTCATTCGTGCTTTAGCAGCGGATCCACCCGTAATGTTGATGGATGAGCCGTTCGGGGCACTCGATCCGATCATCCGTGAGAAGATTCAGGATGAGTTCCTGCAGATTCAACGGGAAGTGAAGAAAACGATCCTATTTGTAAGCCATGATATCGATGAAGCGATCAAGATGGCAGACAAGATTGTATTATTGCGCGGAGGGGAAATCATGCAGTATGATACGCCTTCAGAGATGCTTGTCCGTCCGAAGAGTGACTTTGTGTATGAATTCTTCGGAAAAGACCGTGCCATAAAGAGCCTCAGTCTCCATACGATATCCGATTTGAAAAATATCATAGGACTGGCAGATTTTGATGAAGCGATTCCCGATACAAAGACCATCAATGTGCGGCATGACCTCAGAAATACGTTGTCGATGCTTTTGAATCAGGAAGCTGATCAAGTGATTGTAACCGACGATGAGGGCACTAAATTAGGTGCGATTACCATCGATCTTGTTCAGAAGTATCTCCATTATGAAATCAAAGGAAAATCGAACGCGGTTCAGAAAGGGTGATTCGGTGAATACCAAGAAGGTCGTCAGTAATATTGTCCGGTATGTGGTGTATGCGCTGGTTATCCTGTTCTTTGTCTGGGCGGTGAAAAATCATTATTTTGACTATATGTTCAGTCAATCCAATACGTTTCTCCACTTATTGAAGCAACATCTGCAGCTCGTCCTGGTGTCTTCGTTGCTTGCGCTTGTGGTTGCTGTTCCAGTGGGGATCCTGATTACCCGGAAGCAGTTCAGGAGAGCCGAGTGGATTGTATCGAATACAGTTAATTTTGGTCAAACCATACCAAGTTTGGCCGTTCTTGCCCTGATGATCAGTATTTTGGGGATCGGGTTTAAAACAGCCATATTCGCTCTGTTTATTTACTCCCTTTTACCGATTTACCGAAATACGGTTGCAGGAATTGACTCGATTGACGATAATCTCATAGATGCAGCAAGAGGGATGGGGATGAAGCCTCATCAAATCCTTTTCCGTATTGAATTGCCAAATGCAGCGTACTCGATTCTTGCTGGAATCAGGACAGCCGTCGTTTTGAATATTGGGACTGCAGCTCTCGCTTATGTCGTCGGCGGCGGGGGATTAGGTGTCTGGATCTTTACGGGGATTCAGTTATTCGATAATGGCTATTTAATATCAGGAGCCATTCCGGTAACGATACTGGCCATTCTGGTTGATTTATTATTGAGACTTATTGAACGGCTGGTGGTTCCTAAAGGCACCAAACAAACATTGGAAATGTAATGGTTGAAGCAGGAGGTGAAATTCATGAAACAGAAGCTGAAATGGGTTGGCGTCGTGGCCCTTATACTTATGCTTTCCGCTTGTTCAAACGTAGGGATAGGCGGTAAACAGATTTCCGTCGGTGGCAAAAACTTTACCGAGCAATATCTGCTTTCTGAGATGACGGCCTTTCTTTTAAAAGAAGAGGGTTTTAAAGTCAAGCAAATGAACAATCTTGGAAGTACCGTCGTACGCAAGGCACTGGAAAACGAGCAGGTGGATATGATGTGGGAATATACGGGGACAGCCTTGATCACCTATATGGGGAAGGAACCGATGTCAGATCCCGAAAAAACATTCAAAAAAGTGAAAGAACTTGATGCAAAAAAGGGCATCCATTGGATGAATATGTCCAATGTCAATAACACATATGCCCTTGCCATGAATGAAGACCAGGCAAAGGAATTGGGTATCGAATCCATTAGTGATTTGGCACAGTACATCAATAGTCATCCCGGTGAATTAACAATGGCATCTGATGCTGAATTTGCCAATCGAGCTGATGGCCTCCCAGGAGTGGAGGAAAAATACGGCTTCAAATTCGGTTCCGGGCAGATAAAGCAGATGGACCTGGGGTTGACTCAAAGAGCCTTGAATAACCGACAGGTGGACGTATCGGTTGCCTTTGAAACGGATGCAACCATCGTGGATTATAATCTTGTAACATTAAAGGATGATAAGAATTTCTTCCCACCATACAGGGCAGCGGTCAGCATTAATAAAGAAGTATATAAAAAGTATCCCGAAATTAAAGAAATCACTGGTAAATTGGCAGATAAACTAAACAGTGATATTATGAGGGAACTGAATTATAAAGTGGATATCGAAGGAAATAGTGTATCCGTTGTGGCCCATGATTGGCTGGTGGAAAACGATTTAATAAAAGAATGATAAAAGAGACTTATAGGGCTGGACCGATTATGGTTCAGTCCTGTTTTTTTGAATAAATCCGGCTTTTCTTATCTCCTTAAGACTCATCGAGATGCAGCTCAAGAATCAGATAAGTTAAAAAGCATCAATTTCTAAGAGGAGGTGGAAATTAAAGATTCAAACCCAATCATTTGACATATGACACCGTGTCACATAAAGTGGAGAATGTTCCATGTGACACGGTGTCATTTTTTGAAGGAGGATTGTAAAAAATGCCTAAACCAACATTCTTTAATTTGAAGGAAGAGAAAAGAAATATACTGGTGGAAGCAGCCAAGAAGGAGTTTTCCAGGGTCTCCCTATACGATGCCTCCATTGCAAACATCCTGAAGACGGCTGGAATTCCCAGAGGGAGCTTTTACCAGTACTTTGAAAATAAAGAGGATGCTTTTTTCTATCTCGTTGGGGAACATGCCCGGAAACGGTTTGAAACCTTCATTGCTTTATTGAGATCACATGATGGGGATTTGTTCGAAGCTACGAGGGTCATGTTTCATTCGATGCTGGCTTTTTCGTATGAAAGTGGACAAAATAATTTTATTCGGAATGTACTCTTGAATATGAACTACAAAATAGAAAAAACGTTCACTCAGACTTTAACGAAGGAAACCATCGATCAGCGCTATGAGGAAATCTTCCTCTTGGTAAATAAAGATCAATTCACTATTGATAATAAATCTGATTTGTATCATGTATTGCAAATCCTTTCAGCCGTCACATTCCATAATCTCGTTCAAAGCATTGCAGACGAATTGACGCTTGGAGAAGCTCTGGATAAATACGATAAGGAAATAAACATGATTAAAAGAGGATTGTATAAATCCTTTTCATAATTGAATAGAAAGAAGGGAGAACATGAAAAACAGAGAAGAAAATACCCAATCCGAAACCTTTAATAAAACACCCCTGCTTATAGTCCTCATATCTGGGGCCTTTGCTGCCATCCTGAATCAAACATTGCTTGGGACGGCTCTCCCTCATATTATGACAGATCTAAATCTTGATGCGAGTACCGCCCAATGGCTGACGTCGATCTTTATGCTCGTAAACGGGGTGATGATACCCATTACGGCATTCCTGATTGAACGATTCACGACCCGGGCTTTGTTTCTGAGTGCCATGGGCCTGTTTGCCGGAGGGACGCTCATCTGTGCCATTGCACCTAACTTCGGGTTCTTAATGGTCGGAAGAATCATTCAGGCGTCGGGGGCGGGTATCATTATGCCCCTCATGCAAACCATTCTATTTCTCATTTATCCTGTTGAGAAAAGGGGAGCGGCAATGGGGATGTTCGGTCTTGTCATTTCGTTCGCGCCGGCAATCGGACCTACACTTTCAGGATGGTTGGTTGAACAATTCCCTTGGAGAAGCTTGTTCTATGTGATTTTGCCGATTGTCATCATCGATTTTATCGTTGCATATTACATTTTAAAGAATGTGACCAAACAAACGTATCCGAAACTCGATGTCCTTTCCATCATCCTTTCATCCCTTGGATTTGGGGGATTATTGTATGGCTTCAGTATCGCAGGAAGTCAAGGATGGGGAAGCGTTCAGGTGATTATCTCAATGATTGTGGGAAGCATCACCCTCTTCTGGTTCATCACAAGACAATTTAAGTTGAAGCAGCCAATTCTTGAATTCCGCGTATTCAAAAACAAGATGTTCACGCTAACGACAGTTCTTGGAATGGTTGTGTTTATCGCGATGATCGGTGCGGCCACTGTACTTCCTCTTCTTATGCAGAATATGCTGGGATTCTCAGCCTTTGAATCAGGACTTATGCTCCTGCCCGGGGCACTCTTGATGGGGTTGATGAACCCTATTACAGGGAGGATCTTTGATAAATTCGGAGCCCGTTGGCTTGCCATCATCGGGTTATCCATCCTTACGATCACGACATTTATGTTTACAAATTTATCGGCTGACACATCGTTTGCGTATCTGGCAACAGTCAATGCCGCCAGGATGTTCGGGGTTGCCATGGTAATGATGCCGGTAACAACTGCCGGGCTGAATCAGTTGGACAGGAGTCTGATACCACACGGAACAGCCATGAACAACACGATGAGACAAGTCTCCGGTGCCGTTGGAACAGCACTTCTTGTCACTGTTATGACAACGAGTGCAGATCCAAGCCGTGGACTTGAAGGGATGATCCATGGAGTCAACGTCTCATTCATCGTGGCCGGCATTACGGCCATTGCTGGACTGGCGCTCTCCTTTTTTGTAAAAAGCGGTCGACCTGCAAGGGTTAAAAGCAATGCATAATGAAAATAGAGGGACGGACCTGGCAAATTGCTAGGTCCGTCCCTCATTTTATTTTCCTTCTTGCAGATACTCTTCGTTTTTCCAATCGGTAACGAACATACAGCCAGGGGAATGGGTTAGCATGTAGGGGATTTTCGCATGTAGGGCCACAGCTTGAGGGGTAACCCCGCATGCCCAGAACATTGGGGTTTCTCCCTCCCTGATACCAACAAAGTCACCGTAATCAGGTTTAGTGATATCAGAAATGCCGATCTCAGCAGGATAACCAATATGAACAGGAGCACCGTGCATTTTTGGGAAAAGGGCAGTTATATCTGTTGCTTTTTGTACGAGTGAATCTGGTATTGGTCTCATGGAAACGACCATCGGCCCATCGAATACGCCGGCTTTTTCTGTCTGGATATTGGTCTTATACATTGCTACGTTTTTATTTTCTTCTATATGACGGAGAGGAATGTCCCCCTTGATGAGCTGACTCTCGAATGTGAAACTGCATCCAATGAGAAAGCTGACAAAATCATCCCTCCAAACTTCATCAATCCGCTGCTTCTTACCAACTAGTTGTCCATCTTCATACACGTGGTATAAAGGGATGTCAGTGCGGATGTCTGAATTTTTGGCATACCTGGATTGAAATTGCCCTGGTTCCAGCACTTCGACAATCGGACAGGATTTTGGATTACGAGTGGTGAATAATAAAAAGTCAAAGGCATATTCCTTAGGGAGAACAACCAGGTTGGCTTGTACATAATCCTGGCATATCCCTGAAGTGTGAGTTTGGTGTTTTCCTCTTCTGATGCTCGCTCTTAGTTCTGAAGGTATCATGGAAACCGGCTCTCCTTTAAATGAAATTTTAATTATCTGAAGATTGGTATCCATTTTATCATATATTTGTGCTACGTTATCAGTAAACAACCATTTCAGTTAAGGGGGGAATCGAATTTGTCTCAAAATCTACATGGCATGGGTCCGACACTATTATCGGATTTGCAGTCGCAAAAAGAAACGTTATGGATCAACCCTTTGATAGCATCCGATCATATTACTGGGGATGGCATTCAGGAGATCGTTGAAGCGGAGCAGCGGCTGACCCGTTTTGCTCCCTATATAAATAGGGTCTTTCCTGAAACGGAGAACGGAATCATAGAGTCACCCATCAAACGTCTGAAAAACATGCAAACTGCCCTTCAGGATGATGCTCAATCCCCGATACAAGGTCAGTTGCTCCTTAAGTGTGATAATGAACTTCCGATTGCAGGGTCGATCAAAGCAAGGGGAGGCATTTATGAAGTATTGAAGATTGCCGAAACGGTTGCTTTGAAACAGAATTGGATCCGAGAGACGGATGACTATTCGGTGTTGGCAACGAGCCGTTTCAAGAAACTCTTTTCACAGTACTCCATCGCTGTCGGCTCCACGGGAAACCTTGGCTTAAGCATAGGGATAATGGGGGCGGCACTTGGTTTCAAGGTTACTGTACATATGTCCCGGGATGCGAAGAGATGGAAAAAGGAACTTCTGAGAGAGAAGGGAGTCAAAGTGGAAGAACATGCACAGGATTTCTCCCATGCTGTTGCTGAAGGCAGGAAACAGTGCATGTTGGATGCAGACTGTTTCTTCATTGATGATGAAAATTCAAAGGATTTATTCATGGGTTATGCAGTTGCGGCTCTCAGGCTGAGGAAACAATTTGAAGAAGAAGGGATAAAAGTAGATCATGATCACCCGTTGATTGTTTACTTGCCGTGTGGAGTGGGGGGCGGTCCAGGTGGGGTTACATATGGTTTGAAGCATGTATTCGGCGAACATGTTCATTGTTACTTTGCAGAACCTGTAAATTCCCCTTGTGTGCTCCTTGGACTTGCTTCAGGTAAGCATGAGGGGATTTCCGTGCAGGACATCGGATTGAACAATCAAACGGAAGCGGATGGTTTGGCAGTTGGCAGACCCTCTGCCCTTGCAGGTAGAATGATTAATGAGCTGGTAAACGGGGTATATACGGTAAGCGATAAGAATCTATTCAAAATGCTTGCCCTCCTATATCAGTCAGAGTCCATCTTCCTTGAGCCTTCGGCAGTAGCGGGGATGCTTGGACCAATTCTGCCGGATCTTCAGAAACACCTTGCCTCTATCCAAGTGGATTTAACTCATGCTACTCATGTAGTATGGGCAACTGGAGGAAATCTAGTGCCCGATTCCATCACGGAAGAGTACGTGAAAAAAGGGAAAAGTTATTTGGGTGAATGAATCCCGGGATAAAGTGGAACTGGGTAGATGCACACCTTCTGAAACCACGCATAAGATATCGTGGTAAAAAGCAGAAGGGAATGATCAGGATGTACAATGTGCCGACGACGTATTCATTTTATCCACAAACCTATATAAACGCTGCCCCAAGAAGTGAAGGTAATTCTCAGCACTTAGTGAATACCCTGCTTCACGGTATAAGCAGAAAGGCATCAACTGCAGATTTATATGATCGATTGGCTGAAGTCGCGCCAAATAATGAGGAACGTCAACATCTTATGGGTATGAAGGAAGACGAAGAGCGGCATTGGTGGGAGTTAACAAATTTATACACCTCCCTCACCGATACCCAGCCTTCTTACCAAGTAGAAAGGTTTCCTTTTCAATCATATCGGGATGGACTGCAACGAGGATATGAAACGGAGCTTGCAGATTATGACTTATATCGGATTTGCAGCATGCAGGCTCAGCATTCCGCGGTCTACGAGGTCCTCGTGAATACATGCAGAGATGAGTGGGAGCATGCTGGAAAATTAAGTGTGTTAGGTGCAGCAGAGGGCAACCGGATGATGTCAAAGGATTTTGGGCCATCACCGTATTCCGTGAATATTGATGAGGTGACGGTTGATAATGACACGTTCCGCACAGCTATATGGACAGGTGAACATTTGCAGGTAACGCTTATGAGCATTAATCCCGGCGAAGACATCGGCTTGGAAATTCATCCGAACATTGATCAATTCCTCCGCCTCGAACAAGGAGAAGGAATTGTGCGAATGGGTGATCGGCAGGATAACTTAACCTATGAGAAAGAGGTAAAGCAGGATTTTGCCATTATGATTCCTGCAGGCACATGGCACAACGTCATCAATACTGGAAATACTCCTATCAAGTTGTACTCGATATATGCACCTCCACAACATCCCCGGGGAACGGTTCATGCAACCAAGGCTGACGCAATCGCTGCAGAGGAAATGCATAGCAGTTATTAAACGTACCGAAATAAAAAGGATGTGGAATCGGATAGATTCGGCATCCTTATAAAGGCTATTAATTTTATACGAACTTACAGGATTTATATGTTAACATTAACCAGTGAGTATAAATAGAATAAGAGTTTGCAAGTGAGAGGAGGAATCGATTGGTGAATAAAAGCAAAAAGATTATGGGATGGGCACAACCTTTGATAATTGGGATAGCATTAGCAATCATTATTCGTTCCTTTATCGTGATACCCATTGTGGTTGAAGGAGCTTCGATGAATACGACTTTACTGGATCATGACCGCATGATCGTAAATAAAATGGATGAACCTGAGCGGTTTGATATTATCGTATTCCACGCAACCGAAACAGAAGATTATATTAAACGCGTAATCGGGCTGCCTGGTGATAAGATTGAATACAAAAACGATACGTTATACATAAATGGTGAAGCCTATGATGAGCCTTACCTCGATGAGCAAAAGGAAGTGACGGTAGGGGCGTTAACCCCTGATTTCACTTTACAGGATACCCCGTTAAAACAACTCACGGTTCCTGAAGGTGAATTATTCGTCATGGGTGATAACAGGAGATTCAGTAAGGATAGTCGTCTGATCGGCTCGATCCCGATCAATAAAGTAGTGGGAACGACGAATATAGTGTATTGGCCGGTCAAGGAGATGAAGATCATTCATAATTAGATGAGAGAAGTGGCGATCATTATCTAGTGGGGAATTTTCAAATCTCGAAAAAACAGCAAATACAAAGAGTCTGGAGGATGGAAATATGGACAGCATCATCTTTGACCTCGATGGTACCTTGTGGGACCCTATCGAATCGGTACTAGAAGCATGGAATGAGACTATCATAGATCATAAGCGGCTGGAGCATGGGATCACCAGAAAGCACTTGGAAGGAACCATGGGGCTTCAAATGAAGGAAATTGGTAAAGAGCTGTTCCCGGAATTGAATGAAGAGGAAAGGGAACAATTATTGAAAGACCTTTCCCGACGTGAAATTCCCCATCTGAGTAAAAACGGCGGTCAATTATATGACCATGTAGAGAAAGTCCTTGAGAAGCTTTCGGAGAAGTACAAACTATTCATCGTCAGCAACTGTCAGGACGGTTATATCGAAGCATTCTATGAGTATCATGAACTGGACAGGCATTTCATCGATTATGAGAATCCAGGAAGGACAGGTCAATCAAAAGGGGAAAATATTAAACTTATCATCGAGCGAAATCAATTGAAGGAACCTGTCTATATTGGAGATACAGAAGGGGATCATAAAGCAGCCAAAGAAGCAGGCCTCCCGTTTGTATATGCATCGTATGGTTTTGGAAAAGTAGAATCCTATGATTATATGATTCAATCATTTGATGAATTACTGAACATTTTTTAGACGTAAGGTCTGTTCTCTTCGAGGGACGGACCTTTCATTTTGTTCTTAATGAATGAAAAAGTCAGTAAGCATCTTAGAATGCTAGCTTCTTTTTATATCGTTAAAATGGTAAGCTAATGAATTAGTACATGTAAATTCTCAGGAGGCATAGGGATGAATATTGATAATAACGATATCTTAATTCGGTTGAGGTACGCTCTCGACCTTAAAAATACAGAAATGGTAGACATTTTCAAGCTCGGTGGAATTGAATTATCTAAAGATGAAGTGCTGAAAGTGCTCACGAAGTCAATGGATGAAGAATTAGAAGAGGATATGATTGAAGAGGAAAATTACATACCTTGTGACGATGAGATGTTCGAATCCTTTTTAAATGGATTTATCACATTCAAAAGAGGGAAGCAGGAACCAAAGCCTGGACAGACGGACAGACCGGAGATAACGTATGAACATGTGAATAATCTTCTTTTAAAGAAAGTTAAGATTGCGCTCTCCTTAACAAGTGAGGATATGATTGAAATCCTTGAATTAGCTGACGTTCATATCACAAAAGGTGAATTGGGTGCAATATTACGAAGAGAAGGCCATAAAAATTACCGGATTTGCGGCGATCGTTACGCGCGGAACTTCTTAAAGGGACTGGCCATCCGATATAGGGATTAGGAAATGAATCATACGTATTCAGGTGAAACGATTCAATTTGAGCTTAAATATAAAAACCGTAAATCCATCGGCATTTTTCTGGATGGCTATGGAAATATTGAAGTCCAAGCACCTAAAGGGACGGATGAAGAATCTGTCATTCGGTTGCTTGAGCATCACTGGGGTGGGATTCTTCAGAAATCGAAAGAAAAGAAGGAACGACTGAATGGCCCACAGGTGAAGTCCTACCAGCATGGTGAGCCTTTCCTGTATCTTGGAAGAAGCTACCCCATTGAAGTCCTTCACACCCCCGACATCACGAAAGACTCTGTTACTTTCAACGGGAATGCGCTGAAAATACAGGTGGGTGAGCTTGAAGACGAACGGGTAAAGCAGGCGTTAAAACGTTTTTACTACAAGAAGTGCAAGTCCATCGTAGAGAGCAGTATTTCTTTTCATCAGCACCATTTCAAGATCAAGCCCCGTTCGGTACGCATTTCGGATAGTCAAAAGACGTGGGGAACATGCGATGGAAGAAGACAGCTGACCTTTAACTGGAAATTGGCCATGGCGCCCCAGGATGTCATCGATTATGTGGTTGTCCATGAAATGTGCCATATGATACACCTGAACCACGATCGCTCTTTCTGGCGGCTGGTTGGGAAGATTGTACCCGATTATAAAGAAAAAGAGAAATGGCTGGCAAGTACCAGTTGGAAGATGACAGTGTAGAGAGTAATATTATGAACAGGTAGGGAGGAATACTATATGTCTGAATCACAGGGAATAACTAAGAAAGAAATAGCCGTTTCGTTTCTGGAACGAATTGCATCGGGGGATGTAAGGGGGGCGTTCAAGAATTACGCAGAAAATGATTTTCAACACCATAATCCCTATTTTCGAGGTGACGCGGAATCCCTCATGCAAGCCATGGAAGAAAATGCTGCAAAAAACCCTGACAAGATATTCGAAGTGAAACGAGCGATGGAAGATGGAGAGTCAGTAGCGGTTCATTCACATGTCAGGCAGAATCCCGATGATCCCGGAGCAGTGGTTGTACACATTTTTCGATTTGAAAATGGAAAAATCGTAGAATTATGGGACATAGGTCAACCGATTCCGGAAGAATCCCTGAATGAGAATGGGGTTTTTTAAGAACGGTAATTAACAACATTGATCTCTGTTTGCATACAGGGGACCGGCATATATTAATAAAGAAAAACCCTGCATCCCTATGAGTATTAGGGGGGCAGGGTTTAATTTATTATTGATTATGTATTGGAAATATGATAAATTAATACAGAAACACTTYTCTAACTTAAAAGTTTCCATATTACCTCAATAATAATTATACAATACAACATCCTCATTAGTCAACCCCGAATTATAAAGTTGAAGGAGTGCTTTGATGAAATCTGAAATTAGACATGAGCAAAAGCGAGTGGACGTAGTGATCGATACCATCATGAGACAGATCGAAACGTTGGAAACCGAAACAGGAAGGCGCAAGGAGGAAGTGACGCAGACCCGAAAACATTTCTGGGATGAGGTAAAGGTAAACACAGATACCTTCGATGATTTTCTGGAAACCGTTATAGCCTTAAGACAGCAGGCTCAATCGTTGACGGTTTCGGAAAGTACTCACAAACAAGCACAAAAAAAATTAGCCGCATTGCACAGGATGAAAGGGAAGCCATATTTCGGCCGCATCGATTTCACGGAAGAAGGAGAACCCACTGAAAGGGTATATATCGGCATTTCGACCCTGACTGATCAAACGGGTGAAGACTTTCTTATTTACGATTGGCGGGCGCCGATTTCAAGTGTTTATTATGATTATCCACCAGGGCAGGCGGAATACAACACCCCAGGGGGCATTATACGTGGGACCGTGGAGAGCAAGTGGCAGTATCTCATCAGGGATGGTGTGATTCAGTCCATGTTCGATACGAGTATCACGATCGGCGATGAGATTTTACAGGAGGTACTTGGTAAAAGAACAGATAATCATATGCATAGCATCGTCGCCACGATTCAACAGAAGCAGAATCAGATTATCCGGCATGACCATGGCAGGTTACTGATTGTCCAAGGAGCAGCAGGAAGCGGGAAAACATCTGCTGCCCTGCAGCGTATCGCGTACTTGCTATATAAATATAGGGAAACCTTGAAAGCGGATCAAATCATATTGTTCTCACCTAACTCTATGTTCAACAGTTATGTTTCTCAAGTTCTACCAGAACTCGGGGAAGAAAACATGGAACAGGTGACGTTCCAGGAGTATTTGCACCACCGATTAAGCAAGGAATTCCTGGTAGAGGGACCGTACGATCAACTCGAATACGTATTGAGAAAGGAGGATAACCGCCAAACGTACGAAACACGTACGGCAAGCATCCAATTCAAAGCATCTTCCGATTTCTTTAATGTAATAAAATCATATAGAAATTCCTTAGAGGATTCCGGGATGAAGTTCAAAGGAATTAAGTTCAGGGGGAAGAATATTGTAACGGCTGATGAGATCACCGAACGTTTTTATACTTGTGACTGCTCACTGCACTTCCATAACAGGCTTGAAAAGCTGACTGAATGGCTTCTCAGCCTGATCGACCAGGCTGAGAAACTGGAACGGATGGAGCCGTGGGTGGAAGAAGCAATTGAATTGATGAGCAATGAGCAATATCATAAAGCTCGAAAGCATTTTAGGAAGAGAAATATACCCGATGATTACGAAGTGGAGTACGAAGCTTTGAGAAAATTAATCGTACGGAAAAGGTTCAAGAAGCTTCGTAAATGGATCAACTCCCTCCAATATGTGGATGTAAAAAGTGTTTATAAGCAGCTCTTTGCAGACCCTTTGGAAATTGGTTCATTAATGAGTAAGAAAACACCCGAAAAGTGGGAGGGTATCTGCGAAACTACGTTGGAAATGCTTGAAAAAGAGACACTGAATTATGAAGATGCAACACCATATTTGCTATTAAAAGAGCTGATTCTCGGTTTCCAAACGAATACATCTATTAAGCATGTACTCATTGACGAAGCACAGGATTATTCTCCGTTTCAATTTGAATTCATTAAAAGGCTGTTTCCTTCAGCCAAAATGACCGTCCTCGGAGATTTTAATCAGGCCATCTTTGCTCATGCAAATGAGCATATTGATTTCAGTAATCTGACAGAATTGTATGGTCAGGATGAAACAGATCAGATTAACCTGACCGAAAGCTACAGGTCCACTAAACCAATCATAGAATTTACACGCAGGCTGGTACCCGGCGGGGAACATATCTCCGCATTTGAACGGGACGGAGCAAAACCTGCCCTAACGAGAGTCGCCGACCATGATGACCTGCATGATCGAATTGCCGAAACAATAGAGAAGTGGAGGGAGCATGGGTACCATTCAATCGCCGTCATATGCAAAACAGCCGCAGAAAGTGAAATGGTGTTTGGTTCATTAAATCAAGTGGAAAACCTTAAACTCATGAAGAGCGTTTCTCTCGAATATGAACAGGGTGTCGTGGTCATTCCTGCCTACCTGGCCAAAGGCATCGAATTCGATGCCGTCATCATTTATGACGCGTCTGACAACACATATGGTGACGAAAGTCTCCGAAGACTATTCTACACAGCCTGCACCCGGGCCATGCACCAACTCCAACTCTACACCATAGGCAAACCAACCCACTTCATCGAACTATAAAATGAGGGACGGACCTTCGTTTTTTAGAAAGAATCCCTGTATCATAGGATTTCGCTCTGAAAATAGGGGTCCGTCCCTCTTTTTGTGAAAAATGGTAAAATCAAGTAAGGATGGATTGAAATATTTATTTAATGATCAAGGAGTGAATAAGATGAATTTTTATGTGGATGTATTGAAGAGTATGGCCGCCCGTCATGATAAGCCGAGGTTTATATTGGGAATTGACGGGTTAAGCCGCTCGGGGAAAACGACTTTTGTGAAACAATTAAGCGCTGTGTTAAATGAAGAAAGTCTACAATATCATATTTTTCATATAGATGATTTTATCGTTGATCGGAAACGCCGATATGACACGGGTCTTGAAGAATGGCAAGAATATTTTCAACTCCAGTGGGACGTGACCTGGCTTTCAAAACATTTCTTTCAAGGGCTGCCCGATATGGAACGAGTCACTCTTCCCTATTATGACGGTGCAACGGACACGCATGAAACCAGAACTATCCAGTTGCCAAAGGAAGGATTGATCATCATTGAAGGAGTATTCCTTCAGCGGAAAGAATGGAAGCATTTCTTTGATAAGGTTGTCTATTTGGATTGTCCGAGGGAGACTAGATTCAACCGCGAATCAAATGAAACGAAAAAGAACATTTCAAAATTCAAAAACAGATATTGGAAGGCAGAAGATTACTATATCAATCAATATAATCCTAGAGAGCAGGCAGATATCGTCATAACTACATAAGGCAGTGCACGAGGTAGCAGGTACCTTTCATTTTGGAAAGGATTGTGTTTTATAAAATAATTTGGAATAATTGGAATATACATTCATGGTATATATGTTCGGATTCAAAATAGCTGTAATAGGGATTGGGGGATTTGAATTGTTATTTTTTATCCTAGTGCCTTTTGTTATGGGACTGCTGGGGGTGTATTTGATTACAGTCGGTCTATGGGAACTTAGGGTAGGAGTCGACAGGAAGAAATACGCAACCTACATGTTTACAGGACTTGCTTTGATTGTGTTCCTGGCTATGGGTTAGAAAAAATATAATTGATTAAAGACAATGAATCTATTTGTTAAAACTCTAAATCCGTTTACCTATCTAAAAAACAAGACGAAGGAAATTGATTACATGAAGCAGCGTAATTTGTTTCGAAAATAAGATTCAATAGGAGAGTGGGAAAACCATGAAATTTTATATCGCCTCAAGCTTCGCAAATAAGGATCTTGTTCGATATGTAAGTCACAAGCTAGAACAGAAAGGTTATACCCAAACATATGATTGGACGAGAAATGAACGTGCCTCAACAGTGAAAGACCTCCAGCGCATCGGACAGAATGAAAAAGATGCCATCACTGATTCAAAAGTCGTCATCATCATACTCCCCGGTGGTAAAGGAAGTCACGTCGAACTGGGTATGGCCTTGGGTCATGGTAAACGTATCATTTTGTATTCGCCAAATGGAGAAATAAATGATTTCGCTAGCACGACTACCTTTTACCACTTACCCGAAGTGGAGAAATGTTCCGGAAGTATTGATGAGTTAGTTGAATATGTTGTTCGAAGCTGAACAGCCCAAATAATTAAGAGTGATGTGACCATCGCTTGAGGAAGGAGACCACATTGAAGAAAATAAAAGAAGTGAAATTACCTAATCAAGGCAGGATTATTGTAATTTCGGACATCCATGGAGAACTGAATCTATTTACAAATCTATTAAATAACTTGAATCTTAGATCAGAGGACTATGTAATCATTAACGGTGATCTTTGTGAAAAAGGAAGCAACAGTAAAGGAACTGTCCGATATATCATGGATTTATCGAATAGCAACCCGAACGTCCATGTGACGGAAGGAAATTGCGACACAGTGGTGGAGGATCTTCTTGAAGAAAACCCAAAACTGATGAACTACCTCAGATCAAAAAAACATTCTATTCTGAAAGAATGGCTTGATGAAGCAGGGTTTGATCTAAAAGAAGAGACGACGGTTCAGGAGGTGAAAAATATCCTGACACAACATTTCTCTAATGAAATCCAATGGCTGATGGAATTGCCGACTGCAATCGAAACAGAAGACTATATTTTCGTGCATGCAGGTCTTGATGATAAGGAGGATTGGAGAGAAACGGATCGACTATCGGCGATCACAATGCCTGCATTCCTGGAGAAGTCACACCGTACAGGGAAATATGTCATTGTCGGGCACTGGCCGGTCGTCAATTATACCAGCGACATTCCTTCGAATAATCCAATTGTAAATCAAGAGAAAAAAATTATCTCCATCGATGGCGGGAATGTTATCAAATCGACGGGCCAGCTAAATGCATTTATCATACATAGAACAAAGAATGGAGACACCTTTTCACATATCTATACAGATCATCATCTATATTGTGAAGCAATGAAGGACTTTACTGCAGAACCAACCATGTCGGGATCCATTTCCTATCCAAATTATGAATTGATCCCCCTTCAACCATCTGAGCACTTTACACTATGCAGACAAGTTGGAACCGATGAGCTATTATATGTTAAAAATGAGTACATTCATCAAAGTGAAAAGGGCACTTATTCGGCAAAAACGGATATTTCATGTGCGCAGATATCTGTGAACATTGGAGATATCATAAGTGTTGTAGACAGTAGCTGCACAGGGTATGACTTAATTAAGAAAAATGGGGAAGAGGGTTGGGTACCTAAAGGTGTCCTGCCATTGAAACAACGTGCCTCGACCCCCGTCGTTTAATCAATATGACTATAGGGTGAGATATGGAATGGAATATAAAATAGACAGACGAAAAGGTTATAGTCCACAAATCAGTTTTCTGGTCTCTCAGATGGACTATGCCAGAAAAACGACACTGGACAGTGTAAAAGGATTAACTTCTTCTGAATTGGATTTTTTACCGTGCGAAGGTGCCAACAGCATTGGAGCTCTATTGTTACACATGGCCGCCGTAGAAAAAGGCTTTCAAATAGAACTATTTGATGAGAGAAGGCCAAACGAACAAGAAATGACCGAATGGGGTGCAGCCTATAGCCTTGGAGAAGAAGGTCGAAAGAATATAAAAGGGTACTCTCTAGAATTTTATCTGACAAAACTTGATGAGATAAGAAGGAAAACGTTACAGGAGTTTTCCGAACGTAATGATGAATGGCTCTTTGAAAGCAGAGTTTGGGATAATCAGCCTTCCAATCATTATTTCATCTGGTTTCATGTATTCGAGGATGAGATTAATCACAGGGGCCAGATCCGGCTGATTAGAAGAATACTCTCTGAAAAGAATAAATCTTGATACAGTTTTTGTGATTCAACCATTTCTTTCAGTGATGTGATAGCCTAATTCAGGGGAAATCTTAAATAAAAATAGTGGGGGATCCAATGAAACCACAAACGATCAACTTTAATGAAAAATTGATAGATTACCAGGTAGTCGGAGTCAGCATGGCTACAATTGAAGGCGCCTGCATAAGTAAAACCGACTGCTTTGGTTTCCTTAAGGCAGGAACAAATAGACGAGTGGAACATGAGTCAATCTTTCATGCGTGTTCAATCAGTAAGTATTTCACTTCCATGTTAGTGATGACTCTATCTGAACAGGGCATTCTGGATATAGATAGGAATATTAACGAGTACCTGTCATCATGGAAAGTTTCGGTGAATTCTTTTGGAATCATAACTTTGAGGCATTTACTCAGTCACCATTCAGGGATTGTGGATCCCGAGGGCTCATTTCCTGAACTCATGCCTATGTTTGATGCCCCTTCCATGGTTGAAATATTGGAAGGCAAAACCCCCTATTGTGATAATCCAATAGAAGTGAAATATAAGCCCGGGAGCGAATTCTCATATTCTGATGCCGGCTTCTGCGTCATCCAACTCATGATAGAGGATATCATGGGAGAATCATTTGAAGAGGTTATGGAAGAATATTTATTCTTGCCCCTAAAATTAAATAATAGTACTTTTCAGCTGCCACCATCCAAAGATCAGTTCTCCTGCGGTCATACCAAGGATGGAGGATTGGTGAAAGGAAAATACCCAATATACCCCTACCCTGCAGCTTCGGGATTATGGACCACCCCAACGGATGTGGCTCTTTTGGTTATTGAATGGATGAATGCAATCAAAGGCGAAAGTAATCTGTTCTCTACAAATTGTGCTAAAGAGATGTTAACCCCTCAATTTGGAAAAGAGTGGAAGGGGCTTGGTGTTTTTCGTGATATTCATGAGAAAGGGATAGAAGTTTCCTCAATCGGTTGGGGAGTCGGCTTTCAAGGTATGATGGTTGCATTTCCAAATGAAGGAGAGGGTCTGGTCATCATGACGAATACAGACACAGGTGTCCATCAGCTAAAGGGGCTCATTGGTGAAGTATACAGATCATATTATTAATAGTTGTAAAAGTGGAGAGATCCATTTGAAATGAATTGGGGGAACTGGAAATGTATCAGTATTTCAACGGCTTAGTCATTAGAGAAGGAACCGAAGGAGTGCCTGGACATTATGTTGAAGCATTATTTGAAGATGCCGGATGGGCTAGAAACACCCCATCATGGCAGAAAGAAAAATTTTCATTGATATTCACCAACTCGACCTGGGCATTCACGGTTTGGGATCAAGACAAGATGATTGGCATGGTCAGGGTCATATCAGACCAGATCATGGCCGCCAATATCATGGACCTAGTGGTATTATCAGAATATCGGGGCAGGGGGATAGGGAAGAAACTTGTTGAACTCTGTGTAAGCAAATTACCTCATGGAGATTGGTTTGCCCATACTTCTGCAGACAATTTTAAGTTCTATGAAACCTGTGGATTCGAAGTGAGAGATTTAACTGAAAATGGGACATGCGCTTTTTATGGTTATATTCAAGCGCGCAGAGATGGTCATCGATAAATAACTTGATCATTTATTTGCTTATTAGTTGTATTTGAGACAAAAAAAAGGCTCGTCCTATCAAGCCTTTTTCTCAAGTTAATTAAACAACTTATCCTAGAAATTTCTATTTTTTCTCGCTTTTTTTCTAAAGTAACCAATGGTTATTCCAATAATGACCGCAATAATTAATAGAGGAATAACTATAAATAAAAATGCTCCGGCTGCTCCACTCATTGAGGTTCCTCCTCTCGATTCATACAAAAGAATATTCCCGATAACTTCATTACTAAAACGTATGGATGTGTTGTGATTGGAAAAAAAGTAAGCTCATGAGCCGTTCTTATTTTTCAATTGAATTTTCCTAATGAATCGCCGGAATTTTAATTTTCACCGTGAATTCTTCTTCCTTATAAACAAAGTCCAGAAAGCCATTGAATTCTTTGACGGTTTCTTGAATGATTTTGGTGCCGAAACCTTCGTGCCCTTCCTTTGTTGTATGTCCGTAGCTTTGATATAGCTCATCAAGGATGGACGTTGATATCGGGAGGGAAGGGTTCTTGCAAATCAGCATATAAAGACCGCTTCGTTTATAAAACTGAAGGCTGACGCTTGCTTGATTACCGTTACGTTCAAGCCATTCGGAGGAAGCCTCTATACTGTTGGACAACAGATTCCCAAGAAGAGTCACAATCTTCTTATCTGGCAAGGGCAGCGTCGAAAGGGGCATATCCACATCATAGATCATCGTTATCCCGCAAGACTTTCCTCGGTTGTACATCTGGTGGAGAATTCCGGCCACACTTCCATGTTCCCCTTTAATAGAAAGGTTGGTTTCTTCATATCCGTCTACCAAATCGTCTAAATAGGCAGCTGCTTCTTCATGATGGCGATGTTCAAGCATATAGTGAATCGAAGAAACGTGTTTGAGAAAATCATGCCGTTCACTTCGTACAACACGAAATGTTTCCGATAAATGTATCTGATCAATCTCGAGCTGCTCATAATTTTTCTGAAGAACCTTAAATTTGGTGGAGACATCCCATCTTACCCATTCAATTATGATGAAAATTATGAAAAAGAACGCTGGTAACCATGATGATCGAACGACCAAATATGGTAATAACAAGAATAGTTGTGCAAGGGAAAGGAGGTTGCTCCATTTCTGATAAAATCGGAAAGTCTGTATTTTCGTCTTTCTATAAAAAAGATAAGTAACGAAAAAGACTGCTGGATAAATGAAATAATAGGGCAGATGCCACGGTAGGTTCGTTACTAATGCATGTATATGTATAAATCCAAATAAGGATAGTATTAACCAATAGATCTTCATTTGTTTCACAGCTGGCTCCACCTTTTAGAAATAATGTTGTTGCAAATAGTCTACTTTCTCCTTTGTGATCATCGCCTGTGCTTCTATTCCTTCAAATGTAATCACATATGAATTCTTCGCATAAAGAGAGAAATTTTTTACATAGTGTATATTGATGATAAAGGAGCGATGGGAACGGATGAAATCCCTTTCACGTAATTCTCCTTCTAATTCATTCAAGGTCAAATAGGTCTTAATACTCTCTTCTTTGGTGTAAATCGTCGTTGACCTTCCAGATCTCTCAATGAAGACGATATCTTTCTTCTGAACAATATGTATGTCATTTTTTTGTTTTAAGTAAAGCCGTCCTTTCAGTTCAGCCGATCTCGATTTTTCCATTAGGCGATCGATTGATTTCATCAGGCGGTCATTTGTATAAGGCTTCATAATATAGTCGTGGACGTTCAGTTCAAAGGCGTGGACAGCATATCCACTATTTGCCGTTACGAAAATCACCGATATGTTCAGTGCGTGTGAGTGTATAATATCTGCCAATTCATAACCTGATAGATGGGGCATTTCAATATCCGCAATCAATAGGTCAATGGTTTCTTTCTTGATTTGGTCATAGGCTTCCTCGGCGGAGGTGGTGGAAAAGACGATTTCCACACCCTGTGCACGGGAAACGATGCCGTTCAATTTATCTAAGTCAATCATTCGATCGTCCACTAGACCAATCTTCATTTCCATTCCCCTCGCATCTTTTGAAGTTCTCCTTCATTTTACCATCTTCAAAGAAGAATTTGGCATTTTCACGACAAGAAACGGACTTTTCGCGACAAAAGTAAAGATTCTCAATCGAAATGTTTGTAAGATAAAAATACAATATTGACAGATGGGGTGAGGAAATTGATCAAAGTAAATGAAGTTTCGAAACAGTTTAAAGATAAGAAGAAATATGTCTCAGCGCTAAAACATGTCTCTCTTTCGGTTCAAAAAGGGGAAGTGGTCGGGCTGTTAGGAGAAAATGGTGCCGGAAAGACGACGCTTCTAAGGACGATTGCAACTCTCTTGACACCTACAGAGGGTTCCATAGAAGTTGCCGGTCACGATACCCTAAGGGAACCTAACGAAATCAAAACAAAAATCGGCGTGTTATTTGGAGGGGAGACGGGTTTGTATGACCGTTTATCTGCAAGGGAAAATCTTCAATACTTCGCTCGATTGTACGGATTAAGCAAACATGAAACGAAGGTGAGGATTGATGATCTATCGAGAATGTTTGGGATGAGAGATTATCTTGATCGAAGGGTAGGCGGATTTTCTAAAGGGATGCGTCAGAAAGTCGCCATCGCACGAACCTTGATTCATAATCCGGAAATCATTCTTTTTGACGAACCGACGACCGGTCTCGACATCACTTCATCAAATGTATTTCGCCAGCTTGTACATCAGTTGAAGAGAGAAGGAAAGACGATCCTCTTCTCCAGTCACATCATGGAAGAAGTTTCTATGCTATGTGACAAAGTAGCCATGATGCATAAAGGGGAATTGGTGTACCAAGGAGATATTGAAGAATTATATAAGACTGAAAAGAGCAGGGACCTTAATTATATCTTTATGAGTAAATTGGTGAGAGGGGATGAACACTATGCTTCTTAATATCTATCTGAAAGAGTTGAAAGACAGTTTTAGAGACAGGAGAACTCTTCTTTTGACCGTCTTTCTTCCAATTTTTATGATGAGTGGACTCGTATTTTTCTATGAGAATATGGTTTCCGATGGCGAAGGAGACACTTATGCCCTTGCAGTGGACTCCAACGTTAGTAAGGAAATCTCTCAAATATTCTCAGGATTTGAAACCATTGAATTAGTTAAAACAGACAATCCCAAGAAAGCCGTAGAAGAGGGAGAGGCACTTGTTGCCATGATTGTTAGCAATGATTTTATTCAAAATATCAATGAAGGGAAAGAAGCGGATATCACCTTAATCGGAGATTCCTTCAGCCAGAACTCCAGCAACCTCATGAATGCGACTACAAATGCCCTAACAGCCTTTGAAAAAGAAGTTACGTCAGAAAGGTTGAGAGCTGAAGGGACGGACCTTTCCATCATCCAGCCATTCACCATCACACAGGAGGAAGTGTCTGATGACGAGGGGAGTATGTTCCTGTTATCCTTTCTTGTTCCTCTAATCCTGGCCATATCGATAGGGGTGGGAACCACACCGTCGGCTGCAGACTTGTTCGCAGGTGAAAAAGAGAAGAAAACGATGGAAGCTTTGCTCATGACACCTGTGAAACGATCCACATTAATGCTTTCCAAGTGGTTGACCATTGCTTCAGTAGGAGTGATTACAGGTCTTGTCACGCTCATTGTCCTTGCCATAGAGATTACGCTATTCACAGAAAACCTGAAAGCCGCAGTATCCTTTGGTGAGAATGTCTATGTGATAGTGGGAATCTCTCTGTTGCTTACCATTGTGTATGCCGTGTTTATCGCTTCACTCCAGATGATTACAAGCATTTTAGGGAAAACCGTAAAAGAAGCAGGGAGCTACAGTGCGCCAATCATGATGCTTGCAGCGTTCCCAGGCATGTTCATCACAAATGTCGGACTGAATGAACTTACTTTTAAACATTTTACCATCCCGATTCTGAACCTATTCAGCCAATTCAAAGAATTGCTGATGGGTGTGGTCGATTATCAGCACATCGCGATTACGATAGGAAGCAATCTGGTGATTATGGTGATTATCTTTGCCATTGGGCGAATTCTATTTTTGAAGGATAAATGGGTGATGAACTGAAGTGGAATGGAAGCTAGTGTTCTTAAAAGATACGTCATTTGCAATCATAATTGATCACTTTTCTTTTGAGATCAGAGGAGGTTGGGGAATGAAGGAGAATCTTACCTTGGCATGGATCGCTTCATGGTTTGCCCTTTTGGGTCAACTGTTGTTTTTTATCTGTGTGGCGATATACACCGGTCAATGGATGTACGTGATGTGGAGTTTTATTGTAAGCATGTCGGTAGGTGTACCGAGTATGATCCGTACGAGGCAGGCCCAAAAAAAGAAGCAACAGGAACCTTTTAGAAAGGAAGGGTAAACTCGCAATGGGCAATATCGATAAACGAAACCGCTTGGCTGATATTCCTTTTGATTACCGAGTCAATAAAGATGGAAGCATATATATCGAATATGAGGGAAAACAGGTGAAAATCTTAAAAGGAAGGGAAGCGGATAAATTTTTGAAAAAAGTAAAAGGTGCTGACGATGAAAAAGGAATTCAGTTGATCATGGCAAAAGCAACAGGGAATTTCAAAAGGGGAAATGAACGGAAGAATTGAATTCAGTTTATCAGGTTCAATGGAAAGGGGATTTCTAATAAGGGAATCCTCTTTTTCTATTATGCTGGCAGTTTGAATATTATGGTAAAATAAAAAGAGGTATTTAAATCCTTCACTAATTTTTTTGCTGTTTCCGTATAATTTTGCATTGTTTAAACGTTTTACATATGAACGATAAATTAGAGGGGGATGACCATGCAGGAAAAAATGAAAGAATCATTTACGGAAAAAAACAGGGAATTGGCGATTGAATTCAATTCCATGATGGAAGGATTCAAAGAAGGCTTTTGGAGGTATTGCCGTTACTTAACTGGCTCACCCTGGGATGGTGAGGATTTATTCCAGGATACCATGCTAAAAGCTTTCGGAGGTTATCATCAGCGATGGCACCCGACTAACCCAAAAGCTTATTTGTATCGAATGGCGACAACCACGTGGATTGATCAATGCCGTAAAGAAAAAAGGTATGTCGGTCTTCTTGAGGAAGATGACCTTCTTCAAGAAGACTTCACAGATGGTCTGGAGGCTGAGGAAGCATTGCACATCCTTCTAGATCTTTTTCACCCCAGGCAGGTGGCGGTCTTCTTGTTAAAAGAAGTGTTCAGGTTCGATGCAAGTGAAGTGGCGGGTATGGTGAGGACGACTCCAGGAGCGGTTTATGCAACGGTACGTCGAATGAAAGAGAAGTTGCAATCTGTCGATCTACTCGAAAGCAGGACTCAAGATTCGGTAACTGAAACTCATCCGGTCATCCAAGCCTACCTGAAAGCAATGAATGAAGGTGATATGGAAGCGGTTCTGACATTGATTAGTGAAGAAGCCCACAATGAGGCTGCCCTCGGGTTCCAGGAATACAGCAAGAAAGAAATGCGTTCCGGGTCTATGAAATATGGCCTCCCTGGTATGAGGGCTGAGGAATACAGCTTATGGGGACGTAATGTCATCGTCATACTTTCAGAGGGAACGAAAGGACCTGAAATTCATGATATCCAATACCAGGAAGTGGAGAATGGTAAGATTGTGCATCATGTTAGTTACTACTTTAGAAAAGAATTGATTTTTGCCGCTTGCGAAGAATTGGGGATTCCACCTCAAATCGACAAGCCAGTTGTGGAATGGAATTGATGGGAGTCAGGGAGCCAATCTGATGATTTGGCTTCTTATTTTTTAAAAAAGAAGGGTTTATGGATAATTATGTTAAAGTATAGTCAGAGGTTTCTGTTATGTTTTACTGAAGTTTAGTATGAATTAGATTGGTAGAGAGTTAGTAAATTTAATAGATGGAATGGACAAAGGGAGGAAATTCATGATGCAAATACGTTTGAAAAATGAAAACCTTATAGAAATAAGGGCATATAATCCGGAAGATTTTTCTTGCATACATACCTTAAATACAGAAGAAAAGTGGAATAATCTTGTGGAAAATAGCGTAAGTACCAAAGATGCATGGGATCATTCGAACATTGCATATGTAGCTGAGTTTAATGGTGGGGTCATCGGCTATATCCGGGGACTTACGGATCAATCTGTTACTTTGTTTGTTTGCGAATTATTAATAAAAGATGACTTCCGCGGGTGGGGAATAGGAGATGCTTTGCTTAAATACGTTCATGGGCTATATCCAAAGACCAGAATTGAAATGCTGGCAAGCACGTCTTCCCATACCTATTATGAACAAAAAGGATACAGACCGTTTTATGGATTCAGGAAGACCTTCGAAGAACATTAATTGGAAATGATTCTTGGTACTATCAAAGTCTTCAATATCACCAGGATTGAATAATTGGTAGAAATGTAAGTTATCAAGGGAGGTTTTTGAATTGAAATTAACACATACCAGATTACTGGTGGACAATTATAGAAAATGCTTTCTTTTTTACAAAGACGTCCTTGGGTTTGAAGTATCATGGGGAGATGAAAACTCCCTATATGGGCAATTTAAAGTTGGGCAAACGCATTTAGGGATTTTTGAGAGGAAACAGATGACGGATGCACTTAACTCTGGGTACGTTGAAGAGACGGATCAAGGAGCACGTTTTGCTTTAGTATTTGAGGTGACGAGTGTCGAGGATACATATGAAAAACTGAAAGAAAAAGTGGAATTCATTACAAGACCCACGGAGAAATTGGAGTGGGGGATGAAGGTCGCTCATTTTCGCGATCCTGAGGGTACTCTATTGGAAATCTATGAAAACATTTAAGGTGATTACTAACAAGAATCTTCTCTTCTATAGATAGGGGGTACACACATTATGACCAATCTGACAGGCAAAATAGCCATTGTGACAGGAGTAAGCCGGGACAAGGGAATTGGGGCGGCCATTTGCCGTTCACTTGCACGTGCAGGGGCTGATATCTTCTTTACCCATTTAAGTTCATTTGATGAAATGAGTGGAATGGGTGCAGACCAGCATTTCCCTCATCTATTATGTGAGGAGCTACTAGATACAGGAGTGCGTTCTGCCCATATGGAGCTGGACTTGAGTGACGAAACAGCTCCTTCTCGATTGATGGACAAGGTCGAAGAATTTCTTGGAACGCCTTCAATATTAGTGAACAACGCCACATACGAAGCGCCGGCAAACTTTCGTACCCTTGATAAAAGCATTCTTGATAAGCATTACCAAGTGAACAATAGTGGTACCATTCTGTTGACAATGGAGTTTGCAAGGCGATATGAGAGAGCTTTCCCCGGGTATAAACAGGGTCGGATTATCAACATGGTTTCAAAAGGACCGGATCCCAATAATTTAGCCTATATTGCCTCAAAAGGTATGTTGATTGCAATAACTGAACCATTATCAGTCGGCCTTGCACCTGTTGGAATCACCATAAACTCAATCGATCCCGGCCCGACCGACTCAGGGTGGATCACTGATGAAATCAGAAATCATTTACTCCCACTGTTTCCAAGCGGCCGTATCGGGGAACCAGAGGACGCTGCAAGACTGATCAGATTCCTAGCCAGTGAAGATTCCGGCTGGATCACAGGACAATTGATCAAATCCGAAGGCGGTTTTTTAGGAAAGTAATCGATTTAGTGAGGGACGCACCTGCTTTTTAGAAAGGTAGGTCCGTCCCTCTGTTTACAAAATTATCTAATAATGAGATAATAATGAAAATGTTGCGGGGAGGGATAGTAAGTTTATGGAACCAACTAATTGCTGATTAATTTATTTTTTAAATTAATATGATTTTGTAATGAGCTGAAAAAGCCTATGGAAGATAGGTTTATTTGTTATGCTCTTTATGGGATCAGGCAATTAGAAGGAAACTTACTTTCCTGATATCAAGATTATATTTTCACAAAGAGGCAAGCTGCGTCAGCAATATGTATGACGTCAACGGCTTCTTTATGGATTAGATGTTGATCATGATACAAGACTGTAGGAAGGATTCCCTTCTTATGGTCTTTTTTATTGCAATTGAATAGAAGTAAATTCTTTTTTGACCTGACCATAACTAGCGTAACTTCATTTTTGAAGGAAAGAAGGAACGCATATGTTGGAGTTGAAAGTAAATGGAATCAAAAAATATATGGAAGCAACACTTGTCGTTGAAGATGTTTCACTTGAAGTGTATCAATTAGACAAAGTGGGGATCGTCGGGGAGAATGGGTGCGGGAAAAGTACAGTCTTGAAGGTGATTGCAGGTATTGAGCCGATGAATTATTATCCTGGATACCCGCAGACTTCAAGCTATGGGTATGACGAAGGTCTCATTCACATGTCTAAGGGTGCTACAAGTGCCTACTTGGAACAATCGCCTCGCTACCTGGAAGGATTGACGGCGAGGGATGTCCTTAATTCAGCATTTGAAGAAGTTGATCGAATCGAATTAGAAATGCGTATGTTGGAAAATGATATGAGAGTGTTGGAAGGGAATGACCTTGATAGAGCTTTGAATCGATACAGCAATCTCATTCAATTATTTGAAGTAAAGGGTGGTTATGAGAGGGATGAGAAATTAAGCAAGGTCTGTACGGGTCTGCAGCTTACAGAAAGCTTCTTAGACCGTGACTTTGACTTTTTAAGCGGAGGGGAAAAAACAACCGTTGGGCTAGGGAAGCTGCTGATCCATCAGCCCGACATCCTCCTCTTGGATGAACCGACCAATCACCTGGATATGTTATCAATCGAATGGCTGGAAGGCTACCTGAAGAGCTATAAAGGCATGGTTCTCGTTGTCTCCCATGATCGCTATTTCTTAGATAACGTAGTGACAAAAATTGTGGAAATTGAAGATAAGAAATCGATTTCCTATAAGGGGAATTACTCTTCTTTTGTTCTTCAAAAAGAGGAGAATATGAGACTACAATATGAACATTTTAAGGAGCAGCAGAAGAAGATCAAACGGATGGAAAATACGGTAATAAGTTTGAGGGATTGGGCAATGCGATCTGATAATACGAAGTTTTTTAAAAGGGCTGCAAGCGTTCAGAAAAAACTATCCAAGATCGAACAAATTGATAAACCCATTTTTGAAAGAAGGAATATGCAACTTGAGGTGAAAGCCACTGGAAGATCGGGAAAAGACTCGATTAAAGGAGTTGGATTGTCGAAACAGTTTGGAGATAAATTGATACTTGCCAATACTGATGTCATGGTCCGTCAGGGAGAACGGGTAGCCATGCTGGGTCCAAATGGATGTGGAAAGTCCACTTTCCTAAGGATGTTAATAGGCGAAGATCAACCCGATAAAGGCGCACTACAGTTTGGTGCAAATGTAAAAGCTGCTTATTTACCTCAAATCATTACATTTAAGAACGAAGAAGCCACCGTCCTAGACGCTTTCCGGGAAAACATCTTTATTCTGGAAGGAAAGGCGCGGGAATACCTTTCAAAGTTCATGTTTTACAAAGGCAGTGTATTCAAGAAAGTAAAACATCTTTCAGGGGGAGAGCGAATCCGATTAAAACTTGCGATGTTATTGTTTCAGGATATCAATCTGTTGATCCTGGATGAGCCGACGAATCACTTGGATATCGATACGATTGAAACAATCGAGGAAGCCCTGGACGAATTCAGTGGAACCATCTTCTTCATCTCCCACGACCGCTATTTTATTAATAGAATGGCAGAAAGAATCATTGCCGTTGAGGATTATACATTAAAAAGCTACAGTGGCAACTATGATGATTATAAAATAGAAATGGAAAAGCGAAGCAAAGAGAAAAGACACCTTTAAAATCTGATCAGTGAAATCATTTAGGGACGGACCCTGAAAACAGGGTCCGTCCCTTTTTGTAAATGTTGGAATTTAATTGTTGACAATTGACTGGGTAGTCGTTATTATTTAATTAAACACTGGTCAATAAAAGGAAGCTTGATAATATGTCACCAAGAAAAGCGGTAAAACAAGAACTCACTAAAGAAATAATAATGGATGCTGCACGGGAGTTATTTCTTAAAAAAGGGTATCAACAGGCTTCTATAAGGCAGGTTGCATCTGAACTGGGTTATAGTCATGGATCAATTTACTATCATTTTAAAAACAAAGCTGAATTATTCTATGCCATAATTGAAAGTGATTTCAAATTGTTAGATCAATGGCTTGATGACGTAATGAATCAAAAGATGGACCATTTAGGAAAGTTGAAAGCAGTGCTCCTTGCTTACATTCGATTTGGAATGACGCATAAAAGTCAGTATGAAATGATGTTTTTATTATCTGATGATGAAGTGAAAAGCTATGTGAATAAGGGACCGAACGAATCTTATGAGAAATTTGCTAAAGCCATTATCCTTTTGAGTAACAAAAAAATTAGCATCCAGCAGACATGGTCTATATTTCTATCTTTACATGGATTTGTCAGTCACTACTGCCGTTGTGATGACACATATGTTGAAGTAGGGAACCTTGCAGAGTCACATGTGAATTTTATCCTGAAATCCTTAGGATAAAATTTTTTGAATTTATTTGACCGGTGGTTAATTAAGGGGGGGGAGAAAAATGAATAAAGTTATGGTCATTGGAGCATCAGGTGGAATGGGATATGCTCTCGTAGAGGAATTAATCAACAGGGGAATCGAGGTAGTTGCATTTGCAAGGGGTAAAGAAAAACTAATTCAATTATTTGGCAGTAAGAAACTAGTAACTATCCGGACCGGTGATGCTGAAAATCAAGACCACCTTATCAAAAGCGCTATAGGCTGTGAAATAATCTTTCATGCAATGAATCTTCCTTATGAAGAATGGAGCGGGAAGCTAAGTATGATCACGAAAAATATTATCATTGCTGCAGAAAGAAATAATGCTAAATTAGCTGTGGTTGATAATATTTATGCATACGGAAAAAGCGGTGGAGTAAAGCTGGCAGAGGACTTTGATAAGCATCCTCATACGAAGAAAGGAAAGCTGC
Source organism: Rossellomorea vietnamensis (assembly GCF_001305855.1). Classification (GTDB taxonomy): domain Bacteria; phylum Bacillota; class Bacilli; order Bacillales; family Bacillaceae_B; genus Rossellomorea; species Rossellomorea vietnamensis_A. Next base: position 571 of record NZ_LIXZ01000011.1, on the reverse strand, counting down.
GTTTAGATATGGATAACTTATTGAAGGCGTCTTCTGTACGGACTTTGGTTTGCCATTTTCCAGACTTTTATGGACCGAACGCCAAAAATACTTATATTCACTTCACCCTTAATCAGCTAATGAAAAAGAAAAAGGCGGGATATGTCGGAGAGAAGGATATTTCTCGCGAATTCATTTATACAAAGGACGGAGCAAAGGTAATGGTAGACTTGGCTTGCATTGATGAAGCTTACAATCAAAATTGGAATATACCTGGTGCCACACTAACGAACGGTATTGAATTTGAACAGCTCATAAAAAGCGTTCTCGGAGAAGAAAAAGGGCTTTACTATATCTCAAAACCGATGTTTTCTCTCTTCGCCCTCTTTGCTGGTAGAGGAATGCGTGAAGCACTGGAGATGCAGTATATTAATTCAGAACCTACAATTCTATCAGGTGAAAAATTGGAAGCGTTCATGGGGAAAATAGAAGCAACTCCCTTCGAGCAGGGGATTAAGGATACGATAGCGTATATGAATGTTTAGTGTAATGAATTACTTAACTGAATATTAATTTTTTATAATTGGAGGAG
>NZ_LIXZ01000002.1 GCF_001305855.1 Rossellomorea vietnamensis | reverse complement strand
CTTCAGAGCTATATCGTATAGATAATTAACTACATCGCCCATTCGCCAAGCTATAATAGCCAAACTAATTGCTATAACTGTTAAACTTCCAACCTTAATTAGTTCTAACGTATCCTTCTCCAATAGTTCTCTCCCCTTAAACTAATTAATAGTTTCTTATTCCACTTTCCTGCCTGTTAATGAAAGAACTGAATATATATAGTTTTTATATTTATATTACCACATAATGTTAAAAATCCTTGAGGTATCAAAAAAACAATCATTTCATTCAACGTGCTAAAAGTATGCTCATTCACATACCAATTAAAATCCTCCTCCACAAAACTGAACTACTAAATGCAAATGCATCACGCTTTTTACCATGTTTACACAACATCCTCCACTCACTCGCATATACATGATACAAGCCTAGAGAGGAGGGGAATGTTTGAAACAACGTTATATACTCTGTTTACTCATCACAGGGGCACTCATCTACTACGGAGCCCCACGAATGTCTATTTTTGCAGAAGGCCTAAAAGGGTACTTCGCCATCGGCTGGCTCATCCTCGCCACCTGTGTCATAGCCGGAAACCTCGCCGCCCTGCTTTACACACCAAAAGGAACAGATAAGGGTAAGAAGTTGAAATCGAAGTCTGTTCGTAAGGTGAAATCACGATCATTTGGCTAAAGAAAAACGGGGCTTGTATCACTCAAAGCCCCGATTAAATTGAAACACCGCGCTTTTCACATTATAATAAACATATTAAGTAGGACGTTACAAAGAAGGGTGAAAAGCTTGGCTACAAAACACGAACAAATACTGGAGTACATAGACACCTTGCCTGTCGGAGAAAAAATCTCCGTCCGCCAAATCGCAAAAGCACTGACCGTCAGTGAAGGAACGGCATACCGGGCGATCAAGGATGCCGAAACGAAAGGCTACGTCAGCACCATCGAACGCGTCGGCACGATCCGCATCGAACAGAAGAAAAAAGAAAACATCGAAAAGCTCACCTACGCAGAAGTGGTCAATATCATCGATGGACAAGTACTCGGTGGACGATCCGGCCTGCATAAGATGCTCAACAAGTTTGTCATTGGAGCCATGAAGCTTGAAGCCATGATGAGATACACGGAAGCAGGGAACCTCTTGATCATCGGAAACCGGACCCAGGCCCAGGAACATGCCTTGCGAGCAGGGGCAGCCGTCCTGATCACAGGTGGATTCGATGCAGATGAAGACGTCAAGAAGCTCGCGGATGAACTCGAACTCCCGATCATCTCCACTTCCTATGACACCTTCACTGTCGCCACCATGATCAACCGGGCCATTTACGATCAGCTCATCAAAAAAGAGATCGTGTTAGTGGAAGACATTTTAACGAAAGTCGATGATACGATTTATCTGCATCTGGATGACACGTTGGAAGAATGGTTCGAAAAGAATCAGTACACCTTCCACAGCCGTTTCCCGGTCGTGGACCGCAACTTGAAAGTCCATGGTATGGTGACTTCAAAAGACGTCATGGGACAGGAAAAGTATGCTGGCATCGATAAGATCATGACGAAGCAGCCGATCACCGTCAGCCCGAACACGAGTGTCGCATCCGCCGCCCATATCATGATTTGGGAAGGGATCGAATTACTCCCTGTCGTCAATGAACAGAACAAACTGCAGGGGATCATCAGCCGTCAGGACGTACTGAAAGCCCTGCAAATGATTCAACGTCAGCCACAGGTTGGAGAAACAATCGATGACCTCATTTCGAATGCAGTGGAAGTAATAGGCGAGAAAAAAGATAACAAAGAAATCTACCAATTTGCCGTCACACCGCAGATGACGACGGGAATCGGAACGCTCTCTTATGGTGTATTCACGACCTTGATGACCGAAGCGGCTAATCGTGCACTAAAGCCCTATAAGAAAGGCGACCTCGTCATCGAAAATATGACCATCTACTTCATCAAACCGGTCCAGATGGAAAGCATACTGGAGATCCATCCGAAAGTACTCGACGTCGGAAGAAAATTTGGTAAAGTGGATGTAGAAGTATATAACGAAGGCGTGTTAATGGGGAAATCGCTGATGATTTGTCAGCTAATTGACCGGCGTTAATCAATAAAAAAGACTAGATTGAAATCTAGTCTTTCGTACCTTATTGGTTATCCAGTTCTTTCGCTTCCCTCTGTGCAAAAGGGAGCACATGCTTGTACATTTTATATCCAGCCCAGCAGCTTCCGAGTCCAATAAGGATGAAAAGCGCGCAGATGACATACGTCAGTGTACCAGGGAATAAAAACAGCTGATTGATCCCGAACAGGGCAACGAACAGCCCAAGGGCAATGCTTGCTTTCGCCGATAACCATTTCTTTTCCATCGGTCGTCGTGTTCGCACCTGTCTAATTTTATAAAAGACATAGAAGGTGAACGTGACGACGATCAGTAATGCGAGAAAATACATAGTTTTGTCCTCCATCGTTGACATCTCTCGCTACTATTTTACAGATAACCGAGCAGAATGCCAAATAAAAATTCCACCACAAAGGAGATTCCCATGAAAGAACAAATCCTGAATCTTATCAAACAATATGAAACGATCATTGTACATAGACATGTCCGACCGGATCCGGATGCATACGGATCACAGGGTGGACTCGTGGAAATGCTGAAAGCCTCATTCCCCGATAAGAACATTTACGCTGTTGGAAAAGAAGAAGAAACCCTTCATTACTTAAAACGTCTTGATGACATTGAAGATTCCGTATTCGAAGGGGCCCTGATTATTGTGTGTGATACGGCCAACGAAGAACGAATCTGTGACCGTCGCTATAAACTAGGAGACAAGCTTGTGAAAATTGATCACCATCCAAATGAGGATGCTTACGGGGATCACCTGTGGATCGATACGACGGCGAGCTCCGTCAGTGAAATGATCTATGAATTTTACCAGTTCGGAAAAGACAAGGGATTGACCCTTCCTGATTCAGGAGCACGACTTCTGTTCGCCGGGATCGTCGGTGATACAGGAAGATTCCTGTATCCAAGTACGACCCAGAAGACATTTGACATTGCGGGTGAATTGATCCGCTATGATTTCGACCGGAATGAATTGTTCAATAAAATGTATGAAGTCGATTCCAATGTCACGAAGCTTAACGGATATGTGCTGCAGAATTTCGAGATGGATGGAGATGGCTGCGGCATGATGGTCATGACGAAGGATATCCTCGAAGAGCACGCCGTCGTGCCATCAGAAGCGTCCCTTCTCGTCAGTACGTTAGGGAATGTGAAAGGCATGAAAGCATGGGTCTTCTTTATTGAAGAACATGATCAAATCAGGGTTCGCCTTCGTTCGAAGGGTCCCGTCATCAACACCATCGCCAAGAAATACAACGGTGGCGGACATCCCCTGGCAGCTGGTGCGTCCATTTATTCATGGGATGAGAAAGAAGAAGTGATGAAGGATTTACGGGAAGTGTGCAGGAATCATCAATAATATTAACGAAGAGTCGGCGGATGCCGGCTTTTTTGTTGACTGAATCATTCAGATAGGAAAGGGAAAAGGCACCACAGCTTTAAGATGAGCAGGAGCTTTTTCAAATTTGACAATCAACTCCGGTCCATCGACTGGGGTCTTTTTGTGTTCTCCCTTACGCCATGTCCCTCGAAAATAGGCTTATGCATCAGTAACAATACCCAGCGACTTTACATAAATTGTTGAGGATGATTCACCTTTATAGTGCATTGCCCTAAATGCCGGTAACTCTTTATAAAAAGACTCATGACTACACGTTTCGAGAGCCATATGATACTTTTTTGGGAGGTAATGAAGATATGAATAATTTTTATAATGAACTTCAAAGTTTGAATGTAGGTGATTTCCAGGCAACACAGCCCGTTTCCTGGGACCAGAATATGTACGATCCGAATGACGAACGGCTTTTCCTAGGAGGATTTGGAGGCTGCTTTGGTTTTGGATTCTCATGTTTCTTTAGTTGTTTTGGGTGCGGTGGTTGTGGAGGATGCTTCCGTTGCGGCGGGTGCGGAAGGTGTGGCGGAGGTGGCCGTTGTGGCGGCTGCGGAAGATGTGGACGCTGCGGTCGTTAATCGGCTTTTAGAATATCGTGTTCGGAATGACTCCTGTATGAGTTCGTGCAGGGGTCTTTTTATACATAAGGGACAAAGTGAGACTCATACTATGGTAATGACAGCCAAAATACAAGAGATAAGTGGGGGTAAGGAGGAGCATTATGGGAAAATTGGACCCTTCGATGCGTTTAAAAGTGAAGAGGGATACGTTTTACCTCCCTGAACCAAACAGCGGAGTTTACTTAAGGAATAACCTATGTTCATTCCGTATGGAAGGCAGTGGAATTGATCAATGGGTTGAGAAGATGCTGCCGATGTTCAACGGGGAGTACTCCCTTGAGGATTTGACGAGTGGACTGCCTGATCCTTATCGAAACAGGGTCATGGAAATAGCTGAGGTGTTGCTTAAGAATGGATTCGTTAGGGATGTAAGCAGGGACTTGCCACACGAACTGCCCCAACATGCAGTGGAAAAATTCGCATCACAGATTGAGTTCGTTGATAGTTTGGCAGATTCAGGTGCTTCACGGTTTGAAACCTATCGTCACGCCAATGTCCTGTCAGTGGGATCTGGTCCTTTTCTGATGTCAATGGTATCCTCATTGCTTGAATCAGGGTTGGCAAAATTGCGGGTTCTCGTGACGAATGAGGTACCGACGAACAGAAAAAGGCTCGTGGAACTTGTCGACCATGCCCGGAAGACAGATCCGGAGGTAGAGCTGATGGAAGTCCGGTTCAGTGAGGAGGGCTGGCGGGAGACTCTAGAGCCATACGATTCGATTTTATATGTGACTCAAAGCGAAAACCTCGAGGAACTCGACCTTCTTCAGGCCATTTGCAGGGCCGATCAAAAGCTGTTGATCCCTGCGGTTTGTCACAGGCAGAAAGGGATCGCAGGACCGATCATCCATCCTGATTCAGAGGCGGGGTGGGAATCTGCATGGAGGCGTCTCCACACGACTGCCTTGGGAACAGAAGATGAATTTCCTGCTGAATCGGCGGTTTCTGGAGCGATGATTGCGAACATGATCGTCTTTGAATTATTCAAAGAAATAACCGGGGTATCAAAACCTGATCAGCGCAACCGGGTCTTTCTGCTGGATACAGAAACCCTTGAAGGAAGCTGGCATTCTTTTTTACCCCACCCACTCGAAAGGGGACTTGGGGCTGAACCTGTGCTGAATCTTGAAACCCGGTTGGAACAGGGATCAGAAAGGTCGGATCCTGAAAAACTGCTGTATTTCTTCAGCCTGCTGACATCAAAAGAGACAGGAATCTTTCACGTATGGGAGGAAGGGGACACGAAGCAGCTGCCACTCGCTCAATGCCGCGTTCAGCCAGTCGACGCACGGTCTGAAGGTCCCGCAGAACTGCTGGATGAGGTGGTCTGCTGTGCTTTGACCCATGCAGAGGCACGCCGGGAAGCAGGGTTAAGGGGAATTGAGAAATATGCCTCAAAGTTTGGTGAATTGATCATCCCTCATGAGGCAGGTGATCACATGGCGGTCAGCACAGGGGCGACGTTCACAGAATGCATTGGCCGAGGCCTGCAGAAGTGTTTGACGGATGAGCTGAGAAAAAGAGAATCCGTTCAAAGGAATAGCATTTCCCGATGTGAATTAGAAGTGGTTGAAGATGAAACATGCCGTTTTTATCTAAAGGCACTGACCACGATGCAAAAGGAACCTGCCATCGGGATAGGGGAAGATTTGTCTGGATTTCCGGTCGTGTATATTCGTGGAAAGAATGGCTGGTACGGAAATACCGGTTTCACGATCACCATGGCGCTGAGGAACTCTCTGCAGCAGGCACTCTATCAAGCTCAGAACGGGGAGGATGCTTTAGACGCAAATCCTGTTGCCGTTGCTTTGGAGGAAGAGAATGTGCAGAGTATCAACATTCCGCCGGGTGAAGAGAGGATCGAGCCTGATAATCTGAAAGAAGCTCTTACCACTTTGAAATGGAATCAGAAACAGATAGTGGTATATGAACTGGGTATTGAACCTGCTCTAAAACAGGAGCTCGCAGGCGTGTTTGGTGTGCTGCTGAGAGAGGAGGAAGACTGATGAATTCTTTCTTAGTGATCGTGGGGGAGGGAATGTTGTCGGACCGTGTTTGTGCCGAACTGTCAGCCCGGTACCCCGTTTTCAGGCAAAAAAGCGTTGAAACGGGACTTCCGGCAAATACAGATTTGGTGCTGGTGTTGGATGATACATGGAATCCAAGCGCTCACCAGATGGCAGAAGAAGTCATGAGGGGGACCCAGGTTCCCTGGCTGAGAGGCTTCGTTTCGTTTGGAGAAGGAATCATCGGACCACTGGTTCAGCCGGACTCACCGGGTTGCTCCCAATGTGCCGATCTGCGCCGTCTCCTTGGCGGAAAAGAACGACATGAGATGCGGGCGGTACAAGGGAAACTCGCTGAAATTGGTGGAATGACGAAGGATCCGTGGGCTTCGAATACCGGATTGGCGCAAATGTCTCACATCATCACAGCAGAAGCTGTCAGGATACTGGAAGGTGCAAAGCCACATTTTCAGGGAAGGGTATGTTTGACCGAATTGAAAACATTGAACAGTTCCTGGCATTCATTCGTTCCCGACTCGTTATGCCCGATCTGCAGCAAGGTTCCGGAGGATTCAGCGGAATTAGCCCGTGTGACCCTCAAGTCCAGTCCGAAAATCCGTGCCGACAGTTTCCGATGTAAGTCCCTGGATGAAATAAAACCTGTTCTTGTCAACGATTATCTGGATAACCGGACCGGACTTTTTAACAGCAAGATGTATGACCTGGTGACGCCGTTTGCCGATGCGAGCGTCAATATGCCGATGCTCTCCGGTGATGAAGGGACAGCAGGCCGGACTCAAGTCTATTCAGACAGCGAGCTGACAGCCATCCTTGAAGGGTTGGAGCGTCACTGCGGATTGGAGCCTCGTGGTAAACGGACGGTTGTTCATGACAGCTACCGGAACGTGGAGGAACGTGCACTGAATCCTTTAGAGGTCGGCGTGCACACCGACGAACAGTACAGCATGCCGGGATTCCCATTTGAAAAGTTCGACCCTGACAGGGCCATCGACTGGGTGTGGGGATACTCACTCATCGAAGAGCGGCCGATTCTCGTCCCTGAGCTCCTTGCCTACTACAGTCTCGGCTGCGAATCATCCGGGTTTGTCTATGAAACGTCCAACGGCTGTGCCCTTGGAGGAAGCCGGGAGGAAGCGATTTTCTACGGAATCATGGAGGTCGTTGAGCGGGACTCGTTCCTTATGACCTGGTACGCAGAACTGGGGCTGCCTCGTCTCGATCCCGTGACAGCAGAAGACGAGGAGCTGCAGCTAATGATCGAACGGGTGCGTGCGGTCGCAGGGTATGATCTCTACTTGTATAACTCCACCATGGAACACGGAATTCCAAGCGTTTTTGCCATGGCCAAAAACAGGAAGGATACGGGATTGAATCTGATCCTCGCAGCAGGTGCCCATCTCGATCCTGTAAGAGCAGCCAAAAGCGCAATTCAGGAGATCGCCGGGATGATGCTGAATCTAGATGAAAAGCTGGAGAAGAACAGGGAGAAATATGAAAAGATGCTGTACGATGATTCCCTCGTCAGGCAGATGGATGATCACGGCATGTTGTATGGATTGCCACAGGCTGAAGAACGTTTTGCCTTTTTGAAGGACGCGAGCCGAGGCTTACAGAGTTTCCAGCAGGAATTCAATTGGCGATCGGAACACACCGATCTGGCGGATGACCTGAAGGAGATCCTAGAAAGATTCCGAAGCCGGAACCTTGACGTCATAGTCGTGGACCAAACTGCACCGGAACTTGAAAAGAACGGACTACACTGCGTGAAAGTCCTGATCCCCGGCATGCTTCCCATGACGTTCGGGCATCATCTCACCCGACTGACTGGCCTTGAAAGGGTCCTGAACGTCCCGGCAGAACGGGGATATAGGGACCGGCCATTGACAGTTGATGAGCTCAATCAAAAACCGCATCCGTTCCCTTAAGGTGTGAGGAGGTAAGGAGGATGAGTCTGGAAGCATTTTTGCACAATCTTCAATATGATATCAACCGGGCGAATCAGCCTAACTGGGAAGTGGACTGGGAGGATGGGCCTCTTCCCTATAAGCTGTACCGGGGATTGCCTGTTGTCCCGTTGAATTTAGAGATTCCATTGTCACTCACCGACGAGCAGCAGCCGTTAAAACCTGATGTAGAAAGAATTGGTCATTTTCTCTGGTATGTCTACGGCATATCCGGAGTAAGCCAGTCGGTGCATCCTGAAGATTTCGGGGAGGATGGGTCTTACCCCATCCACTCCTATCGGCGGTTTGCTCCATCGGGAGGGGCTCTGTATCCGAATGAACTCTATCTTTATTTAAAACTGGATGATCTTCCCCATGGAATCTATCATTATGATGCCGCCCACCACCGACTTGTCCTACTCAGGGACGGGAATGTCGATTCGTACGTAGAACGGGCACTTGGCAATCGCTGTGACATCTCGACGTGTTTTGCCACCGCCTTCATTTCAGTGAGATACTGGAAGAACTTTTTTAAATACAATAACTTCTCCTACCGGTTGCAGGGGCTTGATGCCGGCGTCCTAATGGGACAGTTCTTGGAAACATCCAAACGGTTCGGATTCGAGACAGGGGTGTATGCTCAATTTCTCGATTCCCCTATCAATCATTTGCTTGGACTTACTAAAGAAGAGGAAAGCGTCTATTCCGTCATTCCGCTTTCAGCTGGTGCAACGAATTGGGCTGGGAGGGGGAAGAATAGCGCAGTGACCGCTGAAGAATTATGCCGGGAGCTGCCCGCTATTTCTCTTGGACACTATGAAAGGTCTGGAAAGGTTCGAGAGTTTCCAAGGTTACTAGAGGTAAACGAGGCTTCTAAATTTAATTGCACAGGTGATTTTCAGACATTGGTGAAACAACCGGTTAGGAGAACAGAAGAAAAAGAAATCCAGCTTCCGGAGATCGAATCAGGCACGTATGATTTTGTGGAAGCATGCAACAAACGCCACTCCCCGGAAATGGATTTTGTAATGGGAAAGGTCAGTCAAGAGCAGTTTGCGACTTTATTGAAAAGTGCCACCCATTCATACTCGTTTAGAAGTGACCTGGACAACGTTTTTGACGGTCAAGAACCCCGTGTTTCCATTTACGGCTGTTTGTATAATGTAGAAGGCATCCCAAATGGCGCATACGCTTATGACAGCGGCCGCCATTCACTAAGGGAAATCGGTACCGGGGATTATCGTCTCCAGCTGCAATCCGGACTGTCACTTGATAACGTCAACTTGCTGCAGGTGCCGCTGTGCCTTCATATCATTGGGAGAAAAGATTACTTCAAAGATACCCTTGGCTACAGGGGTTACAGGATCATGCAAATGGAAGCGGGAATGCTCGTCCAGCGCCTTCTCTTGTCTTCTGCAGCGGCAGGGTTTGGGGGGCATCCGCTGCTTGGGTTTGATACGACGGTGACGGATGGGATTTACAAACTAGATTCTGAGAACCTGACGACCTTGATTCAGATACCGGTTGGACCGTTCAGGGAGAAGGCTTGGATGAGGGGGAGTTTGTTGAGCTGAGGAGGGGGAGCCGCGGGTACAGGTCTGTTGGCACTCTGAAATAGGAAGCGGTACCTGGACCTGTAGTGCTTTCAAACAAATCTCTCATATATGAACCTGATTGCCTCTAATAAGGCACATTATAAGTACATCTCAGGGGGAGGTCACATGGAGAGCACAATCAAAAGAAACATCAGAGTATTTATCGCAAGTCCCTTCTTCTGTGAGGAACAAGTCGACCGGGTACAAAGACTTGAACAATCCCTCATGAGGAACCCTTATGTGTCAGAAATCTTCTCCGCACGATTTCATCAATTCGAACACCTTGAATTTGGATCAAAGAGTGGAGGCGGAAAGTGTTCCAAAATGATCTGAGACATTTAAGGCGTTCCGATGTGCTGGTGGGAATCCGCGATTACGAAAGCAAGTACGTAGACAGCGGAACGGCATTTGAAATCGGGTATGCATACTCCATGAGAAAGCCCATCCTATTGATTAATGAAAAAAACTCAATCATGAATCACATGATGGCTAACAGTTTACATGCTTATTTCACAAAAGTGGAAGATCTGGCAACATACGATTTTCATCGGATGCCAAAAGTTACGTATGAGGGTACGGTGATATGATGTGTTTGCAAAGGAACAAGGAGACATCGCCTCTTTCAGGATGGATGGGGTGATGTTTTTTTAATTTGATGGTTATTTTGTTATAGGTCCAGTTAATGGAAGAAAGTATTGCTCAAAAGGAAAGTATTTGAAATAATTGGGATTATATTGTTTTTTTAAATAATGACAATTTATAAAAGGAGAGAATAATGAAAGAGAACAATAATAATAAAATCGATTTATCCATAATATTAATGCTTACTATCGGAGTCCCATCATACACTATAATCGTCTAAATATTAAAGAGTTTTAAGAAAAGGGGAATTGTAATGAATTCACAAACTTATATGTTGTTAGGATGGCTAAGTATTCTTACCAGTGGAGTCATTTATTCTTTAGAGCGATTAACTAGTGCAATTGTGTTTGTTGGTGTAAATGTTAGTGATGATGTGAGTATCTTGGTCCATTTTGATATTCCTGAAGAAGTTCTTTATGAAAGAGTAATTAAGAGTAAAAGAAGTACCAATATACTTAGAGGAGCTTATTCTAATTTTGAGGAAGTACTTTTCAGTCAACAGAGTGGTTCTATGAATAAAAATGTTGTGGATCCAGAAGAAGGGGAAGCAGATTATTTATTTGTGGTTAGAGATAATAAGGATGTTGATTCTGTAATTAAAGAAATCGTTCATATTGCAGGCTGTTTTGATTCATCTTCATCCTAATAGTAACTAAGAGGTCCCAAAACGTTTTAAACTTTAAAGAGGGCGTTTGCTGATCGGATTAAATGGTGGGAATCGAGAAGAAAGAAAAAGTGCACATCAATTTTATCTTAATATGGGGTATAAGGAAAAAAGTATCGGATTTTCAAAGAGTCTTGTTGAGGTAAAGGGCAATAATTAACAGGTTAATTGAAAACAATATACATATTTAGATGAATTTGGTAATATATTACTTAGAGATGTAAAGAGAGGGGAATTTATACACAATGTGGAATGCCTTGAAATGATTATCTAATTAGATAGAGGTGATAGCGATTCTTGATATTCTAAAGGATACGTTTATTTGTCTATCGTAAAAATCATTCAAGGGATACATGTTGTGGACAATATTCCCATTGCCTAGCAGATACCTTGGTATATCTGCTTTTATTTTTGGGTAAACATACATCTCTATTGACACATTCATAGAGTCCCTATTTATTGGGGGAATAGTAAATGAGCAGTAAGTACGAAAAAGAAGAAATATTATCAGGTGGAAATGTCTCTCATGTATATCGTGTGGGAGATACTGTTCGAAGAGACCTAAAGGACGAGAGCTTCAAAATTCATAGAGTGTTAAAGCATTTGGAAAGCAAAGGTTTCAGTCGTGCACCAAAGTTTTTGGGAATTGATGATAAGAATAGAGAAATATTATCATTTATTGAAGGAGAAGCAGGGAATTATCCATTGAAAAGTTATATGTGGTCTAATGACGTTTTAAAAGAGGTAGCGAAAATGCTTCGTCTCTATCATGACGTTGTAAGTGATTTTCCTATTGAAGAAAGTTGGGAACCTCTCGATAATACCCCTCAACCAATTGAGGTATTATGTCACAATGATTTTGCCGTTTACAATATCATTTTTAATCAAGGAAAGCCAGTGGGGATTATTGACTTTGACGTAGCAGCTCCAGGTCCAAGACTTTGGGATATAGCCTATACACTCTACACATGCGTTCCTTTGAGTAGACATTATCATTTAGAAACAGGTGAGGCAGTCCATTATGACTCAATAAAGGATAGCGATCGTATTAAACAGAGAGTCAAACTATTCTTCGAATCATATGGTGTTGAAGGAATGGAAAAGGGATTTCTAGACATGGTTATCCTCCGAGTTGAAGGGTTGTGTAAAACCATGCAAAGAAAAGCCAAAGAGGGAGACAAAGCTTTTCAAAAAATGATTGATGAAGGCCATTATGATCATTACCAAAAGGAACTGAAATTCATCCGAAAACATGGGAATGAGTGGATTTGACGTTAAGGTTTTCTTGAACTAATGGTTGATTTATTTTGTGAAACAACTGATTTCAGGAGTGATATAGGTAGAGATAGCTGAAAGACCATGCTGGTTTTCAGCTTTTTTTAAGTTAAAGGGCAGGTTAGTGGGATAATATGAAACTGAAATTCCTTTTTTGCAGTCTAATTAAAAATCCAGACTTGAATTCAGAATAGAATATTTCGGGAGGGGATTTCGGATGAGAAAGTACCTTGGTTGGGTTTCCCTGGGTATTTTAGGGTTTACTTTTACATTATTTGCTCTTATGAGTATGAGCGGGAAAGTTAGTGGGTATGTAGGAACCAACGTTTTAATTATTGGAGCAATATTAGCTTTGGTAACTGCACTATTGAGTAAAAAAGGGAAATCCAAGACAGCTTCACTTTCAGTATTAGGAGTACTTGTAGGTGGATTTATTATCCTAATTGTAGGTATTATGATGAACGGAGGTCTATAAGTCCCTATTTTCACTGAGGAAGAAATGACTTCATATATCAGAAGGGGGTTAGAAAGGGTGGCCTTCAATCTTAGTAACTTTTCTAATGTTCTCACACCACCTTTCCACATTACGATCATGGCAATCATATCAATAATAATTATTTACTTTTTAGTAAGGTGGAGTATGCAATTAGAAACACGTCGTTATACAGTATTTATATATTTTTTGATAAGCACACACGTTGGTCCAGTTTTTTCTCGAGATACAAATGAAGGTACCTTCGAGCTATGGGCTCCTTTTGGATTTATAATTGTTTTCCTTTACTTCCTTTTTAGTAAAAGAAAACATCCTTCCAAAATGAAAGCCTGTATTTTAGGGCTTTGCGTAGCAATTTACCAGCTGATTCTCCATTATGTTGGTTAGTTTTTTATGTGTTCAACCATTCATCGGAGCAGCTTAATGGAGAGATTAAAAGAGGTGAAATCAATTGGATGCATTAGCGATAATTGTCGTACTAATTATATCCTTATGGTCGATTACTAAGACGTTGGAAAAACTCACAGACAAAATTATAACAAACCAAAACAAGCAGACCGAGCTATTAGAGCAAATAAAATCAAGACTTGATGATCAGGAAAATCAATAAGGGTATTCAACTAACGGGCGTTCGCTGAACAAGCAGCCGCCATTAAAGAAGCGAAATTTTATATAAGATAGTAAACTAGTTATTGACAATTAAAGTGGAAATATATAGAATTTTTAAAAAGAAAAGTAAATATACCAAACGCTTTGATTCGGGAGTATTAAGGATGAGTTATTGTTAAGAGAGCTGTCGGAAGGTGCAAGACAGTGGGTAGCGTCCCCAACTCGCCTATGAGTGGATAGATTGAGATGTAGATCTATACGGTTAACTTCCGTAAAAGAGTTCTGAGATGTTTCATTTTCAAAAGAATTGAAACAAGAAGAGTGGTACCACGATAAAATCCTATCGTCTCTTTATGAGGCTGGTAGGATTTTTTATTTTTAATATTAATATTCTTTAGGGGGGAATTAGGGTGAGTGAAAGTTGTTTTATCTGTAATAAGCATACTGGCCATATTGCAACTTCGGGAATAATGATTTATGAAGACGATTATGTATATGTGGGTCATATCGATAGGGAGGGGAAGCCGAACTATTTAGGTCATATTATGATTGATCTAAAGAGACATACTCCCTCTCTAGCCGATTTGACAGTAGAAGAAGCAAAAGCATTTGGAGTGATTATGGCGAGAATAAGTAAGGCTCTTATGGAATCAGAAAACGCCGAACATATCTATTCACTTGTTTCAGGAAACTCTGTTCCGCATCTTCATATGCATATCGTGGCTCGTTATCCAAATACCCCAAAAGAACATTGGGGTCCGATGGAAGTCTATGATTGGCAAGATGCCCCAATGGGAGACAACGATCAAGTTGTGGAACTGTGTGATCGGATAAAAATACATTTAGAGAATAATTCATAGATGGCCGCTCCTATTAGTGAATTCAGCTGGGTTGGCAGTGAAAGAAATTTTGTAGACCAACTACACATCCAAACGCTCAAGCACATAACTTTAGGAAGATTTGGTGGGAACTCCATTGCGGGACAGTATAAGAACGAAGATGGTTGCTTAATATGGGTGGATGATGAACAGGGTTGGGAGTTTGTTGTTCTATTGGATGCGCATCATTCAGCGGAAAGTGCTGAATTAGTCATGAACCAATTCATAATTTACAAAGAAGAAATACAAAAGATGTTATCTCTTCCATATGAACAAACGCTAAAAAGACTGGAAGAAACAATTTTAAGGATGTTCCAGAACGAAAAGTTTATTGATGATTGTCGAAAAGTTAAAGGAGAAACAGCTTGTTTCATCGCTTTAAGAATACAAAAATATCTTTGGTGGTTATCAATTGGAGATTGTATTTCCTTTTTGTTTCATCCGGAACTCGCCAAGCTCGGTCAATATCAAGTAAACCAGAGACAATTCTATGAATGGGTCGGACAAGTCAACACGTTTGATCAAAAAGTCCCTTGTTATAGTAGAGGAATAAGAGAACTAAGGCAGGGGTTGAATCGCATCTTGTTAACAACGGATGGATTAGTTGAATGTCCAAATGAACCCTATACTAATCCTCAAGATATTTATAACGAATTGAAGGGCCTACCACTTAACGAGGGAATAATGGTTTTACTGAAGACTATTAAAGAAAAAAAGGTAAGAGATAGTACAACAATCATTTCTTGGGACGTGAATATATCATGTGAGGTGACAAATCCAAGTGATGAAAAATAGAAAATCAATGGAAGACATATTAAAAAAACGTCCCCTGGGTAATGGTGGACGTTTTTTTTGATAGGCGATTTTAGTATTTATTTAATCACTAGCCTTTTCTATATCTGCCTTCAATTCTTTAAACCACTTTAAGTTCACTAAATGGTGAGAACGAGAATTTTCGTTCATACGACCAAAATAATCTATTTCACCAGGTAATTCCTGAAGGGTAGCTAAGTATTCATCGAGAAGAGCAATTCTGGCTTCAGTTTGATCAATTTGGGATTGGATTAATTCTACTAATTTGTTTTTATCGAATACATTGGCAAAGAGTAATGCGCCATAGACTGGTAAGTTTACATACTCGGATTTCGTGCCGTATTTGGCCATTAATTTTTCAAATTCTTCTATTCCTGAAGACGTTACTCTAAAGGTGTGAATTTCACGGCCGTTGTTTGGACGGACTTGTTGTGTTTCTTCAATCAACCCTTTTTCTTCAAGTTGTTGCAAATTGTAATAGAATGATCCCTTAGTAAAGTTAACGATATACTTGTAATGTCGTTTTTCCATTAAACTTAATAGTTCGTATCCATGAGCGCCGGGGTTTTGAATAAGTAAGCCAAGGATTAGTAAGGGAATCAAGGTTGCATCACCTTCGCCATCTGTGCTTCAAATTCAGCGTATGTGATTTTCCCCAGAGCCAAATTCATACTGTGAATATACATTTGTTCAGTTTTCGTATAGTTGTGGTTGATCTTCAGTGATTGATTTTCATTTGAAAGAGGCCCTGAGACATGACGCTTTTGCGAAAAAGCCTCGAAGTAGCGAAAACCGAATTTTCGTTGGGAAACAGCGTTCAAATGAATACCATCCTGATTGGAAGTTAGACCTTCTGCCGATACAAAATAACAATTTGGCTGCTCATGGGCAAAACGACGCAATTCTTCGTTGATTTCTTGATACTCTGTTGAATACTTTCCGAAACCTTCTTTCCCTAAGAAATGACCAAGCTCACCAATGATCAATGGGACATCTTGAAGGTTTAATTCGTTACGTAACGTTTCAATGATAAGAGATAACTTTTCGTAATACGTTTCATGTAGAGATTGATTGCTGTCACTTTCACCTTGATGCCAAAGGATGCCACAAATTTGACTGGTTTCAAGTGCAAATCGAGCTTCAGACAAAGCATGTCGGAAAAGATTGCCTTGCGGGTGCCAATCGTTCAAGGAACTACCACCTTCAGCACAAGGAATCAAACCAATTTCATCATCCGGGTTGGCTTTCGTCCACGCATCTGCAAAGGATGCTGCCAGACTTACGCCGGCAACAGGACGGTCATAATTAATTGGCTCTGTCATCATTTGCCACTGTCCGTTGCGAAGCATTTTTATTTTTTCATTATAAATAGGATCAACCTCGTGCAAGAATCCACGACCTGCCATATTTGATTGCCCTAACATTAAAAAAGATTTTATCATTTCATTTTCATCCCTTTACACGATAGTCTAATTAGACTAAGCTAGTATAAAGTCTAATTAGACTATTGTCAATATAATATGAGAGGACTGGTTGTCTTGAAAAGTGTAAGCGTGTTAAAAATATGGATGAGTGTGGGACTACTAAGTTTAAGCCTCTTTGGAGACGGATTAAAGCAGACCGAGGCAAAAGAAAATGTAGACCAAACACAAAGGACAAGTCACAGGACTGTCAATAAGTTCATGCAGCTTGAGAAAAAGTTTGATGCCCGGCTAGGCATCTATGCTATTGACACCGGTACAAATCGCACGGTGGTCTATCGACCTGATGAACGGTTCGCCTACACATCCACCTATAAGGCTTTGGCTGCAGGGGCAGTGCTACAGCAAAACTCGATTGGCGAACTTGACGAGGTAATCACCTACACGAAAGATGACCTGGTCACGTATTCGCCCATTACTGAGCAACATGTGGATACCGGGATGACCCTTAAGGAAATTGGTGATGCTGCTATCCGGTACAGCGATAATACCGCAGGGAATCTTTTATTACAGGAACTCGGCGGACCCAACGGCTTCGAAAATGCACTGAGGCAGAACGGCGACCATGTCACAGAGGCTGATCGCTATGAGACTGATTTGAACAGTGCCATCCCAGGAGACATCCGAGATACAAGTACAGCAAGAGCACTTGCCACCAGCCTGAAGGCTTTCACAGTCGACGGTATTCTCCCGAATGGTAAGCGTACACTCCTAACAGACTGGATGCGGGGGAATACTACTGGCGACGAACTGATCCGTGCGGCTGCACCTAAAGGGTGGGAGGTAGGCGATAAATCCGGAGCAGGAGACTACGGAACGCGAAACGATATTGCTATCATTTGGCCGCCGAATAGAGACCCCATTATCATCGCGATCTTATCCAGCCGTGATACTAAGGATGCCACCTATAATAATGAACTTATAGCAAAGGCAGCCAAGGTTGCACTGAGTTCTTTTAAGTGATTTTCCAAGAGGAATAGCAACTGCATTCTTTGGCATTGCTATTCCTTCAGCCGCGGGGACAGGTCCATTGGCTCTTTTAGTAGGAGCCGTGGTGCCTGTCCCCGTGGCGCTTACTTACCAGAACTGACAGATACACGGAAAAATTCCGCTTAACTCAACATTACTATTTAAAAAGGCTTGAAATAGAAGGAAGAATTCCGCCTATTAACTCGAAAAATACAATAACAGATGATTTTTTTGTGCTTAAGCGGAAATCCTCCGCTTAATTACCTCAAATACACCTTTCATTCTGAATGTAAGCGGAAAATCTCCGCTTATTTTATCTTTGCAAAACGGCTTATACTTAGCGTTTAGTTGATGGTCTGTTTGGGGGTTGTATGATCACGTCTTTACAAAACAATAACTTTCTATTAAAAATGGGTCAAAACTACTGTGCTACCTTGAAGATGACAAAAGCACAGGGAGGTTTTCCATGTCTTTAAGTAAATTGATGTTGGCAGCAATCGCAACTGGAGTTTTCTTCATTGGATCATCATTTGCTTCATCTTCCGCCGACCCTGGAGAGTATATTTCTGTGCAGCTTCTGGGAGTCAATGATTTTCATGGACAGCTGGAAACGGTTCGAACGAGGGATGGAAAGAAGGTAGGCGGTGCTGAATACTTGGCTGCCTATTTAAAAAAGCACCGGCAGGAAAACGATAATACCTTGTTGGTCCATTCCGGGGACATGGTAGGTGCAAGCTCACCTGTGTCATCTCTTATGCAGGATGAACCTGCCGTCGAATGGATGAACGAGGTCGAATTCGACATCGGGACGTTAGGGAATCATGAGTTCGATGAAGGAACGGAGGAGATGTTCAGGCTCCTTGATGGCGGCAAACATGAGAAAACGGGTACCTTTGAAGGGGCGGCTTTTCCATACACAGCTGCCAATGTCATCAATAAAAAGACAGGGAAAACCATTTTACCACCATATTTAATCAAAGAAGTCGATGGGGTGCCCATCGGGTTTATCGGGGTTGTCACGACAGAAACGAAAGATATCGTCCTGCCAAGCGAGATTGAAGATGTTGAATTCACGGATGAAGTCACTGCCATCAATGAAAGCGTAAAAGATTTGAAGGCAAAAGGAGTTCAGTCCATCGTCGTTCTCGGGCATGTTTCCGCTTCTTCAAGCGAAGACGGAACAAATCCTGGTCAAGACGCCGCTGCATTTGCCCCCCGCATCGATGATGAAGTAGATATCATCTTTGGCGGCCACAGTCACGGCTTTGCCAATACGTCAGTTGACGGGAAAATGATTGTTCAATCGTACTCATATGGAACAGCCTTTTCAGACGTAGATCTCCTAATCGACCGTGAGACGAAGGAAATCGTCAATAAGCAAGCAGCCATCATATCCACCTATCACGATGGAACCCTGCCCGACAAAAAAATCAAAAAGATGATTGATTCTTACTCTGCAGATAAACAGATGATGCTGGAGCAGAAAATGGGTCAGGCCGAAGCCTCCATCACGAAGGAGAAAACCGCCAGCGGGGAGCGGCCGATTGGAAATCTTGTCGCAGATTCCCACCGGGAGAACATGGACACCGACATTGCATTCATGAATCCTGGTGGAATCCGGGCGAACCTGGGTGAAGGTGAACTTACTTGGGGAGACCTGTACACCATGCTCCCGTTCGGCACCAACCTGGTCAAACTATCATTGACCGGCGCCGAGCTGAAAGAAGCACTTGAACAGCAGTGGACAGGGAATTTCCAAACCATCATGCAAACATCTGGGCTCGACTACACCTACGATAAAGACGCACCACCTGGCCATAAAGTCGTAGAGATGACCGATAGAGACGGAAACACCATTCAGCCGGCCCAGACATATACCGTAGCCCTCACAAATTATCTTGCAACCGGCGGAGACGGGTTCACTGCTTTTAAAAAAGGCCATGATCCTGTGGAAGGTCCGCCCACATTGGACTCATTCATTACCTATATCATTGAATCAGGCGGAAGCGTAGCACCGCCTGAGACAGGACGGATCCAGGTACAGTAAATGAAGAACAGTAGATTGGGGACAGTTCCCGCTCTACTGTTTTATAGTTATTAGAATGAGATGGGAGACTATATGGGGTACCTTCTTTCATATTACTTTTTGAAAATTCTATAATTTGATATGATGTATTCTGAAAGCAAAAAAATTCGAGTATACAGAGGGAGTGCTTAAACATATGGAAAACATAACACTTAATAATGGGTTGGAAATGCCAATTGTGGGTACAGGAACTAATACGTATGGGAAAGAAAACAATGACTATAACGCGGCGTTAACAAATGAAATTCCTGAACTTCTATCAGCACTTGAGTTGGGGTACCGTTCAATAGATGCAGCCATCATGTATCGAAACGAAGAACTTGTCGGAAGAGTTTTAGCAGAAAGCACGGTGCCTCGAGAAGAGTTATTTATTACGACAAAAGTTCCAGCCAATGAAGAATATATCTCTTCAAAGGAAGCTACTCGGGCAGCAATCGATAACAGTCTGAAAAACTTTCAAACCGACTATCTTGACCTGCTTCTTATTCACTTTCCTATCGAAGACAAAGTACAACTTCAAAACACGTGGGAAGTCTTTGAAGAATATTACGAAGCGGGCAAACTAAAAGCAATCGGCGTTTCAAACTTCGGAAAAGAGCATCTGGAAGAATTGAAAGAATTCGCCAAAGTGAAGCCAGCAGTTAATCAAATTCAAATTAACCTAAAAGAACCTAACAAAGATCTCCTTGCCGTATTAAAAGAAGAGGGGATTACACCTGTTGCATGGGGGCCTATGAAAGCCGAAACCCATCATAAAGAAGTGTTGGATGAAATTGGTGAATCCTATAAAAAATCAGGCGCACAAGTCTTATTAAAATACCAAATCCAACGTGGTGTGGTCGTTATTCCTAAATCTCACAACCGTGAAAATCAAGCAGCTAATCTAGATCTTTTTGATTTCGAATTATCTGCAGAAGATATGAAAAAAATTGAAAACTTATAATTCGTTTGTCCTTCATCCTAGTGATATTGATAGTATCGCTAGGATTTTGATTTATTAAAAGCGATGAGTGTGGCGTAGTACAGCTTTTTTAATAAAACGTTCTTTCTTTTAGATGGAGGTGAAGTTAATGAATATTAGACTTGCTGAAAGAAAAGACAGTACTCAGTTAATAAAAATGAGATGGGATAATACCATTGAATTTGATCAGAGCAAAAAAAACGAGCCTAACGAGCCCAATGAAGAGTTTGAAAGGGAATGTCATACATTCTTTGTCCACTGGAACCGGTAGTCCAGGTAAAACTACACCCCAAGAACGACAAGCCCGACAACACTTGAAATGATATTGCGGGCCAGCCAAACCTGGAGAACCTCTTTCACTAATTTCTTCTGCGGCATTTCCGAATATATATTTACTCCTAACCTTGATGGGTATTTTGTTGTTCATCCAGGAAGATTTCCTCCAGTGACGGTTCCTCAACCTCTACGCGGTACACATCCACCTTGCACTCATGGCAGGCCCGGATGATTTCCGCAATCTTCTTCTCCTGTTCGACGGTGATGTGGAGATACCTATCCTCAATTTCCACGTCTTTCCCAGCGCCTTCAAGCCATTGTGTTAACCTGGCTTCTTCTGCTGCCGGGATGCTTCCATGCTTAATTTTTACGACGATTCTCGATTGATAAAAGGACCTCAGTTCATCCATCGAGCCTATTTTTACGATCTGACCCTCTTTCATGATGGCGATCCGGGAGCAGAGCTTTTCCACTTCATCTAAATTGTGGGACGTCATGAACAGCGTTTTTCCCTGCTGATGCAGTTCGCGGATTAAGGTATGTATATGGACGATCGATTCTGCATCGAGTCCGGATGTCGGCTCATCCAGGAAGATTAATTCGGGATCATGGATGATGGCCTGGGCAATGCCAAGCTTCTTTTTCATCCCGAACGAATATTTTGCAACCTTTTTATTCACATCGGTTTCCAGTCCCACTATTTTCAGGACATCAAGGCACCTTTCAGTGGACGCCTTTTTCCCCGACACCTCTGATAAAAATTTTAAATAACTGATACCGGTCATCGAGCTGTCAAAGCTTGTATAGTCCGGCATAACCCCTATCCGTTTTTTGACTTCGTCTGTGACTCCAGCCATTCCCAGCAATGAGAACGAACCGGCGCTGGGATGGATGATCCCTGTCAGCATATTGATGAAGGTTGATTTCCCTGCGCCATTCCTGCCGAGGAACCCAAAGATTTCCCCTCTTTGAACAGACAGATCAATTCCTTTTACCACCTTTACTCTTCCATACGTTTTAACCAGCTGTTTGGTTTCAATCGCGGCCATCAGCACTCTCTCCTTTTAAACACAAGATGGGATATCACGACCATGACGGCGGCAAGCGGCAAGATTATCAAGAACATATAATCCTCTTCCAAATAATAGAATGGCGTCAAATATTTCAGCCAGCTCACGTACACGTTGCTGGTGAATGCTAACCACAGGCTAACAATCGGAAACGCCAGGCCGAGGACAACGCTGAGAAACATCGTGAATGCCGGCTTGGGGATCACAGTCGACAGCAGGATCGTCAACGCAATTTGATAGATTAACAAACTCATCGTCTGGAAAAAGCTCAGAGGATCCATGGTCCCTGTCATGAAAAAGATGATCAGGAAGGATGCTGTGACACATACCAGCCAAAACAGCACGATACCGGAAAACTTTCCGAGCAGGATCGACAGCCTCGACGTCCTTGTCACCAGAAACCGGATCGTCCGGTCATGGGTTTCCCTGTTCATCGCATCATGCGACAGCCCCATCACAAATAGCTGTCCCAGAAAAAGCAGCAGGGCCAATAACCCTGCATATTCGATCTTATCAGAATCCTCAGCCGAGAACTCTTCCAGCGAGAGCAGCAAATTTGAAAACTTCGCAGAATAGTAGGACGTGGCAACCAAAATCAGAATGATAATAATCGATTTGATTCCTTTGAATAGTTTCAGAAATTCTCTCTTTCCAATGGCAAACATACCTTATCTCCCTTCAATATGAACATTCATTTCTGTGATATCCTGATCATACATCGGGTATCTTAAGGGAAGTGAACCTCTTCCTTAATTTTCCCTTAATTCCTACTTTTTCTTAAAAATAATTGATATGATGGAGCTATAAATTCAGCAAGTATAGGAGAGTACAAGATGCATGACAGCAAGATTCTAATTGTGGATGATGAAGTATCAATTGTCCAGATGCTCAAGACCATTTTAAAAAAAGAAAAGTTCACATACATAGATTCCGCTCACAACGCTGAAGACGCATTGGCTCGCTGCCGTGATAAAAAATATGATTTGATCTTACTGGACGTCATGCTGCCGGACCGAAGCGGCTTTGAGATCTGTCCGCTGATCAGGGAAACTACCGATGCCCCCATCTTTTTCCTGACTGCCCGCACCACTGATTTGGATAAGCTGTCAGGCTTTGCTTTAGGGGCGGATGACTATATCACCAAGCCATTCAACCCGTTGGAAGTCGTCGCCCGGATCAAGGCGCATTTGCGTCGGAAAAACGGCACCACTTTAATAGAACCTAAAGTACAAACGTATCAATTTGGGGAACTCATCGTCAATACCTCTTCCGGGGAAGTAACGTTAAAAGGCAGGATAGTCGAGCTGCCGGCACAGGTCTATCAGCTGTTCATTTTCTTTTGTAAACACCCCAACCAGCTTTTCAGCAAATCTCAGTTGTATGAACAAGTGTGGGGAGAGGAATTCCTTGGCGAGGACAATACGGTGATGGTGCATATTCGGAAGCTTCGGGAAAAAGTCGAAGAAGACCCAAGCGATCCCCGGTATATCCTGACGGTCAGAGGGCTGGGATACAAGTTTATCCCTCAAGGAGGGCAGCATGAACATCCATAAACGGTTTGTCGTCCAGCTCTTTCTGCAGCTCATGCTCATCTTCTTCCTAAGCGGCGTGCTGCTGTTCTTCCTCTTTGGCATCATCGGCTACTTCCTTTCCGACAGTGAAGCGGAAACGGATCTGTCCTTGGCGGAAGACTATTTCATTTCGCAAAATATTACGGTCGAAGATGGAAATGCAGACATTTCCGACCGTTTGAAAAAGCTCGTGGGAGAACAGCACGGCCGCCTGCTGGTCGTGTCTAAGGATGGAGACCTGCTCGGTGAATTTCCAGAGTTGGAAGAGTCCCCTTCCTCTTTTAATGAAGGAGAACTTGCCGGAATTTTGCTGGAAAATGACCCAACGCTCGACTACTCTTATTGGCGGCTGGATGAAACCGATACTGACTCTCCATTAGTCTTCTTCAGGGAAGAAAATGGCGAATCCCTTCTCCTCGATTCAGTAAAACAGCACGTCGATTGGAAGCAGGGAAAGCTGGACTTTCAGAGAGGTGTCATTTCGAATCTGCAGAACAATAAGACCTGGGTTCAGCTTGTGGACCGCTCGGGGAAAGTGGTAGACGGCTTCAATGCCGGGAACAAGCCCAAGACATACTCTCATCAAGAGATCCTTTCCATGACGCAATCCAAGGAAGAATCCGTTTCTTCCTATTATGATGAGGGGACACAGCAGACCATTTTGATGGGGATGCCGCTCAAAGACATGGCGGCTACATTGGAAGAGAAAATCGACAGCAAGGTTGGGAACAGCATCATCATCGTCTCCGTCCTGCTCATTCTATTGCTCCTGCTCATCACCTTCTGGTATGCCCGCAAATTCGGCAAACCCCTGATGACCATGATGCAGTGGATCGAGAAGCTAGGAAGCGGCGTCTATGAGCAGCCCGTCAATCACGTCGAACAGCCCCTCCTTTTTAAAAAGAACGGAAAGATCAAACGAAAATACAAGCTGTATCAAGAACTGATCACGAACCTTTCACAGTTAACTGACACCCTGAGGGACAACCAGGATCAACGCGAAAAGATCAAGGTGACCCGCGAGGAATGGATCAGCGGCATCTCTCATGATTTAAAAACACCCCTCTCCTCCATTGCGGGTTATTCTAAAATGCTCGAGTCAAAGGAGTATCACTGGTCCCAGGAAGAAGTGAGGGAATTCGCCGAAATCATCGGCAGCAAATCGGCGTATATGAAGGATCTGCTCGATGACCTGACTCTGACCTACCGCATCAAAAACGGCGCATTGCCGATCGTCCGTGAAAAAATGAATATCACCGAGCTCATACGCCGGACTATCATCAGCTATATGAACAACCCGGACTACGCAGAAATGAACATCGATTTCCAGGCAGAAGACGATAACGTCACAGCATCTGTCGACCCCAAATGGTTTCAACGGATCATCGACAACATCGTCGAAAACGCCCTGAAATACAACCCGGCAGGAACGACGATCACCGTCACACTTGCTGGGATCGAACAGCACCTGTGCCAGCTCACCATCTCGGATGACGGAGTCGGCATGGACCAAAAAACCGTCAACAGCATCTTCCAGCGCTACTACCGCGGCACCAACACAAGCGACTCAGGAAGCGGAACCGGCTTGGGGATGGCCATCACAAAGCAGCTCATTCAGCTTCACCAGGGAAGTATCAATGTGAAAAGCACTCCTGGGGAAGGGACATCGATTCGGATTTTGATGCCGGTGTAATCAAAATGGGCCAGGCTTCGGACTTATGTCAACAAACGTACTTTCATCGGCTAAAGGAGCAGTTTAATGAAAACAGATGTTATTTATCTATATAATTTCAAATAGAATTGAGGAGAAATGAATGTCTCAAGATGGAATTGTATTAGTAGCAAGTGTATCAATCTTTAATCATGATAAAGTCTTAATTATAAAAGAAAACAAACCCAGTGCCGTCCATAAGTGGAACTTTCCGAGTGGACATATAGAATATGGTGAAGACATTCTTTATTCAGCTCGTCGGGAAGTTATAGAGGAAACGGGCTTAGACGTCAAACTGATTGGCACGACGGGAGTATATAATTTCACCAGTAATACAAACAATCAAGTCATTATGTTTCATTTTATTGGTGAGGTAACTGGAGGTTCATTAAAGCTCGAAGAAGATGAAATTACAGACAGCAGGTGGATAAAAACGAATGACCTTTTAGCATTTGAAAAAGAGGATCTAAGAGAACCACATGTATTAAGACAAATAATTAATAACTTATTAGAAGAAAACATATATTCAATTGGCGTAATAAATGAGCAGCTTTTTAAGGGAAATTAAGCTACCGATCGAGTGAGTAAGTAAATAATAGGGGGTTGAGTATATGAGTGAAATTTGTATTAAATGTGAATCAGCAATGGTGGAAGCTAGGTTAGACAGCTACCCAATCAGGGTTTATAAAACAACAGAGAAGGCAAACTCGAATACTATGAGTGAGGTCTCTCCTTGTTATGTTTGTTCTAACTGTGGCTTTATAGAACTTTACGCTTTAAATCCTGAAAAATTTAGTTAATCAGCAATATATTTATAAATTGTTTTTCGTCTATACAGTTTAAGGGGCAACAACTGAAGACCAACTAATTAATCACCTGCTATTTATCTTCTCTATGGGCAGGATAGCGGAATTAACATTAAGATTAAGGGGAGAGAAATATTGGAGAAGGATAATTTAGAACTGATTAAGGTTGGAAGTTTAGCAGTTATTGCAATTAGTTTGGCTGTAATTGCTTGGCGAATGGGTGATGTAGTTAATTATCTATACGATATAGCTCTGAAGTAATACTCTTCTATTTAATGGGCGTTTGCAGAACCACCAGATATGCCTTCCGAAAAATATATTTATTTATGTGGAGGTCTAAAATGGAGAAGCATAAGAAAAAGGATTCATTTAAGATTCAAAATAAGTATAGACAAAATATCAGGAGAATAAGAGAAAGTAATGATAAATTTGAAATCATAATTATAGCTATTATTTTCTTAACAATAATAATCGTAAAATGGCTTGATTAACTAATTATAGGTTTAAGTACAATAGACCTAAAGATCGGCTAATTGATTTGGCTATTGTATTGTTTTACTAACTGGAAGTAAAAGGGGAAAGCCTGTCACTGAAAATTGGAATTTTTCCATTGCTTAAAACTCTTCCAAGATCAAGAAAATCTAAGCAGGTGAAAAAAGTGAATAACGTAATAGAAAAGCTTAAAGAAATAGATATTGGAGAAGTAGGCATAGCTATCTATTCCACTAAAGAAAATAAAGAACACACCTCTCTAAATAGTAACCTCACAATCCCCCTTGCATCAGCAGCAAAAGTAGCAATCGCATTTTGTGTAGCGAAATGGGTAGAGGCTGGTTTGCTTAATTGGGGTGCCATTGTTGAAGAAGTATCCTTTAATCCAGAAGAAGATAGCAAAGAACTTTATCCTCATCTGCAAAATAGACAAACCCTTCCTTTGAGGGAGGCGGTTGAAGTAATGATTGCTTGCCACGATAGCTATATTGCTAGAAGTATTGTGGAATTTTGTGGCGGGTGGGAAAAGGTGAATGAGTCCATCCAGTCATATTATCCTTCAATATATGTTACTGAAAACCCAAGGGCTGTTGATAATAAGGCTCGGCTGAACGAAATGCTTGATATGATGATACATATTTATCTAGGGTACAAAACGCATCCTCTCTTATGGACACCGATCATAAATGGATTGGTTAGACAAAAGGGAGATATCAAACAAATTCCAGCACACCATTTAAACCATATGACAGGTGGACTGGAAAATGCAGCTATTGATATCGGTATTATGGGTGACTTCAATGACAATCCTTATATCTTTGCGTTAGGGGCAATTAACTTACCTAATCGATTAAAATTAAACAATCAGGTTCCTGACGGTAAGATTATTGAAGCGATGGAGTTGCTTTATGGGGAATATTTAGAACAATAATCAGTTTTATTCAGCTAGCGGAATTGACGGGGGAGTTTTCATGCATCCAATAACAGTACTAGAAACGACCACGTGTGCTGCATTTATCATGATCCTCTTTGCAATCGCATTTTTAGTACCTAAAAAGAATAGAAAACTGGGTTTCATTACCGTGTCCTCAATAACTATTATCGTTCTTTCCTTCTTACTGATTCGACCCTTTTGGATTGATTATCAAGTATCCATTAAGACAGAACAACTAGACCATTTTCTTAAGAAGAAATACCCCAATCAAGAGTGGGAAATTGGTCATCAAACAGGGAGGCAATACAATCCTTATCATTTAAGGGTTCAGTTTGAAAACGAAAAAGGGTGGACCTATACATACTCAGTGGTAGATGAAACGAATATTTGTCAAAACACTTGGACACCTCCAGAGGGGAGTTTGCCGAAGGAAGGGGAACATTTTGAACTTAATCAGTGTGAATAAGTGGAAACTTAGTACTTGCTTCTGGGAGGATATTTTTAAAAAACGCAAAGTTAAGAATCGTTTGGATTATTCCTAATGTATTTTGTTACTTCATGCTGATTGGATTGTCAATATGGGTAGCGGCTAATCTTAAGGGATTACAGAAATTAATAGATTAGCCATTTACATTATATTTATGGTTTTACTGCTTCTAGTGGTAGCTACCGTATTTGGAGATGGATAAGTGAAGGTTGAATGTAAAAGTTTCTTATGTGGCAAACGGAACATACATTGAAGATTAGCCGATAATTATAAAGAAGGCTACGAATAGTGTTCAATGAACCTACGTTTTATTCAAGGGGGAGAATAATGAAGAATGCACTACTAATTATAGACGTTCAAAATGGGATGTTTCAAGAAGGTAATGTTGTTTATAAAGGAGATAAGTTGCTACAAACTTTAAAAGATTTAATCGAAAAAGCACGCTCTACTGAGACACCCATTTATTATATACAACATAATGCACCTATTGGCAAACCATTAGAGTATGGTACAAAGGGTTGGGAGATTCATCGTGAAATCACTCCAAACCCTCAAGATCTAATCATTCAAAAAACGACTCCAGATTCATTTTATAATACTTCTTTAGATGATGAACTAAAAAAACAAGGGATTGAACATGTAGTCATTGCGGGAATTCAAACAGAAGCGTGTGTTGATACAACGTGTAGAAGAGCCTTTAGTTTGGATTACAAGGTCACTTTAGCTTCAGATGCACACAGCACGTGGGATTCACAAGATATTACTGCCCAACAAATTATAAACCATCATAATGGAGTGTTGCGTTGGTTTGCAGATGTTTATCTGAGTAAAGATATTACATTTGATAGTTGAAAGAAGTCTAAGTAGTTCCCGTGTTTAATGGAAGAATCAAATTAAAATATTGATTATATGAAGGGGTATAAAATGACTTATGAATTTAATGTTATGACACAAGAACAGGCAGAAAATATTGCATTTAAATGGCACTATGATGGTGATTATTCATTTTACGATATGGAAGCTGATGCAGAAGATTTAGCTGAATTTTTAAACCCAGAAGAACGAGGGAATACAACGTTTGCTGTTACAAAAGATAAGGAACTGGTTGCATTCTTTAGTGTTAGTAAAATAGCTGATAAAATTTTTGATATTGGGTTAGGGATGAGACCAGATTTAACTGGAAAGGGTAAAGGGATCGAATTTTTAAGGGCAGGTATTAACTATGTACAATCAGAATTTAAGTCTGAAAAAATCACATTATCAGTAGCAACCTTTAATCAGAGGGCGATTACACTGTACAGAAAGATTGGATTTAAAGATGTAGAGACTTTTATGCAAGATACAAATGGTAGCACATTTGAGTTTCTGAAGATGGAATATAAATGTTATTAACTCTACTTAATGTAACTGGGGAGAAGGCTGAAGAACCGTCCTCATGCTTCCTCGCACCTGGGTACTTAAAAAAACGTTAAGATCATTTCTCTTTTCTTCCAACTCAAGGTCAATATATAAATACATAACGTTACTTTGCTAAATAAATATTTTAAGGGGATGGTTCTTTGTTCTTACTAGCATCAGCACAATCAACAACATCAGTAAATACTGGTGATATTATTTTTCAGTTAATCTCTTTATTATTTCTTCTTGCCATTCCAGTGTGCATTATTATATTTGTCGTTGTTCTTAGAAAGAGGAATAACAGGCTAAGACGTGTTGAAGAAAAATTAGATAAGCTACTATCAAATAAGGAGAATGATAAAGTATAACATTCTGTTAATTGGGCTTTATTGGGAAACACTAATTTATTCAGAACTCCTTAAACTATCAGAGGCGTTTGCTGTACGTCAGAGCATCTTCTATAAATAATAATTAAGAGGCGATTGCTTGAGAATAGTAAAAATAATATTCGGGACTATTGGAAGTGTAATTCTAGGCTTACTATTTATGGGCGGAGGATTAGACTTAGACGATATAAGATTTCAAAGAAATATACGGAAGTTAAAAAAAGAGGGTTGGTTCAAGGAACTTAGCGATAATGGTTTGTATTATGAACGGATATTTCATAATGAAGCAGTACGAGAATACTTACTTCAGGATAATATTGTTGTAAAGGTAAAGAACAATGAGCAAGAAAGAAATCATTTAATATCGCTAATCAAGTCATCAGTTTGAAATTATTAGTTGAACATGCCATCTTGGGACGGCTTGCTGCTTCCTTTTAATCAAAAAAGGAAGCACAAGAACCGTCTCTGTGCTTCCTGGTGGACTATCCGAGAAACTCGAGAACCCTTTTGATTACTAGTTTAGTCGCATCAGGATCGTAGGAAGGTATGCTGCTGTCGCTGAAGAGATGTTCCTTGCCTTCGTACAGAAAAAGCTCAGCGTAAGTAGTAGATTTCACAAGTTCACGTGCTGCGTCTATGTCACCGTCTTCAACGAAGAAGGGATCTTCATTCATAGCATGAATCTGAACAGGTAAGTCGGCTGGCCATGGAGATTCGAACTCCGAGGTCGGGAGGCAGGCATGAAAAAACAGAGCGCCTTTTGATCCTTCACGTGTTTGAGCGAGCTGCTGTGCTGCTGGAACCCCGAGTGAAAAACCGGCATAAACGACATCTCGTGAAAGGTCTCCTGCCGCCTGAATGCCACGCGCCGTCACTTCTCCAAACCCGATTTCTTTAACAAATCCTAAGCCTTCCTCCAGTGAGGAAAACGTACGGCCATCAAATAGATCCGGCACATGTACAATATGCCCCGCATCTCTCAATTGATCGGCGAATGCTTCAATTCCCTTTGTTTTGCCTAAAACATGGTGGAACAATAAAATTTCTGCCATCATTTTCACCCCATTCAAATATGTCTTCAGTATAAATTTCGACAATGATACTGTTTGACCTGCTAGAACCTTAACTTCTTCCCCGGGATCATAGATTTAAAAAGAACTGTTAAATTTTTCTTGCGTTTTATAAGCTCCATTTGAAATAATTGGGATTAGTAGTTGTGAATTTTGACATAAGAGCAATAAATGTATACGAAAGAGTAGGGTCCAAATTGGATTTCCACGGTTTATTTCTAATGATCGAAGTTTAATGGAATGAGAAACTATTATGTGTTTTTACTTAACCAGAACACTAGGAGGCGCCATGATGAAAGGAAAAGAATTAGTGGAAGCGGTAGATTTTAAAAAACTGACGATCGTAGAATTACAAATTAAATTTGAGGAACTAAAAGATAAATACCCAGAAAAGAAGATGATCTTTCTTACCCAATCTGCCACCATCGAGGCTGATTTCCAGATGCAACTAGCAGAAAATGTAGAAGAGGAACCTATTCTGGGGCGTGCTCTGCAAGAATACGAGCTTAGTCCAGAAATAGACATTACAGACAAAACAATCGTAAATTCTTCTGCTTGTATTTACCTAACGAATGTGAAACTAACACCCTTTGCATCACCGAATTCACCTATGTATCTAGAAGAGTTTATCTTGTTTTCGGACCATTTATTAGGGTTATCAATTACATAAGATGTTCTACTGAAGGCGCATACCAAATCTGAAGAATATGTTTTTGAAAGGAGGCTTTAACAATGGGCGTCAAGAATTATCTAATTGAAGGGGTTTCCTGCACCGGTAAAACTACCGTCTGTAATGAATTGCAGCGGCGCGGTTATCAAGCCATCCATGGTGACCGGGAATTGGCTTATCAGGGCGATCCGGAAACTGGTGAAAAGACCGATACTGCCTCTCACGAGAACCATATATGGGATGTGGATAAGGTAAAAGCGTTGGTCGATAACAAGAATGAGCCAGTAACATTTTTCTGCGGCGGGTCCCGTAACTTCTCGAAATTTATTGATCTATTTGATGGGGTTATTATTCTAGAGGTCGATATTGAGACATTGAACCAACGACTGGACGAGCGGCCGGAAGATGAATTTGGTGGGAAGAAGTCAGAACGGGAGCTAATAGTTCGTTTGCATGAGACGAAAGAAGACATTCCTAAGAACGGAAAGATCATTGACGCGACTGGACCGACTGAGCAAGTAGTGGATGAGATTGTTCGTCAAAGTGAAATAAATTAGCTGGATAAAGGAGTGAAGTGAATGTAGGCGGTAGTTTGAGATCAAATATGAATTCGGCTATTGTCCTTCTATGAACTTACGCAGGGACAACTAAATACTCTGCTTGTTCGGTATCAAGAGAATTTAATTTCTATAAAGGAGGGGCATCTTAATGAGAGAAATTATAAGAAGTGATGTTAATGAGGATTGGGGGCATTCTGGAATTGTTGAGGCTGGGGAATTTGCTTTTGTAAACTATTGTGTAGGCGACATTGGCCAATCTATTGAACATCAGATCCAGGGTGCTTTTGACCACTTAGAGAAGCGACTGGAATCAATTGGATTAACTCTGGAATCAGTGGTTAAGATTGATTGTATGTTTAGAGATATTTGGAATATACCTGTGTTGGAAAAGGTAATTAAGGAAAGATTTAATGGTAAATACCCTGCACGCAAGTCACTCCAAACGGAATTTGCACATCGCGGCGGAGAAGATGGACTTCAATTCCAACTTGATGCTATTGCTTTTAAAGGGTAGGGTCGTAAAATTAGAAAGAAACATCATGTACCTCTAGCTGTATGATGGAGTTTATTTGCTAAGCATAAGTGATCGAGGGTAATCGGTGAATATTAATAGCATCACAGACCAGTTCCCTTTGCCATTACTATGGGAGAAAATAAATACTTTTAGTGATATGAAATAATCTAGCAACACATTACAGGTGTTACACCCGCCGGGAAATAAAGAGGTGAAATATGAAAATCACCAGAATGGATCATATTAGTATCAACGTAAACGACCTTTCAAAGGCTAGAGAGTTCTTTATTGATTTAGGACTTGAGGTAAAAGCCGAATGGGAGATGGATGGAGAACTGCTGGACAAGGTCGTCGGCATGAAAGATGTGCAAACGTCATGCGTAGGAATGGGATTGCCGGACGGTCAGACATGGATAGAACTCGTCAAGTACCGTACACCGCCAGATGAAAACGGTATTCAGCAAACCTTCCCCAACACATTGGGCATCCGACATATTTGCTTTGCTGTTGACGATCTTGAAACCATGGTTGCCCATTTGAAAAGGAAGGGTACGGAAACCTTTAGTGAGATACAGCAGTATGAAGATCATTATAAACTGTGCTACGTACGTGGTCCGGAGGGGATTATTTTAGAGCTGGCGGAGGAAATCAAATAATAAAGGGATGTAGATATGGAAAAGAGTAGAGCACAATCGATGAAAATAAGTGCAGAGGCACTAGTTGAGACTGAAGATGTAAAGGACACTTATCTTATTGAAAACGGAAAAGAAAAAAAGGTTGGTTCCACCACGGAGAAGGTAAAGTTTGTTCGTATCAACGGCCGGGAAGCGATTGAGAGAGTGCAAACATTGAATTCCGACATTATAGGCAATAGAAGAAGTATCACTGTAATTGAAAAAGTAACGTGTAAACCTATTTCATTCACTGATTACTTAAATGGCAGTCAACATGTGAAAGCCGAATATAGTGATGAAGAAGTACATATCGCGATTAAAGATAGTGAAAAAACCATCAACCTAAATGGATACTATGTTGACACATTTTCTGTAGAGCTTATATTGCGTGTGCTTCCTTTGAAGCCCGGTTTCTCCCTGCAAATGAATGGTTTCAATGCAACGATTGAGTCAGAAGTTGATATTCACATTCAAGTAGTCGAGTCAGAGCTTGTCAAAAGAGGGTTTGACGAATATGTTGATGCTTGGAAGGTGAAAACGTATTTTGGAGAAACCCTTCAATAACTATTGGATTGATCCAGTCAACAAGGAGCTGCTGAAACAGTCTTCTCAGATTGGAGATGGGCTTGTCCTGGAATTTCGTAGAGGATGACCTTTTATAGAGAAGTTTAATTTTCAAATGAAAGGAAGAGCGATGGGTCTATCTTCATCATTTCTCCATCTCTTACCTCCAAGAAGATGATTTAATAAATAGCTATAAATAAATTTTAATAAGGTAGGAAGTAATAAATGCTTCAACCAATGCAGCAAGAAAAAATAAAGGAAGGATAATCAATATGTAACTCTTGATACCATTTGTTATTATTTCTTTGATTTTGTAAGTTTTCCGCTTCCTGAGAAATACCTTTTTAACGATATTTTTATTCACATACATTCCTATTGCTACACTATAAAGAATGGGGATAATTTCAATAACTGCGTGAGGTACAAATGCGATAATCAACGTTTTTACGACGTTATGCTCCAAAATGAGACCGTAACCAGCGAGTATTCCGACGGCAGCAAAGGAAAGTAAACCAATAATAAATGGAAGTCCATAAACAGGAATAAATCCTAATAAAATGATTATTCCCCCTACGAACAAATTATTTACTAGTATTGAAAAGAACTTATGTACATTCGTCAACGCTTCTCTGTTGTTTCCATCTACCGTCTGTTCAGCAATATTTCTAGATTGTTCAATAATGAAACCTTCAAAATATAATGATGTGAAAAAGAGAAGCAAGGCTGTTATTATCCCTGTAATCAGAACAGTAAATATTGTTTTTCTGTAATAATCTTTATATACCTGCCACTCTATATTAAACTTTTCTCTAATGATACTCACACTCATTTSTGAAACATTCCTCCAATTAGATTACTATCAGATTCTCTTATTGTGAATTTACTTGTTAAATGATCTTCATTTTCAATAATACCATAAAAAGTAAATTGTTCTTTTTACTATAGAAGAAAAATTATTTTCTAATAGAGCCAATTAATTGCTTAGTACGGCATTCAATTAGTTAACTCCTAACCTAAAATTGGGTAATTATGTTAAAATATACTTGAGACATCGAATTCTAAGTCCTCAAACTAATTTGATTAATATTTTGAATCAACAAGAGTTTCTACAGGGGTGAGTGTTAATGAAAAGAAAGTTCCAACCAACACCAGATGCTATAAAAGAATGGATAAAGGCTTACGTACCAGACAAAGACCTCTTTTTCCTCCCAGAGAACAACCTTGCCAGTTTTAAAGAATATCTAAGTAATGTCCTAGTGGTTCCCCACGAAGAGTTCAAAAACCATTCAACTTATAAGCAGATTCAACTTGCAAACAGCTATGAGTATTGGAATCTATCAAAGGAAGTTAAGTATGTACTTGTGACACCTCCAGGATGGGTGAATCATCTACCAGTTGAGAAGAAAGACGATCTTTTTCACATTCAAGTAGAAGTGGGAAGGGGACTAATTCATCCCATCTCTGACTTTACTGGAGACGCATCATTCCTTCATAACAATGTTGTTGAAGTGAATGGAGAGAAGTACCTAGTCCTTCATAAAGCCATGTGGGAAGACCCCTATTATACTAGTAAAGAAGAAATCATAACAGATATTGCCCAACAATGGGAGGATTGGACTTGCTATCATGTTCCACCCCAAACTCCTCAGCACTTACTGCCATTTGCCAACACATTTCCATCCAGAGCAGGTAGTAATTGTTTATCGGCCACCCTGTTCGCCATAACTAAACAGGAATGGATCATACATGAATGGGTACATCCTCAGACGTTTCTTCAAAGTTTGAAAAATGAGGATTATCACTTGATCTTTCCCGAAGATATGAGAGCAGGTGATGTGCTTACATGGGAAAATGCAGACGGAATCATTCAACACGCCTCTTACTGCATAGACGGTCAGTTTTTCTTTAACAAACGCGGCCAAACTTTTTTTAATGCTTGGAGTATCCTGCATTATGATGATCTTAAAGAAGATTGGGGTCTCTATCATATGAAGTGCTTCCGGAAACAATCCTAGGGAGGAGCGTGCCATGACTACATTCAAAGAACTGACCTCAAGCTTTTTGCTGATCATCAGCTGGTTTCTGTTTGCCATAAGTACGTATCTCCTTTATTGGACGATCATTATGCCTGAGTATGTCATCATGCCGTTCCTTCTTTTTGTAGCTGCTGATCTGTTGTGTTTTTACAGTTCAAGAAAACTTGATGGTAGAGGGAAAGCTGATACATAAAATGGATATGGAGCTTCTTGGATTCCAGCAGTTAGGAAGGAAGTGAAGGGGAAAATGGAAGTATTTAAAAAGATCATCAATCTCCTTAATCGATTGAAGCAAGTATTTTACTCCTATGATGATGAAGGTTTCTCGACCGCTGAAAAAGAATACATTGATCGTATCAAGAATGCCAATCCTTATGGCATTTTTGTCCTGATTTTTGGCGGGATATCCTTCGCATTCGGACCACGGTATGTCATTTTCCCAATCATCACTTTGGCGGTAGCCTCCTTTACAATTTGGACCTTTGATCAAGAAACAGAAGACAACCCATGGACGTTTTTCCTGGGCACGGTTCTATCTCTCACAGGATTGTATATGCATATGGTGGGAGCGGTTCATGTTCTCATTCTTTAAGGAGGGAAGGGTAGATGGAATTCATTAATCGCATTCAAGAAATTTTATCAACGGGACTTGCATTTGTTGTTTATCTTGTCATACCGGCGTTTATTATCATTAGAGCCATCCGAAAAAAGAAACTCCCCAATAATCAATACACCCCTCTAGACGATATCCTGGACGGGAAAGTGAGAGATCCTGAGGAAGAGAATGATGGCAAAAGGATGGACTAAGAGATGAATAATCTGGAATTTTATAGAAAATTAGAGGAGAAGGGAATACAAAAAGCGAACTACTTGATAGACCAGTATAAAGGAGAGAAGGATTTGAATAAATCATTTGTTGAGCAGGTGCATTATATTAGAATTCCAGTCAAGAATGTCGAACAGTCAGCACATTGGTACAGAGATATGTTGGGTCTAGAGCTATTAAACGTTAACGAGGAACTGGCCGCCATCAAGGTAAATGAAGGACCGTTCTTGCTGATCCTCATCCCAACGGAAGATGAAACCTTTGCCCATTTCACAGTGAATCAAGAACAGGAATTCAGCATTGGCTTTACAAGCCCGAAGCTGGGTGAATTTCATCAACACTTATCGGATTACGGGGTGAAGGTCGATGAGATAAAAGAAGATAGTGGTCATGCCTTTTTCCATTTTTACGATCCAGATGGCAATAAGCTGCAAGCCCACTGGTAATAGATAAGCCAATTTCCGAATGTACCGGAAATTGGCTTTTTTTAATGTAATTTCAAAAATATGGTTGACTATTCAGTTGAACTGTATTATCTTGTTAGTAAGCTGAACTATATAGTTGAACTGAATAAAAGGGTGAGAACATGAAACATAAATTATTGCCGTTGTCTGAAACGATGCATTACATTTTACTGGCACTGCGTGAGCCACTTCACGGGTATGCGGCTATGCAGAAGATTGAAGAAATGAGTAATGGGACCGTTGTGTTAGCGGCCGGTACATTATACGGTGCGATTGAGAATCTGAATAAACATGGTTGGATCGAACCTGTTGGACATTCGGGCAGGAGAAAGATTTACAGTATAACTTCAGAAGGAAGCGCCATTTTGAAAATGGAGCAAGAAAGGCTTGTGCATATTTTATCCTTGTATGAAGGAAGTGAAGCGAATGAAGAAGGTTAAATGGTTCATCAGTATTGAAAAAGAAGAACGTTGGCTGAATGAACAATTGCAAAAAGGCTATCGGTGCACGAACATCAGTGGACTGGGAGTATACACCTTTGAAAAAACCGATAAGAGCTATGTGATGCGCCTGGACTATCAGGATTATCTATCCAAGAAAAAGTTGGAGGAATACAGAGGGATCTATGAAGATTTCGGTTGGAGCTACCTGAAGGGGTACTGGCTGAGTGGAATACGGTATTGGCAGAAAGAAAGCGATGACCAGGATGAAATCTTTTCTGACCGGGAGTCCAGGAGACATTATTATAAAC
Source organism: Rossellomorea vietnamensis (assembly GCF_001305855.1). Taxonomy (GTDB): domain Bacteria; phylum Bacillota; class Bacilli; order Bacillales; family Bacillaceae_B; genus Rossellomorea; species Rossellomorea vietnamensis_A. Next base: position 288,551 of record NZ_LIXZ01000002.1, on the reverse strand, counting down.
GGATCATGGGCTATTCTTTTTGGTTTGGCATGATATTTCTCATCTATTCTTTTGGCTACTACAGGGATCCACAAATATATCATGAAGGCCTTTGGAATATGGAAAATGATTTATTCTGGAAAGCGTTTCTCTTTGAAACGCCATTTGCCCTATTGAAACTGTTTCCTGCTTTTATGGTGGTTTTATTGGCAGGGAGTTATTATAAGGCTTATCGGAAGTATACAGTGTTGAAAGAACAATAGGTGGAAAGGGCTTATCCGGGTAGGATAAGCCCTTTTTATCTAAGTTTTCCTTGAGTAAGCTGCTCGATTTTGAAATAATTGGTAGTAAGTTACATAGTTTTTGCTTATCTATTCTGTCACTCATTGTACCTTGTTGTTCTTAATGGGAATAGAATGCAAGAACTATTAACGAGTGGACTTGCTTTTGTTGTTTATATTGCCATGCCAGCGATTATATTAGAAGAAAGATGCTCACTAATAATACTTAAACTCCTGTAAACGATATTCTAGATGGTAAAGTTAACGATCTTAAAGATGATGACAGTAAATAAGCCAAAACACTGTTACGTAATTATTTATGAGGGGGGTCATTATGAGGAAGTTTTTCTTATTGCTAATTGCAGCGTCACTTCTCCTAATAGGCTGCGGCGAGATGGGAAGTGGTGAGAGTTTAGTGACATATGATAATAGTCAACTTGCTGGAGATTTAGAAAACGAAGGAATTGAACCTAAATTACCGACGGAGTTTCCGGTAGACATTGCAGAATATGAGATAGTGAAACCTCCGCACGAATCGTCCAGACACGAGATACAACTAACTGGTAAAAATGGTGAAATATTCAATCTGGTCGTCCACACCTCCCCAGTAACTTACGATGGAGAATTGGAAAATCAAGAAGAAGTGAAAATAAACGGAAATGAAGGTTTCTATGCTGAAAATGATGTAACTGGTCCATCAGTACATTGGACAGATGAAGGTTTTCATTACATTTTAGAATATCAATCGATTGGCTTAGATACAGAAGTGAACAAAGAAACAATGATGGCAATAGCAGAATCATATAAATAGATTATTGGATAAGTAGTTCGTGAATAAAACGTAGACAAGAGGGATGACTTGAAGAAGATAGTGTGTGTATTATTTATTCTTTTATTATTTGGTTGTAGCAATGACATGGAGCAAAAAGAACGGATAAAAATCCTCGAAAAGGAAACGTATGTAGCTTATTCTGATAGTCAAAATGTATTAGCACCTAGGGTATGTTTAGAAAATCATAAGGAAGCAAAATCAAATGAACCGTTTTTAGTGACATTCGAAGTAACCGGTGAGTTAAAGTCTATAGTGGAAAAGGATTCTAACGTTACAATTGATAGTCGAAATTTGCTTAAAGGAAGTAAGGAAGACATTTCAAGTCTACCACCTGATGGGAAATCCTTTTGCACTGGAATTACTTTGCCACTGACTAAAGAAGTGGCTCAAGACGAATTAGAAAACATGATAACTCAAGAGGATCTAAAGGTATCCGTTACTGAATTAGATGGTGAAGTGATATCCTCCTATACCATCAAGCAGTTTGTGATCGGAAAGCCCGATGGCTCAATAGTTGAACCATAGTGGGAAAAGGGAGCTAACCCTGCCACAAAGAAAGGGTTATCAATGATATGTGAGAAGCAACACTTCTGGAGGAGGACAAATAAGTATGTCAGATAAAAAGTATCATAGAGCTTTTGGAGTTTACGGTATCTATATAGAAGATGGAAAACTCTTAGTTATACATAAAAATGGTGGCCCTTATATTAATCGTTTTGACTTACCAGGAGGAAGTTTGGAAGAAGGTGAGAGTTTAGCAGAAGCGATGAGGAGAGAGTTTCTTGAAGAAACAGGTATAGAGATTGAAATTGAGAATCAAATCGGGGTGATTGATTTCAAATTCCCCTCAATGTGGAGAGATTTCACCAATGTTCATCATATTGCCGTCTATTATTCTGTAAGAAAGATTGGTGGGGAAATAGGCATACCGGAACAGTTTGAAGGGCAAGACTCATTGGGAGCTGTCTGGATAGCCGAACATGAGGTGTCCAGGGAAAATGCTTCCCCTTTAGTGATGAAAGCTTTTGAGTGGGTGAAAACCAATGAGTTGGGGTTGGACGCAGAGGTTTATGAAGAGTGGGAAGTTTTGAAATGAGGGGTTTTTAATTGTGGAAATTATGCCAGTCGCTTAAAAACTGTAATTTATGCTGCTGTCGCTCATTAGAATTGAGTCTTGAAAATGATATATATATAGGACGATAAGAATTTGGGGTTGGTGATTATTTGGACGTAAATATTGTATTAGCACAATTTGAACCATCCTTTAGGGTGTTTGAAAATCTTAATAAAATGATTAATTTTATTGCTCAATCATCAAGTGGGGATATTGTAGTCTTTCCTGAAGGATGTTTATCGGGTTATTCAGACAACCTTGAATTTCTACACAAAGTAAATATGAAAGATCTTGAGAAAGCTATTGCAGAATTACGAATGATCTCAAAAGAAAAAGAAGTTCATATAGTATTTGGTTCTTGTATTGTAGAGGATAATAATTGGTATAATGCGGGTTTTTACCTATCTCCCAAAGGCAATAAACATATATACAAAAAGGTCAATTTAGCATTTCACGAAAGAGAGACATTTAAAGCGGGAGATGAACTATCACATTTTTACATTGATTTAAATGGTGAAAAAATTAAATGTGCCATTCAATTATGCAGAGAAATAAGATTTCCTGAACAATGGAAATTATTATCTTTACAAGGAACAGAAATTATTTTTTATCTGACCAATACTCTCGGGGCTGAGAAGCGGCAAGTTTGGGATGCTCACTTAATAAGCAGGGCAGCAGAAAACCAGCGTTATGTCATATCCTCTAATATTACTAGCGATGTTCAAGGGTGTTCATCAATGATTGTTTCCCCTAATGGAAGTATTATTAAGACTATTCCTTCTAACATCGAAGCAATAGAAAGAATTCAACTGAATTTGGAAGAAAATTCTGATTGGTATTTAAACCAAAGTCGATCAGACTTGGTCAAAATTGCAAAAATATGATCTTACTTAATTCGATATGATAGAGAGTTGGTTGACTAAAGTATTGTCTCTATAAAAGCACACGACCTTATTAACATACATGTATAAATATTTTTCTGCTTTAAAATAGAAGTTTGCAAGGGAGTTAAAATGCTATGAAACCACTACAAGGAAAAATTGCTCTTGTCACAGGTGCATCCCGTGGAGCGGGTAGAGGGATCGCCTTCGAACTAGGCACTGCCGGAGCAACTGTGTATGTGACGGGTCGCAGTGTAAGGGGAGCTACAACCGATGATCGGCCAGAAACGATTGAGGACACGGCCGATGGTGTCACATCACGTGGAGGGAATGGTATCGCCGTAAGATGTGACCATACAAATGACAATGATGTCAGAAACCTGTTTGAGCGAATTGAAAGGGAACATGGCAGGATTGATATGTTAGTCAATAGTGTATTTGGTGGTTCTGAAAGTTCTTTACCTTCAGGAGAAGGAAGACATTTTTGGGAACGTCCACAGGAACACTGGGACGCGATGATGGTTGCTGGCCCGCAGGCTTATTTACTGACCAGTCGCTACGCTGTGCCTTTGATGCAGCAACAGAAAAGAGGGTTGATTGTAAATATGACATTTTTTATCAAAGACAAGATTTCAGGTAATTTATATTATGATTTAGCTATGAATGCTATCAATCGAATGACAATGGGAATGGCAAAAGAATTAAAAGACTTCAATATTTCAGCCGTAGCAGTTTGTCCAGGATGGATGAGGACCGAAAGAGTGATTGATTCAGGATTTGGACCCGAAGATGGAGCAACGGAAACAACAGCATATGTAGGGCGTGCTGTAGTGGCATTAGCCACAGACCCAACGGTATCAAGGTTTTCAGGCGACGCCTTGGTGGTCGCTGATCTAGCAAAATTATATGGTTTTACAGATGTGGATGGAACTCAACCATTGCCGTTTGGAGGATAACTAGCAACTAGCCATTTAAAGATTAGTGCTTAAGTTTCGAATGATTGGAGGACGACTAAATGATTTTACATACAGAAGTATATGGAGAAGGAGAACCCATAGTTTTTCTCCATACAGGATTACAAACAGGAACTACTGATTTTGAGAAACAAAGAGAGATACTTCAAGAAAGCATGAAAGTCATAGTGCCGGATTTAAGAGGACATGGAAAGTCAGTAAGTGATGACTTTAGCCATTACTTTGAAGACGCTGCAGAGGATTTGAGAGAAACATTGGATCATATACAAGTAGATCAAGTGCATTTAGTAGGGTGCTCGCTGGGCGGATTAGTGGGTTTATTATTTGCAAAGAAGTACCCTGATCGATTACGAAGCTTAACGTTGTCTGGTATTACTTCTGACAAGCCGGACAATTGGGCGGAAATGCATGCTCAAGATGTTCAATTTCAAAGAGAATTATTGGAAAATAGCGAATTCACCAGTCAATTGGATCTACAGCACGAATCGGACTGGAGACAGTTTATTTATATGGCCAGAGACGAAGACTGGTACCCATTTGAATATACATCTTATTTAAATAACATCAGTGCTCCGATTCTCTTTATGGTGGGCGAAGGGAACAAAGCGGAAGTCACAACTGCCGCCAAATACCAGAGCATACACAGTCATATACATGTATGCGTCATTCCATTTGCGTCCCATTTAGTTCATGTGGAAAAACCTGATATGTATACGGAAGTACTATTAGAATTTTTAAATGAAGTACAAGTTAAAAACTGATTTGTCTTTAGAAAGGACTCAGTAGAGCAGCATTACAAATTTTAAGGGGTGTTAAAGATGAAATGTAAAATTCGTAATATGAATAAAGAGGATATAAACCAGGTTCAGACAGTGGCTAAAACAAGTTGGAATTCTACATACGAGGGTATCATTCCTCTTGAAATCCAAGAACGTTTTTTAAACACAGCCTATAATGATGAGATGATGATAAAACGTTTAAATGGCTCGTCGCTATATGTAGCTGAAATAGGAGGAAAGATTGTTGGATTCGCTAATTTCTCTCCTGTAAGAGAAAACGGAGAAGTTGAATTAGGGGCCATATACCTTCTTCCGGAATATCAGGGTAAAGGTATAGGAACTGCATTGCTTCAAGAAGGTATCAAGAACGTAAATGGAGCAAAGTCAGTTAATATAAGTGTTGAGAAAGAGAATAAGTCAGGAACGAACTTTTACCATGCAAAAGGATTCAAAGTTCTTTCAGAATTTGATGATAATCTTGAGGGACATATAACTAAAATGTTAAGAATGGCATTACCTCTCTGAGAAAAATCTCCCCCCTTCTGATGAGAATTATTCAATTTATCTTTCGTTGAAGTAATCTTGGCAAACAACAAACTGAGGGGAAATCTACAGAGGAGAATGAGCACCTTTTTGTTTTCGGACTTTTCTTTAGGAAGTCAATCTGATTTGAAATAATTGGTATTGAGTTGAGTGAAAGATTAATAAAATGAAGCAGAGGTGAATTCCATGAATATAAAAGAACTTAATCATTTTCTATTCTCTGTATCAGACTTGAATAGATCCATTCGCTTTTATCAGCAAGTGTTCAATGCTACGTTACTCGTAAAGGGGAAAACAACAGCCTACTTTGATCTTCAGGGCCATTGGCTTGCCTTAAATGAGGAAAACGATATCCCGAGGAGTGAAATCTCACAGTCTTATACTCACATAGCCTTTTCTATTGAAGAAGAAAATTTTGAACAGGCCTATAAAGAATTAACTGATTTAAATGTAAATATTCTGCCAGGTCGAAAGAGAGACAGTCGTGATAAGAAATCGATTTATTTCACTGATCCTGATGGTCATAAATTTGAGTTTTATAGTGGAACCTTACAAGATCGGATAGATTATTATAAGGAAGCTAAGCCTTATATGGAGTTTTATGAGGAGGAGGCTATGCCAGGTAAGAGCTCCAAATAATTCACTGGAAGAAAGCAAAGTAATGAAGGCAGGATTCAATATTAAAAGAGCCGGCATGCCAGCTCTCTTAATTGACCTCATCACTCAAATAGGAAACAACTATCTGAAACGCCTTTATCCTTCTCGCAATATACGTCCGCTGCCCACTCCCGGGTTTAGTTTTCTCTAGAAAAGAAGGCAGCATCAAGAGCAATGCCTCCAGCACCTCTTTAGCAGCAATTAATTCATCTTGGCTGACAACCAACTCCTTGCCTCCCCATCTTGCATGAAGAACGTCTTCGCCAATCCGGGCTGCGTTTAATCTCTTCTCAAGAAGATTCGTCTGCGGCGTACCTGGTTTCATGCGGGCAAGTGCATTTTCCGATTTACGGATGACGGACCGAAACGCTTCAATCGACTGCTGCTGTTCTTCCTGTGTGAATTTTTCCATGAACCCAATACCTCCATTCTGTAAAATTGTACTATAGGTAGTGTACCAAAAATGAATCCCAAACATGGACTTTTGATCTTAAGAACCCTGAATGCAGGATGCTATGATTCGAGGTTATCTCGAGTACTAAAGGTTTTATAAAGGAGTTCTGGAATAATTGAAGAATATGTAAAACATAGATACCATCTACATTTGGAGGCTTAATATGAAGATAAGACCAGTAAAAAAAGAAGAATATCGTTCCATTGAAGACTTTGTCTATGAGATATTCAGGAACACGACTTTTTCAGATGGAGTCATTGAAAAAGCTCTGGTAAGGGAGATCCGGGAGAAACCCTATTATATTCCGCAACTGGATCTGGTTGTTGAGGAGGAAGGAACGATTATCGGTCACTGCATCCTTTCAAAACTACCAATTAGTCATGGTCATGAACATGAAATCTTGATGTTATCCCCAGTCTCAGTGGCCATTAATAAACAACGTCACGGCGTTGGCACGTTTATGCTGCAGGAAGGTATCACATTAGCTGCTAACATGGACTATAAAGGAATCATTGTTGAAGGAGATCCTCGTTACTATCAACGTTTTGGATTTAAGACATCAACTAAATACGGAATCTATGCGTCTGAGAAAAATCTCCCGCCTTCTGATGAGAATTTAATGGCTATGGAATTGTGTGAAAATGGTTTAGAAACTATCTCAGGTGAAGTGGATTATTCGATTTATCATTCGCTGACACATTAGTATTTAAAATACTCAAACTATACGTTATCAATTGTGTCGACAATCATAGACCAAAGGAAAGGGGAAACAGTTTCCTTTGGCAACTAATTGTTTTCTTAAGAAAATTCACCTCACAAAAATACATCAGCTCAATCACTTCAATGAGGTAAAGTGGATAAATTTTCTCAGTTTGCCTGTTTCACGCTAAGTGTGGTGATCGTCACCAGGATGACCGCCATTCCCAACATTTGAATGATGTTCAGGTGATCCCCGATTACCAGAACACCAAATAATGAAGCTGTCACCGGCTCTACCATAGCAACCATCGAAGCATTTGCCGGAGTAGTCTTTCGAATTCCATTCACATACAGTAAAAATGACAGCCCAGCGCCGAGAATCCCTAGTAGTATAAACAGCCCTAAATCCTTAGACGTTAGGACGGCTGCTGCTTCACCCTTGTCTGTTAAGAAAATAAGGATGAGACAAAATGAAAAAAATGCAATGGTTAACGTGGTGGGGGGGGTTCCATGAGAAGACGCATTTTTAAATCCGAATATAAACAAAGCGTAGGAAAGACCGGCAGCAAGCCCTGCTAGGATTCCTAAAAAACTCACTGAAATCGATTCAGTATTATAGGCACCTGTAAGCAGGATAATCCCCAAAAGAACACCGGCAATACAACACCATTTAAACCAAGTAGATTGTTCTAATCGTAATAAAAATGAGATGAATAGAACGAATACAGGTGCGGTGTACATTAAAGTAGCGGCAATGGCAACACTTGAAGCCTCGATACTTAGAAAATAAAAAGTGAAGTTTCCAGCAACGCCAACACCCGCTACTAGAGACCATATCCAAGTACGAGTAGAGATGTCTCTGTTTTGTCTAAAGCTAAGGAGAAACCACACGAAAAAACAGATAAACCCAACAGCCCCTCGGTAGAGTGAAATCACAATAGGATCCCACCCCTTATCCATTAAAATATCTGCAATTCCCCCGCTAATGCCCCAACATATAGCGGCAAGAATTACTAAACCTAAACCCATAAATTTCATCGTGTGCCTCCTAAAAAAATTTAATACGAATAACTTAAGTAAATCCAACTTAATTAAAAGTAGATTAATAAAGTTGTTAACGGTAATTCCTTTTATTTTCCATACCTAAACCTATGAAAGGATGAATTCTATTAAATGGGATAAATGAAACAAAAATAAAGGGTTGCAATAGGGATAATAGTACCAACGGGGATATAGAAGTTGTCTTAATTAGGATCATTTCACAATTGGAGAAGAGAGGATCTTTTTATAGAAAGTTATGAAGAAGCAGGTATTCATTTCATTATCCCGAAAATGATTGTTAGAGGTTTATGCTCAGTAACGGAGCAGGTTAGTAGAATAATTGAATATTTTGCAGGGGGGGATATGTGATTAGAAAACTTTTATTTTAAATGCTCCAAATTGAGAAGAGTTTTTACTAGTACATACTAAAGAAGATTAGGATAAAAAGCTGAAGGTCAATCAGTTCAGCTTTTCCTTTATAGAGGCGAAAAACTAACAAGAGAAGACTTTTTAAACAGACGCTGGATGGGTGAAGCAAAGTTACTGATCTTCAGAAAAGGTGGCCGTAACCAGCACAATAAAAATGAGCTGGTTGCTGCCACCTTTTTAGTCTTCTACTTCCCACTCAGGATTCCATACTACTTCCCATAAATGACCGTCTAAATCCAGGAAGTGACCAGAATATCCTCCCCAGAATGTATCTTTTGCTGGATCGGTGATTTTTGCCCCGGCTGTTTCTGCTTCCAGCATCACCTGATCCACTTCTTCTTTACTGCCTACATTGTGGCCGATCGTGAATTCAGAGGGACTTCTGGGAGAGAGTGGTACATTGGCTTCTGCTGCTAAGCTTTTTCGTTCCCATAAGGCCAGTTTCAATCCACTTTGCAGATCGAAGAAAGCCACTGCACCATTCTCAAATTCCTGCCCCATTATCCCTTCAGTTGGGAGGTGCAGGCCGTTTTGATAAAATTCTAGTGATTTTTCCAGGTTATCTACTCCGAGAGTCAGTACGGTAATTCTTGGTTTCATTGTTCGTTCCTCCATGTTTATGGCTTCTTCTCTAGAATACCTTTTTTATTGACTTATGTCGGTTGAGAGAACAGGTTAAGCACTTAGAGGTGATAAATAGCCGGAAAAATTCCGCTTAATTAGAGATTTCTATTAAAAAAGAGTGAAATAGACGGAAGAATTCCGCCTATTTACTCCAATAGTTCCAATGATAGGCGATTTTTCTGTGCATAAGCGGAAAACCTCCGCTTACTTAACCCAAAAACATGTTACATCTTAAATGTAACCGGAAAATCTCCGCTTATTAAGTATTCCTCTAATAAAGAAACTTGCCAAATACCTCGAGTTCTTCTATTTGAAAAAGCTTAAAATGGTGGCCAGAAGCTCTTTGCAAATTTACGGCTGACTCGGAACTTTAATCGCTTTGATCATTTGTCGTATAGAACCAAGGTGATAGGCGGAGTGGGCGATCGCCCCGAGCAGACCCGTGTATGTTTGTTCATCTAAAGAGGTAAGGGAATCTATCAATGTAAGAAGTGTGGTGTATTCTTGTAGAAGTTCAGAGGTGAATTGTGTCCAAGTGTTTGTGTCTACGCCAGTTATTTTCCAGGATGCTTCCCAGTCCTTGTCGGGTTCTTCTCCATTCAGATAGGATCTTGCAACCCATACATAATAGCGGGTGTGATCGGTTTGGGCAGCGATGGTCGTGCCGTTGACCGGTATCGACGCTTCTTCTGCCGATAATCCCTCGAGCGTCCCAAATAAACCAGTTCCCGGCTTCGATTCTGTGTACCAGCTTCCGTTTCCTTCAGGTCCTTCGAATGTTTCCTTTAACAACGTCTTAACAGCTGCCAACATTGGATTCTCCATCATAGTACCTCCTGTTATTGTATTTAACCATCTAAAAGACTTTAGATGGTTATAAGTTTACTTCGGTTGTTTCTAACTGTCAATATGTATTATGATGGTTAGAGAAAAGGAGTCATGATTATGTCGGAAATAAACTCTTATATGATGGTCGGAGAACGACTGTGTATGGATTTCATCAATACCGTCAGCTGGCGGGAAAGTACGGAGAAAAGGCGGGACTGGTTTACGAGTTATTCTAAGTTGGTAGACTGGTCGATCCATTCCGAATTGCTGACAGCCTCACAGGCACAGATACTTCTTGCAGAAGCTGGGAAAAACCCTTCTCAAGCAGAAGAAACACTCAAGCATGCAATTGAACTGCGTGAAGTGATGTATCGAATGTTCAAGAGCATTTCCAAGAAAACCTCTCCGAACGAGCGAGATCTTGCAAGCTTCAATGACTATGTGAGTCATTTCTATAGATCGTTGCAAGTCATCCAAGATGAGGATCAATTCACATTGAAGTTCAACCAACCTGAGAAAAACCTTGATTCAATGCTGCCTCCGATTTTGCAATCCGCAGTGGATTTACTCGTTTTAAAAAATGAATTGGAACGGGTCAAGCAATGTGAAGGGGACCCATGTGGCTGGCTCTTCTTTGATACGAGCAGGAATAAAAGTCGCCGATGGTGTTCCATGGCCGATTGTGGGAATCGTGCGAAGGTGCGGAGGTTTTATCAGAAAGAGAAGTGACCAGATTCGGTCACTTCTTATGTTTTTTTCTGAAAATTCAAATCTATAATTGCTAAAATAACCCAGTTTGTTATAATTGAATATGTTATGAAATTGCTTAGTGAAGGAGGTTGTAAATCGTGCGTTCAATGAAACTTCATACAAGAACAATTACATTTACGATATCCAAACCTTCTTATCGCATATAGTTAATCCTGAGATTTCTTAAATCTTATTAGTAAGTGGGGACTATCGTTTTTGATGGTCTCTTTTTTTATCCGGAAAAAAGCAATTGAATGAACTTCAATAGGAGGAATTGTAGATGGTGGATTTTCGATCAACCGAGTTAATAATGGAAGAACATGAACTGAAAAAATACCTACAAGAATATAAAAGCGGAGATAAACCATGGGACATAAAGAATCATGTGGGTCTTGTAAAATCCATGATGCATTTTATCGGATCTACGGATAGTGAGCTTAGGGATAAATTGATCTACAGCACCTTTTTTCACTTAGCCATAGACAATCAATTGGAAGATGATTTATTGAGTGATCTGCTGGATTACAGTTTAAGTGACGACATGTTATTTAAAGGGATTGGAGAAAATGGCACGGATACTGTGTTTACAAGGGCGTTTAGTTCACTTGTCATCGCCGTTATTTTATACAAGGATAATGAGGATGATTTTCTACCTCGAGACGCTGTATATAAAACAAAAGATCTCTTAATCAACTACATTAACTCGGAAAATGACCTGAGGGGCTTTGTTCCTGTAAAAGGATGGGCACATAGTATAGCTCATGTGGCAGACGCCTTTGACGAATTAATCCTCAATAAAAAAATTGAACAGAAAGACCTTTTAGACATGCTGCCCCCACTTTGGGAGAAGATCCTTGTATCTGACAGTGTCTATGTTCATGGTGAAGACGAGAGAATGGCAACACCGATACTCGCCATGTTAGAAAAGGGATTGGACCTAGTGGAAATAGAGCACTTACTAAAAGGAATACCAGCCGAACTGAAACGAAGGAAAGAGCAAGTGAATGAAGAAAATTATTGGTTTTTAGAAGCGAACTGTAAGAACTTTTTAAAAAGCTTTTACGTAAAGATAAGTTCCCGTGAAAATTTGATATCTCTTCGTCGGAATATTGAGTTGTGCTTATCTGAATTGTAGAGGAGGCAGGGGATGAAAAAGAATAAAATGGTCAGAGAATTCGTTGATCCCGAATTCAAAGTAGAAGAGGGATATGAAGATATTCTAGCATTATCCCGGGCGTGTAAGTATTCGAACTGCACACATATAACCGAGGAAGGCTGTGCGGTTCAAAGAGCCATCGATGAAGGCGCTCTTTCAGAAGAAAGATTTAACGCTTTTTATAAAGATAAAAACGAAGCAGAATATGTTTCTAAACAAAAGAATAAAACCAAGGCCATCGAGTATATGAAGCAAAGGGATCTATTTAAAAGATCTTAGATCAAACTAGTAAGACGACATGCTTTTTTTAACAAAGGGGTAAAAAAATATGAATAAGTATGAACCTATCGACATATAAGACGGATTACGGCTGATCTATCAAGAACCCAAAGAATACACCCGCTATTATTCGATTTACCATGGACAAAAATATGCAGATTCCTATTTTAGAAGGTCCCCGGAGACGTTAGTGGAAGTGGCAACCATTTTTGACTGCGGATATTTCATCATGGAAGGCGAAACGATCATTGGCGGTGTACTTCTGAAACCCAATTTAATATCGGATTTATTTGTAGTGCCACCCTATAGGGACTACGAAGGGTTGGCTCATAAGCTATTAAACTATGTCAAAAAGATATCTGGGACTGAAGAAAACATCATTATAAGAGAAGTGGTAGAAGAACATGTGGCAGCGTATGAACAACTTGGATGCAAGATTCAAGAAGTGAATATATGGATGATTCGTCCGACAGAACAGATGAAGGCAATTCTACCTGAAGGGTATAGCTCAAGGGCTGTTTGGAGTGAAGATACGAATGATATCGCATGTTTACTCATGAAAGCCTACAAAGCCAATCCAGCGTATAAACAAATCGGAACGAAAGAGGATTACCTTCTTCACGTAAACGAATTTATCGATCAACATAAACATCATAAAATCATGGATGAGTGTTCGAGAGTTGTGATCGATACTCACTCAAACAACATTGTTGGCGTCTGTCTGCACATGGAATTTGAAGAGTATCCGCTGATCATGAGTTTAGTCGTGGACCCAGATCATCAGAAGAGGGGGCTTGGACGGTACTTGTTAACCCACTCGATCCATTCTTCGAGTGAAAGGTACCCGGCTACACGCTTATCTGTCATTAAGGATAATGCCGCAATTAAGCTTTATGAAGATCTTGGTTTTCTTAGAAGTAAATCGATCATTGATATGTATTTAGCATGTGAAAGGGAGTAGAAGCTATGTTGAGGAAACCAGAAACAAACGAATATCCACCGTATTATAAAGAGTACGTAAACAATGTCCCGGGTGGAGATCTGCTTCAGATTCTTGAAGATCAACAAAAGGAAACCAAGAAACTGTTGAAAGACTTAAGTGAGGAAACGGCAGAATATCAGTATGCTCCGGGAAAATGGACAATCAAGGAAGTCGTCGGCCACATAACCGACACGGAGCGTATTATGTGCTACCGTCTTCTCAGTATTGCCAGAGGAGAACAGGGAATGCTGCCTGGATATAATGATGATGAATATGTGAAAAGAGGGAATTTCAATCACTTTTCACTAACGGACCTTTTACATCATCAAGCTCTTGTCCGCCAAAACACCATTCTTCTTCTAAGCAGCGTGGATGAAGAAGCGTTGCTCCAGCGCGGAAATGCAAATGGTTCCGAAGTGACAGCCCGAGCGATTGCGTACATTATTGCGGGGCATGAAAATCACCATCGAAGGTTGATTATAGAGCGGTATTTGAATTCGGACGCTAAACAATGAATTGAAACACATGATTCAATTCGGTTATGAGGGGGGAGGCAAAGGGTCTTTGAGAAAAATAAGTATCATACTGGGTGTCATTATTCTCATCGTCATTTTGGCAAATATCTCGGATATAATAGCCCACGCAAAACTTTATGGATTTGAACAGAATAAAAGCGTTACAACTGAAACAAAAGTGGTAACGTTTCGGGAAATATTCGAGACTTTGTATGAGCAAAGAGAAGTGGCCAGAGAGTTAGAAGACTCAATCATCTATTCATTGATTGGGGATGAAGTGAGAAAAGGTGCTGATGAGGCTTCCGTATACGAGATCTTTTTAGACCAAAACAAACAAATCGAGTCCTTAAAAATTAACCTTCCCATCACCAAATACGAAGATGGTGATAAGACAATTGAATTCATCTCTGGGAAAGGTGAAGTTTTAGAGGTGTTCGAGGACGGACAGTGGGAAGAATTTGATGGGTCTTGGGATGATTTTGTGAATGAGTATTGGCAAAATGATCATTGAGCTCATAAATCTTACTTAGTTCAGGATGAGCAGTCCGATTCTTGCCACTTCGGGCTCTTGAAGAGTCTATAATAGGATACAGCAGAGGGGTTAATAGAGGTACTTGCAGAGCTAGTAATAGTCCGCCATACCTAATCATCGCCAGCCAAGCCTCCCCTTTATATTTTTTCTTTAAATAAGTTATATTCGAAAGAAAATGAATATTGCCAGAAGTAAAAAAGTTTGAAATAATGGGTATTTGTGGCAGGTGATTATTTACTGAAAGGCGGATTCGATGAAACAATTATCAACCAACATTTCACTCATCATTTTAGGAGTATGTATTTTAATTGGGGCATGGATGATTTCGAATGCCCTACAAAACAGTAATTCTCACATTACAGATGATCAAGTTACAGTAAATATGAACTCAACAGAAGGACCTCAATTATTGAGTTCTATGGAGTTAAAAGATTATTTAGGCATAAGCAAGGAGCAATTAGAAATGTTATATCCCAGAAAAGAAGATGATGTTATTATCAGTGAAATTCCATACATAAAAATGGGATATGAATACTACTTTCCTGTTAAAGCGATCGATCGATGGTTAGAGGAGACGGAAGGGAAAACCTTTCAGTGATAGGAATACTGAAGTCATTAATCAGCTGAAGGTTATGTCAATGACCTTCAGCTGTTCACATTTTTAAAGGGGGGAGTGAGATTTTGCAGCACTGCAAGAACTGTCATGCCCAATTCAAATGGAAAAAGGTCTACAGATATTTATGGGGGCCGATCATAAAACCGATCCGATGTCATGCATGCAAACAAGAGCACTTGATTACGATGAAGGGAAGGGTCATGCTTAGTCTGTTGTATTTACCGGTGACACTCTTTATGCTGTTCCTTACTCCTTTTCAAAGCATATTATTGAATCTAGGAATTGGTATGCTATTACTACTTATAGGTTCCCTGCTGAGTCCATTCGTAGTGAGGTTTAAACTTGATCATACTAATCAATCATAAATTTGATGCGAAAATTTACTATTAAAAAGTTATTTTGTTATTACAAAGGTGGAAGATTAGTGGAGGAGGAATCCTATGAATCTTAGAATATATCGGATTATTCATCTAGTCATAACCGGAGTAATCACGATACCTATTACTCTTTTTTTAGCAAGTGGAGGATTAGGAGAGAATTATACAGGGCACACATTTGTTTACCCCGGATTCCTTTTCATTATAGGAGTATGGCTCATCGGTTCTGTGCTCTCTTTTAGTAGAAAATCAGCATTATTGGGCTTACTCATCAGTGCTTTACCGGCATTGTATTTCATTGGGAATATTCTTTTTATATTCTTATAAATACGAAAAATAAACCAAGAGCGGGTGCCATCATGGGGGAGAATAGATTGAATTTACATATCCGAGAAGCCACAAAAAACGATTACGATGAGGTTCATCAAATACAAAGACAAGTGCACGAAATGCATACAAAGGAAAGACCGGACCATTACCAGATGGCAGACACTACGTTAGACCAACAGTATTTTAACAACTTAATTGATGGAGAAAACACGAAGGTATTTTTGTTGGAACAAGACCAACCCATCGCCTATACCATTCTTACAATCAAGAATACCGTAGAAAGGCCGATCCTCATTCCTAAGAAAGTGGTCTATATGGACGACTTCGGTGTGGATCAGACGTTCAGAGGGAAAGGCTTGGGGAAAAGGTTCTTTGGGGAGATAGTAGAATACGCTAAGACGATTGGTGCAGATTCACTGGAATTAGGCGTGTGGGAGTTTAATGAAGATGCTATTAAATTCTATGAATCCATGAATTTAAAGACTAAATCAAGGATGATGGAAATCCGTTTATAAGATTCTCACAAGCTTTCAGAATTAGGGGAGGGGTTTCACGTTGAAGGAAATAAGGGAAATCAATCATTCTGCTGCATACGCTTCATTTTGTTCACTTGCCAATGGGGCATTCCCTGGTTTAAATGCCGACCAATGGCTGCAGGGGCATATCGAAGAAACACCGAGCGAAAGCTTATATGGTTTGTTCAAAGGGAATGATTTGGTGGCAGGCATGAGGACATTTCTGTTTGAAATGAACTTGAACCAAACGACCATAGCCGTGGGTGGAGTCGGGATGCTTGCTGTTGATTTGTTACATAAGAAAGAGGGAAATGCGTATCAACTAATCAAGTATTTTTATGAGCTTAATAAGTCCAACGGGCATCATCTTGTGATGTTATATCCGTTCAACGTTGCATTCTATAAAAGAATGGGGTTTGGAATGGGGACGCAGGTTTATCAATACTATGTAAGCCCATCCTCTTTTCAGGATTTTTCCCGTAAAGAGCATCTTGAACACTTAAACTATGAGGACAGAGAACTCATCTTGGATTGTTACAACCGTGTCTATCAAAAAACGCATGGGATGACGAAACGATCTTCCACTGAACGGGAATTGAATCGACCATTTAATTTTGGAAAAGTGGTTGGGTTTAAACGTGGTGATCAAATACTTGGCTACGCACTGTATGAAGGCAAGGGGAAGGACCTTTATATCCACGAGTTATTTTTTGAAACAAGGGAAGCGATTGAAGAATTATCTACTTTCTTACATCAACAGACCGATCAATTTAAACGAATCATCATCAATGCTAATCATGATGACCTCATTCATTTTGTCCGCTCACCTGAAAGCGGGTTGAACACGATGCTTGATACGGCGCCGTCTGTTGATAATAAGCATATGGTGAACCTTGGGGTTGGTGTGATGTACAGGGTGATCGATTGTAAAGGGTTATTAGTGGAGCTGTACGAGAAGAAACACCGATTCGGCAGCGTTTCATTAACGATTATGTTTGACATAAAGGACGATCTGCAAGATGACGAGTCAAAGAACTTCACCGTGACGTTTTCACATGGAGAAATTCAACATTTTCATGAGCAATCAGTCGATACTGTCGTGCAAATGGATATCTCTGACTTTTCTTCGATGATCATGGGGGCAGTGAGTTTCCGCTCTTTAAATAAATGGGGCAAAGCAGAAATATCGAATCCAGCATGTGTGAATCAAGTCAATGACCTTTTCCGCACGCATGAAAGGCCGGTATGTACGAAAGCGTTTTAAGTAAATTACGATGAAGGGGGATCTGAATGAATAAGAGTGATACATATTTAAGTATTAAAGAGCTTCTTTCCATACCTGCCATATCAGACTTACACATAAGTGAGGATGGCCATCACGTTGCATATGTCAAAAACATAGCTGAATGGGAAGAGAATACATATAGGAATTCCATCGTGATTTATGAAAAAAATAAGGGAGAATGCACCCCATTCACAGAGGGCACATCCCCACTATGGTCTCCGAATTCCAACCGTTTAGCCTATCTTTCAGCTGGTGAAGGGAACTCGGGAAATCAAATCTTTGTGGAGTCGTTCGATGGAGATGGCAGGGTTCAAGTCACGGATCAGAATGAAGGAATCATTCAATTCAAATGGCATCCTTCTAGCAAGGGATTTTACTATGTTGCACCGTCACCGGAATCTAAGGAAATCAGGATACGCAGGGAGAAGTATGGAGATTTCCACTATGTAGGCAAGGATTATCGAAATCACTGTTTATGGTACATGGATTTAATTGAACATGTCCCGCATCAACTGACAGACGGCAGGGATTTTCACATCCAAGAATTCGATGTTTCTTCCGATGGGGAAAAGGTGATTTTCATGGCTACGCCAAGCCCAGATGGAGAGGATGGTCAGAGGGGAGAGCTCTACCTACTCGATTGCCCAAGTGGGGAATTGCAGAAGCTGGGTGGAGATAAGGTAGTGGGAGGTAGCGTATGCTTTTCTCATCATGCTACGAAAATCTGTTACACGGCAAGCTTACGTGAGAAGGATCACTATAAAACTAATATCATGGACAGTACACTAGAAATCTATGATCTTACGAATGGTGAGCGGACTCAACCATTGATAGATTTTGACCATGCGGTTGTTCCCATACGCTGGACAGCTAAAGGGATTCTACTGATGTGGCAGGATAAAACGAATTATCGGATCGGGTTATTATGTGAAGATGGGAAGTTGAACATATTGGGGGGAACTGCGGATTGCTGCATCATGGAGGCCTCTATAACAGGGGATGGAAACCATCTGGCCTATCGTAAGGCTTTACCCAATGAAACATTCGAAGTCTATGCTGATGGTGAAAAAATAACCAATGAGAATGGTCTGCTTGAAGGGAGACTTACAAGTAATAGGGAGGTCATCTCATGGAACAGCAGTGATGGCCTTGAAATAGAAGGTGTTCTAACAACCCCGAAAGACGTGGATTGGAATAAAAAACACCCTTTATTGGTCTTCATCCATGGCGGTCCGGACTGGGCATCTTTCCCCATCCACTCAAGCTGCTTCAATGAAAAATATCCAATTGAGTCGTTTATTGAAAAGGGCTTCATCGTTTTGGAACCAAACTACAGAGGAAGTTCGGGATATGGGAATGACTTCTTAAAGGCAAACTATCGAAATCTGGGCATCGGTGATTGCGAGGATGTGATATCCGGTGTCGATGCACTTGTCAACCGGGGGATTGCAGATATTGATCGAGTCGGTGTGATGGGCTGGAGCCAGGGTGGATTCATCTCAGCATTCTGCTCTAACTATAGTGATCGATTCAAGGTTGCCTCAGTTGGAGGCGGAATAAGTAACTGGGTCACGAATTACGTGAATACCGATCTGCCTTCCTTTATCAGGATGCATGTAGGAGATACACCGTGGAACGACCCTGAGATCTATGCCAAAGCCTCACCAATGACCTATATCCAATCTGCCACTACTCCCACTTTGATCCAACATGGTGAAATGGATTCAAGAGTCCCCATTCCCAATGCATATGAACTCTATAAAGGACTCAAGGATATGGGAGTCGAGACAGAATTAGTCGTATTTGAAGGCATGGGATACAGCTCTGACAAACCAGGGATACACCGGGCTATTATGGAGCAGAATTTGAGTTGGTTTTTACGGTGGTTGGTTGATTAGGGACGGATCCGAATTAACCATTTATCTAAAAAAGCCATGGGACAGGTACGCTGTAATCAACGTACCCGCCCCATGGTATTCTTTTTCTGAAAATCAAGTCATCGAGATGATGATTTAACCCCAACTACTGCCACAGTATGATACCCACGTGACACGGGCCCTTCCAACACGCGAAGATCCATAAACTTCAATTGTTCCATCATCGGGAGCAATTCACTTCGGATCATTTTCTTGATTGTATCCCAGTCTTCTCCGTCCTTGCCATCGCAAAGAGTAATCAATACGGTTCCTCCAGGAGTCAGCACCCTCTCGATTTCTTTTAACGATTTGAACAGGTCCTCCCAGAAGTATACAGAATGGATGCTGAACACGGCTGTGAATTTTTCATCAGGGAAGGGCATTTCTTCAACCCTTCCGTGAACTAGAGACATCTGCTTTTGTCTGATAGCTTTTTTGTTTCGCACAGCTGCTGATTGGAGAAGGGTTTCTGACAAATCCAATCCGGTGACATTGTGACTTCCATTCAATGAAGCGATCTGTTTCATCGCATATCCTGCCCCGCATCCAATCTCAAGGACCTGTTCACTATCCTCAAGCTTGAGTTGTTCAATGGTCCATAGGGTTTCAGGTTTATGCTGACGAATCATCTTCTCCCCGATGAACCATCCAAGAACTCCAGCGGGACGGCTGTACTGGGTGTCCATGAGGTTCTGGAATTTTGCTTTTACACTCATTGATGTGCCCTCCTTTTATTCTTTGTGTATTTCCACTATAATTTTCTTATAACTATTAAACAATCCTATATTATTTATAGTTACTATAAAATATTTTTATAGTTAGGGGGAGTCGGGATGGAAATCAATCAGCTGATTGCATTTGAGCTTGTGGCGAGGCTTGGTTCATACAGCAAGGCTTCGAGACATTTGGATGTATCGCAGCCTACGGTCAGTTTGCGGATAAAAGAGTTAGAGAAAGATGTTGGGGGATATCTGTTTGTCAGGGCAGGAAAACAGATGGAGCTGACGGATTTGGGGAAAGGGTTCCTTCCCTATGCCAGGCAGGCTCTTGATGTGCTGCATAAAGGACGAGAAAGGGCATTATCCATCAAAGAAGGCAAAAGAGGGGAGATCACGATCGGAACCCTTCCGACATTTACATCCGGACATTTCACCTCGATTGTGAAGGAAATGTACACCTCATTTCCAGATATCCAGATAGCCATCCATACCGGCCATAATCAACAAATCATCGACATGCTTTATGAAGGAAGCGTCAAGCTGGGAATGATCACTTCTCCCTACTTTAATAAAGATTTGAAAAAGCTTTATAGTATAAGAGAACCCCTGATTCTCGTTGCCCGCCGTGATCAGCCTTTAAGCGGGATGAAGGATGGGAGTTATAGGGTAGAGGACATTTTTGAAACGAGCAAACCATACATCATGACGGATTGGAGCGAGGAGAGTAAGCATTGGCAACGAACCCATATGTCATTCGGGAGTGACACCATCGAATTGCCGCCTGCAACCGCAATGGAATTTGTCCTTAACTATAGTGGCACAGCACTTCTTACAGAATCAATGGCTTCTGCCTACTTAGAAGAAGGAACATTGGTTAAGCTTGAACCCGTTGATATGCCGGCTCTCTACAGGGAAATTGCTGTAGTAAGCCTGGAAAGTGAACAGTCCCTGCCTCCAGCTGCAAGGCGTTTTTTGGACACGTTGAGGTCCGGGTCATGGGGAAGAGGATAGAGCGGGTAACTTCCCCGCTCCATTGTTATGCATCTAATTCCTCAAATAGCCCAACTGAATTACCATACGGATCGCTAAACGTACACCAGGCAGCTGGTACACCTTCCCTGGTTTGTACTTCCTCTATTGTCGTATTCAATGATTTCATCAATCTCTCACGTTCAGAATAGATATCGTGAACTCCTAAACGCAACGGACCATTCCCGACTGCCGGCTCTCCTTTTGCCACTTGCAGCCACGTATTTTTTACAATCTCCCACTCGGCAAAATCCTCATGAGGGATAAAGTCAGGATCCCGATTGAATAGCTCTTTATACCAACTAAGTCCTTCTTCATAATCTGTGACTCGAACCTGAAATGTGACTCCAATATGTGTACTCATTCTATTACCTCCTTCTATACTTACTTACGTTAAATGTTATCGGAAGAGTGAAAGACTGTATTAAAACGTGTCATACAAAACACCTTCTTCTACTATATTACATTCAATTCAAAGATCCATTCTCCTCCCATCGTTTCCCAAAACATTGCATGTTCCTATCTTTTTAAGAATAGAGTGAAATAAAAAGGGTGAATAGGTTTATGAACCATTTTCATGAATTGTGCACGGAGTACGGAAGAATTCTGCAGGGAAAAGCCAAGGTGGAAAATGGTGTTTGTTCCGTATCAATCGACCGACATTTATATGTAACGATACAAGGAAGACCAAGCAGAGGGGAGCTGAAGGCAGGATTTTCATTTGAGGCACTGGATACAGAGGGACACGCATTGAATCTCGGGGAGGTGGTCTTGTTGGAAGAAGAAATCCCCGAATTCTCGAAACTGCTTATCCAAAAGGGATTAATTATCAGCGCTCTTCACAATCATTGGCTCTTTACCCAACCTGACATTATGTACATCCATTTTCAATCCGTGGAACCTCCACTGAGTTTTGCCCATAAGGCTGCTGAGGCTCTTGCTGTCCTAAAGAAATAAAGATTCATTCCGTTCCGGGGATGCTTATGATTTCCAGACGGTTACTTATTCACTCCCTCTTTTGTAAAATCATCCTAATTTTTCGAAACTTTTATCTTTCCTAAGACGTATATCATACTAGAAAAACCGCTTGCTGAGTCGGCTCAAATAGCTGTTGTAAAGGTTCTGGAGGAGATGACGATCTGTATTTATCCAGATCCTATAAAAATAAAAGCGAAGTTAACAGAATAATTGAAACTATTCCATTTTGGCTCCCGTCTAATAGGTAGTAGTGTTCAAGATAAAATACCCAGTTAATCCCAAATGATGATACAGACAAAACAGAATGGGGGAAAAAGTATGTGGCAAAAAAAATGGTCCAAACAGATCGAGGGGATTTTGAAATCTTTGAAGCAGGGAATGGTGAACCGTTATGTGTGACGCATCTATATAGCGAGTTTAACGAGCGCGGGTATCACTTTGCCGATCGATTTGTGGACGACTATAAAGTGTACCTTGTCAACTTGAAAGAAACGGGGAATAGCACTGAGATTCAAGATGAAGACGAGTTGAGTATGAGTGAAACCAGCAAGGATCTGGAAGCGATCCGATCAGCTTTAGGATATGACAGCTGGAACTTTGCGGGCCATTCCACAGGAGGAATGTTGGGGCTGGTTTATGCTGCTGATTATCCGGATTCTTTAAACCGATTAATTGTAGGTGGGGCCTCAGCTACCAATGAGTATGTGAATGATCAGGAAAGTATTTACTGCGATGAAAATCCGAATAACGACCGATTGAAAGAGGTATTTTCCATCCTTCAATCCGATGATGCAACCAAAGAAGAACGGAAGCGGGCACGCAGGGAATGGACGAAAATGTCCCTGAATGACCCTGGCAGATATGATGAATACTTTTCTAAGCCAAGCAGTGGAAAAGTGGTGCAGAAACGGTTAGAGTATTATGCTTCAAACGAACTGCCAACGTATGATATCAGAGAGGACATTTCGAACATACAAACCCCGACAATCGTTTTTTGCGGGAAACACGACTCTCAATGCCCATTTGTGTATTCAGAGGAAATCTTCAATCTAGTTCCCAATTCAACCTTTTATATCTTTGAAAATAGTAACCATTCCCCTCATATAGAGGAAAAAGAAAAATTCAGCGGAATGGTGAAGGACTCTTTTCATTTGGTCTGAAGTGAATAAATCTAAAGGACAAAGGAGCTTCAAACTACTGAAGCTCCTTTGTCCTTTTATCATATGGCTAGAGAAGAAACTTCCAATAAGCAAAACAGATAAACGTACAAATCCACGAAACAAACCCAAAGGCTGTCACAATGGTCGTTTCACCCCATCCGTATTTTAAGCCGTAGTGATAATGAATCGGAGTCATCCTGAAGATGCGTTTCCCTCTCGATTTAAATGAAGCAACCTGCAGAATGACCGAAAGCTGTTCCGCAAAATAGATAAAGAACAATAGGGGAATGAGAATCTCCACTTTTTCAATAACCGCAAGAAATGAAAGGGAGCCTCCTATCGCCAATGACCCTGTATCCCCCATAAAAGCCCGGGCAGGAAAGATATTATAAATGAGAAAGCCAAGTAAACAGCCGATCATGACTAAACAAAAAAGCTGCACCTCACTACTTTCAGAAATCATAAAAAAGAAAAAATAGGTCGGAATCGCGACCACTCCTAAAAGGCCGTCCAAACCGTCTGTAAAATTAATCGCATTGGCAGAGCCGACCACAAATAAGGTGATCACAACGAGATATAAGGCCATTGGAAGATTAATAGAGAAATCTTGATAGATGCCAATGGTCGTATCTATACCTTGCTCATTCATCAAGTAGAATAGCAGGGTACCCGTAAATAGAAATTGGAAAATAAGCTTCGTTCGACTTGAAACACCGCCGGGATCCTGCCGGGACGCTTTCCAAAAATCATCGAGGAAACCAATAAAGCTGAATAATATATACGTAATCGCCAGGAAATACATCAGGGGCGTAGGTGAAAAAAACAAGGATACGATAATACCTATGAAGAGAATGATGCCAAACATTAGCGGAGTCCCTTTTTTGATTTGGTGATTGGAAGGAAGTTCTTTTCGTATCGGTTGCAGGAGCTTTAATTTCCGTAGGAGTGCTATGAACAGCGGCGATAAAACAGAGACTAATAGAAACGCAATAATAGCAGGAATCAGTTGATCAGACATTTCATCTCTTCCCCTTTTCTCATTACCATCTATACATAAATTCTAGGGGGATTGTGGATATCCTCCAATTACTTACAAAAAAGTTATCTCGATCCCCAGTCTGTAGGGTGTGAAATCTATTTTCTTTTCCGAAAGAGGAAGGGGTTGGAAGGTTTTTACATCACGAACGTCAAATAAGTAGATGAAAAGTGGAAAATCAAAGACTAGTGGAAATCAAAATAGGAGGGATTATCGATGAACGAAAAATTGTTAAGGGTCGGAACGACATATATTCCAGTGGCTGATGTGGAACTTTCATCGGAATGGTATGTAACGAATTTGGAGGCAGAGTTAAACTACAAAGATGAAGATAAAGCCATTCTGAACCTTGCCAACCAAAGTATCTTCCTTGTTAAGTCAAAAGAAAACGAGAGTGCCAACTTTATAGATGTCCATGGTGAGGAACGTTTTTCTTTAACATTTGAAGTGGATGGGTTAAAGGCTCTGGAAAATGTGCGAGGGAATTTTATAAGCCGTGGGATGAAGGTAGGGGAGATTGAGGTCAGAGGTCACTCAGGGAGGAATTTTGTTTTTTATGATGTGGATGGCAATAAGTTTGATGTGTGGAGTGAACTGAGTCCGACGTTCAGGGAGAAGTATTTGATTTCGAAGACAAAATAGTATAGATGGGTCGGCCACATCTAAGGGGTGTGGTTTTCTTTATGAAGTAGTTTCTAGGTTCAGCTGCTGAATATATGAAAATAATCAACAGCTGAATGATCCCAAACCTACTTCGTACCTGATACAAAACCTGCAGGAGTTGGTCTCCCACCAAAAAAGGTGCTTATCCAAAACAGGATAAGCACCTTTTATATTATTATTTTCGGTTAAAAATTACTGAGCAACCTTCTCCTCACCTTCCAACTGCTGAGCACGTTGACGTATCGACTTCCTGAAATACAGCAATTCATAAAACACAGGAACAACAACAAGCGTCAGCACCGTGGCACCGGCAAGACCACCGATGACCACAACGGCAAGTGATTTCGAGACGAGACTTCCATCTTCCGTGTGACCGAAGAGAAGGGGAAGCATGGCACAAATGGTGGCAATCGCTGTCATGACAACCGGACGGAGACGGGTTCCACACGCTTCCAGGATGGCGTCACGAATGATCATTGTTTCCTCATTCTGCTTCACGCGGTCGATTAAGACGATGGCGTTTGTCACAACAATTCCGATCAGCATTAACGCTCCAATAAGAGCCGTTGCGTCTGCCGGGACCCGGGCAATGAGCAGTCCGAGGACTGCGCCGATTGAGGCGAGTGGCAGCGTAATGAGAATTGCCAGTGGTGCTTTCAACGTCTTAAAGGTCAGGACCATAATCAGGTAGACAATCATGATGGAAGCAAGCATCGTCATACCTAGATCCTTGAAGTCGTCAGCCTGCTGGGCAGCAGCACCTCCGGTATCAAGAGTAACGCCTTTTGGCAGGTCGATCTCCTTGATTTCAGTACCGATATTCTTAGAAATGACCGAAAGCTCTTCAGGTTTTACTTCTGCCGTGATCCGGACATATAAGTCACCATCTTTATGCAGGACGGTACTTGGTTTTTCCTCTTCCGTTATGGAAGCCACTTCTGTAAGAGGCTGGATGCCTGAGTTTGTTGCAATCGTCAAGTCATTCAAATCGGACTTCGACTTAGGATCAACCCCTGCGTCCAGAAAGACTGGTGTCGTTTCGTTATCCAAATTGATGGCTCCGATCGGCTGTGGATTCAGCAAGGAACGGATTTGCATAGCCGTTTGCTGGGCATTCGCTTTCTCCGTGTTGACATTCACGGTGAAGACAGGTGACGTTTTCTCCTGGTTGCTTGAGACTTTTTTCACTCCGTCTACATTCTCGATTTTATCCATGATTGTTTTGGAAGTAGACAGAAGTTCATTCGTGTCATTTCCAACGACGTCATAGGTGATACTTGAGTTGGAGGAGCCTCCGAAGATGGAAGATGGTGATGCTGTAATGGTCACACCTTCTTCATTCTTCTTCGTTTCATTCACTTTTTTGATGAAGGATTCGGCATTGGCTCCTTCTTCCAAGATGACGGTGTACACCGCCGTATCTGGATCGCTTACGGCTCCGTATTCGGCATTTTCTTCACTTGATCCGTACTGAGTGATCAAGTAATCGTATCCTTCAAATTCTGATAATGTGTCTTCGAATTCCGTCGTGCGCTCTTTGATCGTGTTTTCCGGTGTATCACTCGGGAACTCCATGGTGACAGCTACAAAAGAGGCGTCATTCGCACTTGTTGCCGCTTTCGGTAAAGCGACATAAAGCGCGATGGATCCCCCGAATACAAGAATGGCCAACAGGATGGGAACCCATTTATGGTTGAGTGACCAGCGCAGGACATTCACATAGCGATGCGGCGTGTTGTGTTTTGGCAAAGTCGTATTTTTCAACATGCCAAGGCTTAACAATGGCACGACCGTAACGGCTACAAGCAGGGATGCAAGCAATGAATACGTAACGGTCAATCCGAAAGGAAGCAGGAACGCTTTTAACGAACCGTTTACGAGTCCCATCGGCAGGAATACGGCCACTGTGATGAGTGTGGACGACGTGATCGCACGGGAAACTTCCTTTGTTGCGAGCAGAACATTCTGTTTGGACAGCTTCTCATTCTGACTGCGCCGGAAAATATTCTCGACGACGACGATACTGTCATCGACCAGTCGACCGACGGCCACCGCGACCCCTCCCAGTGTCAGGATGTTCAAGGTGACTCCGGATAACCAGAGCAGGAATAGCGTAATACCGAGTGATAGTGGAATGGACACAACGGTTATCAGGGTCGGCTTGAATTTTCTTAGGAATAAGAGAATGACAAGCGTTGCGAAAAGAGCACCCAGTGCCACTTCACGAACCATGGTGTTGACAGAGTTCTCCACCATATCACCTGTGGTAAACAGTGCGGTTGCTTCCACACCGTCATAGTCCTTGTTGATTTGATCGACCGTATCTTTTACGTCTTCTCCAGCGGTAACGGCACTGGCATCACTCTCCTTGAACAGGACGAATGCCAAAGCTTCTTTCCCATTGACACGGGTGATGGTGTTTTCCGCTTTTACTTTTTCAACGGTTGCGATGTCTTTCAATTTGACTGCAGGAGCATTCGGGACTTGCAGTGGTACCGGCAAGTTCTTCAGGGCGTCAACGGAGGTCAGATTGTCCGTGACATTGATTGTACTTTTCTGGCCATCTATCGTCGTGCTTCCCGCAGAGGCGGAAACATTTTGCCCTTGGAGCACTCCCATCACCGCGTTGACCGGGATATGTAACTTCTCCAGTTTGTCGTGATCCAGGTTGATTTGAACCCGTGGGCTGTTTTCCCCGGCGATGCTTGCTTGAGATAAGGAGTCTCGATTTTCAAATAACGGTTTAAATTCATCATTGACGAGGTTGATGTTCTTTTTCGTTAGTCCGTCTTTAAATGTCACCGATACCTGACTGATGGGAATCATCGAGGTGTTCAACTGAGAAATCTGCGGTTGTCCGACTCCTTCTGGGAGCTGGATTCCTTTGATGGCCTCTTCGACCTTATTCTTGGCTTCCTTCATGTCGCTTTTTGAATCAAAGTTGATGGTCACCTGGGAATATCCTTCCCCGGTCGTGGACAGGATCGATGTCTTCCCTGAAATTGATGTCACTGCCTGTTCTACAGGCTCTGTGATGTTCGTTGTCATGGAGCCCGCGTCATACCCCTGTCCCAGGGTGACGACTGTCACTTGTGGATTATCCGCTTCAGGCAGGAATTCCATTGGCAGACGGAAGTAACTGATGATGCCGAGAAGCAACGTGATGATGATAAATAGTGTCATGGCTGCCTTATTGCGGAATACCCAATTGGTTAAAGCTTGCATGTGTTTCCCCCCTAATACTGATTTGGCTTTTAACCTTCTTTTTAAAGATACTGTAATACTGATTGCATCACAGCCACCTCCAGGCTAATATTCGCCTAGGTCTTGAGGCGTAATTCATTTAGTCGCAAAATTCATTTTACGGTGGAGCATGGCGAGGTATTCTTACATACGTGTTAAATTTATGAAAGATCCTCCTCTATGTAAAAATATTCCTGGCACAATATAGTATTATAGTATGGATGGCAAGATGTGGGAATGGTAAATTCTCAATTCAATAAAAGTTTTACAAACCGATTGTCTATTATAAGAGTTTTTGGAATAATTGGAATAGATTGGATTGAATCGAGGATTGAAGAGGGAAAGTGTGAAGTGGCTTGTGGGACATGACCTTAGTTATGCTGCTAAGGACAACGGTTTGATTTCAGTTGGTTGCCGTTTGACTTTGCTATTGAATAACACAACGTATGAAATGAAATCGTCCATTTGAAAGGGGAGGATCCAAGTGATTCAAAATCAAACGATCCATATTCTAAATGGTACGGAGATGTACAAACACTTCAAAGAGACTGGGTTTCTTAAAACAGAAGAAATGATCCCGTTTAACGAGGCCATGTGCTATGGAGAGACGTGCGAAGATATATTTTCAGAAGAGTTTATCGGGATGCGTGCAAGGGTTCATCATGTAACGCCAGATCAATATGCTGATATTACGCTCAAGCCGTTGCAGCCACTCTTTAAAGGGACTGTTGAACATGTTTCTTTATGGTTTGATGAAGATATGTTCTGCCAAATGAATGTGCTGACGAACCTCGCCTGGTTGGAGCAGAGGGAGTATAAGGGAACGATCGATCTTCATCTTGTGGATGAGCAATATAAGCCTGTGAACGAATATTCCCTTGGAGCGAGAGGGTATGCAGCTCTTTACGAACAAGTGATGATTCATCATGAAAGGCCTGAAGCGATTGAGCTAAAACCTTTAAATAGAGGTATTGCACTTTATTTGGAATACCTTAAAAAGGACAGCGAGCTTATATTGTATATTCAAAAGCATCGGGCCGTTCCGGCAGAGAAGTTGGTATTGCTTCTATTTGAGAATTTTAGGGAGTATGGGTTAGGGGATACTCAGTATTTTGACATGATTGAGGATTGTCGGCGTAATTAAGGATTCATTTTAACGATACTTTTTAAAAAAATGAACGGGGTGATGTAGTGGGTGTTTATTATTTTGCCATTCTTTTTATCGGAGTTTTTCTAGTTTTTCGTGCAGGTTTACAGGCGTTTAGGCAAGGTTCTTTTTTAAAGCCGGGGGTATGGTTGTTTGGTGTTATGGGTGCGGTATTAATTGGCGTATCTATTTTCATGTTCACTCCGGGAAGTGCTGATATTGTGGCTGACCTTTTAGGGATGACTAACAAACCTGAATAGATAAGGGAATTTAAGGTTGGATATGGTCATACGAGTTGAATTATACTTTAGAAAATAGATAAAAGGAGGAGATCCACCATGAAAAAGGTTACACCATTCTTAATGTTTCAAAACGGTGATGCTGAGGAAGCAATGAATTTTTACACATCTTTGATTGAGGATTCAGCCATTACCAATATTGTTCGATATGGTGCAAACGAAAGTGGAGATGAAGGAACGGTGATGCAGGCAACGTTCACCTTGAAGGGGCAGGAATTTATGTGCATTGATAGCAATGTGAAGCATCAGTTTGATTTCACACCTTCTTTCTCCATCTTTCTAACATGCGATACAGAAGAAGAACTTGAATCTATCTATGGGAAGCTGAGTGAAGGTGGTCAAGCGCTTATGCCACTGGGAGATTACGGATTCAGCAAGAAATTTGGCTGGCTGAGTGACCGCTTTGGAGTATCGTGGCAGCTGAATCTACCTAAATGAAGTAATGGAGTGAATGTATGCTCAAAAGAAAATACGGAAACCGGACCGATTGGAAGCGGGTAACCCAAAGGAAATATGCTCAAGCCCATCTAACCACTAAGGAATTTCAAGGGTATATGACGCTGTTGAAGACAGTGAAAGTGAAGGAACCATTAATCACCCAATATGGAGACAAAGAAATATGCATCGTTGATAACGGATACATGTGGCTCCAGCACTTTCCTTTTGGGAAACATCATTCCGTGACTACCATGTTTGATGCAAATGGAGAGATTGTTCAGTGGTACATAGATATATGCCTGGAAAATGGAGTGGAGGACGGTGTTCCGTGGATGGATGATCTCTACTTGGATATAGTGGTGCTGCCATCTGGTGAGATCTATTTACTGGATGAGGATGAGTTGGAGCAGGCGTATAAAAGCGGACTCTCTCTAATGAGCAATATGATATTGCAAGGTTTGAAGTCAAAGAAATTCTGAGACAGTTAGGTAATGGCGAGTTTAGATTAATGACACTGGCTCAAGAACATAAGAGCATGTTGGAGCACGAACTTAAGTAAACAGAGTAAAGGTGTCTGAACCTCAACAAGTTGATTCGGACTCCCGTTTTATGTTGTTAAATAAATCTGAATGATAGCCCGTTTTACAAAAATCATCCTTCCAATGAAGGATGATTTTTATATAAATGAATACCTTGCATTATTAGGTAATATATTATATAAATATGTAAGGGGGTGTAAAATTTGGAAATTAATAAAGAGGTCTTAAAAGGGCATATCGACACGTTGATCCTTTCACTTCTGAATAGCCGGGATATGTATGGCTATGAGCTGGCGAAAACGGTCCGTGAAAAAAGCGGAGATCAATTCGAATTAAAAGAAGGTACGCTCTATTTATCATTGAAAAGGTTAGAAAAGAACCAGTGGATCTCTTCTTACTGGGGTGATGAACAGGGACCTGGGGGAAGAAGAAAGTATTACACTCTTACCCCAATTGGCCAAGATGGTTTTGAAGAAAAGCGCAGGGAGTGGCAATTCGTAAAGAAAATCATTGATACCTTTATTGAAGGGGGAGAGAACCTTGAGACAGATTGATGCATATGTAGATTCTGTTTATGAAAATATCGGGGGTAATCGAAAAGAAATTCAGGAATTGAAAGCTGAGATGAAAAGTCACTTGATGGAGGCCGTTCACGAACTTAAAGCTGAAGGAATGCGTGAGCAAGAAGCCATTGATACGGCCATTGAGCGCTTTGGCGGCGAACAGGAGATGCGTTCGATTGTAGGGCAACTATTCAAAGCTCAGAAATCATTTGCTAAATGGGTGCTTTATCTTGCACTGGCTGTCCTTCTTTTTACCGTTTCTGGATTCGGGTATATATGGTCACTGGAAGAAGAAAACGCGAATGGAAATTCTGAAGTAGCTACACAAATTTCAACTATTTTAAAAGATAAAACAAACGTTTCTGATGACATGAAAATCAAAATAAATAGCTTAATAGAAAGTACGGATCAAATCGCAAATGTTGAGATATACGATGTAAGCAGTGTTGAGAATACCAATATGGTATTTGATTATGTAAGGGATGCAAAGCCGGAATACCGTTTCGAACAAAAGGTGTGGAATCCAAAATGGCTTCAAGCTGATTTCTTCCCATACGGAAACGGGGATGGGAAACAGTGGTACGTTGAAATGGATACAAGACATATAGGTGATTGGTTGTCGATCATTTTGTTCTCAGGAATGGCGATTTATATCACGTTGTTTACGATTTGGGCAACGATTAATGCTTATCATCATAGACGATTAAACATTGGGTGGATCGTTGTGTTTGCTTTGTTTAATGTTTTGGGGTATCTGGTTTATTATATGCTGTGGAAAAATAGAAACCGGAAATTAAGGGTAAGTGAAGCATAAATATATCTCAGACTGTTAAAGTGGGATATAATTAGAGTTTCAAACATCAACAGAGGTACTTAGATTCAAAGTCTAGGTGCTTTTTTTTATGAATTATTAATAACATTTATTTACATAAATGTATGAAATAGATAAACTAATCTTTATAGATATGTAGAAGTATTTGAGGTGAGAAAATGACAGGTTGGCGTTATAAACGATTTATTCTTATTCTAATTCTTTGCTTATTCCCTCTGTTGAATGGATGTCGTGTCATTGTTTTTGATGAAAGTAAAGATGAACAAAAAGTTGAGAAGGTTGTACAAAGGCCAAGTGGAAATTGGAAGTTGGACGCAAAGGTGCAGTTATTCAAGAAATCTCTCCTCATACGGGGGGAGACCACTTTCCCGAAAGGATCAATCGTAGATGTTCACTTAAAACCATATCCAGATGATGCAACGTCCCTTCAAATCATCCGAACCGCTGTCGAACCGTTGGATACTGTCGCATCTTCAGGCACAGTCATAGTGAAGAAGGATGGAACGATGGAGTCGATTACCATTCCGAGACCCAGTGAAAACAAGCGATATAGGCTGGAAATCGTTCTTGATCCGAGAAAACAAAAAGAGGACGTAAAAAAAATCTTAGGTTCACTTGGTGAAAACCTGTCTAATAGTAGCGGTAGTGTTACTCTCACCGACGAATCAGAAAATGTCACCACCATAAAAAAATATGCCAACATCATGAAGAGAGAAGAACCCGATGGATTTATGGCAAAACTTAATCTTGTCGCCTTCGATTACTTGGACGAACAATAAGAGGGACGGACCTTGCATTTCAAGGTCCGTCCCTCTTCTTTTACAACGGTGGAAGGTCAAATTTTCCTTCTTCGAATAGTTGTTTGAGCATGTGTTTGGTGTAGCCGGCGGCTTGGGAGAACTGGATTT
The DNA here is from genome assembly GCF_001305855.1 of Rossellomorea vietnamensis. GTDB lineage: Bacteria > Bacillota > Bacilli > Bacillales > Bacillaceae_B > Rossellomorea > Rossellomorea vietnamensis_A. The sequence continues at coordinate 255,629 of NZ_LIXZ01000002.1, read as the reverse complement.
TGGCCGGCATCGGTGCTTCGTCGGCGTCGACTACGACGTCGATGATGCATGGTTTCTTTTGTTGGATTGCCTTTTGGAGTGAAGGCAGGATGTCCTCGGGGCGTTCTACCCGGTATCCGACTCCACCGCAGGCTTCGGCGTATTTGGCGAAGTCCGGGTTCTGCAGGTTCGTGCCGAATTCGATATTCCCCATCACTTCCTGCTCGAACTTGATCATGGCGATTTTATGATTGTTTAGGATCACGACGATGATGGGTAAGTCATATTTGACTGCTGTGACAAAGTCCGCCATGGTCATGGCGAATCCTCCGTCCCCGCATATCGCGAACACCTGACGATCCGGATAGGCGATTTGACCGGCAATGGCACCAGGCAGACCGCAGCCGAGGGTGGCGAGCCAGCTAGAAATAACGAAAGACTGATTGGTAATCGGAAAATGCCTGGCCATCCACACCGTTACGTTTCCGACGTCCACGGACAGGATGGCGTCGTCGGACGCGACTTCCTTAAGGGCATGAATCAGTCGCTGCGGTTTGAGAGGGACCGATCCATCCTCTTCTTGTGATTCTAAGTTATCCCACCATTTGACCGTACGCTCCTGATTTTTCTCAAGGAATGTTCGATCTTCTTTCCTTGAAATATATTCGGTCAGCCACTTAAGGGACGTGCCGGCATCTCCGGCAAGACCGACATCGACAGGGTAGCGCTTCCCGATTTGGGTAGGGTCGATATCAATATGAATCGTCTTTGCATTGTCAGGCAGAAATCCTGTGAAAGGAAACGAAGTCCCGATCATCATGAGCATATCGGCTTCCTGCATCGCTTCATAGGAAGGCTTTGTCCCGATCAGGCCGAGCCCCCCTAAACAATACGGATGTTTATCAGGGATGACCCCTTTACCAGGGAGGGTCAACACAATAGGTGCTCCTACCTTTTCAGCAAAAGACAGGAGCGTTTCCCGATGTCCATGAACGCCTTTTCCGGCAAGGATGATCGGTCGTTCCGCACCCTCGATAATTTCTTTTGCTTTTTGTAGATCTTCAGGAAGAGGTGCAATGCTTTGCTTCACTGAAAAATGGGATGTGACACGAGCCTCTTTACCGACTTCAAAGCGGGGTATATCATCCGGGATGGTCAGGACGGATACCCCTTTTTTCGCATAGGCGGTCCGGATTGCCTGATTGACCACGGCAGGGAGCTGGTCGGCGGACATGATGCGCTGATTATACACGGCCACATCGTCGAACATCCGCTCAAGATTCACTTCTTGGAAGGAGTCCGTCCCTAAAAGGTCCGTCTCCACTTGACCAGTGATGGCCAATACAGGGGCTTTATCAAGCTTTGCATCATATAAGCCGTTCAGGAGATGGATCGCCCCTGGACCTGCAATCGCTGTACACACACCCAGTTTTCCCGTCAATTTCGCATACGCGGCAGCAGCCAATGCCCCTGCCTCCTCATGCCTGACTTGAATGAACTTGATTTTGTCCTGCTTTTTTCTCAGTGGCTCAATAATCGAATTAATGGAGTCACCCGGCATACCGTATATATGATCAACTCCCCATTCAATCAATAGATCAATCAATTTTTCACCAGCGTTTTGTTTGAACATTACAACGTCTCCTCTCGAAATTGGTTATTCCTATTTTGGTACAATACTTCCTAAATTACTCAATATTTCTATTCCGAGATGCACATACTGAAAAAAACGACCTGGAGTGATGAAAATGAAGAAGCTTGTGTTCCTTCGACACGGTGAGAGCCTCTATAATCTTGAAAACCGGTTTACCGGCTGGACGGATGTGGATCTAACCGATGACGGCTATACCGAAGCAAGAAAAGCAGGGGCGGTCCTGAAGAAACACGGGTTCATATTCGATGTTGCCCATACATCGGTCTTGAAACGCGCCATCCGGACCTTATGGATCGCTCTGCACGAAATGGACATGGTCTGGATCCCTGTGTATAAATCGTGGAGATTAAATGAGCGGCACTACGGGGGTCTGCAGGGACTGGATAAAAATGAAGTGACGGAGCAATTCGGGGAAGAGCAGGTCCATGAATGGAGACGCTCCGCCGATGTCCGTCCACCGGCGATTTCAGAAGAGGGACATCGAGGGAACCTGTCCGATCCGAAGTACGCCACCGTTGGCAAGGAGAATATGCCATTATCTGAAAGTCTCCTAGATACAGAAAAGAGGGCTCTCGTCTATTGGCATGAGGTGATTGTCCCGAGCATCCGGGACAATAAACGTGTCATCATCTCGGCACATGGAAACACACTCAGGGCCCTCGTGAAATTCCTTGACCATATCCCGGATGACGGGGTTGTCAGTCTCAACATACCGAATGGCATCCCCCTCGTATATGAATTGGATGACGACTTGAAGCCCATCAGGCATTATTATTTGGATGATGAGGGAGAGGTTCCTCATGATCGAATTCCGCGGCATATGGATTTGGAGGATAGGGAGAATTGGGATTGGATGGGGTGAGGGGAATGAGAAACGGGCAGTGGCTTGGTTGGACTATCCTTTGAAGGATAATCCACATTATAAAACTTCTCTTCCAACAAAAATTTTATCTTCTATTTGCCCCATAGACTCTCAAAGGGCTATTTTTTGTACGCTTGCACTAACTGGATCTATTTGCTGATCTTCAGTTATTGCCTATATGTATTCAACTAAGACTTTTATTGGATTAATTTTTCCTTTACTCAGATCTTCAAAGCATTCGATTAGTTTTTGTTTTCCAATCTTATATTCAAAAATTCTATTTAAATGAGAACCTGTCTGTTTTATATTCTCAAAATACCATTCTGAATGCTTTTTATAATCCCAACCATCACCTGAACCAACGATCTTTAATTCCTTTTCATAAAATTCCGGTTGTAGTTCAAACTTGTCTTTATTTCCATCTGATAGAATGCAAATCTCTGCATCCTTATGTAGTGATTTTTGAAGTGAATTAAATGCTTCGGCATATGAAGAACATTCAAATCCATAGTCATAAAAGTCAATTGGGCATTCAGAGATATTTCTAAAGACATTACTTACTCCTAACAGTTTAGCAAAGGGTTCTCTTGAGGGATTTGGCTCTAACATGTCTACTTGATGAACATTCATATATTCTTTTAGAAAGTGAACGGTTAAAAGACCCATTGTTCCTGCACCTGTAACTAATACTTTATCTGTTTCTTTGGGATTAATTTTAAAAACACCTTTTGCAGAGTCACAGGACAAGATGGTAAGTAAGGCAATTGAGTAGTGAATATCCTTGGGAACTGGTATTGCCTTTTGCTCTTTAATTATCCCGTAATCTTTATGTCCGAAAAATGATACTACTCTGTCACCTATTTTTAGTGTCTTAACATCACTCCCTACTTCTACAATTTCTCCATAACTTTCATATCCAGTTTCTTTAGGATAATGTGGCGACAATTCAGTTTTGTCACTTTCCATATACTGCGGAAGTTCTGCTCCAATACTAATTGCTCCTGCAATCGTTTTTACTAAAATTTCATCTCTTTCAAGAGGGGGTAATTTTTTTTGAGTCCATTTCAAATTCTTTTTTCTATACAATACAAGTGAATTTTGTTTCATATATAACATCCTTTTAAATTTGCTTTTAAATTCTTCTTTGATAATCTTGCATTGCCACTATTTGAACATTGGTGGCTGCTTTTTCAGCACTCGGAATGTTCCATTAACCTGCTCGTTAATGGAACATCCTCACCATATTGCATGCTCCTTTTTTTACATCTTACAACCGTTCCAACCTCTCCGATTCCAACTTGTCCAGCCAGTTCTGCACGAGAGAATTGAACACATTCTCCTGCTCGATCTGCACATTATGACCACCCATATCAAGCACGGCGAAGGTTGCCCTTGGATAATCCTCAATCAATCGCCACGCATCCTGATACCCGACTACATGGTCTTGCCGTCCTGTCACAATCAATGTTGGATAGTCAAATTTCTGTGAGAGCTCGAAAGTGAAGCCATATCCATTCTCCCGGATCCTGTTTACGAACTCCTCATTTGTTTGAGTGGATGGTATCAGGATGTCATCCCGGAACCTTTCCCATTCCTTTTTTCCTTGAACCACACCCATGGAGGCAAAAGCTTCGGATTCCAGTGAAGTGAGGTTCGATAGTAAATCAGGATCCTTTTTCAAAACGATTTGCTGCGGCAGTTCTCTTTTATCAGTATCAGGTATGACCATAGGTGCCAAGAGCATCAAGCCTCGTACTCTATCATGGCGCTCCTCTACGATTCCCCTCGCCATATATCCCCCATACGAATATCCGCAAACGATAAAGGGTTGATCGGGAATCAGCTCGTCCAGCAATTCAAGAACAGCTTCCAGCATGTCGTCGGAATTCTTGATGGAAGGCTTTGCGTCCGACTTTCCCATTCCAGGCAAATCTATGTAGATCCTTTTCCAGCCGCTTCTGTCCTTGAAATTCGGTTCCATTGCATGCATCATTGCCTGATGATCGAGAGTCCACCCATGGACCATCACGATGGGAAATCCTTCTCCGATAATTTTATGGTAAATAGCCATGCGTAATCCCCTCCTTTTAATCTATTAAAAGTATATGTTATTTTCTGGATTAATCAAAGGATACATCGCTGGACTTGTTGAATGCAGTTAAAGGTAGTTTTTTTGAAAAAATGAAACCATATAAAGATGTTTCATGTTAGCATCAGGATAATTTCTCGTCGGGAATCACTTGCGTGGGAGTCATGCGGCTTTTGGGATGGATCATGCCGGATGGAAAATTAACGAGCGGGATCTGGTTTATTCATGCAGGAACAGGATTTATCATGCGAGTATAAGAGAAATCGTGCCGGGATGTCGACTTTCCTTTTGAAGAAGAAAAAGCAACGATATCCCGGTCATAATCTCACAAATCAGTTGACTCAATCATCCGGGATAAAATACGATCTCCTCAATATCCCGAAGCCACTCTTTAGCTTCAGTCCCATCCGCGTTTCCAATCCACAGATCCCTTTTCCTATCAGTAAGGGATTTTCCCCTTAACCAAGCGAGTTTTTCAAGGGACGGGAGATACTGAGGGGCATAGTCTCCATACCCTTTAGGAGGGCTCGTTATCTTCATTTGTTTTATTGAATCGATATTCAAGGTGTAAAGGGCAGGTAGCGGGTGCTTGCTGAAGTCGTTTGTCCATTCCTGTTCCTTGATCCTCGACACGACCAGTGATTTGTCAGTCATCCAATCAAAATCAAGATCAGCGTAATTGGCAGGTGTATATGTTCCTGAGGCAGGCATTTCTTTTACCTTAAGGTCCTTGTTTTTGAAGCCGAATACGATTCTCCCGCCGCCAGCGATATAGGCTAATGTATCGGTTGAAGGTGACCATTTGGGCTGTCCTACCTGCAAAATCATTTCGTCCAATACCTCGAAATTTGCACCTTCCTTATCAATCACACACACCATATCGCTGTCCATGGACCAGGAAGCGGTGGGAGACACAACAAATGAAATCCACTTGCCACTCGGGGAATAGGTAAGCTGCTCAGCATTGACGGCTATCAACTTGTTTTTATCATTGGTCCCGATTTCCCGGGGAAGTGTAAAGAAAGGCTCCACCCCGCCAAAAAGGACAATATCCTCATAGTTGTCGCCGACTTTTTTAATAAACAAGGTGGCACTTGACCATCCATCGGGGTTTAGGGTTCCAGATGAAGACAAAAGAAATCCACTGTCGTCGGGGAGCCACGTGAAGTCACTGACCCCGGTTGCAATGTTGTAGAATCGGTTGAGATCTGAAATATCTAAAATTCCATTATTTATATAGGCAATATGGTTTTTATGGTGAGCCCATTTTGGAGAGTGCCCGTTATAAGCAATTTTCTTCTTATTACCGGTTTTGAGATTGTAGGCCCATAGCTCGGATTCTCCTTCTGATGATGTCTCTACTTGATAGGCGAGAATGGTGCCGTCGGTCGACCATTTAGGCTTAAAGTGGACATTGCCGGTAGTGGTGATTTGTTTTTCCTTGCCGTGAACGAAGGTCCACAAGTCCCCGTCCCTGATAAAAGCAGCTTTCACTTGGTTTACTGGAACTGCGGATGTGGTTAATGGAAATAGTAGAAAAAGGATGATGGTCAGGAGGATTGCTTTTTTCATTGGGTAAGTCTCCTTTTTTGTTTATGGTCTTACTATTTTCTTGAGTCGGCTACTTTATGTAGAAGAGTCAGTAGAAGAATTGATTTCAGTGCTAATATTATTAAAAGCACCAAAGGCTATCCTTTTAATTTTTTGCAACCATTCTGGTAGGAGCGTCGTCTAAAGGTTGAAAAGGAGTACATGATGATAGGGGATTAGAAGTTGTTTATGGAGCAAAATGAAATGAGCAGAGAAGAGACGGTTGAATGGTTAATGGATGAGTATGGGAAGAAGGTTGTGCGACTTGCTTATACCTATTTAAAACAAGAGCAGCTTGCCGAGGATGTGGCACAGGAAGTGTTTATCAGGTGTTATCAAAAGTTTGATACGTTTCGTCAAGAATCATCCTATCAAACATGGATTTACTCCATAACGGTAAATCTGTGTAAGGATCGGTTGAAAAGTTGGAGCTTTAGGAATCTTGTGTTTAGTGATTTTTTTTCTTCAAAGGGGATTAGTCATCACACCCCAGAGAGCAGTGTACTTCACCTCGAAGCAAAAACAGAATTATCCCAAAGTGTATTGGGTCTTCCCATCAAATATCGTGAAATAATGATTCTGTTTTACTATGAAGAACTTACGTATAAGGAGATTGAAGATTTGTTGGGGGTCAGCAGCCAAACAATCAAGTCCAGATTACATAGAGGAAGAAACATGTTACGGAAGAAGCTTAAAGGAGGGGAGGGAAATGACTGATATGTTGGAAAAATTGAAAGAAGAATTGGATGAACGGGTTCTGAAAGATTTAGATTTCAAGGAGAAAAACAAATTGGTGGTAAGAAACCACTTTAAGAGTAATCGTGAGCCGAGTAGAGTAAAGAAGCACTTTGGAATAGGGTTAATTTTAAGCTTCTGTTTTACAGCCTTATTTTTGGGAGTCGCCGGCTTTTTTATCTTGAATCATTTGGGTATAACACAAGACGAAAGCCTTTCTCAAAAGAATGAAAAAACGAATGAGATTCAAGAACATAAAGAGCCTACTCACCCTCAGCCAAAAGAGAGCGATGAGATAATGACAAAAGAGGAAGTTCTCCATAAGTTATTTAATTCAGTCGATTACTTTGAAACAGCGGCCGGCGAATTCGAAGTATACTATTTAAGCAAATCAACGGTTAAGTATAAGGTGAGAAATAAGGGTGTGGTTGGTGGATACGAGAAGGTAATCGATTATCCAGATCCAAAGAATCCTCGATCGAAAGAGATGGTAAGTAAAACGTATTATAACAAAAATCATGTTTGGCACCTTGATTTAGACTCAATGGAATATGTGAAATTCGGCATAATGCCGGAAAAGAATATACCCATTGTAAAGGCAGATGACATCTTCAAAATGAATCCAGACGGTATTCTTGAATATGATACAATGAACATTTTCAGGGAAACCCCTCCTAACATGTTAGCGGGAATTTCGCTTTATAATTATACATACATCGCCAAATACTTGAGACCTGAAAATGAATGGTCAATCGAAAAGCAAAATGAGAAACTATTGGGACATAATACGCTGGTCATTGCAGGTACGCTGGACGATAGCCTAGTCGATACCATGCAACCAGATGAAAAAGAATTTAGGATATGGGTGGATAAAGATACTGGAATCATGGTAAAAAATGAAATATATAGTGATACCGGGGAACTAGTCAGTTATTTACATCCAAAAAGCTTGGTGATTAATAAAACATTTCATGAAAATGAGTTGGAACCTGATCTTGACGGATTTCACTCTTTTAGGGATGAGAGGGATAGGGAACTCCAAGTCATTGAACATGCTGATACAAAACGAAGTGAAGTAGAAGAAGTAATGTCCATTCAAAGGGAGACTATGCCTTTGTTTTATGAGTTTAACGATCCGAAACTCTCCCCTTTTTCTGCAAGTATTGAAAAATACCGCAAGGATCTTCACGCTTATGTCGTCTACAGTTATGACAAGCCTGTAAATGAAGTTGGATCCGGATCTCGTTTGCTTTACACAAGGATACATCCTAAGGACACATACCTCAGAAAAACAGGCGATTTTGTTAGGCCACTAGGCGAAGAAATCGATTCAATGAAAATGAACGGAATTCAATGGCATATGTTCAAAGTGGATGGCACAGATGAGGTTCACGTAAAAGGAGAGAGCGGTGACTATTTGATTGAAATCGTCACGCAGAAAGTATCCAGAAGTGAATTGAAAAGATTGTTGGGTTCATTTAAGAAAGTAGAATAAATTTACTGGCGCATATCATGAGTTAAGGTATGCGTCTTTTCTTTAGGTTTAGAAACGCTTCCCCTTGAAAAATAAAAAATATTTTCAAAAAAGAAGGAGATGTTCTAAAAAAATAGAATAATCTATAATATTAGAATGAGGGGGAGTAATCATGAAAAACGAATCGTCGATATCCATATCAATGGAGCAACAGAAGTTAATTTCAAATGCTACTCGAATTAAAATCATCCATCTGCTAAAACATGAGGAACTAACTGCGATGGAAGTGGCGAACAGATTAGAAAAATCAGTAGGGAGTGTCCATTACCATATTCAGCTTCTCTATAAAGGAGGGATATTGGAACTTGTGAAAGAGAAGAAGAAAGGAGGCATCCTAGAGAAGTATTACAGGTCAAAAGCGACCAGATTTGTTTTAGAAGAAAAAGACTCTGAGACTTCTTCCTCACTTTCGACAAACTTAACTTTAAATCAAGAAGAAAAGCAACAATTCCTTTTGGAGCTAGAGCAGCTTTTTGTTAGATGGGAAAGTCAACTATCACAAGATGAGAATAGACAGGAATACAAAGTGTCCTGTTCATTTGAAGAGGTAAAGGGTTCATGAAGGAATCATTTAGAGAGTGGAAAGCACCTGGATTACTGTTGAGTGCTGTTGGTATATCATATATTGGGGACTTTATTTATCTGGTAGCGTTAAATTTATTTGTATTTGCTAAAACGGATTCAGTAGCTGCAGTTGCTGGTCTTTGGATCATTGGACCGATAGCTGGAATCATTACAGGATTCTGGTCAGGCAGTATGATAGATCGTCTATACAAAAAACATATTATGATCTTAACGGATGTGATAAGGGGATGTTTAGTAGCCATCATTCCCTTGTTGTCTGAGTTATGGTCAATCTACCTTGTCCTATTTGTTATTAGCTTGTGTAGCTCCTTTTTTAAACCGGCTTCAACTGCTTACACCGTACAACTTGTACCAAAGGAAAAATTGTTACGGTATAATTCGATCAGCTCGATTCTTATAACAGGTTCACTAGTATTGGGTCCAGCCATAGCAGGTGCATTGGTTCAGTTTAGTTCTTACCAGGTTGCGATATGGTGTAACGCCTTTTCTTTCTTGATTTCAGGTTTCTTGATTTTCTTTTTACCAAACCTCCACTTAAAGTCCGATTCTGGTGAAGGCAAAATAAAGTACCTTAATGTCATCATAAATGATTTAAAAATGGTACTAACATTTTTAAAGAAAAACCAACACTTCTTGGTTGTATATGTACTATTTCAATTTATCATGACCTTAGCGATAGCATTGGATTCTCAAGAAGTGATTTTCACTCAGAAGGTAATTGGATTAACAGAAAGTCAGTTCAGTTTACTCATGAGCATCACAGGGCTCGGCTATTTGGCAGGATCCTTACTCATGTCAGTGTTTGCGAAAAAAATGACTATCCCATATTTGATAGGGTTCGGCTCAATCTTGTTCAGTGCAGGATATGTTATCTACTCATTTTCAACTACCTTTCTTGTTGCAAGCTTAGGATTTATCATATTGGGTTTCTTCTCCTCGTTCGCTAATACTGGATTTCAAACGTTTTTCCAACAAAGCATTCCATCCCAACAAATGGGGCGGATTGGGACGACATTGAGTTTATTCCAGAGTTCGTTGTTAATTATAACGATCCTACTGGCTGGATTATTGAGTGAAGTATTTGGTGTGAAATATCTAGTCATTGGTACTACACTCATTATTGCACTTTCTGCCTTTTCCCTTTGTTTGTTAACAACAAGTTCACACTTTAAGCAAAAAAGAAGTATACCTTCAGCTGGTTCTGTCAAAGGAGAGATTTGAATAAGAATGCTGGGATGTTGGAGAAGGGGTTTCTATTTTGTATTTTTAAAAGGAATTATCTAATCTTTGATGAAATACTTAGTAGATATATTAATTTGTAGGAGGAAGACGAAAATGAATCGTACTGATCTACTCTTAAGAATGCTCGATACCACATTCGACCAGGAAAGCTAGTATGCTCCGTTAAAACCTGCAATCGAAGGACTCACGGCAGAACAGGCTTGTTGGAGACCGGATGGAGAATCGACGAAAACCATATGGGAGAATGTGAATCACCTTACTTATTACAAAGAAAGACTGACGGCACAATTGGAAGGCCGTGAATGGACTCAAACTCTCGATGGCAATGATACTTTCTATCTTACGGAACAAATAAATGAGGATAAGGAATGGAAAGCAGTCGTTAAGCGTGTTGAATCGTCCCAACGACACTTAAGGGAAGCGCTTAGTAAAACAACGAGTGAAATGCTTGAAGAAAATTCTTTAGAAGAGAAATTGTTGGACATCATGCTGCACGATGCTTATCATACGGGTCAGATCATTCAATTGAGGAAGATGCAGGGGTCATGGCCGTCGCAGAGGTGAATGGTGGGAAGTGAAATTAAAAAGCTGGGATCATAAATGATCTTCAGCTTTTTTCTATATAAAAAATAAAAAACCTTTCTTTTATATCGTTAATTACGATATAATCTTTATTAACGATGTAAAGGGGTGTTTTTTTGAAAGATAAACTTAAGTTGTTAAATCAGTATTGGACGGATATTTATTTTCATTTGCATTATCTCCATAGAGAAAAAATTTCTCACCAGGTGGTGCGTATTCTTCAACTTGTAGACAAGAAGTCAGGGGTTGGGGTAAATGAAATTGCTTCATACTTACAAGTTTCTCATAATACTGCATCAGAGCATGTAAAAAGAACGATTGAAAAAGGGTATTTAGTGAAGGTGAGAGATCCCCATGATGAACGAAAAGTAATCTTGAGTTTAACAGAATCAGGGGAAGAGGTTCTGTATAGGAATACAAGCTTGGATGAAGAAAAACTTGGAAAGGTTCTGGAGCAACTGAACGAAAATGAAGGGGAACTGGTTGAACAAGCCCTCAAAATACTAAGTAAGAGGGCAAAAGAATGTACATGATGGCAAAAATTATTGTATCGGCAATTATTATAGGTGTGGTGACTGAGATTTCAAGAAGATTTCCTTCATACGGAGGCATAATTGCAGCACTGCCTTTAGTAAGTTTACTAAGTATTATCTGGCTGTACATTCAAGGAGAACAATCCACTGAAATAAGCAAATTTGCATTAGGGGTCCTTTGGGGATTCCCGGCGACTGCGATTCTTTTAGCCATCGTTTATCTTGGGATTCAACACTCGATTAACTTATTTTTATCTATTGGAATCGGAGTATTTGGGTGGGGGATGATTTTATTTTTACAAGACCTTGTGTTGAAAAAAATCTTCTAAACCAGTGATACTAAACCAAAGGGACGGCCAGATCTTTGTTTAGAGGCAAATTTGTCGGTTTTTCCCTTGTTTAGGGTTGTGGCCAAGTATTAGATTGAATTGAAAGACTTAACAATGAAACCACTGTATAAAAACTTTAACATTCCTCTTCACTAAAATAATCTACCCCTTCTAAATAAGTGACCAACTCATTCAACGTCCCCAATGACTTCAATCCCTTACTCATTTGTTCCCTCATATCCACGATCCGGCTTTGAAGGATGGGCAGGATGTCTCGGTAGTTTTTCTTCTCAATTCCTTTAAGGATCTCTCTGCATTGCTCGAATCCCATACCGGATAATCGCAGTAGTTTTATAATGAACAGCTTGTTTATTAATGCCCCATCGAAATACCGGTAATTATTTTCTCCTCTGCTTGCTTCAAATAGCTCTTGCTGTTCCCACACTCTCAAAGTGGAAATTGGCAGGCTTAATCGCTTGGACACTTCTTTGTACGTGACGGGTCCATCCATTTGAACCTGTGGTGTGATATCCTGGCTGCTTAAAGTTGATTGCAATTGCTCTATGACCAACGTGCTTTCTTCATAGTTGTTAACCAGTTCTGCCTGAAACTCAACTGCCAGAATAATAGCCGCTTCCCGTTCTTTATTCACGAGGTGCCTCATCATTTTCGCTACTTCTGTCCATGAATATCCAGCCATCATCTGACGTGATGCTTCGAAAAATTTTTTATGGATGTCGGTGTATTGGCGATAGTTGTTTTTTCCTCTTGGGGCATGGGGAATGAATCCCCATGCTTCGTATTTTCTGAGCAGGTCTGCACTTAAGTTAAATGACCTGGTGATTTCAATTCCCCTGTAATAACGTGAACTCATCGAGTATCTCTCCAAACATTGAAATAAAACATGGAACTCTCATTCCGGCTTTTAATGGTTTTTCACTACGATTACCATATCCATTCTGAATAACCCTCGAACCTTGCAACAGAGTGCTACGATTAAAGTATAAGTAAAATATTTCAAATTTTCAATCGAGAGAAAGGGAGAGGTAACATGCTGCAGGTTCGAAATTTAGGGAAGACCTATGAAGTCCCTGTCAGGGAATCGGGGCTCAAAGGGGCTTTATCAAGTTTTATTAAACGTAAGAAAAAGGAGATATGTGCTGTAACGGATCTTTCTTTTGAAATCAGGAAAGGGGAGATGGTTGGGTTTATCGGATCGAACGGGGCAGGAAAGAGCACCACTTTAAAAATGCTTAGTGGCATCTTGCATCCTTCAAGAGGAGACGTAACGGTTCTCGGATTTAAACCCCATCAACGCCAACATGTTTATTTGAAGAAAATCGCCTTGATTCGGGGAAGCAAACCTCTCTTTGCACCGGCTGACTTGACGGCACTGGATGCACTTCACATGCAGAGGATAATATATGACATCGATTATAAGGATTTCACCAGGGATCTAGGTAAAATCGTCGATTGGCTGCAGATCGAGCCATATTATAAAAAGCCGCTTAGAACTCTTTCTTTAGGAGAAAGGATGCGTTGTGGGTTAGCCTGTTCACTGGTGTACAACCCGGAGGTCCTGTTTTTAGATGAACCGACAATTGGTCTTGATTCCAATGCCCAGCAACGCATTCGGCATTTCTTGAAAGAATACAATCGGGAAACGAATGCGACGATTCTGTTAACCTCCCACTACATGGAGGATGTGACTCAGCTGTGCAAGAGAGTGATGGTCATTGATAAAGGAAGATTACGTTTTGATGGAGGTATCAATCACATGGTCAATCAGTTGACTCCCTATAAATTCATTGTTTTTACCCTTGAAGAGTCAAGCGTCCTGCCTGCTGACTTATCTAAATTGGTAATAGATACACAGGATGGGAAGTACACCATGCGCGTTTCGAATCAACACGTTCCTTCCGTGACCGCCCGCTTACTGTCGAACTTTTCCATTCTTGACTTAACCGTTGAACAACCGCCATTTGACAATACGCTCCAACAATTATACGCAGCTGAGGTGGTGTAAAGGATGAGTAGAGTCGCTGTTCTTAACGGTTACCGTCTGCTTAAAGGTTATACGGTGTGGAAGACGATGGATGTGTTTAGCTGGAGGTCGTTTATTTACCTGCTCGTCTTTTCTCATTTGATCACCCCCTTGGTTTCGTTATTTGTTTGGCAAACGGTCACGGCAGAAGGACAGGTTGTTGGGGGTTGGGGTTCCAGTCAGTTCCTGATCTACTATTTAGCGATTGTCATGGTGCGGCAGCTGACGGTTTCGTATGAACACCATATGCTGGGGATGCAAATCTACAATGGTGAATTAACCAATCTTCTCTTGAAGCCCCATCATTTGCTTTATGTCGTCATAGGGGAAAACCTCGCTGTGAAAGTGGTGTCATATACCGTTTCGGTCCCCTTGGTCATCGGTCTCTGGATTTGGCTAAGCCCGGAAAGTACAGCATCGGTTACACGGATTTCACTCTTTATCCTTACAGTCATCAATGCATGCGTCCTTCGTTTTCTATGGCTTTATTTGTTGACCCTCGCTGCCTTCTGGACAGAGAAAACACAATCATTAGTAAACGCAGGGGAAGTGGCGTTCTTTTTTATCGGGGGAGAAGTGGCACCGCTGTTTCTTATAAATGGAGCGTTCAGTGATTGGTTGTACTACACCCCCTTTTACGGGATGTTAGGCTTCCCGGCTGAAATACTGACCGGGACTAAAGGTGTCTCTCTTACTCACGGACTTCTTCTGCAGGCAGGATGGATCATGATTCTGCTGTTCTTGTGTAACCTGGTTTATAAAAAAGGTATTAAAAGATATTCTGCTCTAGGAGGTTAGTAAGATGAGAAAAAAGCTGGCTTTAGTATTCCTGTTCTTTAGAACGTCACTCATGACGCAGCTGCCTTACCGGGTTAATTTTCTTACACAGGCTCTATCTACACTATTCTATTTTGCAAGCGGGGTATTCGGCCTCAGGATTGTATTTCAGTTTACAGATTCCCTGGCAGGGTGGACGCTTTTAGAAATCGTCACGTTATTAGGAGTCTATCAGTTGGTGGCAGGAGTCCTTTCGCTATTTGTCATGGGGAACATTGAAGCACTTCCAGATAAGGTAGTTGACGGTCATTTAGATGAAACACTCTTACTTCCTGAAGATGCCCAGTTCCTTGCTAGCTTCGGGAGTTGCAATGTATGGGCACTCACTGACATCATACTTGGATTTACCATAATAACGGGGGCAGCCTTTTTTCAAAAAGGAATGGTTTCTCTTCATTTCATTCAGTTTATCATTCTACTAGCATGTTCTCTCATCATCAGTTACTCCTTCAGAATGTGGATCGGCACGTTGTCATTTTGGCTTGGCAGAACAGGGGGAGGCTTTATCCTGTTTTCAAGTATATGGACGATGGGAAAGTACCCGGTTGATTTGTATCCTCCGATGATAAAATGGCTCCTTTATACACTCGTTCCTGTTGGTATTGTAGCTGCGACTCCGACGTATGCTCTGTTTCAGGGGATTTCATTCATTCAGATGGTGGGATTGTTGTTGGTGACTTTTATGATCTCACTTTTCACGAAATTTTTATGGTGGAAGGGGTTAAGTAGGTATTCAAGTGCTACTTCTTGAAGTTAACTATTGTTAGGAATTAGAAATTAATGGATAATGGTTTCAGAGTGTAATGAGCAAGTTCAAGGAGTGGATCGATATCATTATTCATCCAATAGAATTTCATATTCGTAATCTAACCTATACCATAAGGTCAGCAAGAGAAGTTGATGCTCAGAAACTGTCAGAAGTACGGCTCCAGGCAGACGGAGAAACGGAAAACCTCGACAGGGAAAGAGGAGAGGCGTATATAGATGAAGAAGGCTTCATTCAAATCATCAAAGAAGATTCAGAGAGTCCGAGAAATCTCTTCCTGGTTTGTGAAGTCGAGGACAGGATCGCCGGTTTCTCCAGATGTGAGGGGACATCATTAAAGCGGATCGCTCATAAAGTAGAGTTTGGGGTATGCGTCTTACAGGAATTCTGGGGATACGGCATCGGAAAAAATCTATTAAAAGAGAGCATACGTTGGGCTGACGACAGCGACATTAAGAAGATCACGTTGAATGTGCTCGAAACAAATGAAAAAGCCATCAAGCTCTATAAAAACAACGGGTTTGAAGTGGAGGGAGTATTGAAAAGAGACAAATTTTTATCGGATGGACGTTACTACAATACCGTGGTGATGGGACGGTTTCATTCGTAAGGAGTGGTTATGGTGAATCTGACATATAAGCCAATGAAAAAGTATAGCCTTCT
Source organism: Rossellomorea vietnamensis (assembly GCF_001305855.1). GTDB lineage: Bacteria > Bacillota > Bacilli > Bacillales > Bacillaceae_B > Rossellomorea > Rossellomorea vietnamensis_A. The sequence continues at coordinate 239,605 of NZ_LIXZ01000002.1, read as the reverse complement.
TTTATTTGACCTGGATGACACACTGCTTGAAAATTCAACATGGTTTGACGATGGGCTGGCTCAGACTCTTGCCGAACATCCATTGACAAAGGGAATGGACGAACAACAATTTTTGAAGAAAATAAAACAACCTCCAAGATTTCTAATAGATAAACTTGTAAGGGGTGAACTAACTACATCTGAATTTAAAAGAGAAAGATGGAAGAGTGCCCTTGATTCCTTTGACGTGAAAGCAAAGATTGAGGAAATAAATCAGCTTGAATCACTCTTTCTTAACGCAAGTATGAACTTTATAACGGTTGACGAATACGTATTAAATTTAATGAATGAACTGACTAAGCATTATGAAGTTGGAATTGTTACGAACGGACTTTATGACCCTCAACAAAAGATAATCAATATGGGTTTAGGGGATGTATTCGGCCAAGATAAGATCATTCATGCAGAACCATTAGGTATTAGAAAGCCTGATTCTAGAATCTATACTATTGCTCTAGAAGCATTTAATAAGAAACCCGAGGAGACGATATTCATAGGTGACTCGTGGACGCATGATGTAGTTGGCCCCATGGAAGCAGGGATGGAAGCGATATGGGTTAATTTCAGAGGGGAAGAAAAGCCAACGGATCATACTCCGTACGCAATGGTGACTTCTATTATGGAAATAAGAGATATTTTGGTGAGTAGCAGTTTGAGCAGTTCAAAAGGGGAAGAAGAAAGTTATGAATAATACTTTAAAAGAACAACTCCAACACCTAGAAGAAAAATTATTAAAACCAGAAACTCGTTCATCCAAAACAGAACTCAGCCGGATTCTCGCAGAGGGATTTTTTGAAATTGGGAGTTCGGGTAAGATTCTTTATCAAGATGAGGAAATCAGTGATGGAGGAATAGGAACAGTCCAGATGACAATGGACCAGTTCGAAATTCATCCTTTATCCGATGAAATCATATTGAGTACATATAGAATTTTTAATGAAGAAACGCAACAGCACTCGTTGAGGAGTTCCATTTGGAAATGGATAGATGAAAGATGGCAGATGGTTTTTCATCAAGGGACCAGGGTTAGTTAGGAAAACACATTTTTTCGGAGGGTGAAAATATGCAAAATGCAAAGCCTAGATTGGTTTTAAGGGTGGATGATCTTGAACGATCTCTTTCATTCTATCGTAAAGTATTTGGTGGGAGTGAGGAATGGAGAAAAGATGCGGTTGCACAGTGGAGGCTTCCTAGTGGTGGGGCGGTTTTATTCACGGAAGGAAACCAAGAGAATTTTAAGGAGTATACCGATGACGCTTTTGTCAAACCTGATACGGGCCAGCGGTTTTATATTATGGGAGAGAAAATTGAGAACCTGAAGCGAAAGTTTGAGGAAGAACAAGTTGATTATGAACTGGAAGTAGATCCAGGGTTTGGCCAGTTAATTATGGTGAAGGATCCAGATGGGTTCATCGTTTCACATTGGGAAGAGTTGTTTATGTCAGACGAAGAGATATTATCGCTATATAAAAGTGGGATCGATCGAATAGATACCGTGCTAAAAGGGTTATCTAACGATGATTTGGACTTGGTTAGAGCTGAAGGCAAATGGTCCATTCGGCAAACCGTGCTACATTTCATTGATTCGGACTTAACCATGTTCCATCGTATTAAGTTTGCGTTGGCTGAAGACGGTAGAAATTATAAGAATAACCCATACGACCCCAATCTATGGGAAACGGGAACGAATTACAAAGGTCGATCAATCGAAACCGAGGTATCCCTTTTTAAATTAATACGGGAGCACGTACTAAATCTTTGTGAGAGCTTACCGGACTCCCTCGATAGAAAAATTCAAACGGAAGACCAGGGTGAGCTGACCGTTAGAAAAATGATCAAGATGGTAGCGGGACATGCAAAAGGGCATCTTGAACAGATTGAAGAAACAAGAGAAACTCATCATGTGTGAGGCGAGAAGCTTATCAATCTCTAATGATAAGCTTCTTTTTTATAACTATATATTGAGTTGTTGTCAATAAACTGGAATAATTGGAATTGTCAGTAATAAGGCTATTGTATCAGGGAGGAAAGAAATGAAGTACAAAATCGTTTTCTTTGACATTGATGGAACAATTACACATCACGAAACTGGAAAAATATCAGATAAAACGAAAGATGCCATACGTACTCTAAAGAACAAAGGGTATAAACTGGTGGCGGCAACTGGCAGGCCCTTATCGATGTGCGACGATATAAAAGAGTTAGGAATCGATACGTTCATTACAGCAAATGGCGGCTATGTCAAACATAACGAAAAAGTGATTCATAAAGTTCCCATGGACCGGAATCTGGTAAAAGAGATTGTGGATTTCGCCCATGGCAAGCATGGCCTTTCTTTCTATACCGAAAGCTTCTGTATGAATGGAGTGGAGAAAGAAGAAATAGCCCGTGCATTGAAGGAAACGTTATCGTTGGATGAATATCCTGTGAGGGAGAGTCTTATTGGTGAACAGGATGTCTACTTGATGTGTTTATTTGCAACGGATGAAGTGGTGAAATCATATCAACAGAGGTTTCCTCATCTTACCTTCAGAAGATGGCATCCATACGTGTTAAATGTGCTACAAGAAGATGTGTCAAAGTCATTAGCCATCCAGAAAGTATTAGATTACTATGATTTGCATCCATCTGAAGCCATCGCTTTCGGTGATGGGGATAATGATGTGGATATGCTAGAAATGGCGGGCCTTGGGATTGCAATGGAAAATGGCAGTGACAGATTGAAATTCGTTGCGGATTACGTCACGAAAACATCCGGGGAAGATGGTATTGCGTTTGCGTTGGAGAAATTTAGTGTTATTTAGTTCATACCCGCTTAAATGGAGAGGATTGTTTTGCTAACCTTATATATTACAAGGCACGGAGAAACGGAATGGAATACTGAGAAAAGAATGCAGGGCTGGAGAGATTCAAGCCTCACAAATAAAGGGAAAGAACATGCAACGCTTTTAGGAAACAGACTGAAAGAGGTTGAGTTCGAGGCCATCTATTCAAGTTTAAGTAAAAGAACCGAAATGACGGCAGGCTTAATAAGCGGTAACCGCGAAACTCCGATCATCCTCGATGAAAGACTGAGAGAGATCAATATGGGGATTTGGGAGGGAGAAACGGTTTCACATATTAAGGCGAACCATCCCGAAGAGTTTCACTCTTTTTGGAATACGCCTCATCTTTATCAACCACTCGGTGGAGAACATTTTGATGAAGTGAAGGACAGAGTATTGAAATGTATAAGCTCGATTCGTGAGATCCACGATACAGGGAATATCTTAGTCGTTACTCACTCTGTTGTCATCAAGACATTGCTAGCCTATTTCAAAAACCTTCCCTTAGAGAAATTATGGGAACCTCCATTCATACATGATACCAGTCTTACCGTTGTTGAGTTACGGGAAGAGGGATGCAGGATTGTAATGGAAGGGGATTTATCACATCGGGCAAAATCAAGTTAAGGGGATGAGTACATGCTGAAGAAAATACTTTTCTTAGTTGGAATTATGCTTCTATTAGCAGGCTGCAACACCAAAGATTTCTCTTTCTCCGGAAATTCCGATCACTGGCATGCCGAACTAAACGTCAACCAGTCCAGTGATTTTGAAAAAAAGGATTTTGTCCTGAAGTATAAAGGGAAGGACATTGATTCTGTTGGTGACGTGGCCTATGACGTAGAAGAAGTTGGCGGATTTGGTAGAACGGGTGTGACCCTAGAAGAGAATGGAGTCATCCGGGACAGTAGTGAATCAAATCCCACGAATGCCAAAATGAGTGAAGATACTGAGGTTAAGGTAACGGTGAAGTGGGATGATCAGGAGGAGACATTCACTCTAGCAAAAGATTAAATAAAGGTTGGATCGTATGTCAGAGAAAACGTTTCAAATGAAGTTGTGGCTGATGGCCGTACTGGGCTCGATTGCTCTGTTTGTTGTGACGAAATATATATGGGAAGAAGCCAATAATGTACTATTACTGGTATATTTACTAGTTGGGTTCCTAATGAATTTTTTTATCTCGAAAATCAGAAATTTGAGGGCTTAGGTATGGCGGGAAATGTGAAATTGAGCAAAACTAGGAGGGGAAATCGATGAACTACGTCAAAAATCTGCGTAAACTCGTGGGCACCAGACCCTTAATTCTCCCCGGTGCTGTCGTCATCATCTTAAACGACCATCATGAACTGCTTCTCCAGCACCGAACAGACGGTGGATGGGGACTCCCTGGTGGATTGATGGAACTGGGTGAGAGTTTAGAAGAGACGGCAAGGAGAGAAGTGAAGGAAGAAACCGGTCTTGAGATTGGGGAGCTTACTCTTGTAAATATCTTCTCAGGTACTGACTATTACTTCAAAGTATCAAATGGAGATGAACTGTATTCTGTCACGGCTGTCTACGTCACAAAGGACGTGAGCGGGAAAATAAGCGTCGATGAAACCGAATCGGTTGACGTCCAATTTTTCAAACTGGATGAACTGCCGGATGGGCTGACCGATGAATATAAAAGATATATCATGTCATACATAAATTCAGGGGTGGAAGCATGATTGCTTCAGATAGCATTTTAAACACATGGAACAAGTTTAATGATTTCCCAATGGAGACGTTAACGAAAGTCTGGTTTTATCAACAGGGGAGCGTGAAGAAACAGCGGGATGTCTCTCTTATGAGGGAGCATCGGGAACAGTTCGGTATGTCCGGGAATTGTTTTGATCTTGCCCTCTGGTTACTGGATGAGTTTAAAAGAGAAGGTGTCGAGGCGTATCCCGTTGGTCATGATCTGAATTCCGACGAAGCTCATGCAGCTGTCATCGCACTGAATGAAAAAGGGGAACGGTTTCTATGTGACCTGGGCGATCAGTGGTTGAATCCTATTCTAATAGATACGAAGAGTACAGATTACACCAACGAAAAATTAAGTGGATTCTTTCCTGCTGCAAAGGTGCAAGTTCAGGAGCACCCATCAGGTATCGAAATCCACTATCATCGACCGAATGGAAAAGTATCAAAACAAGTTTTCCAGACTGAACGAATTGATATGGATACATTCCTAAAGGCTGCTGAGCAATCTCAACATATGATCAAGAATCATCCATTATTGGAGTGCAGAATCCCGTGCCAATCTGAAATCGCCCATTGGGAGTTTTATAATTGGGAGAGTTTTCTAAGTACAACAGAAGGGCTGATGAAGGACAAAAAGCTGGCAACAGTGGAAGAATGGGCTGAAAGAATTCATGGGAAAACGGGATACAACAAAGCCATTCTAATCGGGATATTAGAGCATTACAAAAGCATTCGAGGGTGAAAGGAATCATGACTATGAAAACAACCCCAGAAGTGACACTAAGAGAATTGACGTTGGACGATGCAGAAGAACGATACAAATGGTGCTTGGATAAGGAAGTAACCAAACACCTGAACATGCCGGAGAAATATCCTCCTTTCAGTCTGGAAGAAACCCGTGCCTGGATTGACATGTGCATCAACAAAACGAATGGATATGAACAGAAAGCGATCTTGACAGGAGAAGGCAAGCACATCGGCTGGATCGATTTGAAAAATATTGACCACCTAAATAAACATGCAGAACTGGGGATCGCGATCGGTGATAAAGCCTACTGGAGCAAAGGCTACGGATTAGCTGCCATGCGTGAAATGCTTCATTGGGGATTCGAGGAACTCGGGTTGAACAAGATTTGGCTCAGAGTTGAGATCGATAATGAAAAAGCCATCAAATCATATAGAAAAATGGGATATGTGGAAGAAGGCATTTTAAGGCAGGACAGATTGAGAAGCGGAGAGTTCGTGGATCGATTACGAATGAGTATTCTCAGGGAGGAGTTTGTCTATGAATCAAAAATTTAATGAGTTTATTGATATTGCCCGGAAGTTAAATGGTATTGGCATTAGGCCACTGCTGATGGGATCGGTCGGATTGGAAGAGGTCACGGGCAGGAGCTGGGATGCACAGGATCTCGACATTCATGTGCCTGGTGATAAAAGGGGTTGGGAAGTGCCAGCTGAAACATCTATACATAACTGGAGTGAGATTGTAGGGATCATGAATTCCATGGACTATACGCTGATCGATTTGCATGAGCATGAATTTTCGAAAGATGGATTATCCGTGGAGTTCGGTATTATTGATACGCTTCCAGGATTTTCCGGAGTAAAATTAGAAAATCTCGAGACACATAGAGCAGGGGATGTGAACTATTATTTACTGAATCCAGAGCAGTACTTACGTGTTTACGAGGCTTCCTCTAAAGACAGCTATCGGGCAAATCAGAATAATCATAAGGACTTGGGGAAGATCGAGTATTTGAAACAAGTACACTTTCATAAAGAAACAAACGCATAAACCATATATGTTACAGTGAATATAAGCCAAATTCTGGAGGTGTGTAAGAATGTATTTCTTGATTTTTCTGGGAATAGTTATTTTCTATTTTGCCATCCGTATTTTCATCGGTTCAAGGAAAATGGAATTTTATGGTGACAGCATTAAAAAGAATAGACCAGACCCAAGAGCAGAAGCTTATCAAAAGTCAGCACAGCATTCCCAACAAGCCACGAATGCGAATAATCAAACGGGTGGCGGGGGTGGACCTTCTGCATGAATCTGTTGAAGTGTCTCACTCTCTTCCTCATGGCAATGGTGATCACGGGCTGTAGTAACAATGATATAAAGCGTAATGAAACATTCGAGAACGCACTATCTTCCACGGTGAAAAATCAACAAAACAAGGAAATTGAGATTCATTCCATAACTGACTTCAGATGGGACAAAGCGTACTTGTTTCCACCCTATACCCCTCAAGAGAGTATAGAAAAAAAGCTCGGGATTGAATTCGAAGATCCCAGCCACATCAGCAGCAGGGATGATATCTACTTACTCGTTTTTCTGCATGAAGGTAAAGTGGTGCAGTATGCTGAAATAAATCGTGAAAAAGCCGATTTTACAATGGATGGGAAAGAGTATCTGTCTCCTTCTGAGGATGTATTGAAGGTGGAAAGATATTAATTTAGCAGGCTCTTATTATTTTATTAAATAAACAAATGGGAACTTCTTAGATGAGAAGTTCCCATGATGGTGCAAAAGAGTTTACTGATTCATTTTTTCCAGTAATCCACCAACATCCATATTTCGAATGGAGACAATCTTCCCTTCTTCATTTAAATTTATTCTTGCCGCGACGGTCGCCGTGCTCGTTTCACCATTCTTACTGTATTCCACATCCACTTTATAATCATAAGCAAGGTCTGAATCCTTTATAATTTCAATATTTGTTGCCTTCATCAGATAGTCATTTTCAAAAGCCACGCGCTGATAAAACAAGATAAGATTCTTATTCATCATATCTTGCCAATCCATCACAAGAGGCGCATAGTTCTCAACTACATACTCCTTTAGCTCAGGTGGAAAGGGACCATTTTGTTTAAAAGCTGCTTTGAGTTCATCACCAGGTCCGGTGAATTCGTTTTTTAAAAAGGATTGGATGGTTTCAGCATTCTCATCCTTTTCCTTAGGTGCACTGCATCCTGCAGCTAATGCTACAAGTGCCGTTAACATGAACAATTTTATTATTAGTTTTCTCATCTGCTAAATCGCCCCCTTATTAATCTATACGGATCTTAATGGGGAATTTTTCAATTTACTTTGAGAACTTTTGGCTTTCTAGGAAAGATCATACCGGTGGAAGATGGCCGTGTGTGGGAGATAGTGAAATAGTTTATATCGTTGACATTGGATATATATGTTAAAATATATAACATCTTAATTTTTTCCTGGAGGAAGATTCATGAATCATGTTACAAAGGGTATCGTATTTGTTTTAACAGGAATTTTATTCTTATTATTATCATTTATTCTCCCGCTACCGACCCCGTTATGGGCTGTCATCCTTAGTGCGAGTATTATTCTAAACTGTGCAGGGACTGCGTTTCTTATTAGATTCATTCAGGAATCTAATAAGAAGGAAATAAAATAGAAAAGTATAGATAGTTCTATGAAAAACGGCATTAGGTATAGCATTCATTATATTTTACGGTACAAAAAAATAGCTTACCAACAACACTGGTAAGCCGCTACAAATAAGGAATTTTTCGATTTACAATAAGGGGTCCTGCCTTAAACCACTATCTTCAAGATGAAGAATAATTTCAGTATACTATTTATTTCAGGTTAGTAAAGGTGATATGCCTAGATGAATATTTTTTTCTTAATTTGTTGTTCAGAATAAGTTATGTTTGAAAATCTTTAGGGATTCAGTGGAGGTAGGAAATGATTATTAGAAAACAACACAAGGATGAAGAACTTCCGATGAAACTGCTTCTCCTGGCAGATCCTTCAGAGAAAATCGTGAAGGAATATGCCGCCAGGGGAGAATGCTTTGTAGCGGAGCTTGAGGACAACATCGTTGGTGTGTATGTGTTACTGCCAACCCGTCCGGAAACCGTCGAGCTAGTGAATGTGGCCGTTGAAGAAGAACTGCACGGAAAAGGGATTGGTAAACAGCTGGTGATGGATGCCGTAAAGGTGGCTAAAGAGAAAGGTTACAAGACCATTGAGGTGGGTACCGGTAATTCAGGCGTCGGCCAGCTTGCCCTTTATCAGAAGTGTGGTTTTAGGATCATTGGGGTGGATTTGGATTTTTTCACCCGGCACTATTCTGAAGACATTTTTGAAAATGGAATCCAAGTCAGGGATATGATCCGGTTGACTCAAGGTTTATAGAAAGAGCCCCTTTCCAGGAGGAACGGGGCTCTTTCTGCATGCTTAAGGAATCAATAATAACTTCCCTGTACTCTTTCTGCTTTCCAAATACTCATGAGCTTTTGCGCCTTCACTTAAAGGAAAGACCGTTGGTTCAGAAACCTTCAACTTTCCTTCTTGAATCCATCCGAACAACTCATGTGAGCGGGTCACCCGTTCTTCGCGAGACGTCAAGACATTCCACAAATCGCCGCCTGTCAGGGTCTTCGAGGTATCCATCAGCATCCGTGGATCAACCGAAACAGGATCGCCTCCCGCCATACCGAAGAAGACGACGGTCCCCCCGATGCGAGTTGATTCGAAACTGTCCATCAAAGTCGAACCAACGGATTCATATACCACGTCCACGCCGTTTCCACTTGTCACATCCTGAACTTTTTGTTTCCAGTCTTCACTGTATAAAAACATATGGTCGGCCCCAACCGCGAGTGCCGCCTGCCTTTTTTCTTCTGAAGAGGTTAACCCGATGACTGTGCCGCCAAATATCTTGATGATTTGGACGAGGAGTTGTCCCACTCCGCCCGCAGCGGCATGGACTAAAACGGTATCCCCTCTCTTGATGCTATAGCTGTCTTTCGTTAAGTAATGTGCAGTCAGACCTTGTAACAAGAGGGATGCAGCTGTTTCATACGATATTTCATCCGGCAGGGGAATGGCTTTTTCCTTAGGCACAGCCACAAGTTCAGCATTCGCATAAGGGACATCGGCAAAAGCAATGCGGTCTCCAACATTGATTCCTGTCACGTTCGTTCCTACCTGTTTGACGACTCCTGCTCCTTCATATCCACATATGTACGGTGGATCTCCTGCTAAATGATAATTCCCTTTTCTTCTATATACATCTGCGAAATTCAGCCCGATCGCCTTCATTTCAACTAATACATCATCCGATTCCATTTGGGGAGAATCAATCTCCTGATAGTGGAGGACATCCGGTCCGCCGAATTTTTCAAATACAAGTGCTTTCATTATGTACTCTCCTCTATAAAATCATTTCTTTTTCAGTGTACCCACTTCACTGCTGTTTGACTAGGAAAGAGCTTGTAGTTTATTAGGGTACTTCCAGGTGCCTATGCCACTTCAAAGTGCGTTCTTCCCAAAAGGTTAGCTAGCCCTCATAATTCAATTTAGCTTTTCAAATAGTACCTACTGGATTTCGCAGAAGGGGTTTGAAAGGTATATAGGCACTTAAGGGTCCCTAGGTTATAAAAAAGTACCTACATGACTTTAAAGTGCGTACTTCCCAATAATCTTTGTACCCATTATCATGATGTGTACAGAGAAACGAAAGGCGCCTTCGTTTCTTCATTCACTAAATCATACAACCAATTAAGGAGGAAGTTACGCTATGAGTTCAACTTCAGCTACTATACATCAGTCAACATCGAAAGGCGGCACACCGGCGTTACTTGCGCTTGCCATCAGTGCCTTTGGAATCGGAACGACAGAGTTTGTACCCGTTGGATTATTATCATCGATTGCCGATGATTTATCGATATCGATCACACTTGCAGGATTATTGATTTCAGGATACGCCATTGGAGTTGCCATCGGAGCACCGGTGTTGACGGCATTGACCAGTAAGATGAGCCGGAAATCACTGCTTATGTCATTAATGCTCTTATTCATTGTAGGAAACTCGGTTGCGGCCATGTCCACAAGCTTTGGACTATTACTCGTTGCACGATTTATTACAGCATTTTCACACGGGATTTTCTTCTCGATCGGATCGACGATTGCCGCCGATCTCGTGCCTGCCCATAAGCGGGCCAGTGCGATTGCCTTTATGTTCACAGGATTGACGGTTGCGACCGTAACAGGGGTACCACTCGGAACCTTCATCGGACATGCATTCGGATGGAGAGCCACATTCTGGGGAGTTGCCGTTCTTGGTGTAGTCGGGATCATTGCAAGCTCTATTCTTGTCCCAAAAAATTTGAAAGAAGCACCGCCGGCTAAGTTTAGCGAACAGCTAAAGATTCTAACGAACGGTCGATTACTATTAGCCTTTGCCATCACAGCCCTTGGGTATGGCGGAACGTTTGTTGCGTTCACTTATTTAACACCTTTATTGCAAGATGTAACAGGATTCAGCGCCAAATGGGTGAGCATTATCCTTCTTGTGTACGGAATTGCCGTTGCCATCGGAAATGTCGCCGGAGGGAAAGCATCCAACAAAAATCCGTTAAAAGCTTTATTCTGGATGTTTGTTATGCAGGCAATCATTCTCGTAGTTCTTACATTCGCAGCACCATTTAAAGTGGCAGGTCTCATCGCAATCTTCCTAATGGGATTGTTCGCATTCATGAACGTGCCTGGACTTCAGATCCTTGTAGTGAATCTGGCGGAAAAATATGTCCCATCAGCAGTCAATGTCGCATCTGCACTCAATATCGCTGCATTTAACGTCGGGATTGCCATTGGTTCCTTCGTCGGCGGACTCATCGTGGATGGAATCGGTTTGATTCATACGCCGTGGATCGGTGCCATCATGGTGGCAGGAGCGGTTGTGTTGACCGCATGGCTACGAGGAATTGAACGGAAGACAGTCGGTTGAGGCGATTCCTTATTTTTAGGGGGTTCCCAGATAAATGAAATTAACCATTTAGAAGGCAATCTTCAATATAAGTCGTTAAAAGAAATACAGCTCTTTCATTGGTATGAAGCCTATAGATAGTAAATTTAAAGGAACATTTCAAAAATACGAAATGTTCCTTTTTTTAATGCTATAATATAATTGGATAAATAAGGGAGATGTCATCGTGGAATTTATATCGTTACCGGTCATTTCAATTGCACTTTTTATTTTAATCATACATAGCATCGAAACACTTGCTTATGCGGTCAGGTTATCCGGCGCAAGGGTGAAATTGATTGCCTCAGGTCTTTCCCTGTTCAATATGATGGTCATTGTGTCACGAATGTCGAATATGATGCAGCAGCCATTTACAGGGGGTCTCACCGATGCTGCGCCTGATGGTCGGAAATTAGAAGTGGTGGAAGAGCAGTTCAGGGTCCTAATCGGTGCCTCGACTTTAGGGACGCTCCTTGGGATCGTGTTACTTCCCACCTTTGTTGCTTTGTTTTCAAGGGGGATTATCCATCTTTCAGAGCAGGGAGGTTCATTACCGAGATTAATCAGGCTGGGCTTTAAGAATGACCTATATAAAAGGGGGATTAACCATATTGCCAAGCCGGGCAGAAGGTATTTGGAAGGAATCAGTTTCAAGACGATTCCGAAGAGGCTGTTTTTTATCAATATGGTCATTACAGCGGTTTATACAATTGGCGTTCTTTCAGCGCTTTATGCTGCGCTTCTCGTACCTGATCGACATAGCAGTGCGACCATGGCTTCGGGATTGATCAATGGTATCGCAACCATCTTATTGACGCTGTTTATTGACCCGAAGATATCCGTATTGGCCGATGATGTGGCGAATGGGAAGGGGAATTATCAAGAGTTGAAAGGACTTTCCATCATGATGGTCATCTCCAGGCTGTTCGGGACACTGCTCGCTCAGCTGATCTTTATCCCTGGTTCATACTATATTGCCTGGATGACACAGTTTTTTGTTATGAAGTAAGGAGGAGTTTTTTTGTCAGAAAGTACATATTTTTATGCATTGGCAGTGCTTATTCTTCTTTTTTTGATTCCTTATCTAATTATTAGGGACATGAGGGAAGGAAGAAGACTCACTGCCATATTCACCTCCCAGGTCATGTTGTTGATTTTGCTCTTTGTAGCATTAGGAGAAGTCCTGAAAGCCTTTCTGTCTAATTCTTTTATGACGTATTACAATCAGGTGTTTTTTCTTGGAATCATCATACTGATTGTTTTCCCGCTTATCCTACTATTCTTTTACACTTTGAAAAGTGATCTTAAGAAGTGGAAGGATCCTAAAGAATATAAACATCAGTGGCTTTTCAAAGTGAGGTACCTTTTGATGGCTGCTGTGGGTGCATTATTCATAGGGTCGTTATTTCGATTTTACCAGATTTTCATGGTTCTGTTTTAACGATGGATGTTTGCAAAAAAACTTAGAGCGTGTTTTCAGGAAAAGAAGTACTAGATATAAAGAGTTTATTAGGGGGGAAATAGATGAGGAATCAAAAATGGTGGTGGATGCTTGGGATTATTTTCTTTCTTCTCACCGGGTGTCAGGAATCCGATCAAGCCGCACAGCCTACTGACGGAAACGATTCTGAACTGAATGCGGATGTAGTGGACATGCATGGTGGGATTTCAGGATTGGATAAGATGGAGAACTACTTTCAAAAGGTAGAAAAGCAGAAAAAAGGTGATTTGAGAATCGTATCCTACACGATTGAAGGGGATCCAATACTCACGGATTTATCTTACAATGGGAAGCAAATAGAGGTGAAGCATGACACAACGAGAGACCAATATGGTAGTGGCGGGGTGGACACCTTTCAATGCGGAAAGCTGAAACGGGAAGAGAATCCTACCAATCTGTCTTATTATCTGACAGGTTGTGAGGGTGTAACGGGTGAAACCTGGGGGGTTCTCGAGACTTCTTATGACGTCAATCGCCAGGATGTGTTTGAAGTGGAGTTAAGGTACGGTGCCAAAGAGGGAGAAAAACAAACGATCGAACTGAACGATGAAGATAAACAAGAGGTCTATAAGCAGTTGGTGTTGGCGAATTATTTAAACTCCAAGCCTACGAGTGATGAGTGCCCTAAAGGAAAACAGGCAGACAACTATTTGATGAAAGTGAAGATAAATGGAGGAAACCACACACTTAACTGGAATGCCTGCGGTTCTCATGAAATTTCTAAACCGTTCACTGATATTGCTGAGTACATTATTTATGCATCCAAACATCCCACAAAAACCAGTGAAAATGTCGTCTACGGTTACATTTTGGAGGTGAAGGAGAATCAGATCCTGATTGGAGAAGATTTGACGGCTGCTGATTTAGTGTCCCTGGAAAAAGTAAAAGGGGAAGATTTAGCGAATTTAAACGGTACCTTTTTATATGTGGAAACGGAAGACGCCGAAGAATTTTCAGAGGGAGACAAAATTTTCATGAAGGTTGATGAGGTGTTGAAGGAAGGTTCTCCTGGAAGAGTCAAGGCGAGTGATATTAAAAAGATAAGTGAATAGATATGGTTAATAATCACTTCCAACAAGTGTTGGTGAAAGGGAGTGTACTTTATGGTACATACAGTTACGAAAAGGGACTTGCGTGGGACGGCTTCTGGTGTACTATTCATGGCGTTTTTCGGTACACTCTGGGCGTATACAGGCATCATGGGATTGCAGGGCTGGGGGAGCCCCTGGTTGTTGACGGTTGCGTTGGCGATTGGTTTCTTGTTGGTCCTTTCCGGTTTCTCGCTGATTCACGCTTCTAAGAAATTTCCGGATGGAGTATCCAGTCCAGAATGGAATAACAGCAGGAAAATGAGAAAATGGTTTAACATCATTTTCGCCGGGGAGGGGATAGCGATCGGGATTGCCATTGCAGTGTGCAATGCTGTTGGACACACGGAAAATATTCCGATCGTCATTGCAATCATCGTCGGACTTCATTTTCTCCCATTGGCTCGACTATTCCGGGTCAAGATTTATTATTACACGGGCATTTTACTATGTGTGGTTCCTGTTGTCACCTGGCTTTTCATTCCTGAGACTTTGATGGTGAGCGGTCATGAGCTGAATACCTATATGTCAGTCGTTGGATTAGCGTCGGCGTTGATTCTATGGGTGACGAGCCTTGCCATATGGATGACAGGGAAAAGATTGATGGGACTTGTACCTGATCAGTTGACAGATGATCTGACACGCTAAAGTATAACATCTCTGCAAGCGGAGAAGACCCTCTGCCTGCAGGGATGTTTATTTATTTCAGGTTGAAGATTCAAAATATTTATGAAATAATTACCAATACCAGTATAAGAGAGGAAGGAAGCTATGATTCTAATACGTTTTCAAAATCCATTCGATCATTAGAACTCATTTATTGTGTGGAAACCGCCTTAAGGTTAGCGAATGACCACGGGTTATTTGCTGATGATTAAAGGAGGATTTTCATATATGAATAAACAATTAATGATTCTGTTGACAGGCAGAATCATCACGAATTTTGCTGACAGCTTTTACATGATTGCGACGATCTGGTACGTGAAATCGGCTACGTCTTCGCCCTTATTAATCGGATTGACAAGTGCAGTGGCCATCCTGCCCGTCACGATTCAATTTCTATACGGTCCGATCATTGACCGGTTTTCGAAAAAGAAAATTCTATTTGTCGCCATGCTCGGCCAAGGGGCACTGGTCAGCGTGATCTCTATCTTGTATTATACGAATCTCTTATGGCTGCCCCTGTTATTGACTTTGATGTTTGTGGCGCTTTCGTTATCAGAATGTACATACCCGACTGAAAGTGCACTGATTGAGAGCCTGACTCCACGTGAACAGCTAACAAGGGTGAACTCCATCTTCGCATTTTCGTATCAAACTCTTGATATTATATGTGATGCTGTCTCGGGGATTTTGATCGCCTTTGTTGGATTGGGTTTGATATATGTGACGAACAGTATATTATTGCTGGGGACTGGACTGCTGTTTTTATTCTATTTAAACGTTCCTAGATCGACAAAGGAAACGGAACTGAGAACGGTTCATTTTATCAAACAGTACAAGGATGATTTCAAAGATGGATTCCAGGTCGTGAAAAAACGCTATACCCTTCTAAGCGTCGTATTCGGCATCATTGGGATGAACGTGATGGCGACCATGGGGATTAGCATGCTGCCGGTTATTTCGGAATCATCTGCGGATTATGGATTCTGGCTGACGGCCATGTCTTTAGGCACTCTGACAGGGACCGTACTATCCAGTAAGGTAGAGAAAATCGCGCTAAATCGCATTCTACCGCTGCTGTCTCTTTGGTCCGGCTTGTGTTGGATGTTGGCGTTTGTATTAAAAGACTTGTCGATTATGCCTTATCTATTATTTGCTTTATCCTGGATAGGAATCGGTATCATAGGTATTTATGTGCAAACGTTGATTCAGGTCAATCTGCCAAAAGGTTATATAGGAATCGGTTTTGCTTTCATTTCATCACTGCTCGGGTCACTGAGTCCTTTAGGATATCTGCTCGGCGGTGTGATCGGAGAGTTCACTTCGGGAAGATTCCTTTTAGTATTATCAGGCGTCGGTTACCTGGCTTTTTCTCTATACTTTTGGGTGAATCCCAGGTTAAAGAATTTGAACAAGCCTTTAAGCATTCGATTTGAAGAATCGTGATTTATCAGGTTTCCCAATTCGGGAAGCCTTTTTTAAAAGTGGAAAAGGGGTGAAAGGATGGAGGCATGGGAAAGAAAGTTACTGCATACAGCACGAGGAGTATTTGAAGTATTTATGAAAGGAGTGGGAGACCCGCTATGTGTCACCCACCATTATTCCGAGTTCAATGAGACAGGCGACTATTTCGCAGAGACGTTCACAGGAACCAACCAGGTTTTCCTTATCAATTTACGTGAAGCCGGGAATTCTGACAAAGCAAATGAATCATATGAGTTGAGTATGCTGGAAACCATATTTGACCTGGAGGCGATCAGGGAAGCATTAGGGTTTCGGCAGTGGGGATTTGCCGGTCATTCAACGGGTGGAATGTTAGGTGTACTATATGGCATTCATTTTTCAAGAAGTCTGGATTACACGGTGATTGTCGGTGCGGCGGCAAGAGAGTATATGACCTTCTCGAAGGACTGCATTTACAACGAAGCGCATCATGACTTTGGCAGGATGCAGGAACACATTGAAGCGTTGAAGCAATCGGGTTTATCTCTTGATAAGAGGAAAGAGCTTTCAGTGGAGAGAACGAAATTATCGTTACATAAACCTGAGGCATATCATGAACTTTTTTCCTTAAATATACATAAGGGGATGTCAGCAGCACGCATGAATTTTTTTATCCGTGAGCTGCAAGTATTTGATGTAACGAGAAAATTGGAGCACATATCAGTCCCTTCTCTGATTATGTGTGGACGTTTCGACGTGCAATGCCCGTTGAAGTACTCGATTGAAATGGCTGAAGGGATACCGGATTCCAGACTGGTCATCTTCGAGAGGAGTAATCACTATCCGTTTCTTGAGGAAGCAGACCGGTTTAAGGATGAGTATGAATTGTTTTTGAATGAAAGGAAGTAGGAGGAGCAGATATGGTTTCAACTTATGAAAATAGAATAAGAGAGGTGTATCCGGAGTTCACGATCACCCACAGCGAAATGAATGAAATTGGTCAGAATAATGATGTTCTTATCGTAAACCGGTCCCTTGTGTTCAGGTTTCCAAAATACATAGAAGGAATCAGGAAACTAAAGAAAGAAATCAGAGTGTTGGAAGGTGTCGAGGGGAATCTCTCAATACAGGTTCCATTCCCCCTTTATCAATCCATGGAGCCTGAGGACGTGGGGAAAGTATTTACGGGATACAAAATGATAGAGGGTGAACCCCTGTGGCCAGCTGTGTTTAAGGATAATGAAGAATATAGTCAAAAAATCGCTTCCCAATTGGTGGGTTTTTTGACCGAATTGCACTCCCAGTCTGTAGATGAAGTAGAGATTGAGAAAAAAAGTATCCAGGAGATAAGGGGTTCGATTGAAAATCTTTACGAGCGTTGCCAGGAAAAGCTTTTTCCACATATAAATGAAAAAGCAAAGGTGGAAGTACGCAAGCATTTCGACTCGTTTTTATCCAATGAACATCTTCTGGACTTTCAACCTGTACTGATTCACGGAGACTTCGGTGCATCGAATATTTTGTGGGATCCAGCACGACATGAGGTTTCCGGTATCATCGATTTTGGTGAAACGGAGGTTGGAGATCCAGCCTATGACTTTGCAGGATTATTATCCAGCTACGGGGAAGTGTTTGTCAGAGATTGCCTGGCATTATATACAGGTAGAGATCAAATATTTGAGAGGATGAGCTTTTATCGGGGGACTTTCGCCTTGCAAGAAGCACTCCACGGCATTGAAAATGATGACAAGGAAGCCTTTGAGACCGGGATAAGGGGCTACAGATGATTAGTTTCGAAAAAAATCATATTGGTCAATGGAAAATAGAGCAGGAGATTATGAATTCAAATCCAGCTTATAATAGTCTATCCAAAAATAAAGAGATCATCGATTACGGGGATATTTGTGCTGAGTATGAAGAATCTGAACGGCTGGGTATCATCCGGCTTTTCATCAAAGAAGACAGTCGATACATTGGACTCGTCGATTACACATTAAACAATCCAAAAGATCAGACCCCATGGATCAGTTTATTTGTCATTCATCAAAGGTTTCAGGGGGCAGGGTATTCCATGTCAGCTCATGAACTGCTTGAAGACTCAATCAGGAGAGAAAGTCACACCAAATTGCGTTTGGCGGTAGATAAAGAGAATGATCAAGGAATCAAGTTTTGGAATAAGCTTGGCTATGAACAGTTTAAAGAAGTGGTGTATGAGGGGAGGCTGCACTGGTGTTTGGAGAAGCTTTTGTAATAGAGGAAATCGTTTCGAGTTGTATTCATCATGACATTCAGACGTTATTGTCCTACGCAACCTCCCTTGACAAAGTAAACGGGGAATATGCTTCTTATCTTTACTCCAACAGGCGGAAGCTATTTGGATTAAAAGTGGGAGAGACCATTATTGGATGCATCGGAATTGAATTTCTGGATGGTGACAGGTGTGAAATCAAACATGTGGCCGTGATGCCGGACCGCCGTGACGAGGGTATTGGAAGCAGGATGGTTGAATTTATCCTCGAGCATTATTTCATCTCAAGCATGGTTGCTGAAACGGATCGGGATGCCGTGTTGTTTTATACGAAGATAGGGTTTGAGATTGAGAGTTTGGGGGAGAAATTTCCTGGGGTAGAGCGATTTAAATGTGTAAGGATTCTGGAGGGATGAGCATGAAGGAAGTTACAATAACGATTGACCACCACACCTTTACAATATATGAAATAGGTGACAAACACCTACCCACACTTGTATGTCTCCACGGAATGACAGGGGACTCCAAAAGCTTTATTGAACTCGCAGGATATCTCCGCAACGATTTTCATCTCATTCTATTGGATCTTCCGGGACACGGAGAAACCGAGCCTTTGGAAAGCGAAGAAGACTACCTTTTTTCATCACTTGCGAAACGGATCATTGGCGTCATTATGAGAATGACGTCTGAACCCATATATGTATTGGGACATTCCTGGGGAGCAGATCTGTCACTGCATATGGCCAAGCAATACCCGCATCAAATAAAGGGACTTATTTTAATAGACGGAGGGTATGTGTTCCCTGAAATGGTTGAGGGATACAAGAAGGGAAAAGCCCTTTCAGATTGGGCGGAATACATAGATTCCAGTCGGTATGAGTCCTGGACAGATGTAGTGAACATATATCAGGAGTACACGACAAGAACTTGGGACCCTCAGCTTGAAGGAATTATTTCTTCAAATTTTGTCATTGTGGATGGCCATTACCAGTTGAGAGCGGATCGGAACAGTCTTTTGGCGACGATCAAATCTTTTTATCATGAACCGTGCTCTACAACTTATCAAGGGATTGAGTGCTCTGTTTTATTCTTTCATGCTACGATTCCCTTCTCAGACCCTTCAAGGCAGAAAGCCATCGAGAAACTGCTGCGTTCGGTCAGGAGGGTGAAAATTGTCGGGATCGAGAATACGAAACATAATGTGCACTGGGATTGTCCAGAACGAGTGGCGGGAGAAATTCGTGAGTGGATGAATAAATACAATGAATAAATCCCCTATAAAAGTCCGAACCTCAACTTAAATAGGGGAGTGATCATTTATTTTTCTAAATCAATGACGATCGGTTCGAGCTCAATTTCTGTATGACCTTTCCCCGACCCGAGACTGGCAATTTCAATGGGTTGGATGATGAGTCGGCTGGCACCATCCTGGATGGTTCCGAATTCTGTGGTCCCTTCATATGTTTTTCCGTTATCTGTTGAAAAACCGCCACCACCCGTTCCGTCCATATATACATGACCCAGGTCGTCCGTCACTTTGAAGACGGGTGAAACCTCTGGCCACTCCTCGAGCAGATTGTCCGTCGCCACCTGTTTGTAAGCAATGACGGTTGATACATCGGTATACTCAACAGACTTCAATGTGAAGGTTACATCTTTACTCTGAACCGTTTCATTGATTAGCTGCAGATCGCCTTCAAGCCGTTTTAATGAGAAGGCGAATGACCAGTCTCCTTTTACTTCTGTATCATTGGACGTGCTATAAAGAGTCTCTGGTTCCCACGTGATGTCCACCTTTTCCGGAAAATCCCCGCCTTTAAAGCTAGGGGTGATGGAGGACAATCCGACATAGCGGGTAGGGCTGATTTTGGTGAGTTGACTGCTCCCGCCGCTTCCGTTCGCACCCTTGATATCAAACCATTGTCCACCGCTGTGGATGTCTTCACCGAAATCTTTGTCCGTTTCGATGGCATAGGATATTTTGATATTCGTGCCGTCATAAACGGCGTTATCAATCAGGATGGTCACACCATTACTTGTCTGGGAAAGTCCGATATCAGTCGAGTAGTCTTCAAACTCTTTATATGGCTCATCAGTAAAATAGCGTATGACATCGTCCATGAACGGGAGCTGTGTGGCAAACGAGGGATACGCATAGCTTGCCGCTGCGGAGACGCCGATCAGCATAACGGATGCGACGGCCATATTCCTCCAAACATTTGTCTTTTTCCGATTGTTTAATACATATTGTTTGACGCGCTTTGTTTCCAGGTCGGTCACTTCTTCGAGTTCAAGAGAGTCGATATCTAATTCCTTCCATTCCTTCATGCTCATACCAGTCGCTCCTTTAACTTTACATTCGAGGCCAATTTTCTCTTCCCGCGGTATAGACGATTATCCACAGCCGCTTTCGAAAGGTTTAATACATCAGCAATTTCCATATTGGATAAATCTAAATAATACTTCATCATAAAAATATCCCGGTCCAATTCCTCCAGCTGACTGATCGCTGCGAATAATTCATTTTTTTCTTCCCGTCGCAATACGGAAGGTTCCGTTCCCGGTGTGCTCGAGCTTTGAAGAAGGGATTCGTCACAATGTTCACGGGCATTCCGTTTTTCTGCCTGGCGGTATCGGTCGATTGCCTTGTATTTCGTGATCATCCCGATCCACTTTTTGAAGTCTTCTGGCTCTCCTTTAAACTGATGGGCGTTTTGCCAGACGGTCAGGAATACATCGTTGACACATTCTTCGACGTCCAGACGATTTTGATTGTGTAGGATTTTTGTAGCGATTGTTTTCACAAGCGGCATGTATGCATCGATAATATACTCCAATGCATCCTCTTTTTTCTTTTTTAACCTTTTTATGAAATTGGTCGGTGCACTTTTCATTTCATTCGCTCCTTATATGGTTGAAAGGCCTTTACATTATATACAACGAATGGATGTGGTCGTTATTCTCATGTATGTTTGAACTTTTTTTGACTTATTTCAGTATACAATTAAGACTGGGGTCAGGGATGGGTGATTTTGTCATTTGACGCAATGATCGATGGGAATGACGCAATCAAGGTCACTTTTGACGCAATTATCAAAATAAAGACGCAATAAATTGAATTTTGACGCAATTACGGTCGGAAATGACGCAATCACGACTAAATGTGAAGACCATGCCCCCTATAATGCCTATGAAAGAGGGAATCAAACGGCCATTTTATAACCATCAAGAGCAAATCAAACAAAAAAAACCCGCCACCCGGCAGGTTCACAGCCAACAACTCTTAATCATCCTCATACTTCAACTCCAATGTAATCTGTGTGGTCGTATAAAAGTACATTTCCTTCACTTTCAGCCGGAAGTTCTTGTCATTCAGCTTGACGGTTTTATTTTCAATGATTTTTTTTATGAGTTCCTTATTCCCGTACACCGTTTCTAAGTCCTTGGTCAAGAGGCTCCGCAAATCTTCGCTCAGTTTGTCCTCGGTTTCATGAATGCTGAGGAGCTCCACTTTTGTTTTGGTCGTGTTGATGATCTTTATTTTGACTTCCTGGATGACCAGTTCGTTTTCGTTTTCCTGATTCAGCTGCTTATATTCTTCTTGCAAGTAGGAGAGGGTGTGTTTGAGTTTGCTGATGTCGTTTTTTTGTTCTTCTATTTTAAGGGCCTGTTTTTCATGCATGGTGCCGAACATGAAGAGGAAGATCATCCAGCTGATGATGCCTCCTACGACCATTCCGGCGAAGAAACGCTGCCAGGAGGGGAGCCGGTAGAAAGGAGGGATCCTCATGACGGCATATGTTCCTGGGTGAGCCACGTGATGATCATGGCAGCCGTGTTGGCTCCTCCAAGGGCTGAGAGTATCCACAGGAATTGTTTGAAGAGTTCTTTTGTCTCCCCATTCAGGAAGCCTTTTTCAAAGCTGTACACTGTATCGAATGTGCCGCCGATCGCTGCGATGATGGCCCAAATGCGCAGGAAATCGGATAGTCGTCTCATTTCAATGAATAGGGGCTGCCCCATGGCAAACGAGGCCAATCCGCCGAGCAGTGATCCGCCGAGCAATACTCCCATAGCGATAAAGAAGCTTTTGAATAATTCCGGAAAGAAAGCTTCCGCCATTTCATCATCTCCATCTATTACGTGTCTTTACGATAACTATATGGGATTCGGGGACAAGATATGAGGGAGAACATATTTTCTTTTTTGCGGTTTCTTACCTATAATAAAGGTATATTGAGAAAAAGGTTGTGCATAACATGTCATTTGTTCATTTACAAATAGCGAGTGCCTATAGTCTCTTGTCTAGCACGATTTCGATAAATGGACTTGTACATAAAGCGAAGAAGTCAGGGTATAAGGCGCTTGCCTTGACCGATAAGAATATGATGTATGCCGCGATCCCTTTTTATAAGGCGTGTATAAAAGAAGATATCAAGCCGATCATCGGATTGACCGCAGATATTGCCTCAGAGGAAGGCTCCCATCCCCTTATTCTCCTTGTGAAAAATCAGACGGGCTATCAGAATCTATTAAAAATCTCGAGTGCCATCGGGGCGAAATCGAAAGAAGGGCTACCGCTGAAGTGGCTTTCATCCTACAGTAAGGGATTGATCGCCATCACTCCAGGCGTCTCGGGTGAGATTGAGAGTCTGCTATTGAATGATCACACTGAAAAAGCGAAGGAATGCATCCGAACGTATCAGCAGATATTCGGACGGGACTCCTTTTACTTAAGCATTCAAAAGCATGGCATTGCCACAGAGGATGCGCTTATCCCTTTATTGCAGCAGGCGGCTGAAGAGACCGGGACGGAAATGGTCGCCACCAATGATGTGCAGTACCTCGAGCAGGAAGATCATTTTGCCCATGAGTGCATGGCTGCGATCCGTGACGGGGTTAAGCTGTCAGAGGATGACCGGGACGTACTCGAATCACAGGAGTATTATTTCAAGAGCAAGGATCAGATGGTGGAGCTCTTCTCTGATCATGTGGAGGCACTGGAAAATACGATGAAGATCGCCGACAGCTGCCATCTCACCATTCCTTTCCATCAACAGCTCCTTCCGAAATATCCTCTGCCTGATGGGGTCACCGCCCTCGAGGAATTGACCCATCTTTGTGAAAAAGGGTTAAGTGAGCGGGTGGAAACGATTTCCGATGAGTATATCGAACGCTTGGATTATGAGCTTGAAGTCATCGGCAGGATGGGGTTCAGCGACTACTTCCTGATTGTGTGGGATTTCATGAAGTACGCGAAGGAAAAAAAGATCCTCACAGGACCGGGGCGGGGGTCGGCAGCGGGTTCCCTCGTATCCTACGCCCTCCGGATTACGGACGTGGATCCCTTAGAGCATCATCTGCTGTTTGAACGATTCCTGAATCCTGAAAGGGTGTCCATGCCGGATATCGACATCGATTTCCCGGATCACAGGCGAGATGAAGTGATCGAATATGTGGAAGGGAAGTACGGCAGCCTGCATGTCGCCCAGATCATTACCTACGGAACTTTTGCAGCGAAAGCGGCGCTCCGTGATACGGGACGCGTGTTCGGGTTGAATATGAAGGAACAGGAGCAGGTTTCGAAGCTTGTGCCGAATCAGCTTGGGATCACGCTGCAGGAAGCGTATGAAAAGTCGAAGGGCTTCCGAGAATTTGTGACGGGCTCTGATCATTATAAAAAGTTATTTCAGACGGCTCTTAAACTGGAAGGACTTCCGAGACACACCTCCACCCATGCGGCGGGGGTCGTGATGAGTGAAGCACCTTTAGTGCAGTGGGTGCCGATCCAGGGGAGTTCATCTGGTATTCATCTGACACAGTATTCTATGGATATTTTAGAGGAAATCGGATTGTTGAAGATGGATTTCCTCGGACTTCGCAATCTGAGTATATTGGAAAGAATCGTGAAGAACGTTGAAATCGGGACGGGAAAACCGTTTGCCATCGAGTCGATCCCAATGAATGATGCCAAAACGTTCGAGCTGCTCACTAAAGGGCAGACGAATGGGATCTTCCAGCTGGAATCGGAGGGGATGCGGAATGTGCTGAAAGGGCTCAAACCCAATTCATTTGAAGACATCGTGGCGGTGAACGCCTTATACCGTCCGGGTCCGATGGAGAATATCCCGATGTATATCAATCGGAAACATGGGAAAGAACAGGTGGAATATCCTCATCCCGATTTGAAACCGATTCTTGAAATGACGTATGGGGTCATTGTGTATCAGGAGCAGATCATGCAGATCGCATCGAAAATGGCCGGGTTTTCCCTCGGAGAAGCGGATCTCCTCAGGCGGGCCGTTTCCAAGAAGAAAAAGGATGTCCTCGATCAGGAGCGGGAGCATTTCGTTTCCGGTTCGATACGCAAAGGCTACAGGGAAGAGGTCGCCCATACGATTTATGATTTGATCGTCCGCTTCGCCGATTACGGTTTCAACCGGTCGCATGCTGTTGCGTACAGTATGATCGCCTATCAGCTCGCTTACCTGAAAGCACATTACCCTGCGTTCTTCCTTTCATCTCTCCTGACGTCTGTCGTTGGGAATGAAACGAAGGTGGCTCAGTATATACGGGAGGCGACGCAGTATGACATTGAGATCCTTTCCCCGTCCATCAATCGCAGTCAGTTTGTTTTTACAGTGGAAGGAAAGAATGTGATCCGCTACAGCATAGGGGCGATTAAAGGTATCGGGGCTGCGGCTCTAAAGGAAATCACCCGTGCGAGAAAGGAAAAGCCGTTTCAGGATCTTTTCGATTTCTGCATGAGGGTGTCTTCGAAGACGATCAACCGGAAGATCTTAGAGAATCTTGTGCTCTCCGGGGCGTTTGATGAATTCGGGATCGACCGCGCTACCTTGCTTGCAAGCCTCGATGTGGCAGCACAGCATGCGGAGCTTGTGAATCCTGATGACGATCCTGACTTGTTCCATGAGGAAGAGGCGTTTATGTTAAAGCCTAAATATGTGGAAGTGGATGACATGACGATCGATACGAAGCTTCAGTTTGAGAAACAGGTACTTGGACTATACTTATCGGATCACCCGGTTTCTTCTTACCGGCCTTTATTTGAAAACCTCGGATTGCAGCAAATAGCCGATCTTCAAAAAGGATCGAAAATGTCACTCGGCGGTTATATTACCGGGATGAAATCGATCCGGACCAAAAAAGGGGAAGTGATGGCTTTTCTTGAAATCGGGGACGAAAGCGGTGAGATGGAAGCCGTCGTGTTTCCAAATGTGTACAAACATAACATGCCATTGCTCAAAGAAGGGAATATTCTCCTATTCGGAGGAAATGTGGAAGATCGCAATGATAAGCTGCAGTTCATCGTAAACCAGCTCGAAACGATGGAAGACGTTCAGGCAAGGGTGAAAGAGAGCAGCCAGAAGCTCTATTTAAAAATCGCCGCAGGTCAGGATGAAGAAGCTTGTATGGAGGGGATCCATCGAGCCATTAACCGGTTCAAAGGGAAGAATCCGGTCATCGTCTACTACGAGCAAGCCAAAAAGAGTGTGAGGCTTCCGGACCATCTCCGCATCCGTCCTTCACAGGAGGCACTTAGGGAATTATACCGAATTCTTGGTGAGTCGAATGTGGTATTGCAATAACACACTTTACTAAAACCACAATTTATATTATTGTTTAATAGAAAAAGGTGGTCTGACCACCTCTGAACTTATTATTTTATTTATCCATTTTTACATTTAGAAGATTCGTCTTTCGCACGATTCGATCCATAGTATGTAAAAGAATCAGAAGGAGTGAGCCAATTTGTCATTACGTGAAGAAGCTCTGCATATGCATCGAGTGAATAAAGGGAAATTAGAAACAAAATCCAAGGTGGAAGTCCGGAATGCGGATGACTTGAGCCTGGCTTACTCCCCTGGGGTGGCGGAACCTTGTAAGGTGATCTATGACAAGCCTGAAACCGTCTATGATTACACGATG
Organism: Rossellomorea vietnamensis; assembly: GCF_001305855.1. Classification (GTDB taxonomy): domain Bacteria; phylum Bacillota; class Bacilli; order Bacillales; family Bacillaceae_B; genus Rossellomorea; species Rossellomorea vietnamensis_A. The sequence goes on along the minus strand of NZ_LIXZ01000002.1, from coordinate 213,332 downwards.
AAAGGGAATATGGTCGCAGTTGTTTCTGACGGTACGGCTGTTCTGGGTCTTGGGAATATCGGACCTGAAGCGGCTCTTCCCGTCATGGAAGGAAAAGCGGTACTATTCAAGAGTTTTGCAGGAGTCGACGCATTCCCGATCTGTTTGAACACAACGGATGTGGACAAGATCGTAGAAACAGTCAAGCTCCTTGAGCCAACGTTCGGTGGGGTGAACCTTGAAGATATCGCCGCTCCGAATTGCTTTGAAATTGAAGAGCGCCTGAAGAAAGAAACGAATATCCCTATTTTCCATGATGATCAGCATGGTACGGCGATCGTAACTGTGGCGGGACTTGTGAACGCTCTCAAAATTGTCGGGAAGAAAATGTCCGAAATCAAAGTCGTGGCGAATGGTGCAGGTGCTGCCGGTATGGCCATCATTAAGCTTCTCTACCGTTATGGCGTAAGGGACATCATCATGTGTGATTCCAAGGGTGCGATTTATGAAGGACGTCCTGAAGGGATGAACTCTACGAAAGACGAAGTGGCGAAATTTACGAATCGTGATCATATCAAGGGCGGCTTAGCTGAAGTATTGAAGGATGCAGACGTATTCATCGGTGTATCTGTTGCAGGAGCCTTAACGGAAGAAATGGTTTCTTCCATGAAACAGGATCCGATCATCTTTGCCATGGCGAACCCTGTACCTGAAATCATGCCGGAGCTTGCGAAAGCAGCCGGAGCCAAAGTAATCGGAACAGGACGCTCAGATTTCCCTAACCAGGTGAACAATGTCCTTGCCTTCCCGGGGATCTTCAGGGGTGCACTGGACGTACGTGCAACTCACATCAATGAAAAAATGAAGCAGGCTGCTGTTGAAGCGATTGCTTCTCTGATCACGGAAGACGAACTGAACGCGGACTACGTGATTCCCGCACCGTTTGATAAGCGCGTCGCACCGGCTGTAGCGGCTGCCGTGGCCAAGACAGCTATGGAAACGGGGGTTGCCCGCTTAAAGGTCGATCCGGAAGAAATCCGTAAAAAAACGGAAGATTTAGCAGTCATCGGGAAGAGTGAATGATGACAGAAGTGAACTCTCTCCAAACTCATGCTAAGGTATATATTGGAATTGTTCACCAGCTGAGAGAAATGATATCAAAGGACTGTCTGAAGCCTGGAGATAAGATCCCGTCAGAAAGGGAGTTGTCCGAGCGTCTGAACGTCGGACGCTCCTCTGTCAGGGAAGCACTCCGGGCCCTTGAACTGTTAGGGCTCATTGAAACCCGGAGAGGAGAAGGTACCTTTCTTCGGGATTTCAGGGATCACCATCTGATCGATCTTCTTGGCATGTTTATCCTCCAGGACGACATGGCTCAGGAAGACATTCTTCAAACCAAGATGTTGATTGAAAAAGAGGCACTGAAAGCTCTGTATATAGATAAAAAGAAAACAGATTCCCTGCATGTGAAAGTTTCAGAATCAGAGAATCTGGACGACGTGTTCAGGGAGATCGTCATGATGAGTTCGAATTATTTGTCTCAACGGATCTGGTATATCCTGAATGATTTTGAAACGTTGATCTGCGGTGAGAAGAAGCTCACTGAAGATATGAGGGAAGAGTTGATCAGGATGCTTCACGGCATCGATCAACAGGAGAAAGAGACTGTGCAAGAGACGTATAGAAGGGTTAGGAAAATTGTCGATGAAGACGCGACAATTTCCAACATCTTTTTTTAAACACTTCCATTAAACTGATAGTCAAGCAGTTATATATCATGCATTTACTATAGAGAAGCGAATGGGCAGCTGTCATGTAAGGGAATATTTCCCCGCTGAAGTAAGCTAGTGTCATTCGGTAAGGAGGTTTCACCTTGCTAAAGGAACTTTTTAACAAATCAAAAAAGGAAAAGAAAAAATATGCAACGATTCCTTCTGAAGCGGCCAAACATGACGTTCCGGAAGGCATCATGACAAAATGTCCTGATTGCAAAAAAATCATGTACACGAAAGAACTTCAAAAGAACTTAAAGGTGTGCATCCATTGTGGATATCATCATGGCATGAGTTCACCAGAGAGAGTCGATAGTTTTATAGATGAGGGCACATTCAAGGAACTTGATCATGACCTGACTTCGGGTAACCCGCTGAACTTCCCTGACTATGAAAGTAAGGTGGAAAAAGACCGTAAAAAGACGGGGATGAACGAAGCCGTGCTGACGGGATCGGGTAAGGTAAATGGAGTCGAAGTCGTGACAGCCATCATGGATTCCCGTTTCCGGATGGGAAGCATGGGGTCGGTGGTAGGAGAAAAAATCACGAGAGCCATCGAAGAAGCCGATAAACGAAAGGTACCATTCATCATCTTCACCGCTTCAGGCGGAGCGAGGATGCAGGAAGGTGTCCTTTCCCTGATGCAGATGGCGAAAACCAGTGTAGCGTTGAAACGTCTGAGCGATAACGGGGGACTCTTCATCTCGATCATGACTCACCCGACAACAGGCGGAGTATCCGCAAGTTTCGCATCCGTAGGGGATTATAACTTTGCGGAGCCGGGAGCACTGATCGGATTTGCAGGGAGAAGGATCATCGAGCAGACGATCCGTGAAGACCTGCCTGAGGACTTCCAGACATCCGAATTTTTATTGAAGCATGGACAACTTGACGGAGTCATCTCGAGACTCGAGTTGAAAGAAAAGATCGGGACAGTACTTGATATACATCAGTGGGACGGTGATCTGCCATGGTAAATGAGATGGAATTCGAAAAGCCTGTACATGAACTCAAGAAGAAAATTGCCGAACTTAGGGAATTCACTCAGAATTCAGACGTCGATCTATCAAAGGAAATCGAGAAACTCGAGAACCGGCTTACAAAGCTTCAAAATGATATTTACGAAAACATGAAGCCGTGGGAAAGGGTGCAGGTGGCCCGTCATCCGGAGCGTCCGACGACTCTGGATTATATCAAATATCTCTTTACGGACTTCATTGAAATGCACGGAGACCGTCTGTATGGGGATGACGAAGCGATCGTTTCAGGAGTCGGGAAGTTTCACAATGTCCCTGTGACCATCATCGGTCACCAAAGAGGGAAAGATACGAAAGAAAACATCCGCCGGAACTTCGGGATGCCTCATCCGGAAGGGTACCGTAAAGCTTTGCGCTTGATGAAGCAGGCGGACAAGTTCAATCGTCCGATCATCTGCTTTATCGATACAAAGGGTGCATATCCCGGGAAAGCGGCAGAAGAACGCGGTCAGAGTGAAGCCATTGCACGGAACCTTGTGGAGATGGCCGGCCTAACCGTTCCCGTCGTCTGCATCGTCATCGGTGAAGGCGGTAGTGGCGGAGCCCTGGCACTTGGAGTCGGAAATCATATCCATATGCTTGAAAACTCCACCTACTCCGTCATCTCACCTGAAGGGGCAGCGGCGATCCTCTGGAAGGATTCCACCCAGGCGAAACGTGCGGCTGAATCCATGAAGATCACGGCTCCTGACCTTAAGGAGCTTGGCATCATCGATGAAATCATCACGGAAGTAAAAGGCGGAGCCCATAAAGATGTCGAGGAACAGGCGAAATATATCAACGACGTCCTTAAGAACTCACTGAAAGAGTTGGTTCCGATGAAAAAGGACGAGCTCATTCAACATCGTTATGAAAAATTCAAGGCGATGGGTGAATATTCGGTTTTAAATGATCTTATCGGGGTAAAATCATAACAAACGATGGACTGACAAATAGGAGATACCATTTGTCAGTCTTTTTCATTCAATCTTCCTTACTCCTACCCGGATAAAGGGCTTTGTGACGATATTTTGAAGGTTTTAACAATTAAAACGCTTCCATTTAATAGATTATTTCGTCTTTTGCTTTTACTCCTAGTAACTTGTTGAGAACCTTGAACCTTCGTGTTATTTTAGAAATAATCCAAAGTCTATTGGTCCATAATAATGTAATGAATGAAACCTGAAATTTTCCTGTTCTTTGATTTATGTGAAACGATTAACAAGTAGTCCCATTCAATTACATAAAAAGGCATATTTCTTAATGAGGTGATCGTAGTGAAAAAGATTGGTGTATTGACGAGTGGTGGAGATTCACCCGGTATGAATGCAGCCGTACGTGCAGTTGTACGTAAAGCCATTTTCATGGATATAGAGGTTTACGGTATTTATCAAGGGTATAATGGATTAATCAACGGGAACATCAAGAAGCTTGAGCTTGGTTCTGTCGGGGATATTATCCATCGCGGGGGAACAATGCTTTATACAGCCCGCTGTGAAGAATTCAAAACAAAAGAAGGCCAGAAAAAAGGAATCGAGCAATTAGAGAAACACGGCATCGAAGGACTTGTTGTCATTGGTGGGGACGGTTCTTACCAAGGAGCAAAAGCTTTGACGGAATGGGGGTACCCATGTGTCGGTGTACCGGGGACGATTGATAATGATATTCCCGGAACTGAATATACAATCGGTTTCGATACAGCACTGAACACGGTCATCGATGCAATCGATAAAATCCGTGATACGGCTACATCCCATGAGCGGACGTTCATCATTGAAGTAATGGGACGCAACGCAGGGGACATCGCTTTATGGGCAGGTCTTGCCGGTGGAGCTGAAACGGTCCTGATCCCTGAGGAGAAATTCGACCTTGATGATGTTGTCGGCCGTTTGAAAAAAGGTCAGGAACGCGGTAAGAAACATAGTGTCATCATAGTAGCAGAAGGTGTCATGTCTGCAAATGAATTCGCGAACCGCTTTACAGAAGCAACAGGAATGGATACACGTGTCTCCGTCCTTGGTCATATTCAGCGCGGTGGAACGCCGACAGCTGCAGACCGTGTCCTTGCAAGCCGCTTAGGGGCTCATGCCGTTGAGCTGTTGGCAGAGGGTAAAGGCGGAAGAGCGGTAGGAATTGAGAAAAATCAATTAGTTGATTACGATATCATTGAAGCACTTGCCAAGCCACATCAAATTGATTTAAACATGTACAGACTTTCCAAAGAGCTTTCAATCTAAATTGTTGTAAGATTTCAGGAGGTAAAGAAAATGAGAAAAACGAAAATAGTATGTACGATCGGTCCTGCCAGTGAAAGTGTAGAGAAGTTATCAGAACTGATCGAAGCCGGAATGAATGTTTCCCGCTTGAACTTTTCACATGGTGACCACGATGAGCACGGACAACGTATCATCAATATCCGTGAAGCAGCTGAAAAAGCAGGTAAGACAGTCGGGATCCTGCTTGATACAAAAGGTCCGGAAATCCGCACGAACAATATGCAGGACGGAGCGATCGAATTAACTCAAGGATCTAACATCATCGTTTCCATGAAAGAAATACTGGGAACAACTGAGAAATTCTCCGTTACATACGAAGGATTGATCGATGATGTTCATGTCGGTTCTAAAATCCTTCTTGATGACGGGTTGATCGGGTTGGAAGTAACGGAAATCGACAAAGCGAACGGTGAAATCCACACATACGTTGCCAACAGCGGAACACTTAAAAATAAAAAAGGTGTAAACGTACCGGGCGTATCAGTGAACCTTCCTGGGATCACTGATAAAGATGCCAGCGATATCGTATTCGGTATCGGACAAGGCGTTGACTTTATCGCGGCATCATTCGTACGTCGTGCATCCGATGTACTTGAAATCCGTCAATTATTGGAAGAACACAATGCTTCTCATATTCAAATCATCCCTAAGATTGAGAACCAAGAGGGTGTCGACAACATCGATGAAATCCTTGAAGTATCTGACGGATTGATGGTTGCACGTGGAGACCTTGGTGTTGAGATCCCTGCTGAGGAAGTACCACTTGTGCAGAAGATGCTGATCAAGAAATGTAACTCACTTGGTAAGCCTGTCATCACGGCGACTCAAATGCTTGATTCTATGCAGCGTAACCCAAGACCGACAAGAGCGGAAGCAAGTGACGTAGCCAACGCCATTTTTGACGGTACAGATGCCATCATGCTTTCTGGTGAGACAGCTGCAGGTTCTTACCCTGTAGAAGCCGTTCAAACGATGCATAATATCGCGTCTAGAGCTGAAACGGCCCTTGATTATAACGCGATCCTATCTTCACGCAGCAAAGACAGCGAGCACAATATGACGGATGCCATCGGTCAATCCGTTGCTTATACAGCTCTTAATCTTGATGTGAATGCCATTGTCGCTCCGACTGAGAGTGGTCACACGGCACGCATGATCTCAAAATACCGTCCGAAAGCACCAATCGTAGCTGTGACTGGTACAGACTCTGTATCACGCCGTCTGGCACTTGTATGGGGCGTATACCCTACAGTCGGCCGTAAAGTAACGACTACTGATGAAATGCTTGATATGGCAGTAGAAGAGAGCGTCAACTCAGGTATGACGAAGCACGGAGACCGCATCGTCATCACAGCGGGTGTTCCGATTGGTGAATCCGGAACGACGAACCTGATGAAGATCCACGTAGTGGGCGATGTCGTTGCAAAAGGTCAAGGAATTGGTCGTAAATCTGCATACGGTAAAGCAGTCGTTGCAACTTCTGCTGAAGAAGCCGTGAAAAATATGACTGAAGGAGCTGTCCTTGTCACAATCGGCACGGATAAAGAAATGATGCCGGCCCTTGAGAAATGTTCGGCATTGATCGTTGAAGAAGGCGGCCTGACCAGTCATGCAGCTGTAGTCGGTATCAACCTTGGAATTCCTGTCGTGGTCGGAGTGGACCATGCCACTTCATTATTCAAGAATGGCCAGGAAATCACGGTGGATGCGACTCATGGCGTGATCTATAATGGGTATGCGAGCGTATTGTAAGTAAATAGTTGTGGGAAACCAGAGTCTTTTTGAGGGCTCTGGTTTTTTTTGTATTGGTCGTTCAAAATACCGCAACAACAGAAAAAACCGTCCCCACTCCACCGCATAAAACACTACTTCCCTAATATGCTATAATAAATACCAAGCAAGTACTAAACCAAATGGAGGAATCCATCATGAGATATATGTTATTACTATTGATTATCATACCTGCCCTTGAAATCGGGTTATTGGTTCTATCCGGCCAGGCGATTGGTCTTGTGCCGACGGTCCTGTTGATCATCACGACGGGAATTTTGGGTGCTTATTTAGCTAAGAAGCAGGGAATCGAGACGATAAGAAAAGCGCAGCGGGACATGCAGTATGGCCAGATGCCCGGTGATGCCATCATGGATGGTATTTGTATACTTGTGGGCGGAGTCGTCCTGCTGACACCGGGATTCATTACGGATGCCCTTGGGTTTCTATTATTACTCCCGGCCACAAGAAGAATGTTCAAGCCATTCTTCTATCGTTTATTCAAGCGCTGGATCAACAAAGGGAACGTCATTATATACAGATAACAAAAAACGCACTGCTCAGTCATTAGAGCAGTGCGTTTTCTTATTTTACACCCATAATGAATTTCCACGTATCTTCAAATACCCCGGCTCTTTTTAAAGTGGAGAGAATCACGAGTACAACAGGACCGACGATCAGTCCGAGAAACCCGATCAGTTTAAACCCGACAAATAATGCAATGAGGGTGGCCAAGGGATCGAGGCCGATGCTTGAAGACAATACTTTCGGTTCCATGATCTGCCGCTGGACTACAACGACCAGGTACAGGACCGACAGGCCGATCCCTAAGCCTGTATTGCCCGTAATGAATTCATAAATGATCCACGGCACGAACACGGCCCCTGTCCCGAGATAAGGCAGGATATCCACGAGACCTGTCACGAGTGCGATGGTGATTGCGTAATCTACTCTGAGGATGATCAATCCTATCAGTACGATGATAGCCGTGATGGAAATGAGCGTAAATTGGGCACGGATGAAGCCGAACAGTGCCCGTTTTAAGTCGACGAACACTTTCCTTCCGCTGCTCATTGCCTTACCAGGAATGATTTTCTCCGCTTTGGCGGATAATGTATACCAATCCTTACTGATGAAAAATGTGGCGAGTGCCGCGAAGATCAGGACCGAGGCGGCATTTGGGATCCACGAGATCAGCTGAGGCAGTTTCGTGAAAAAGTTTTGCAGGAAATCCCCTGCTGACGTCGCGATTTTCGTCCCGGCTGTCTGGACATTTTCGAGGATCGTATCCTGCTGGCCGGCTTCAAGATTTTTAAATAATCCGGCAAGCTGATTGTAAAGAGGGATGACTTGACTGACGATGAAATCTTCTGCATATGTAACAAGAGTTTGAACGTGCTTAGGCAGCTCTTCCGCTAAATAATTGGCCCCTGAGACGATTTCGGCGATCAACAATGTGATGAGTCCTGCAAAAATGGCGACGATCAAGATAAGGGACACGGTGACGGCCCATATCCTCGGCAGCCATTTCTCCAGCCCATTCACCAGGGGATTGATCAACAAAGCGATGGCGACGGCGATGATGAATGGATAAGCAAGTTTCCATATGTAATAGAGTGAAATCAATGATAGAATGATGATTGCTAAAACGATCAGAAAGCGGATCGTTCGATAAACATAATCTAAATTCAAGAGTTTCCCTCCTACCCTGTCTAGTACTTCTATTTTATAGGAGACAGGAAATGAAAGGAAGATATATTTGCAGTGGTGGGAGCATTTTATAAATGATGTGGAAAGTTGATATGGTAGGATAATGATTGGAGTACATAAAGGAGAGGCAGGGGATTCATTTGACTCAGCCATTCATGTTTTTACTGCTTTTATTGGGAATCGGGCTTTTGGCGAAAAATCAATCCATTATTATAGCCGTAGCATTTCTAATTGTACTGAAGCTGCTTGGGCTCGATGAGAAGATTTTCGCGGCGATTCAGTCGAAAGGCATTAACTGGGGAGTGACGATTATTACGATTGCCGTACTCGCACCGATTGCAACAGGAGAAATCGGCTTTAAAGATCTCTTTGATTCGTTGAAGTCCCCCTATGCCTGGATTGCACTCGCCTCAGGGATGGCAGTGGCATTGATTGCAAAGAACGGGTTGATTCTCCTGGAAGATGATCCCCACCTGACGACAGCCCTCGTCCTTGGTACGGTGTTAGCCGTCGCTCTTTTTAAAGGGGTTGCCGTCGGTCCATTGATCGGAGCGGGGATCGCATATCTTGCTATGAAACTGTATGAATTATTTTTGTAAACCTGCTCTGGTGTGCATCTGTTTCGATCCTCTTTTTTCTGATGGTTTATTTTTCTAGAAAAATAATTTTTATAGAAATTGATGCGTTTTCATTCACAAAAGTCAGATAATTGTTTATAATAGGAAATGTAAGCGCATCCCAAGCTCTCATGATAGAATAGGAAGAGCCGGGAATCATTTTTTGTATAGGAATTGAGCAATCGCTCAGCGTTTTTTTACGTTCTATTTAAACAAGCCTACTAGACTTTATAGATCGTTCTGTAGGGTTTTATACTCATATGAAAATGGGTAAAAGACAATCATATAACAAAAGGAGAGGTTATTATGACAGCAACTCGCGGATTAGAAGGAGTTGTAGCGACTACATCGTCCATTAGTTCCATCATTGACGATACCCTTACATATGTTGGCTACAACATTGATGATTTAGCAAATAATGCAAGCTTCGAAGAGGTTATCTACTTATTATGGCATCTGAAACTACCTAATGCATCAGAACTTAAGGAATTTACAGAGCTGTTAGCAGCTAACGCTGAATTGCCTAAGGAAGTCATCGAGCATTTCAAGATGTACAACACCAAGGAAGTCCATCCGATGGCCGCTTTACGTTCAGCTGTATCCTTACTAGGATTGTATGATGATAAAGCAGACGTAATGGAAGAGAAGGAAAACTATCTGAAAGCCGTCCGCCTTCAAGCGAAGATCCCGACGATCGTCACGAGCTTTGCCCGTATCCGCAACGGTCAGGAACCGATTGCACCACGTCAGGACTTAGGTTTTGCAGCTAACTTCCTATACATGCTCACAGGGAAAGATCCTGAGCCTGTTGAAGTCGAAGCATTCAATAAAGCGCTTGTCCTTCATGCCGACCATGAGTTAAACGCTTCCACGTTCACAGCACGTGTATGTGTCGCAACTCTATCTGACGTCTATTCAGGTGTTACAGCTGCGATCGGTGCCTTAAAAGGACCGCTTCACGGTGGAGCAAATGAGCAGGTTATGAAGATGCTTACTGAAATTGGATCTGTCGATAAAGCAGAAGAGTATATCCTTGATAAATTAGAGAAGAAAGAAAAAATCATGGGCTTCGGTCACCGCGTTTACCGTCAGGGAGACCCACGTGCGAAGCATCTGAAAGAAATGTCCAAAAAATTAACTGAATTGACAGGACAAAGTAAATACTACGAAATGTCCGTTAAGGTTGAAGATGTATTCACATCCAATAAAGGCTTACCGCCAAATGTTGATTTCTACTCAGCATCTGTTTACCACAGCTTAGGCATCGATCATGACTTATTCACCCCGATCTTTGCTGTAAGCCGTGTATCCGGCTGGTTGGCACACATCCTTGAACAATATTCAAATAATCGTCTGATCCGCCCTCGTGCTGATTATGTAGGGCCTGGCAAGCAAGAATACGTGCCGGTTGAACAAAGAGGTTAATCATCAATATTTACAAATAGTAAAAATATTGGTGTAATAATAGGAGAAGGGGAATGACTCTGCATGGGTAACTTATGGGTCATCCCCTTTGATAATGAATAAATGGAGGTTACATAATGACACAAGGTGAAAAAATTACAAACCAGAATGGCCAGCTTAATGTGCCTAACAACCCAATCGTTCCATTCATTGAAGGTGACGGAACAGGTCCAGATATTTGGGCAGCAGCCAAGCGCGTCCTAGATGCTTCTGTTGAAAAAGCATACAAAGGTGAGCGCAAGATTTCTTGGAAAGAAGTATATGCAGGGGAAAAGGCATTCAATAAAACGGGTGAATGGCTTCCAAACGATACATTAGAAGCAATCCGTGAATATTTCATCGCGATCAAAGGTCCACTTACGACTCCTGTCGGCGGCGGAATCCGTTCATTGAACGTTGCGCTTCGCCAGGAATTGGATCTATTCACATGCCTGCGTCCAGTACGCTACTTCGAAGGTGTTCCTTCACCGGTTAAGCGTCCTGAAGATACTGACATGGTGATCTTCCGTGAAAACACTGAAGATATCTATGCAGGTATCGAGTACGCAAAAGGTTCTGACGAAGTGAAAAAATTAATCACTTTCCTTCAAGATGAAATGGGTGCTAACAAAATCCGTTTCCCAGAAACATCCGGTATTGGAATCAAGCCTGTTTCTGAAGAAGGGACAAACCGTCTTGTTCGTGCAGCAATCAATTACGCGATCACAGAAGGCCGTAAATCAGTAACGCTTGTTCACAAAGGGAACATCATGAAGTTCACTGAAGGAGCTTTCAAAAACTGGGGTTACGAGCTTGCTGAGAAAGAATTCGGCGATAAAGTATTCACTTGGGCTCAATATGACAAGATCAAAGAAGCAGACGGATTGGAAGCAGCGAACAAAGCTCAATCTGACGCTGAAGCAGCTGGTAAGATCATCGTGAAGGATTCAATCGCTGATATCTTCTTACAGCAAATCCTTACTCGACCTGCTGAGTTCGATGTTGTCGCAACAATGAACTTGAACGGGGATTACATCTCTGATGCACTAGCTGCTCAAGTAGGTGGAATCGGTATTGCTCCTGGAGCAAATATCAACTACGAATCAGGACATGCGATCTTTGAGGCAACTCACGGAACGGCTCCTAAATATGCAGGTATGGATAAAGTGAATCCTTCATCTGTCATCCTTTCAGGTGTACTTATGCTTGAACACCTTGGTTGGACAGAAGCTGCTAACCTGATCACAAAATCAATGGAAAAAACAATCGCTTCTAAAGTCGTAACGTATGACTTCGCCCGTCTGATGGATGGAGCGACAGAAGTGAAATGCTCTGAGTTCGGTACTGCATTAATCGATAACATGGAAGCATAATAATGAGACATAAGGTTGGGGTGCTTCGTATAGGAGCACTCCTTCCTTTACATAATGAGACGAATAGGAGGAATCATGATGGCAATTAAACGTAGAAAAGTATCTGTGATCGGTGGGGGTTTCACCGGGGCGACAACGGCATTGATGCTCGCCCAGAAAGAGCTTGGAGATGTTGTATTGGTTGATATTCCGCAAAACGAGGATCCAACGAAAGGGAAGGCACTGGATATGCTTGAAGCAAGTCCTGTACAGGGGTTCGATTCAACCATTATCGGTACGTCCAATTATGAAGATACAAAGGATTCGGATATCGTTGTCATCACGGCTGGGATTGCTCGCAAACCGGGTATGAGCCGCGATGATCTGGTTCAGACCAATCAAAAGGTCATGAAATCCGTGACGCAGCAAATCGTGAAGCATTCACCTGACTGCTACATCATCGTCCTGACCAATCCTGTGGATGCCATGACCTATACAGTGTTCAAGGAATCCGGTTTCCCGAAAGAGCGCGTGATCGGTCAATCCGGCGTATTGGATACAGCCCGTTTCCGCACGTTTGTCGCACAGGAATTAAACCTGTCCGTGAAGGATATTACTGGATTCGTCCTCGGCGGCCACGGCGATGACATGGTTCCTCTTATTCGTTACTCATACGCTGGAGGCATTCCTTTAGAAACATTGATCCCTAAGGACCGCCTGGACGCCATCGTCGAGCGCACACGAAAAGGCGGAGGCGAAATCGTAGGACTGCTCGGTAACGGAAGTGCCTACTACGCACCGGCCGCTTCACTGGTCCAAATGGTCGAAGCCATCCTTAAAGACCAGCGCCGCGTAATCCCCGCCATCGCCTACCTCGAAGGCGAATACGGATTCGAAGGCATCTACCTCGGCGTCCCGACAATCCTCGGCGGAAACGGCCTAGAAAAAATCATCGAACTCGAACTGACAGAAGACGAAAAAGCAGCACTCTCCAATTCAGCTGACGCAGTTAAGAATGTGATGGCTTCATTGGCGTAACGACACAACCATAAAAAACTGGCTTCCGTAAAGGAGGTCAGTTTTTTTGATATTACGTCTTATTTCAAAGCCATGGGTTTTTAGGGATCCATGGATCTGCAATCTCTTCTAAAGAATTAGCACTTCATTCAAGAAGTATCAAACTGGAAGATTTCCCAGTCACGCGTAAAAACTCTTTGTATGGTAACCCTAAAAATGATAAAATAATAATAGACAGACAATAAAAACAATTTTTATTATTTAAAATTGTAATCGTTTACATACTTGGAGGTGCTTCTTATGTTACTAGGAAAAAAAAGAAAACTGGGAAGAAAAATCGACGAAATGACGGTCGGTGAAAAACTGACCCTGACGGAAAAAATTGAAGACAATGAACTGCTTCTATATCTAGGGCTCACAAATGATGCCAATCCACTATATATCCAGCACGACTATGCTTCACAGACACCATTTAAAAAGCCGATCGTTCCTTCCATTATGTTGACGGGAATCATTACATCGGCTGTATCCAAATATTTGCCGGGACCCGGCTCCCATATCGTGGAGCAAACCATTGAATTTCCAAAGCCGGTCTACCACTACGCAACGGTTCAATTTCTTTTCGAAGTGACAGAAGTAAATCCACATAATCATCTGGTTACCATCCAGGTGTCGGCCACGAACGAAGAAGATGAAAAGGTGATCAACGGCACCATCAAGGTTTGTCCGCCTCACCGCCTGGAAAAAATGAATAGTCATGCATTGGAAAACTTCTAATGCCGGAAAGGAGCTGTGTCATCATAGCTCTTTTTCTTATGCATGAAAATGATAAAGAAATAGATCGAAGTGCATCCTATAAAAAAGTGGAGTGAAAAACTAAAAAGGATTAAATCTCTCTAAATGATGGTAAGCACAGAGAATTATATTATAATAAAAGTACAATTACATAAACAGTTTGGATGTTGGGGTTAATTTTCTTTGGTATGGAGGCATAACAAAATGAGCAAAAAAATCTTGGTAGTCGATGATGAACAATCCATTGCAACACTCTTAAAGTATAATCTGGAGCAATCCGGTTATTCGGTGACAACGGCACATGACGGTGCAGAGGGAAGGGATCTGGCGATTGAACAGTCCCCGGATTTGATCGTTCTTGACCTGATGCTGCCGTCCATGGATGGCATCGAAGTATGTAAAGAACTGCGGCAGAGAAAGATTAATATCCCTATACTGATGTTAACGGCTAAGGATGATGAATTTGATAAAGTCCTTGGTTTGGAGCTTGGAGCCGATGACTATATGACAAAGCCGTTCAGCCCACGTGAAGTGGTAGCACGGGTGAAGGCAATCCTTAGACGCAGCCAGGCCGTTCGGGAAACGGAACCCGCTGCCGCGGAACCGACCGATTATAAGGAAGTCGGGGAATTAAAGGTATATCCTGAACAATATGAGGCATATTTCCAAGGAGAATTACTTGAACTGACACCGAAGGAATTCGAGCTTTTATTATATTTGACGGATAACAAAGGAAGAGTTCTGACGAGAGATCAGCTCCTGAGTGCCGTATGGAACTACGACTTTGCCGGAGATACAAGAATTGTGGATGTCCATATCAGCCACTTGCGGGAAAAAATCGAATCCAATACGAAGAAACCTACCTATATTAAAACCATCCGTGGTCTCGGGTACAAATTGGAGGAGCCAAAAAATCGATGACCAAATTTAGAACAAAGCTCCTATTTGCTCTAATTACTCTGATCATCGCTGTCTTAATAGGGCTTGGCCTGCTTTTGGGCCAGATTTTCAAGAACTTCTATTTAGATACGTTTAACTCCAGGATTCAAAAGGAGACTAGGCTTTTGGCAAGCTCCATAGAGGAGAACGGGACACCGAAAGAGATCAACCCGGATATGATTAAAGGTTTGAGCGACATATTGGATGTCCGGATTACGGTTCTTGATAAGGCCGGGGATGTGGTCCACGATACGGACACGTCAGATTCAGTGGTTGGTCCCCAGCAGAAGAAAATCGTACAGGAAATCCAGGAAAATTGGGATGTAAAACAGAAGCATAAAAAACTCGTCGCTTCCGGAAACGAATATCGCTATTACTGGTATCCACTTAAAAACACTAACGGTGAAATGATGGGACTTCTCATTATGAGTGCAGAGGTGGATGCCCTGGAAAGAGGCACGCAGCAAATCTGGTTCGTATTGTCCATTTCATTGGGACTTGCCCTGGTCCTCATCATCATTCTCGGTTCAAGGATTACGGTGAGATACACAAAGCCCATCGAATCAGCGACCAATGTGGCCATGGAGCTTGCCAAAGGTAATTATCGTGCCAGGACTTACGAGGATCGACTGGATGAAACAAGTATGCTCAGTACCTCCATCAATATATTAGCGAGAAACCTTCAAGAGATGGTGAATGCCCAGGAAATGCAGCAGGACCGCTTGACAACATTGATTGAAAATATGGGGAGTGCCCTTTTATTGATCGATCATCGGGGTTTTGTCGTGTTAACGAACAGGACGTTCAGGGACTTCTTCAACCTGGAGGAAAGCCAACTGAAGAAAGTACGGTATCATGAGGTGATTCACTATTCTGAAGTGAATAAACTTGTGGAGGAAATCTTTATGACGGAGGAGCGGTTGCGAAAGCAGATTCTCCTTCCGCACAAGCTTGATCGAAAGCACTATGAAGTGTACGGTGCCCCGATTATCGGCAACAATGATGTATGGAAAGGGATCGTCGTCGTGTTCCATGACATAACGGAGCTTAAAAAGCTTGAACAGATGCGGAAAGATTTTGTGGCGAACGTGTCACACGAACTGAAAACGCCGATCACCTCGATCAAAGGATTCTCAGAAACGTTATTGGACGGGGCGATGGATGACCCTGAAACAATGAAATCATTCTTAGACATCATTCTGAAGGAAAGTGACCGGCTGCAATCCCTTATTCAGGATTTGCTGGAGTTGTCTAAAATAGAGAAGCAGGGATTCCAGCTATTCATCGAGGAAGTTGAAGTGACAGGGCTGATAGAAGATGTGCTCCCGATTTTAAAAGAAAAAGCGAAGCCAAAGGACATTTCCCTTCAAGCCGATTTCGAATCAAAGGGAATTGCCGAAGTGGATTCCTACAGGTTAAAGCAGGTCTTTATCAACCTGATCAGCAATGCGATCGCTTATACTCCTAAAGGCGGGAATGTCTCGGTCACTGTAACGGAGGATCGTGATAAGGTATATGTTCAGGTAAAGGATAACGGTATGGGGATCAGTCAGGAAGAGCTCCCACGCATCTTTGAACGTTTTTACCGGGTGGATAAAGCGAGAAGCCGCAATTCAGGAGGAACCGGTTTGGGCTTGGCGATTGTCAAGCACATCATTGAAGCTCATGAAGGTGATATTGAAGTGGAAAGCGAACTGGATAAAGGAACGACTTTCACTGTCACATTGAATAAACAATCTTCAGCCATCGCTCACGGTGGAAATCATGGAAAACCTTAGTCGTTTTTCACATCATTTACATTGTTTTTACATTAGCTTTAAATCTAATTAACAATAGGGTGTTACGATACTAAGTGAAACCCCTTCATCCAAGGTGTTAAGAAAAGACGAGAACCAACCCCGTTCTCGTCTTTTCGCTATTTAATGATGAAAACGCTACCAAACCCTCTTTTTGTCATACTCTCTTAATATTCTTGAAACCTTTTTGTTTTATGTCCGTATATCTTAGTAAGCAGAAAATAAGATATAGAGATGGAAAAGGGAGGGTGCATATGAGCTTGAAGCGTGTTTATACTCTAGCAGGAATGGTGCTCGCAGCCATTATTTTAATTGTTGTCCTACTGACATCCTGGTATACCGTTGACGAATCAGAGCAGGCACTGGTGTTGACGTTCGGTGAAGCAGGTGAACCGGTGGTGGAGCCTGGGCTGCATTTCAAGATGCCGTGGCCGGTGCAGTCAGTGGAAGTCCTGTCGAAAGAAACATTCAGCCTTCAATTTGGATATGAAGAAAAAGACGGGAAGATCAAGGACTTTCCTAAAGAAACAAAGATGATCACCGGAGATGAGTACATTGTACTTGCCGATCTTGTGGTACAGTGGAAAATCACCGATCCTGAGAGCTATTTATTCAACTCGGATAAACCGAAGGAAATCCTCTATGATGCGACTTCATCATCGTTAAGAAGCATTATCGGAAGCTCATTGATCGATGATGCCTTAACCTCGGGGAAAGCCGAAATCGAGGCAGATGTAAGGGATTTATTGACTGAGTTGATCGATGATTACGATATCGGGATCTCCATTCTTGCGGTGAAGCTGCAGGATGTTGAACTTCCGAATGCAGAGGTCCGCTCGGCGTTTACGGCCGTAACCGATGCAAGGGAAACGATGAATACGAAAATCAATGAAGCGAAGAAATATCGAAATCAGCGGACCAATGAAGCCAAAGGTGAAAAGGATGCCGTCATATCAAGGGCCAAAGGGGATAAAATCGCACGTGTGGAGCAGGCGCGCGGGGATGTAGCGGTATTTGACAAATTGTACAATGAGTATAAATTAAATCCTGAGATTACAAGAAAGCGTCTCGTATTGGAGACACTTGAAAATGTCCTGCCGAATGCGGAAATCTATATTATGAAAGACAGCGGGGAAACGTTGAAATATTTCCCGATCCGTCAAATGGAAAATCAAACACCTAAAGCGGAGCAGGAAGGAAGTGATGAGAATGAGTGATCAGAACGTATTTGATATCAATGCAAAGAAAAAAGAACCGATCGAGTGGAAACGTTATACGAAATTGGGTATCTTTTTCGTGATTCTCATCGCTGTCCTCCTTCTCCTGTTCACGAGTCTCTTCATTGTCAAAGAAGGAGAATACAAAGTCGTCCGTCAATTTGGGGAAGTCGTCCGAATCGATAAAGAACCCGGTATGAAATATAAGATTCCGTTCATCCAATCCGTCACGACTCTACCGAAACACCAAATGACATATGACGTGACCGAAGCCGAGATCAATACTAAAGATAAAAAGCGGATGCTCATCGACAATTATGCCGTGTGGCGCATTGAAGATCCTCTTAAAATGATCAAAAATGCAAGAACGGTGATCAATGCCGAGACCAAGATGGAAGAATTCATCTATTCTGTTGTCCGCTCAGAGCTTGGGAGACTGGAATATGATGAAATCATCAATGATGAGAAGTCTTCAAGAGGAAGCTTAAACGATAAAGTAACAGACAAGGTGAATGAGCTGTTGCAGCGGGATAACTATGGAATCGTCGTTCAGGATGTTCGCATGAAGCGCACGGATCTGCCTGAAGCGAATGAAAACTCCGTTTATACCCGAATGATCTCGGAACGTGACTCCAAAGCACAGGAATACCTGTCCATGGGGGATGCCGAGAAGCAAAGGGTGACGGCTGAGACCGATCGTGAAGTGAAAGAGCTCCTTGCGAAAGCGGGGGCTGATGCCAATGTGATCCGGGCCGAAGGAGAAGCCGAAGCCGCGCAAATTTACAACAAATCCTTCTCGAAGGATCCGAGCTTCTATGACCTCTATAAAACGCTCGAAACGTATAAGAAAACCGTGGATGATAAAACCGTCATCATTTTACCATCGGATTCGCCGTATGCGAGGCTGTTGATGGGGTATACGGAGTAACAGGAAGGAACTCTTCGGGAGTGGTCTTGACCATTCCTTAAGAGTTCTTTTTGTTATAGAAGGATTCGTCCTCAATAAGGTCCCCGTTTTTCCTTTCATTCCCCAACATGATAGAATAACTATATAGAAACAGAAGCCTTTACAGGAGGTACTTATATGTCCAAAAAATTAGTCCTGATTGACGGTAACAGTATTGCTTACCGTGCATTCTTTGCCCTTCCTTTATTGAATAACGACAAGGGTGTACATACAAACGCGGTATATGGTTTCACCACCATGCTGCAGAAGATACTTGAAGATGAAAAGCCGTCTCATATCCTGGTGGCTTTTGATGCGGGGAAAACGACGTTCCGCCATAAGACATTCACGGAATACAAAGGCGGTAGGCAGAAGACTCCGCCGGAATTGTCCGAGCAATTCCCTTATATCCGGGAACTGTTGGATGCTTACGGGATCAAACGGTATGAAAAAGAAAACTATGAAGCGGATGATATCATCGGGACCCTTTCCCTTCAGGCAGAGTCCGACGGCTTCGAAGTGAAAGTGTACTCCGGGGATAAGGATTTAACCCAGTTGAGTTCCAAAGATACAACGGTGTGCATCACGAGAAAAGGAATCACGGATATCGAAGTGTATACACCCGAGCACATTAAAGAAAAATGGGAAATCACCCCTGACCGGATCATTGATATGAAAGGCTTGATGGGGGACAGCTCTGATAATATCCCTGGTGTACCCGGGGTTGGTGAGAAAACGGCGATCAAGCTCTTGAAGGAATTCGATTCCCTTGAAAAATTGCTGGAGTCCATCGACAAAGTGAGCGGAAAGAAACTGAAAGAGAAGCTTGAAGAAAATAAAGACCAGGCGATCATGAGTAAAGAACTGGCCACGATCCTGAGAGAAGCTCCCATCGAAGTCACGGTAGAAGAACTGAATTATGATGGCTGGGATGAAGTGAAGCTGAAGGAAGTGTACCGGGACCTTGGATTCAACTCCCTTCTTGAGAAAATGGGTGAATCCGTTCAAGAGGAGCCTCAGGAGCTGGACGATATCTCCTTTGAAGTGGTGGAAACCATTACAGACGAACACCTTACAATTGAGAGCTCCCTCTACATCGAAATGCTTGAAGAGAATTATCATCTTGGTGAAGTCATCGGTATGAGTCTTCATAACGAAAATGGGACGATTTTCTTTACCCTTGAAACGGCACTGAAATCAGAAGCCTTTAAAAAATGGGCAGAAGATGAATCGAAGTCGAAGAACGTCTACAACTCGAAAGAGACCGTCGTTGCACTGAAACGCCAGGGGATCGACATCAAAGGGATCGAATTTGACCTGCTGCTCGCGTCATATATCATCAATCCTTCTGAATCGAGTGAAGACTTCGCCTCCATTTCCAAGGGGCATGGTCAGCCATCCATCGAGTCGGATGAAGCGGTTTATGGAAAAGGGGCCAAGCAGAAAGTGCCTTCTGCGGACGTATTATCCGAGCATCTTGCGAGAAAGGCCTTCATCCTTCAAGACTTAAAGGACACATGCATAAAAGAGTTGGAAGAAAATGATCTCTATCATTTATATATGGAGCTGGAATTACCTCTTGCCCTTATCCTGGTTGAGATGGAATTCACCGGTGTAAAAGTGGATCAGGATCGTCTGATGACCATGAAGGAAGAGCTTGCTCTCCGACTGGAAGAATTAGAAAAGAATATTCATGAACTGGCGGGGGAGAGTTTCAATATCAATTCTCCGAAGCAGCTCGGCGTGATCCTTTTTGACAAACTGGGTCTGCCGGTTGTGAAGAAAACGAAGACTGGTTACTCCACTTCAGCAGACGTATTGGAAAAACTGCAGTCCAAGCATGAAATCATTGACCACATCCTACACTACCGTCAGTTAGGAAAGCTGCAATCCACTTATCTGGAAGGGTTACTGAAGGTCGTTCATAAAGATTCAAGCAAGATCCATACCCGTTTCAACCAGGCCCTTACCCAAACAGGCCGGCTAAGCTCAACGGATCCGAACCTGCAAAATATTCCGATCCGACTGGAAGAAGGGCGGAAGATCCGTCAGGCATTCATTCCTTCTGAAAAGGGATGGGTCATGTTCGCTGCCGATTATTCACAGATCGAACTGCGGGTACTTGCCCATATAGCCGGAGATGAGAAATTGGTTGAAGCCTTCCGTAACGATATGGACATTCATACGAAAACGGCCATGGACGTCTTTGGTGTGAAGAAGGACGAGGTCACATCCAATATGAGAAGGCATGCGAAAGCCGTTAACTTCGGGATCGTATATGGAATCAGTGACTACGGACTGTCACAAAGCCTTGATATTACACGGAAAGAAGCAGGGGAATTCATTAAGAAGTACTTAGAAAGCTTCCCGGGCGTGAAAGAATATATGGATGATATCGTACAGGATGCGAAACAGAAGGGATATGTGACGACACTGATGAATCGACGCCGTTACCTTCCTGAAATCACGAGCCGTAATTTCAATCTGCGAAGCTTTGCAGAACGTACGGCGATGAACACACCGATCCAGGGAAGTGCAGCAGATATCATCAAGAAAGCCATGATCGATATGGCGGCCCGTTTGAAGGAAGAGAATCTTCAAACACGGATGCTCTTACAGGTTCACGATGAATTGATCTTTGAAGCACCTGAAGACGAAATCGAAACATTAAAGAAAATTGTTCCCGAAGTGATGGAAAACGCAATGGAGCTCGAAGTTCCATTAAAGGTTGATTACTCTTACGGACAAACATGGTACGACGCGAAGTAGTTCTAAGCAGAAGGAGGTGGCGCAATGCCTGAGCTGCCTGAAGTGGAAACAGTCAGAAGAACATTGGAGCTCCTGGTATCAGGTAAGAAAATAAAGGATGTCAGTGTCTTTTGGCCAAAAATGATCAAGAATCCCCCTGAAGCGGATGAATTCATTCATAGCTTGCGAGGGCAGGAAATTCTTGAAATGAGAAGAAGAGGGAAGTTCTTGATTTTCGATTGCAATGATGTGGCCCTCGTTTCCCATTTGAGAATGGAAGGGAAGTATAATCTGGCTGATCAAGGGGATCCCATTGAAAAACACACCCATGTCATCTTTCACTTTACGGATGGAACGGAACTGAGATACCGGGATGTCCGGAAGTTTGGAACGATGCATCTGTTCAAGAAGGGGGAAGAACTACTCCACCTTCCCCTCCTCCAGTTGGGGCCGGAGCCGTTCCTGTCAGAGTTTACACCAGACTATCTGACTGAAAAACTTGGCAGGACCGAAAGAATCGTGAAAGCCACATTATTGGATCAGACGGTCCTGGTGGGCCTTGGGAATATATACGTGGATGAAGCCCTATTCCGTGCAGGCATTCATCCCGACCGGAAATCAAAGTCCCTGTCCCGGGAAGAAATCGATCGGCTCCACAGTGAAATCATCCACACCTTGACCGAAGCGGTGGAAATGGGTGGAAGCACGATCCGGTCTTACGTGAATTCCCAGGGGCAGATGGGGATGTTTCAACAGAACCTCTATGTATACAGCAGGAAAGAAGAGCCGTGCCGAAACTGCGGTACGCCCATCGAAAAGAAAGTATCTGCCGGAAGAGGAACCCATTACTGCCCGCGCTGTCAGAAGTAAAAAGAACGTTTAACATTTGATAAGCCCTTACCATATAGTATTGTAATGATTTTCGGGAGGGCTATTAGATGAGTGAAACAATCTCCTTATTACTGCTGGCGTTTGCTGTGAGTCTCGATAATTTCAGCACCGGTTTAACTTATGGATTGCGAAAAGTGAAAATCCCTACAAAATCAATCAGCATCATATCGGTCTGTTCAGCGAGCTCTTTATTGCTGGCGATGTTACTCGGTCAAACCATCGGGTCCATCATCACCCCGGTCTGGGCAGGAAGGATCGGCGGACTGATCCTTGTCGTGATAGGCGCGGCTGTTCTTTATCAGTTCTTCAGACCGGAAAAAGAAACGGTACTGTCACATGAAAAAACATTGATCAATTTTGAAATCAAATCCATAGGTTTAGTGATCCAAATATTAAGAAGACCGCTCACAGCGGACTTTGATAAATCGGGTACGATTACAGGTATCGAGGCATTCATGCTTGGAATCGCCTTGTCACTGGATGCCTTCGGTGCCGGAATCGGTGCCGCGTTATTACACTTCTCGCCACTACTACTGACCCTGGCGATCTTTGTGATGAGCTTTGCGTTCTTATTTTCCGGATTAAAGATGGGGGAATTCTTCTCTCACCTGCGCTGGATTCACCGCGTTTCATTTCTTCCGGGCGTTCTGCTCATCCTGATCGGGATCCTGAGGTTTTAGTGCCCGGCGAGTATTGGAAAGGACACGATTATGGCACGTATTATAGGATTAACAGGTGGAATCGCAAGTGGTAAAAGTACAATCTCAACCATGTTACATGAAAAAGGATATACGATAATCGATGCAGACCTCGCAGCCCGTATGGTGGTCGAGGTGGGTCAGCCTGCTTATCTGGCGATTGTGGAGGAATTCGGTGACGGCATCCTACACGAAAACGATGCGGCCATAAACCGCGAAAAACTCGGTCAAATCATCTTTAACTCTGAAGAAAAAAGAAAAGTGCTGAACAGCATCGTGCACCCTGCCGTAAGAAGCATGATGCTCCAGCATAAAGACGAAGCCATTGCTTCTGGCAAGAACACCATATTCATGGATATCCCATTGCTATTCGAAAGCGACCTCACGTGGATGGTGGAGCGTACCTTAGTCGTATACGTGAACGAAGAAACACAGCTGTCACGCTTAATGGAACGCAATCACTACAACCGGGAAGACGCAGCATCCCGAATCGCGTCCCAATTCCCGCTCAAAGACAAAGTGAACCTGGCCGACGCAGTCATTGACAACAATGGCTCACTCCATGAAACAAAAGAACAACTAGAAGCCCTATTATCAGAATGGGACTTACAACCATAGCATCACAAATGACCGACAAGAAAATTCTTGTCGGTTTTTTATTTTGTCTAAGAGAGATATGGAAATGGAAGGATCTAATATTTTTTAATGATACGATTAAGATATCCATGTTGAGTGTAGCGGAAGGTTGCTCGACTCCGACGGGAAAAGCTGGACAGATGAGACCCCGCAGGCAAAGCCGAGGAGGCTCATCGCCAGCCCCGCGGAAAGCGAGCAACCTGGAGCGGAACTCAACCAGCACATGCTTCGAGATAATATGTGAATTGAACCTTCAAATCACGTATGAATCCAAACCAAAAAAATATACATACAATAAGCCTATTTGTCAGAATAATAAAACATTTAAAATCCGCAAAATACTTATTAACTAATTCTCCAAATATGTTATACTATTTTTAGCAAATAAACATATAAGTATAACATTAATATAGAGGGGAGCCGGATTTATGAAGGCGAAAATTGCAATCAATGGTTTTGGACGTATCGGAAGAATGGTTTTCAGAAAAGCGATATTAGAGGATAACTTAGAGGTTGTAGCCATTAATGCAAGCTACCCGGCTGAAACATTAGCCCATTTAATAAAGTATGACACAAATCATGGTACATTCCAGGCAGATGTAGTGGTGGAAGATCATGCACTCATCGTCAACGGGAAACGTGTCCTACTATTAAGCAATCGTGATCCTAAAGCGTTACCTTGGAATGAACTGAACATCGATATCGTAATCGAAGCGACGGGGAAATTCAATTCAAAGGATAAAGCGAGCCTTCACTTAGAAGCTGGAGCGAAAAAAGTCATCCTGACGGCCCCTGGTAAAAATGAAGACGTTACCATTGTGATGGGTGTAAATGAAAGCGCATTAAATATAGAAGAACACAACGTCATCTCCAACGCTTCCTGCACAACGAACTGTTTAGCCCCAGTAGCGAAAGTGTTGGATGAGCAGTTTGGAATTGAAAACGGTCTCATGACGACGGTGCATGCATACACGAATGATCAGAAGAATATCGATAATCCACATAAAGATCTGAGAAGAGCAAGAGCGTGCGGACAATCGATCATCCCGACGACTACTGGCGCAGCGAAAGCATTATCATTAGTGCTTCCTCAACTAAACGGGAAGCTTCATGGCATGGCCTTACGTGTACCGACTCCGAATGTTTCATTAGTGGACCTGGTCGTGGATGTAAAAAGAGACGTAACCGTTGAAGAAATCAACGAAGCATTCGTCACAGCATCCCTTGGTTCCCTGCACGGAGTCCTGGAATACACGACAGAGCCACTAGTCTCAATCGATTTTAACACAAACCCTCATTCTGCCATCATCGACGGCCTGTCCACCATGGTCATGGGCAACCGAAAAGTGAAAGTCCTTGCCTGGTACGACAACGAATGGGGCTACTCATGCCGCGTCGTCGACCTGGCCAAATTCGTCGCCACCAAAATGAACGCCAAACAAGAAGTCAACGTTTGAAAGAACCAACATAAATCATAAAGCGAATAATTAGAACGTACCTTTTTCAGGTGCGTTCTTTTCTTTTATTACTCCAAGTGTATGAATTTAGTTGCTACCATGAAAAGTCTTTTTAGACAAATTGTTCTTTCAAAAAACTATGTGTTTACGCGTTTAACTAATGTAGTACCACAGAGTGGATTGTAGCGGAAGGCACTTGACTCCTGCGGGAATAGCGGGAAAGTTGAGACCCCACAGGGCAAAGCCCGAGGAGGCTCAACTCACGCCCCGCCGGAAAGCAAGTGCCTGCAGCGAAAAGGAACGGTCAACGAAGAAAACGGGATCTACTAGGCACTTTATTAAAAAGGTGAAAACGATATTCCTTTTTGTACGGTTAAAAAACATTATAAAAATTTATTGCAAAAGAGTTTTAAACAAAGTATACTATTTTTCGTGAACTTCTTATTAGCAAATGAATACTGATTTAACTACTTAAAGGGTTAGGACCTCTTCGGACTAACTTTCCCCCGTGGTAGTTAAGATTTTGCCAAAGGATTCGTTCATTTTGACGACAAAAATCATGTCAAAGGGGGAAATACGAAAATGGAAACAATGGGACGTCATGTAATCTCTGAATTATGGGGTTGCGATTTTGAAAAATTAAACGATGTAGTTGGAATTGAGAAAACATTCGTAGATGCTGCGCTTAAGTCAGGTGCAGAAGTGCGTGAGGTGGCTTTTCATAAATTTGCTCCTCAAGGTGTGAGTGGTGTAGTGATCATCTCAGAATCACATTTAACCATCCACAGCTTTCCTGAACATGGTTATGCCAGTATTGATGTATATACTTGCGGTGATTTAGATCCTAATATCGCTGCTGAATATATTGCAGATGCTCTTGGTGCTGACACACGCGAAACAATTGAATTGCCGCGTGGAATGGGTCCTGTGCAAGTGAAGAAGTCCCAGGCTCAAGCCCTTTAATCGATAATAACTAGAGAAGAGATGCGTGTTTCATGCATCTCTTTTTTTTCGTGCTTTCCGACGTGTACTACTTATGGGTTTTTCAATCGTGCCTTTTCGTGTAAAATAAGGGTAACTAAAGGGAGGAACTTTATATGAGTGGAATACGTACCCTGTTAAAGCGATTTCAATCGGAGTGTGAGACATCCGATCAGCATGAAGATAAGGAACTGCAATCCCGCTATTATAAATCCATGCATCAAGGTACATTTAGTGCAGTGCTTGGATTATTCTCATCGTCAGAATATGAGGTCATCTCCCAGTCCAAGGACAGAGGGGAAATCACGGTCCGTAAAAACGGGACGCCTCAATTGTTTATCGTTGCCACGGTCATTACGGTGCGCCCGCTTGAAACGGCAGTCGATTTCAAGATCAGTGCGGATAAAGGAAAGATCTTTGGTACATATACCGTTTTAAAAGCCCAGATCAATCATTATTATCACCAACTTGATAGCGAATTGAAAAAAGTGAAATAACGGTAAATCCGAGAGAAGCTTGTGTAAGTCACAGCTTTTTTATATGATGAAGGTAATAGTATGTAATAACGGAGCTGATATTATGAAATGCCCGTCTTGCCAGCATAATGGTACCCGAGTGGTGGACTCACGACCTGCTGATGAAGGACGATCCATCAGGAGAAGAAGAGAATGTGAAGAATGTACGTTTCGCTTCACGACCTTTGAGAAGGTTGAAGAGCTTCCTTTAATTGTGGTGAAAAAAGAAGGGGTTAGAGAAGAGTTTAGTCGAGAGAAGATTCTGAGGGGACTGATCAAGGCCTGTGAGAAGCGCCCGGTACCTCTTGAAAGATTAGAAAAGATCTCAACAGATATTGAAAAGGACCTGCGGAATCAAGGTGCCTCTGAAGTGGAATCTGTGAAGATCGGTGAGATGGTCATGGATCACCTTGCGAAAGTTGATGAAGTGGCATATGTCCGTTTTGCATCCGTATATCGACAATTTAAGGATATTAATGTATTTATAGACGAATTAAAAGAATTAATAAAAAAAGAGTAGAAGAATGAGCTGAAGATGGAATTCTTTGGCTCTTTTCTCTTTATTTATTGAAAGGTAGAATCCAACTATGATGAAGAAGCATTGGAATGAAATACAGCCAATCGATCACTACACGGTAGGGACACATGGGATGCTTCAGGAATATGACCGGAAAATCATTACGTTTCTATACCAGCCTTTAATCGGTTCCGTTTGCTACAGTCTTTATATGAGTCTATGGGGAGAAGTGGAGGAAAATCGGCTCTGGTCGACGGATTCGACCCATTATCATTTGATGAACGTCCTGTCCGTCAATCTTCAGGACGTATACGAGGCAAGGATGAAGCTTGAAGGAATCGGATTATTGAAGGTTTATGAAAAAAGGGATGATGAAGACCGCCGTTTTCTTTATGAACTGCAGCCGCCCCTCTCCCCTCAGGAATTCTTTCATGATGGAATGCTGAATGTGTATTTGTACCGTAAGATCGGCCGGACCCACTATTTGCGTTTGAAGAAATTCTTTACGGACGTGTCAGCTGATAAAAGTCAGTACACCGACATTACCCGTTCGTTTCAGGATGTCTTCACGTCTGAACCAATTAATTTCCTTCATCATGACGCGAATGTGGATTCGGAAACCGGTTCAGGTGAACAATATATGAAATACGGCAAGAATGATGGACTGGCACTGGACGAAATCGATTTTGATTTTTCTCTGCTGCTGGCCGGGTTATCGGAATCCATGGTCCCGCGTAAAGCCTTTACTCCGAAAGTGAAGGAAACGGTATTGAAGCTGAGCTATCTGTACGGGATCGATCCTCTTCAAATGAAGAATATTGTCTTAAGCTCACTGGATGCGGATGATACGATTGATATCGAATTGCTGCGTAAAACGGCTCGTGACTGGTATGGTATGCAAACGGGCGATCAACTGCCTGACTTGACGACGAGAGTGGAAACGAAGAAGCCTGTAGAACGAGACAAACCACTTTCACAGGAGGAAGAGCTCATCGAATACCTGGAAACGACCTCACCGAAGGACGTATTATCAGATATATCCAATGGAGGTTCTCCTTCCAAGGCTGATCTTCAAGCCGTTGAGGAAGTGCTCATGTCACAGAAGCTGCCGATCGGCGTGATGAATGTGCTGATCCAATATGTGCTGTTAAAAACAGACATGAAGCTCACGAAGGGTTATATGGAGAAGATCGCCTCACACTGGTCCAGGAAAAAAGTGACGTCGGCAAGTGAAGCGATGATTCTTGCGAAGAATGAACACAAGCAGTATCTTGAGTGGGCTGAAGGCAAGAAGGATACGAAATCGAACAGGCGGAGAAAACCGATCCGCACAGAGAAGCTTCCGGACTGGTTCAAGGAAGACGAGACGGCGGAAGAATCCGAAACCACCGTGGAAGGATACGACTTCGAAGCAGAAAAGAAGAAACTCGAAGAAGAGCTTAAAAATTTTCGGAAGTAGGTGAACAAAACCGTGGAGAAAATCAATAACACCCTAAAAAGACTTGCGACTTCCGGGTCATTTCAACAGCGATATGAACAAATGAAAAAAGAGATCCTCGAAAACAATGATGTAAAAGATTTTATCCGCAGGAATGAAGGCCGTGTAACAGGTGAAATGGTCAACGAGAGCCTGATGAAGCTGTATGAGTACATTTCTCAAAGCAAGGAATGCCGTTACTGCCCATCACTGCAGGAATGTAAGAATATGATGGAAGGGTATGATCCCCATTTAGTCATCAGGGGTAACACCATCGATATCGATTATCACCGCTGCCCGCGGAAGGTCATCCATGATGAAAGAACGAGTGCCCAGCGTCTCATCAAAAGTCTTTACGTACCAAAGGATATTTTACAGGCCTCGTTCCAGACGCTGGATCTTGATTCGAAGAGCCGTCTTGAAGCAGTGCGTCTTGCGAAGAATTTCGTAGAGACCTATACAGAAGGAACCAAAATGAAAGGCCTCTATTTTTACGGGAAGTTCGGGGTCGGAAAGTCCTATCTGTTAGGGGCCATGGCCAATGAACTTGCTGAGAAAAAAATCGGCTCTTTGATTGTGTATGTACCGGAGTTCTTCAGGGAAATCAAGCAGTCACTCGGCGATAATTCGGTTAATGAAAAGCTGGAGATGGTGAAATCGGCGCCGATCCTCATGCTTGATGACATCGGAGCAGAAACGATGTCGAGCTGGGGAAGGGACGAAATCCTCGGCACGATCCTCCAGTACCGGATGCTTGAGAATCTGCCGACATTCTTCACCTCCAACTTCAACTTCAACGAACTGACCCACCATTTGACGTACAGTCAGCGGGGAGAAGAAGAGAAATTGAAGGCAGCCCGGATCATGGAGCGGATTAAATATTTATCCAAGCCTGTGTTGATTGACGGGCGGAATCGAAGGGAATAGTTTGATGGAAAGGGAATCGCTTGCGGTTCCCTTTCTTTTTTTTGATCATCCAAAAGAATTTCCATCAGCAACTTCTAATTTATACAAGCCTCCCATATATATAAATCAGGGAATTGGGTTTAAGGAGGCGAGAAAGTTTGATTGAATTTATTTTCAAGCAAAAAAATGATGCGGTAAAGCTTCAAGAATACCTCAATAAAGAGTTCATCCAATCATGGTTTCATGAAACGCTCTTTCAACATACAACTCACTATAATCTGACGATAGAGGTTTCCCCCTTCTTCAAGGAGCGGGAAAAGCTTTTCAACGGGGTTTCCAAATTCGTCATGAATGATAAATGCATGGACTGGTCCGAATCAGCCTTGAGAGAAAATTATTTGTATGAAGATAGTGATGAGATCAATCAAATATTAGAAATCGTATCAGAGATGAGGATGGGGGAACGGCCGGAGTTGATGGAGCTGATCGGTGAATGGGACGAGGCTGAATACGTACATGCGGGCCTTGAGCTGCTGGTGGAAGGGAAGGCCCCCATTTCATTCGACTCGTTCAGTAAGTTCAGGTTGAAAAAGCTTCAGGAGAGGCTCTTGCTGATGCTGGATCTGGCTATAGATGAATATAAGATGGAACAGGAATATCAGATGTTTCTGCATATGCTCAGGGAATATCTCTCATCAAGGGAACAGAAAATGCGCACGGTTCATCTTTACTCGACGGGTTACGGCTTTCGTTTCTTTGATGAAGACATGAAAGAAGTGACACGGCAGGAGTTGACGAAGGCGATCGATAAACGGCTGCTCACCAATCACCCCTTATATGTGGATTCACTCACCATTGCCCCGTTATTGTCACTGGCCCCTGAAAAGATCCTCATCTATGGAAATGGTGATCATCAATTGATCAGGACGCTTCAGAATATTTTTGAAGAACGGATCGATCTCCTGCCGTTGAGTTATTTTCCCGATACGCTCCTTTATCCTTCATGGGATATTGCGAATGAATAGGCTTGCTTTTCAAAACATAACCGATTATAATACCTACATAATAAGTCAATAAATAAAGGTTATGATGAGGACAACAATATTCCTATTCATTCACAGAGAGGGAAGTCATTTGGCTGCAAGCTTCCTAATTCGGTAGTGATATTTACCACCTCGGAACTTCAATCATGAACGGAACCTTATGACGGTTCACAGTATTGATTGACGGCTAAATGTCGTTATTCGTTTTCAATGAAGTCATTGTCAGAAACTGAGACGATGAGAAGTTGGGTGGAACCACGAGTGTATTTATTAACCTCGTCCCTTCAAACGTGAAGGGGCGGGGTTTTTTATGTTTTATAAAGATATTTTAAGGAGTGAAATCACATGTCAGAAGTAGTGAAGATGCAGTTCCCGGATGGAAATGTCAAGGAGTTTCCTAAAGGGACGACGACAGAAGAAATCGCAGCGTCCATCAGTCCCGGACTGAAGAAGAAGGCGCTCGCTGGAAAAATAAATGGAGGAATGATCGACCTGCGGACAGGGATTCAGGAAGATGGAGCGATTGAAATTGTTACGGCACCTTCAGCGGATGCCCTTGAAGTCCTTCGTCACAGTACGGCCCACTTGATGGCACAGGCCATCAAACGTTTATATCCTGAAACGAAGCTGGGGATCGGTCCGGTCATCGAAGGCGGATTCTATTACGATATCGATTCAGAGCATACATTCACTCCGGAGGATCTTGCGGTGATCGAGAAGGAAATGAAGAAGATCACAGGAGAAAACCTGGAAGTGGTACGTAAAGAAGTAAGCCGCGATGAAGCGCAGAAAATGTATGAAGAAATCGGTGACGAGTACAAGCTTGAACTGCTTGAAGCCATTCCTGAAGGGGAACAGGTTTCCATTTACGAGCAAGGGGAATTCTTCGACCTTTGCCGCGGGGTCCACATCCCCTCAACAAATAAGATCAAGGAATTCAAGCTGTTAAGCATTGCCGGTGCCTACTGGCGTGGAAACAGCGACAACAAAATGCTTCAACGGATTTATGGTACTGCGTTCTTCAAGAAGGAAGACCTTGAGGAGCATCTTCGCCTTTTAGAAGAAGCGAAAGAGCGTGATCACCGTAAGATCGGGAAAGAATTGAATTTATTCATGAACTCGCAAAAAGTTGGACAGGGTCTTCCGATGTGGCTGCCGAAAGGTGCGACGATCCGACGCATCATCGAGCGATATATCGTCGATAAAGAAGAGCGCTTAGGTTATGACCATGTCTACACTCCGATCATGGGAAGCGTTGAGCTGTACAAAACAAGCGGTCACTGGGATCACTATCAGGATAACATGTTCCCGGTCATGGAAATGGATAATGAAGATCTTGTCCTTCGCCCGATGAACTGTCCGCATCATATGATGATTTACAAAAACGGCATCCACAGCTACCGTGAGCTTCCGATCCGTATCGCCGAGCTTGGTACGATGCACCGTTACGAGCTATCAGGTGCCCTGTCAGGACTTCAGCGTGTCCGCGGGATGACTCTGAATGATGCCCATATCTTCGTGCGACCGGATCAAATCAAGGAAGAATTCAAGCGTGTCGTGCGCCTCGTGCAGGAAGTATACAAAGACTTTGATCTGAATGACTATTCGTTCCGTCTTTCTTATCGTGATCCTGAAGATACCGAGAAGTACTTTGATGATGATGAGATGTGGAACCGTGCACAAGGCATGATCAAGGAAGCGATGGATGAACTGGATGTCGAGTATTTCGAAGCAGAAGGAGAAGCGGCATTCTACGGCCCTAAACTGGATGTTCAAGTGAAAACTGCCCTTGGCAAGGAAGAAACATTATCCACTGTTCAACTGGACTTCTTATTGCCTGAGCGCTTTGACTTAACATACGTAGGGGAAGACGGGAAGCAGCACCGCCCTGTCGTGATCCACCGTGGGGTCGTATCCACTATGGAACGCTTCGTTGCCTTCCTGATCGAGGAATACAAAGGGGCATTCCCAACATGGCTTGCTCCAACGCAGGTTCAAGTGATCCCGGTTTCTCCGGATGTCCACTTCGACTACGCGAAAGAAGTGAAGGAAAAGCTTCAGGCTGAAGGGCTTCGTGTCGATATCGATGACCGTAATGAGAAAATCGGCTACAAGATCCGTGAAGCGCAGATGAGCAAAGTCCCTTTCATGCTTGTAGTGGGAGATAATGAAATCAAGGAAACGGCCGTCAACGTCCGTAAATACGGAGAACAGAAATCCGAAACCATCTCCCTTGACGAATTCATCAACCACATCACAAAAGAAGCAAATCGCTAAAAAAAGAAGAGGGACGGACCTCCAAATGGTCATTGCAGTTTACCATAATGTTTCCGTGGGAGGTCCGTCCCTCCCCAATGAATTTCAAAAAACTGTTGCACTCTCCTTAGATGTCTGATATTATGAAATACGTTGTGATATTAAATGATTATTTGACAGCGGTATTGTCATGTGATATATTATCTAAGGTGAATTGAATACAGTTTGGTACAAGTAGGAGCTACCCGCTTCTCACCTGAATAACGCGTTAAAGCTGTTACCAGGTATGTGATTGACTATTAAAGCCATTTATATATGCTTAATAATCAGGTGCGGGTGTTTCGACACTCGCATCTTTTTTTTGTGTGTTGCACGCAAAAAAAGGGAAGCGAGTGCATCGACCAAAACCGTGTATTCTTTTAATAAACCTTGGAGGTGGCTAATTATTAGCAAAGACATGATCTTAAACGAAACGATTCGTGCCCGTGAAGTACGTCTTATCGATCAAAACGGTGAGCAACTTGGGATTAAAACCAAGAATGAAGCTCTTGAAATTGCAGAACGTGTAAATCTTGATCTTGTTCTTGTTGCTCCAAATGCAAAACCACCCGTTGCTCGTATTATGGACTACGGTAAGTTTAAATTTGAACAACAGAAGAAAGACAAAGAAGCGCGTAAAAATCAGAAGATCATCAATCTTAAAGAGGTGCGTTTAAGCCCGACGATTGATGAGCATGATTTCAACACTAAGCTTCGTAACGCTCGTAAGTTCCTTGAAAAAGGAGACAAAGTTAAAGCGTCAATCCGATTTAAAGGTCGTGCGATTACGCACAAAGAAATTGGTCAACGCGTTCTGGATCGCTTCAGTGATGAGTGTAAAGATGTAGCAACCGTTGAATCAAAACCGAAAATGGATGGTCGCAGTATGTTCTTGGTGCTTGCACCAGTTAACGAAAAATAAGAGGACCCGAGGAGGAAAAGCATCATGCCAAAAATGAAAACTCACCGCGGCTCAGCTAAGCGTTTCAAGAAAACAGGTTCTGGTAAACTTAAACGTTCACACGCTTACACAAGCCACTTATTCGCAAACAAATCTACTAAAGCAAAGCGTAAGCTACGTAAAGCGGCTGTTGTCTCTAAAGGAGATTTCAAACGCATTCGTCATATGCTTGACAACCTAAAATAAGAAGTACTAGAAACAGGAGGGAATTATTATGCCACGCGTAAAAGGCGGAACAGTAACACGCAGACGTCGTAAAAAAGTTCTTAAATTAGCCAAAGGTTATTTCGGTTCAAAACATACTTTATATAAAGTAGCAAATCAACAAGTCATGAAATCATACATGTATGCTTATCGTGACCGTCGCCAAAAGAAACGTGATTTCCGTAAACTATGGATCACACGTATCAATGCGGCTGCACGTATGAACGGTCTTTCTTACAGCCGTTTAATGCACGGATTGAAGCTTGCTGGTATCGAAGTAAACCGCAAAATGCTTGCTGAGCTTGCGATTTCTGACGAAAAAGCATTCAACCAATTAGCTGACGCTGCTAAAGCTCAACTAAACAAATAATAAACTGCTGACTCTGTCAGCGGACAAAAAAGGACTGGCCCCTGGCCGGTCCTTTCTTATATCACTCACTTTAGAAAGCAGGTAGAAATCATGGATGCATTAACCGGGATCTTATATCTATATGCCGTCATCATCAACATCATCGGCTTTACCATTATGGGAAGAGATAAAAAGAAAGCAGAGCGGCATGAATACCGCATCAGCGAGCGGGTGCTGTGGCAGGTGGCGATTGTCGGGGGAAGTGTCGGAGCGTATATGGGTATGAAGGTGTTCAGGCATAAAACGAAGCACAAAGCGTTTGCCACCGGCTTTCCACTGCTTGTCATCGTTCATTGTCTGTTATTCATCTGGCTGAACTGGAATCTGTGACAACAAAGTTTTCATTCTTTAACCCGTCTCTATTACATACTATATAAAGAGAGTTTGTAGAAACAGCTTAGAATAGCAGAAGGAGGTCGCGTTAGCCATGGACGAACGGTTGGTTGCTGCATTCGCCCTGATGGAAGCAAGCGGATATATGGCTCCTGTTCTGTTTATCTTATTTCACGTTCTGAGGCAGTTTCTGTTCATTCCTGTCGCCCTTGTCTGCATGGCGGGAGGGGTTCTGTTCGGAAGTCTCTTTGGCACTCTGTATTCATTGATCGGATTAACGCTCTTATCTGTCACTTTTTATTTTGTCATTAAAAGCTTCAAATCGTTTTATGAAAAGCTCCTGAGGCTGAAAGAAAAGTGGTTCGGCCGGAATGCCACCCTCACCACGGGCCAGATTGCGGTTCTCAGGCTGATTCCCTTTGTCCACTATCAGCTTTTGAATCTTTGCCTGCTCGAGCGGAAGAAGGAGCTCAAGCCCTTCATTCGCGCTTCTGTCCTATCTAACATTCCCCTGGCTTTCTTTTACACGGTTTTCGGCCAATACATCAAACAATTTTCCCCGCCCATTCTTGTCATGATCTTCATCGCACTCATCGTCCTATTTTACCTTTTAAGAGAAAAAGTCAGAGTCATTCAATGGAGAGAGTTTTTTCCGGGTAAATAAAAATGAAAAACGACCAGCTCGGCTAGTCGTTTTTTTGTTGGGATTTTTGAAGGAATTCGTGGATCGGGCTTTTCCAATCGAGTTTGGCATTCGGATATCTTTCTTTGATTTCGTTCTGGAGGTATTCGAAATCTTCCCGGGTAAGACCTTTTAATGAGGAAACATGTTTGGTCCACACGAATATGGAAACCACGTCGAATGACTTCTCCGTTGCCCCAAGATATTTTTCCCCTTCGAATCGTACGCCCTTGTATGTTATGTGAAAATTCTTCCGGACATTATCCTGATCATCGAGAAAATAGAATCGTTTCTGCTCCTGGGCAAGCTCCAGTTTTCGCTTTGGGTTGATAATATATTTCACGCTGCTGTATAAAAGATAAAGAATAAGGATAAAAAGCACTAACCGAATAAGCCAAAGCATAACCATTACCTCCATAGGCATATTTCTTCCACTATTATTTACGGTCTAAACAGAAAAAGGTTTCATATTATTATAAATTTGTTTAAAAATTTGTCATACTAAGAGGGTGTGTAAGAAATAAAGGCAATCGTAAGGGGAGATTTCACATGAATATTGAAAAATTATTGGACATGCAGAAGAAACTTGATCAACATATCGAAGAGGAACACGGCCTGGAACAAGAAGATCTGATCGAAAAAAAAATCCTTTCCCTGCTCGTTGAGGTAGGGGAACTGGCCAATGAAACGAGAAGTTTCAAGTTCTGGAGTACGAAACCTTCTTCATCAAAGGAAGTCATCCTCGAAGAATTCGTAGACGGGGTCCATTTCATCCTGTCACTGGCAATCGAAATCGGCATCCAACAATTCGATATAGGTGAGACGAATTATACGAATGAAGATGTGACAAAGCAATTCATGGAAGTGTTCAAATATGCCAACCACTTTGCTGAAGAGCGTTCGGTTGAACATTTTCAGGAATTATTCACGCACTATGTGTATCTTGGCGAACTGCTCGGATTCTCCCATGAAGAGGTGTTCGAGGCGTATGTGAAGAAGAATGAAGTGAATTATAACCGTCAAAAAGAAGGATATTAAAAGGATGAGTCTAAAGAAGATTCAGGAAATTTTGATGAATCACACATGTTTTAGTATAATGAAAGGGTAAAACAATTTAGGGGGTCGAAATAATGGCAAAATTAGATGAAACATTGACAATGCTCAAAGATTTAACCGATGCCAAAGGGGTACCGGGCAACGAGAGAGAAGTACGGGAAGTCATGAAAAAATACATAGAGCCGTTTGCAGATGAAGTGACGACAGATAATCTGGGGAGTCTGATCGCGAAAAAAGTAGGCGATGAGAACGGTCCTAAGATCATGGTGGCTGGACATCTTGATGAAGTCGGATTCATGATCACCCAGATCGACAGCAAAGGGTTCCTTCGCTTTCAAACCGTAGGTGGCTGGTGGTCTCAAGTTATGCTTGCCCAGCGCGTGACGATCGTGACGAGCCAGGGGGAAGTGACAGGTGTGATCGGTTCCAAGCCGCCGCATATCCTGCCTCCGGAAGCACGCAAAAAACCGGTCGACATCAAAGATATGTTCATTGATATCGGTGCGTCAAGCCGCGAAGAAGTACTGGAATGGGGAGTGAAGCCTGGAGATATGGTGGTCCCTCATTTCGAATTCACGGTGATGAACAACGAGAAGATGCTCCTAGCCAAGGCTTGGGATAACCGCATCGGATGTGCGATTGCCATCGATGTACTGAGAAACCTGAAGGATGAAAGTCATCCGAACGTCGTGTATGGAGTCGGTACCGTACAGGAAGAAGTGGGTCTCCGTGGCGCGAGAACCGCTGCCGCCAAGATTCAGCCTGATATCGGCTTTGGTGTGGATGTTGGAATCGCTGGGGACACACCGGGTGTTTCTGATAAGGAAGCATCAAGTAAGATGGGTGAAGGTCCACAGATCATTTTATACGATGCATCCATGGTTTCCCACAAGGGACTTCGCGACTTTGTGACGGATACAGCGGATGAGCATAACATTCCGTATCAATTCGATGCCATCGCAGGAGGGGGAACGGATTCAGGTGCAATCCATTTGACCGCCAATGGAGTTCCTGCCTTATCCATCACCATTGCGACACGCTATATCCACTCACATGCCGCGATGTTGCATCGTGATGATTACGAAAACGCCGTTAAATTGATTACAGAAGTGATCAAGAAGCTTGATAAAGATGCTGTTGCGAAGATTACGTTTGATTGATTGCAGAGAAAGAGACCCTTTTGAATCAGGGTCTCTTTATTTTGTCTATATTTAGAAAGTCATTTCTTTCGCAGAGGTCATATCGGCGTCAATCGTCTTCCGGATGATGCGGATCGCACTTTCATTGTCCTCTTCGGTTTCCGAAGCCATGCAGTCCTGTGGAATCGACATGTCATACTCCCTCATATAGGCATCATTGGCGGTATACAGCACGCAGATGTCACCTGCGATCCCTGTTAGAATCAG
Source organism: Rossellomorea vietnamensis (assembly GCF_001305855.1). Taxonomy (GTDB): domain Bacteria; phylum Bacillota; class Bacilli; order Bacillales; family Bacillaceae_B; genus Rossellomorea; species Rossellomorea vietnamensis_A. The sequence continues at coordinate 175,472 of NZ_LIXZ01000002.1, read as the reverse complement.
ATGCTTCACATCCAATTGATGAAGCAGGATATCAAGCTGTGTCCCGAAGAAACAGGAGTGCTTCGGTTTGATGATAAAGTAATCGTCTGTATCGGGATGGAGTTTTTCGATCACGTCTTTGCCTTTCCCTTTTTTGCATTCCTTGATGATGTCATTCATATTGTCCTGCCAAAGGCCGTAGTTGTCATTCACATATATGACCGGCAGTCCGGCTTCCTTCGCTTTCTTCTTCAAATCCCGAATGTTCTCAACGATCTTCATTGTGTTTTCGTACAATTCCTCGCCACCCTGGAAATCGAACGTATTAATCATATCTATGATCAATAAAGCGCTCTTCTCTTGACCCATACATGCGTCTCTCCCTTCGTTTCCTTATGTATGTTGTATTACCACTGAAAGAGTCAGACTAAAACACTCGTTTTCAAAATGTCCATAAAACAAGGGCAACCCCTGTACAGGATTGCCCATGCCTTTACTGCATTTGTTGCTGCTGCAATGATTCCTCTAATGTTTCAAGGACCATTTTCTGTTCCTGTGGATCTGCATTTTGCCAGAAGACTTCAAGGAGTACACCGAGACCTGGAAGGGTTTTTTCTTCTCCACCCTGGATGGCATCGACAATGGTGTCCCTCAATTCATCCTGGTTGTTTCCAGATACGTTGTGTATGATCGCTTTTCGTAAGTTAAGATTCATCATGCATTTCTCCTTTTTGCTAGGATGAGGAATTCATTGTTATCTTGTCTCAAATTGAATTTATTATGTATGAAAGTTCATGTATAATGAGACCTTGAATAGTAATCAAAAGGAGCGGATACGATTGAAGTATATTCAATCCTCGAAAAATCCTGTAGTAAAGCAGTGGAAGAAATTATTGACAAAAAAAGAACGGGATCTAACCCGTACATATATCATTGAAGGCTTTCACCTTGTGGAAGAAGCATTAAAGCAGGAGGATACGGTCCTTGAGCTGATCGTGGTGGAAGGAATCGATCTTCCCCGGAAATGGACGGTGGACTCGGTTCCCGTAACGATGGTATCGGATGAAGTCGGGAAACTCCTGGCTGACACCGAGACTTCTCAAGGGATTTTTGCAATTTGTAAGCAAAAAGAAGATGAGCATGACCTGGAAAAGGCAAAAACATTCATGCTCCTCGACGGTCTCCAGGATCCGGGGAATATCGGCACGATCATCCGCACAGCCGATGCAGCCGGAATCGATATGGTCGTGTTGGGTAAAGGGACGGTGGATCCTTATAATCCCAAAGTGTTACGCTCGGCACAAGGAAGTCATTTTCATATTCCCATCGTCAGAAGAGAACTGCCTGAAACCATTTCAGCCTTGAAAGAGCGCAGTATCCCCGTTTACGGGACGGCTCTTGAAAATGGAGTGGAGTACACATCGATCAGCCCGCAATCTTCTTATTCCCTCATCGTCGGAAATGAGGGGAACGGCATGTCGAAGGACCTGTTAAAGGAAACAGACCAGAACCTCTACATCCCCATTTACGGTAAGAGTGAATCATTGAATGTGGCCATTGCGGCAGGCGTTTTATTGTACTATTTTAAAAATGGTCAGTGAATTTCGTGAAAAGGTTTGAATTATGCCGTGAAATTCACTATAATAATGCACATATAACTTAAAAAACGTTGAAAGAGGAAAGTAACACATGACCTTCTTCAAGGGAGAGAATGCCCTGGACTGCAAGCATTCTTAAGAAAACATGATGTGAACATTTCACCTCTCGAGTTGGCATCGGGACCATTCCATCCGCGAATGTAAAGATGCTCCGGCATAAGCCGTTATCCGAATGAAGTGAGTATATCTGGGTTTTTTGCGAAAGCAAAATAACCATGGGATATGCTTATAAGGGTGGTACCGCGATCTAAACCTCGTCCCTTTCTGGGATGGGGTTTTTTTATTTGTTTAAAAATCCATCCAGTACGACTATTCGGACGATATACATTAAAGGAGGAAGAACAATGGAGGACAAATTACGATCCCTTCAACAAGAAGCCATCGAAAAAGTGAACGAAGCACAAGACCTGAAAGAACTGAACAACATCCGAGTTGCCTACTTAGGAAAAAAAGGACCTGTCACCGAAGCCTTAAAAGGAATGGGGAAACTTTCAGCTGAAGAGCGTCCTAAAATGGGGGCACTTGCCAATGAAGTCCGCGGAGCGATCACTGAAACAATCGAAGCGAAGCAGGCCGTTCTCGAAAAAGAAGCGGTCGAAAAGAAACTTCAATCAGAAACGATCGATGTCACATTACCTGGCCGCCCTGTGAAAAAAGGGAATCATCATCCCTTGACGATGATCGTGGAAGAAATCGAAGACCTCTTCATCGGAATGGGCTACACGGTTGCTGAAGGGCCGGAAGTGGAGAAGGACTACTATAACTTCGAAGCCTTGAATCTCCCTAAAGGACATCCGGCACGTGATATGCAGGATTCTTTCTATATTACGGAAGAAACCCTTCTGCGTACCCACACGTCACCTGTTCAGGCAAGAACGATGGAACTGGCCAAAGGAAAAGGTCCCATCAAGATCATCTGCCCCGGGAAAGTGTACCGACGTGATACGGATGATGCGACACATTCACATCAATTCACTCAGATCGAGGGCCTTGTCATCGACGAAAACATCCGTATGAGTGATCTGAAAGGGACGCTCAATGTATTTGCCAAGAAAATGTTCGGTGAAGACCGTGAAATCCGCCTGCGCCCGAGCTTCTTCCCATTCACAGAGCCATCTGTCGAGATGGATATTTCATGTAAAATCTGTGGAGGAAAAGGCTGCCGCGTATGTAAAGGGACCGGCTGGATTGAAATCCTTGGAGCAGGGATGGTTCATCCGAATGTCCTTGAAATGGCTGGATTCGATTCGAAGAAATATACTGGTTTCGCCTTCGGTATGGGACCGGAGCGTATCGCCATGCTGAAATACGGCATCGATGATATCCGTCATTTCTACACAAACGATACCCGTTTTGTGACACAGTTCGGAACACAAGAGTAAAGAAAAACGATAGGGAGGTACTAACACATGTTTGTTTCATATAAATGGTTAGAAAATTATGTTGACCTGTCAGGTGTCACGCCTGAAGAGTTGGGGGAGAAGATTACAAGAAGCGGGATTGAAGTCGAAGGTGTCGAACGAATCGGCGAAGAAATCAAAAATGTGGTCGTCGGGCATGTCCTGCAATGTGAGCCCCATCCCGATGCGGATAAATTGAATAAATGCCTGGTGGACGTATGCGAAGAAGAACCTGTGCAAATCATTTGCGGTGCACCAAACGTGGCGAAAGGCCAGAAAGTGGCTGTCGCGAAAGTAGGGGCGGTCCTTCCTGGTAACTTCAAAATCAAAAAAGCCAAACTTCGCGGCGAAGCATCCCACGGAATGATCTGTTCCCTGCAGGAGCTTGGAGTCGAAGGGAAGCTCGTACCGAAAGAGCATGCTGAGGGAATTTATGTGTTCAGTGATGATGCTGAAGTAGGCAGAAATGCCGTTGAATTATTGAATCTTGATGATGCGATCCTGGAATTGGGCTTAACGCCAAACCGTTCTGATTGTCTAAGCATGCTGGGAGTGGCGTATGAAGTCGCAGCGATCCTCGATCGTGATGTAAAGCTTCCTTCAACCGGAGCCAGCGAAGCCAACGGAAAAGCATCGGATTATGTATCGGTAAAAGTGGAAGCAAAAGAAGATAACCCTCTTTACGGGGCTAAAATCATCAAGAATGTCAAAATCGGTCCGTCTCCACTCTGGATGCAGAATAGACTGATTTCAGCCGGGATCCGTCCACATAATAACGTAGTCGACATTACGAACTACGTGCTATTGGAATACGGTCAGCCCCTTCACGCTTTCGACTATGACCGTCTCGGTTCAAAGGAGATCCTTGTTCGCCGGGCACACGACGGCGAAACATTCGTGACCCTGGATGATGCGGAAAGAACGTTATCAAGTAGCCAGCTTGTGATTACGAACGGAACTGAACCCGTTGCCCTTGCCGGAGTGATGGGTGGAGCAAATTCAGAAGTCCAGAACGATACGACGACTGTCCTTCTTGAAGCAGCTTACTTCACCGGTGCCATTGTCAGAGGTGCATCGAAAGACCACGGACTCAGAAGCGAAGCAAGCACCCGATATGAAAAAGGTGTGGATCCGAATCGTGTCCTGAAAGCCGGGGAAAGAGCGGCTGAACTGATGGCTGAATATGCCGGTGGAGAAGTTCTCGAGGGAACTGTTTTATTCAATGAATTGGATGTAGAGCCAGTAAAAGTGGAGATTACGCTAGAAAAAATCAATTCTTCTCTTGGAACGGCCATTTCCGTTGAAACAGTGGAAGATATCTTCCGCCGACTTCAATTTGATGCAGAAGTAAATGGCGAAACATTTGTCGTAACAGCTCCTACAAGAAGAGGGGATATCACGATCCCTGAAGATTTACTGGAAGAAGTGGCCCGCCTTTACGGCTATGATAATCTTCCGATGACACTTCCGGAAGGAGAGGCAACACCTGGCGGCCTTTCGAATCACCAGTTGAAGCGCCGTACGGTTCGCCGTTATCTGGAAGGAGCAGGACTCCTCCAGGCGATCACGTATTCATTAACAAACGACAAGAAAGCAGCACAATATGCACTGGACGTCAGGGAGCCTGTCCACTTATTGATGCCGATGAGTGAAGAACGCAGCAACCTTCGTTTAAGCATCATCCCGCAGCTTCTAGAAGTGGTTTCATATAACAAGGCCCGTCAGAATGATTCTCTTGCCTTTTACGAAGTGGGATCTGTATTTCTAACAGAAACAGGAGAAGAACTTCCACGGGAAGAAGAGCATATTGCAGGAGCGCTTACCGGCCTGTGGCACCAGCACCCTTGGCAAGGCGAGAAGAAGCCTGTCGACTTCTATGTAGCCAAAGGGATCCTTGAAGGAATGTTCGAAGAAATCGGTGTATCAGAAGCCGTCTCATTCCGCCAGGCAACCGTAGATGGCATGCACCCTGGACGTACGGCCGAGATCCTGCTGGACAATGAAGTGATCGGTTTCGTCGGAGCGATCCATCCGGAAGCGGAAAAAGAATTGGATCTAAACGAAACGTATGTATTCGAGTTGAAGGCATCACCTGTCTTCCAATATGAAAAGCCAGGCCTAAGCTACACGCCGATCCCTCGACATCCATCGATCACAAGGGATATCGCCCTTGTAGTGAACACGGATGTGAAAGCCGGGGACCTTGCATCCATCATCAAGGAAGCAGGAGGAAAACTTCTGAAAGAAGTGTCCGTCTTTGATCTGTATGAAGGCGAGCATATGGAAGCTGGCAAGAAATCACTTGCATTCTCCCTGAAATACTTCGATCCGGCAAAAACATTGACCGATGAAGAAGTAGTGAAAGTGCATGATGGAGTACTTGCAGCCGTAAAAGAAAAAGCAGGAGCGGAATTAAGAGGATAATCCGATTCTTGGAGAGAGATGTCAGACATTGGTCTGGCATCTTTTTTTGCCTGTTAAAAAGGAGGAGATTTTCAAACCAACATAAAAACCCACCGGCATAACCAGTGGGGTATTCCTCATTTCCTCGCCAGCCTCATCGCCTTCTCACTATTCGCGAAATGCCATTTCGTCATCGATTTCAATTCTTCGATTCCTATTCGTTTGATGATCTTCGCGGCGGCCACATCCACGTGTTTTCCGGCGCCTTTCGGTATTTCCACCCCGGCTTTCGCACTCAGCTTGTCCATTTCTTTTAAGAATGCGTAGCGGGCAATGATCGATGCCGCTGCGACGGCCAGATGGATGCTTTCTCCTTTTGTGCTGAAGTATACGCGTTCCCGCTGGATTTTCGTTTGGGCAGCGACGTGTTTGAAATATGTATTCTTTTCGACGAACTGATCGATCAAGATGCCTTCGGGTTGTTCCGGTGCCATCTTTTCCAACAGGTTCAGTATGGCTTTGTTATGGAGGAGTGCCTTCATTTTCCCCTGGGTCATTCCTTTCGCCTGCATCTCATTGTATTTCGGGTTGTGCAGGATGAGCAGTGAATAGGGAATGGTGGAAATCAGATCCCTTGCAATACTGATGATTTGAGGATCGGATAAGTTTTTGGAATCCTTGACCCCAAGCTCTTTCATGAGTGGGATCTGCTCTTTCTTTACATAAGCGCTCACCACGGTGATCGGGCCGAAGAAGTCTCCTGTCCCTACTTCGTCAGAACCGATGACGGACCAATTCGCGAAATTTTCGGGAAGGTTGGCAGTCCCTTTGGAAGGGGATTTCACCTTGGTTGGGGCGCTGCTTCCCCACTGGCTTGCTTCTCCTTCACCGTTTGTTCCCTGAAACATCACTTTACCGGATTTATAGGCTGTGATCGTACATCCTGATGGTTTTGCCACAAAGACTGCCCCCGGTGGAAGTTTTTCAATCAATGCATGATTGTAATGGCTTTTCATTTTCTCTATTGTCTCTTTCGTTGTTTGTATGACGGTATTGGCCAAGTTTCTCTCTCCTTATGACAAATATCTTGAATTTAATAAAAAATGTGAGCGTATATGACAAATTCCTTCCATAATCAAAAGACTTCATGGTATGATTATGTGTAGGATTCTTATGAATGGGGGGCTTTCAGGTTGTCTGATGAACAAAAAAATCGCACCACGGTGGACATATATGGTCAACAATATACGATTGTTGGGACTGAATCAACTAGTCAAATCCGATACGTTTGTTCTAAAGTGGATGACAAAATGAGAGAAATCAACTCCATGAATCCATCTCTCGACACAAGCAGACTTGCGGTCTTGACAGCTGTCAATGCCGTGAATGATTATCTCAAACTTCAGGAAAAGTTTGAAGAGCTTGAACGGGAAAATAAACGATTAAAGGATTGAAATAAGATGTTGGACTTAGCTTTGTTGGTCATCCTTGTGATAGGGTTTTTAATAGGTTTAAAACGTGGGTTCATACTACAGGTGATCCACATTTTCGGATTTATCGTTTCTTTCATTGTAGCATACATATATTATGATCAGCTCGCACCGAAATTAACTTTATGGATTCCTTATCCTGTATTGGACGAGCAATCCACGTTGAATATGATTTTTGAATCGACCCATCTGGATCAGGCATATTACCGTGTAATCGCATTTGCGATGATTTTCTTCGCAGTGCGCATCATTCTTCAAATCATCGGATCGATGCTTGACTTTGTCGCCCATCTTCCTCTTTTGAAGCAGCTGAATGTTCTTGGCGGCGGGATACTCGGTTTTGTAGAATCCTATTTAATGATCTTCATTCTTTTGTATATAGCGGTATTATTGCCGATCGAGTCGGTTCAGACATTCATCAATAACTCATTCATTGCACAGGCGATGGTGAAACATACTCCTGTTTTCTCCGATATGGTGAAATCCTGGTGGATTGAATATGTAGCCTGATAAAGGGCTGACTATAAGTATGCAACTCAAATTCGTTAGGGAAGCCATTAACGATTTGTTCATCTTATAAGTCAGTCTTTTTTCTTTTTCTGCCAGTTTTGCTACTATATAATTGGAGACGTTCTGGATTTCTAGATGAACGTGAGTCTTGAAGGTTAATTCTATGATTGTAGGTGAATCCCTTGAATAAAAAAGATATTATAAAATTATTAGAAGAAATTGCGATATATATGGAATTGAAAGGCGAGAATTCATTTAAAACATCCGCCTACCGAAAAGCGGCAGCGGCCCTTGAGAATGATGACCGGAGCCTGCAGGAAATCAGCGACTTTACGAAGCTCGCCGGGATCGGCAAAGGGACTGCCTCCGTTATTGAAGAGTACATAAACGAAGGAACATCTTCTGTTCTGGAAGAGCTGAAGGAAGAAGTTCCGACGGGGTTGATCCCTCTTTTGCAATTGCCGGGTCTTGGAGGGAAGAAAATCGCGAAGCTATACAGTGAGCTTGGGGTCGAAAGTATAGAAGACCTGGAAGAAGCGTGTAAAGAGAGCAGAGTACAGGCACTTGCAGGCTTCGGGAAAAAGACAGAAGTAAAGATCCTTGCTTCCATCGAACAGGTTGGGAAGAGACCGGACCGACTCCCAATCGGATTTATGATGGGCATAGCAGAAGAAATAGAAGGCTTCCTTTCTGAAATCGACAGCATTGGAACGTATTCTAGAGCCGGAAGCTTACGAAGGATGAGAGAGACCATTAAAGATCTGGATTTCATCGTCTCGACAGAGCATCCAGAAAAGGTGAAGGAAGAACTTCTGAAGTTGCCGAATATCGTTGAGACGATTGCTGCCGGGGGGACGAAGGTGTCATTAACCCTTTCTTACCAATGGGATGTGAGCATCGATTTTCGCATCGTGAAGCCTGAAGAGTTCGCGACGACCCTGCATCACTTCACGGGATCGAAGGATCATAACGTCCGTATGCGCCAGCTTGCCAAAGAACGCGGAGAGAAAATCAGTGAATATGGCGTGGAGAACAGTGAAACAGGTGAAGTGAAAACCTTCGATTCCGAAGAAGCATTTTATCATCACTTCGACCTTCCCCTGATCCCGCCTGAGCTCCGGGAAGATGGAAAAGAAGTGGAGGAGTTCAGCAGGGATTATCCGCTCCTTGACCTGAAAGATATAAAAGGCGACCTTCACATGCACTCCACATGGTCCGACGGTGCCTATTCCATAGAAGAAATGGTGGAGGCGTGCCGTGCCAAGGGGTATCACTATATGGCCATCACTGACCATTCCCAGTATTTACGGGTGGCGAACGGCCTCACTCCTGAGCGGTTAGTGAAACAGATCGATGAAATAAAGGAACTGAATAAGAAGTATGATGATATAGAAGTCCTTTCAGGGATCGAGATGGATATCCTTCCTGACGGTACCCTCGACTATGATGATGACCTTCTGGAAAGAGTGGATCTCGTCATTGCGTCCATTCATTCAAGCTTCTCTCAGCCCCGTGAAAAAATCATGGAGAGACTGAAGACGGCATTGGAAAGTGCCCATGTGGATATCATCGCCCATCCTACGGGAAGGATCATCGGCAGACGGGAAGGTTATGACGTCGATATGGATCTTCTTATCCAATTGGCGAAAGAAACCGGTACGGCTCTTGAACTGAATGCAAATCCGAATCGTCTGGATCTGTCTGCTGAAAACATCCGGAAAGCACAGGAACAGGGTGTGAAGCTCGTCATCAACACGGATGCACACAGTATCGATCACCTGGAGTTCATGGAAGTGGGTGTCGGTACGGCACGTAAAGGATGGATCAAGAAAGATACGGTCATCAATACATGGGATAAAAATGAGTTCATACAATACATTAAGCGAAACTGATAAAAGGTGGAATACATTCCGTGAATTCTAAAGTATTAAAAACATTAGAGTTTGATAAAATCAAAGAATTATTAAAGCAATTTGCTGCATCTGCCCTTGGTCATGCAAGGGTTTCCTCCCTCATGCCGTCGGTCGATTATGAAGAGATCACTTCTCTTCATGAAGAGACGGATGAAGCCATGACGATTCTCAGATTGAAAGGTCATGCCCCGCTTGGCGGGATTTTTGATATACGGCCTCACGTGAAGCGTGCCCAAATCGGTGGTATGCTTTCGCCGTCTGAATTCGTCCAGGTGGCAAGTACGATCAGGGCAAGCAGGAAGCTGACCCTTTTTGTAGAGGAGCTCCTGGAGGAAGAGGTGGAGATTCCCCTCTTACAAGGAAAGATGGGTACGGTCATCCCGCTTCCTCATTTAGAGCAGGATATACGTAAAGTGGTGGATGACAACGGTGAAATACTCGATACAGCGAGTGAAACGCTCCGTACGATCCGTTCGCAGCTCCGTGCCAACGAAGGACGGATTCGGGAAAAGCTGGAGCGGATGATCCGTTCATCCAACGCTCAGAAGATGTTATCCGATGCAATCATCACCATCCGGAATGATCGATACGTCATCCCGGTCAAACAGGAGTACAGAGGTCAATATGGCGGGATCATCCATGACCAATCTTCTTCGGGACAGACGTTATTCATCGAGCCTGAAGCGATTGTACAGCTGAATAACCAGCTGCGTGAGCTACGGTTAAAAGAGCAGTCGGAGATCGAGAAGATCCTTCAGGAACTGTCTGAAAGTGTACAGGAATCGGGAGAAGAACTGCTCCTGATTGTTAACGTCCTGTCAGACGTGGATTTCATGTTTACGAAAGCGAAATTCGGACGATCTATCAAAGGATCTAAACCGACGATCAATAATGAACGCCGGGTGAAGCTGAATAAAGCACGTCATCCGCTCTTGCCCATGGATGAGGCAGTGGCGAATGATATCGAACTCGGCAATGAATTTTCTTCCATCGTCATCACCGGTCCGAATACCGGGGGTAAAACCGTCACATTAAAAACGCTGGGCTTAACAAGCCTGATGGCACAGGCAGGTCTTCCAATCCCGGCACTTGATGGTTCCGAAGTCGGTGTTTTCCGCACGATTTACGCTGATATAGGGGATGAGCAGTCGATCGAACAAAGTTTGAGTACTTTCTCTTCCCATATGGTCAATATTGTCGACATCCTGAAAAAGGTCGATCATGAGAGTCTTGTGCTGTTCGATGAGCTTGGTGCCGGCACGGATCCTCAGGAGGGGGCGGCATTGGCGATTTCCATCCTTGATGAAGTCCATGCTACAGGGGCGAGGGTGGTCGCGACCACTCATTATCCCGAGCTGAAGGCGTATGGTTACAATCGCGAAGGAGTCGTGAATGCCAGTGTGGAATTTGATGTAGAGACATTAAGTCCTACGTATAAGCTGCTGCTTGGGGTCCCGGGGAGAAGTAATGCCTTCGATATTTCCAAACGTCTTGGATTGTCAGATGGTGTCATCCAACGGGCGAAGTCCCATATCGGTACCGATAGCAAAGAAGTCGAGAATATGATCGCTTCACTTGAAGACAGCAGGCGCCAGGGTGAACGGGAGCTCGAGGAAGCACATGAGCTATTAAGACAGGCTGAGAAGATGCATAAAGATATGCAGAAGCAAATGATGGAGTATTACGAGAAGAAGGATACCCTTTACGAAAAGGCACAGCAAAAAGCCAGTGAGGTCGTTGAAAAAGCGAAGGCTGAAGCTGAGCAGGTCATCAAGGATCTCAGGAAAATGCAGCAGGAAAAGTCAGCCCAGATCAAAGAACATGAATTGATCCAGGCGAAAAAGCAGCTTGAAGATGCGACTCCTAAGCTGAAGACGGGTCAAAAGAAGAAAGCGGCCGGATCCAAGCATGAATTGAAGGCTGGGGACGAAGTCAAAGTGTTGAGCTTTGATCAAAAGGGTCATTTGGTCGAGAGGGTATCGGCGAAGGAATGGCAGGTTCAGATGGGCATCATGAAGATGAAAGTGAAGGAATCAGATCTGGAATTCATTCAATCTCAACAAAAGGTCGAAACGAAGCCCCTCGCTACGGTGAAAGGGAAAGACTTTCATGTCAGCCTGGAACTTGACTTGCGCGGAGAGCGTTTTGAAAATGCATTATCGAGGGTTGAGAAGTACATTGATGACGCTCTGCTTGCAGGCTACCCGCGCGTTTCCATCATCCACGGGAAAGGGACGGGAGCTTTAAGACAGGGGGTACAGGAGTACTTGAAGAATCACCGGTCGGTCAAGAACATCCGTTTCGGGGATGCAGGTGAAGGTGGAACGGGCGTAACGGTCGTTCAATTTAAATAACAAGGTAAAGGGAGCTTTACGATGGAGAACTTTTGGGAAAATGAATTTGTTCAGACGGCGGGGAATTACAGTGTGGTCATCCTTTGTCTGGTGCTGTTCTTAGCCATCTTTGAACTGGTGACGAAATATCGGAACTGGGAAGAAATCAAAAAAGGAAATATGGCCGTGGCCATGGCAACGGGAGGGAAAATATTCGGGATCGCGAATATTTTCCGGCACTCCATCAGTCATAACGATACCATCCTTACGACGATTGGATGGGGTGTGTTTGGCTTTATTCTACTGTTGATCGGGTATTTCATTTATGAATTCCTGACCCCGAAATTCAGGATCGATGAGGAAATTGAAAATGATAACCGGGCGGTAGGCTTCATTTCACTGGTCATTTCAGTCGGATTATCCTATGTCATAGGAGCCGGTATATCGTAAGGAGAGGGAATATGGAAACATTGGCGAAAGTTCTGCTCACCCTGTGCGGCGGCTTTATAGTCGTTGGCATCATCTATATGCTGTTCTTTACTTGATTGGGAGCACTCAGGGGAAAAACACAATCCCAAAATAATAATAGTGTACAAACAGACTGTCATATGGTGGAATAGGCAGTCTTTTTTCTTTTGAAAAAAGTTCTGTAAGAAAGGTCAAGCTTTATGGATAGGAAGAAAGTATGGTCAGCGATTTTTTCAAATTGTAACTGAAGTCCCCTTATATTATAATAATGAATAGAATAAATTTTCTAACTATTCAGAAGGAGGGATTACAATGAACCAACCATGGCTTGCTGAATACCCGGCGGAAATTCCAAAGGAGCTCAACCTTGTTGAAAAACCTTTGCAGTCCTATTTGACCGAAGCCGCTTCTCTCTATGGAGACAAATCAGCGATTCATTTCATGGGCAAGGAGATAGGCTACAAGGAACTATACGAATCGGCCCTCAAATTCGCCGGCTACCTTAAGACACTCGGGATCAACAAAGGCGATCGGGTGGCGATCATGCTTCCCAATACTCCCCAATCCGTCATCGCCTATTACGGTATCCTGTATGCAGGCGGAGTGGTGGTACAAACCAATCCATTATATATGGAAAGAGAAATCGAATATCAAATGAAGGACTCCGGAGCCAAGGTAATCCTCACATTGGACATTCTTTACCCGAGGGTATCAAAAGTGATGAAAAACACCGACCTTGAGCACATCATTGTAACCGCTATCAAAGACTATCTTCCTTTCCCTAAGAATCTCATTTACCCATTCATCCAGAAGAAACAATATGGTATCGTCGTGAAAGTGGATCATAGTGGTCAGAATCATTTATTCACGGAAATCATGAAAACGGCGGTGGCCGTGGCTCTACCACATGAAGAATTCGATTTTGAAAATGATCTTGCCCTTCTTCAATACACAGGCGGTACGACAGGTTTTCCTAAAGGCGTCATGCTGACCCATAAGAATCTGGTGGCGAATGCCTCCATGTGCGATGCCTGGCTGTATAAGTGTACAAAAGGGGAAGAAAGAATGCTCGGGATCCTTCCATTCTTTCATGTGTATGGCATGACTGCCGTGCTGATTCTCTCGGTGATGCAGGGATATAAGATGATCCTGCTTCCGAAGTTTGATGCAGAAACAACATTGAAGACGATACAGAAACTGAAGCCTACCCTGTTTCCAGGAGCACCGACGATCTATATCGGACTCTTGAATCACCCGAATTTAAAGAAATATGATTTATCATCCATCGATTCATGTCTTAGTGGAAGTGCACCATTACCGGTTGAGGTGCAGCAGCAATTCGAGGAAGTAACGGGCGGGAAGCTCGTCGAAGGATACGGACTGACCGAATCATCCCCGGTCACTCATTCCAATTTCCTTTGGGATAAAGAGAGGATAAAGGGAAGCATCGGTGTTCCATGGCCGGGTACGGACAGTGCCGTGTTTTCAATGGAAACGGGTGAACCTCTGCCTCCAAATGAGATGGGTGAGATCGTCGTCAAAGGTCCACAGGTGATGAAAGGATACTGGAACCGGCCTGAGGAAACGGAACAAACATTAAAGGACGGATGGCTGTTGACGGGAGATATAGGGTATATGGATGAAAAGGGCTACTTTTACGTAGTGGATCGTAAGAAAGATATGATCATTGCCGGCGGCTTTAATATTTATCCCCGTGAAATCGAAGAAGTCCTGTACGAACATCCTGCCATTCAGGAAGTTGTCGCAGCAGGGGTCCCGGATCCTTATAGAGGGGAAACCGTCAAGGCATACGTCGTCTTGAAAGAAGGCGAGTCCCTGACCGAGGAAGAACTGAATGAATACTCCCGCAAATACCTGGCTGCCTATAAAGTGCCGAGGATTTATGAGTTCAGGAAGGAACTGCCTAAAACAGCTGTCGGGAAAATCCTTAGAAGGGCCCTCGTGGATGAGGAGCGGAAAAAGATCGAGGATGAGCAGAAAACAAGTTAGATCGTTACCCTTTGAGCTTTTTCTTTTTGATTGAAAGTGGGACAAGGATCCCTTCTTGACATTCAAAGAGAAACCTTTTATTATTGAAATATGAATGAATGGTCATTCATATTTTGTTAAGGCAGGTCAAAACTTATGAAACGAAATAAACCAAAATACATGCAAATAATCGATGCTGCTGTTATTGTGATAGCAGAGAACGGGTACCATCAGGCACAGGTGTCAAAGATTGCCAAACAGGCAGGAGTGGCTGACGGAACCATCTATCTTTATTTTAAAAACAAAGAAGATATCCTGATTTCGTTGTTTAAAGAAAAAATGGTTCTCTTTGTCGAAAAAATTGAAGAAGTTATTGCAGGAAAACAGACAGTTTCAGAGAAATTATTAGTGATGATTGAAAATCATTGTAGGATACTGTCGGATGATCATCATCTCGCCATCGTCACACAATTGGAGCTTAGACAATCAAATAAAGATATCCGATTGAAAATCAATGATGTTTTAAAGGGCTATCTGGAACTGGTCGATAAGATCCTGATCAGCGGGATCGAATCAGGCGAGTTCTCAAGTGACCTGAATGTTCGCCTCGCCCGCCAAATGATCTTTGGTACACTGGATGAAATGGCGACAACGTGGGTGATGAACGATCAAAAATACGATTTAGTCGAACAAGTGCCTGCCATTCACAAGCTATTGCTTCATGGATGCGGAGGCAGTAATTAAACTAGTTTAGGGGGATAAAAGATGGAAAGTTTATCATGGGTCTTAGAGGGACAGGTTGCAACGGTCCTGATTCAAAGACCTCCCGCAAATGCACTCGCAAGTGGACTCATCAAGGAAATCGACGCGGTTCTTGATGAACTTGAAACAAATTCGGATGTCCGGGTGATCTTACTGAAAGGTGAGGGTCGCTTCTTCTCGGCCGGTGCCGACATCAAGGAATTCACGACGATCGAAAGTGGTGAAGAATTCTCCAAGCTTGCGAAAAAAGGCCAGGACGTCTTTGAACGGTTGGAGAACTTCCCGAAACCGATCATTGCAGCCATTCATGGAGCTGCTTTAGGTGGCGGACTGGAACTCGCAATGGGCTGTCACATCCGATTGGTGAGCGAGAATGCCAAACTTGGCTTACCTGAGCTTCAACTCGGGCTGGTTCCCGGATTTGCAGGGTCCCAGCGCCTACCGAAACTGGTCGGACGGGCGAAAGCGGCAGAAATGCTGTTGACGAGTGAGCCGATCAGCGGAACAGAAGCGGTTCAATGGGGTCTGGCCAATAAGGCGTATCCTGAGGACGAGCTTTTCGATAAGGCGAAAGAAATGGCCGATAAGATTGCGAAGAAGAGCCCGGGCGCGATGAAGGCTGCTATTGAGCTGTTAAGTTATACGAAAGATGACCGTTTCTATGAAGGTGTAATGAGAGAATCGGATCTTTTTGGTGAAGTATTTGTGTCCGCTGATGCCAAAGAAGGAATTTCGGCGTTCGTTGAAAAGAGAGAACCACACTTTAAAGGCTAGAATACATTCTAGTAATATAGTAAACTCTTATTGAGGGGCAGTGTTGAATTTCAATGCTGCCCATTCAAAGGGGTTAAATTGTCGAAATCTTTTTAAGGGAAAGAATGTTTACATTATTAGGAGGGACTTACGAATGAACATCTATGTACTTTTGAAAAGAACGTTTGATACTGAGGAGAAAATTTCGATCCAAAACGGTCAAATTGCCGAAGACGGAGCTGAATTTATCATAAATCCTTACGATGAATATGCAGTCGAAGAAGCAATCCAAGTCCGTGATGCACATGGCGGCGAAGTGACAGTGGTAACTGTCGGCGGGGAAGAAAGCGAAAAGCAATTGAGAACAGCTTTAGCAATGGGTGCTGATAAAGCAGTGCTAATCAATACAGAGGACGATCTTGATCATGGAGATCAATTCACTACGGCGAAGATCCTTGCTCACTATTTAAAAGAGCAGGAAGTAGATTTGATCCTTGCAGGTAATGTAGCCATAGACGGCGGATCTGGACAAGTCGGACCACGTGTCGCAGAACAGCTTGATATCCCTTATGTAACGACGATCACGAAACTGGAAATCGATGGTGAAACGGTAACGGTCACACGTGACGTTGAAGGGGATTCAGAAGTCATCGAAACGTCTCTTCC
Source organism: Rossellomorea vietnamensis (assembly GCF_001305855.1). Classification (GTDB taxonomy): domain Bacteria; phylum Bacillota; class Bacilli; order Bacillales; family Bacillaceae_B; genus Rossellomorea; species Rossellomorea vietnamensis_A. The sequence goes on along the minus strand of NZ_LIXZ01000002.1, from coordinate 159,148 downwards.
ACTGTTGGTGACAGCTCAACAAGGATTGAACGAACCTCGTTACCCATCCCTTCCAGGAATCATGAAGGCAAAGAAGAAGCCTTTGGACGAAGTGGAATTGGACGATATCGATTTAGACGAAGATGATGTAGAAGCGAAGACAAAGACAATTGAAATCTACCTTCCACCGAAGAAGGAAGCCGGTAAAGTATTAGAAGGCGAATTGGACGCTCAAGTATCAGAGCTTGTTTCCCTTCTTCGCAATGAAGCGAAAGTTATATAAGCGAGAATCACAGGAATAACTAACATTCAGGGGGTATTTTAACATGGCGAGAAAAGTATTAGTACTTGGAGAAGTTCGGGACGGATCATTACGTAATGTTTCCTTTGAAGCGATTGCGGCAGGTAAGACAGTATCGGAAGGCGGAGAAGTCGTCGGCGTTTTAATCGGCAAAAGTGTAAGCGCTTTAGGTGATGAAATGATCCAGTACGGTGCCGATAAAGTAGTGGTTGTGGAAAATGATAAATTGGAACAGTATACGTCAGATGGATATTCACAGGCGATCCTATCCGTCATTGATGAAGAGAAGCCTGAAGGAATCATCTTCGGTCATACGGCACTTGGAAAAGACCTGTCTCCTAAAGTGGCAAGCAAACTCAGCACAGGATTGATTTCAGATGCAACGGATCTTGAGGAAGCAGGCGGAAACCTCGTCTTCACAAGACCGATCTACTCTGGTAAAGCATTTGAGAAGAAAATCGTGACTGACGGAGTGATCTTTGCGACGATCCGTCCAAACAACATTGAGCCTTTGGCGAAGGATGAGTCACGTACTGGAGAGGTTACATCCCTTTCTGTCGATATTAAAGACTTGCGTACCATCATTAAAGATGTTGTACGTAAAGCGAGCGAAGGGGTAGACCTTTCTGAAGCGAAAGTGATCATCGCCGGCGGACGCGGAGTGAAGAGTGAAGATGGATTCAATCCTCTTAAGGAACTTGCCGACGTACTTGGCGGAGCTGTCGGAGCTTCCCGTGGAGCATGTGACGCTGACTACTGTGACTACTCTTTACAGATCGGTCAAACAGGGAAAGTCGTAACGCCTGATCTGTATATTGCATGTGGTATTTCAGGGGCTATCCAGCATCTGGCAGGTATGTCCAATTCCAAGGTCATCGTTGCGATCAATAAAGATCCTGAAGCGAATATCTTTAACGTAGCGGATTACGGAATCGTTGGAGACCTGTTTGAAGTGGTACCGATGCTGACGGAAGAATTCAAGAAATTAAAAGTATCCTCTTCTTAATCTGTTCATACGTTTACAGGAACGATTAAAGGGTATGAGAATAATATGAATATAAATAAGGACGTAGCTGAATCACGGGCTGCGCCTTATTTTTTCTACCGGGGTATATTCCATATTCAAACGGGAATATTACCTACGAGCAGAAAGATAGCATCCATAAAAAAACGGTGATATACTTACGTTACATTCAAAGATTTTAGGAGGCGCATATATATGGCTATAACACATGCTACTGATCAATCATTCACAACTGATACAAACTCTGGACTGGTACTTGCAGATTTCTGGGCTCCTTGGTGTGGACCTTGTAAAATGATCGCTCCAGTATTGGAAGAACTTGATAGCGAAATGGGCGACAAAGTGAAAATCGTCAAAGTCGACGTTGATGAAAACCAGGAAACAGCAGGTAAATACGGAGTTATGAGTATCCCTACTTTAGTTGTCCTTAAAGACGGCGAAGTAGTTGACAAAGTAATCGGTTTCCAACCTAAGGAAGCACTTGCTGAATTATTAAACAAACACGTATAAGAAATATTGACGAAAAACCGGGGCTGTCTTCAGCCCCGGTTTTTTTGTTGTTCTCCCGCAACAAACCCTCTAAAGTATTACCGCCATAAATTTTTCAAAAACTCGTTGACTATGAGAATCATTCTCGATATAATTTAAACGGAATTGAAAATCATTATCATTTAAACAGTCGGAGGTTAATACATATGAGAAAGAGAGATTTAACGAAGATTTTTGCAGCATTTTTATTAACAGGTTCTGTTTTGGCGGGTTGTGGAACAGATGAGAAGAGCAGTGAAGATAAGACGTCTGCTTCAAATGATTCAAAACAGGTTGAAAAAGAAGACGAAGCTGAACAAGAGCAGATTGATTTCTCTGCCTCATTTGAAGAAGCAAAGGCTGAACTTTCAAAAGCGAAAGAAGACAAAGAAGTCGATTATGATAAAGTGACGTCCATTTATAATGATGACTTACAGGAGCTTGTTCAAAAACGTGATCAGGAATCGGAAGGTACAGTGGATGAACATATTTCCACAGCCCTTGAAGCAGGGAAGGATGGTTCCCTTGATCATGTGGTGGTAGCGCAGATTTTTGATAAATTAATGCAAAAAGTATTCTATACTTCGATGAAGCATGAATTTACGGAAGTAGCGGAAAACTGGGGAAATAAAGAAGAAGTGAACGAAGAAATAGAAGAAGCGAAAGAGTTCTATGCGATCCTTGAGCCGACTGTCGAAAAGCGTGACCAGGCTTATGATACGAAAATGATTGATGCGATAAATGGTGGATTCAGTGAAATGGAAAAGGCAGTTGAAGAGGACAATGAGCTCGGCTTCCAATTGGGGAAACAAGTCGTGGATAAGACGCTCATGAAGACATTTTATCTTGCAGCAGGGGCCCTTCCGAACGGTTATGCAATGAAGGCCTCTGAAGAAGCGAAGGAAAATGCTGAAGCTGCAAAAGCAGAGCAGGCAGAAGGTTGGGCATTCTATCAATCTCTTGATAGTTATCTATCAGGGAATGCTCCGGAAGAAGCAGAAATGATCAACAAACAATTTGATCTGCAAACGGATGTGACATCCATCGATCCTGAAGCCGTGAACCATGCATTTATCCGCGGTTTCTCGAAAATCGCCATACATGAATATGAGGAAAGTGGAGAGAACTGGGGCGAAGATAAGGCGGCAATCACGGGCTTGGAAGGTGCACTGTTCATTGATCTCATCTCATCAGATATAAAGAGTCTTATGGGTGAAGACGCCTATCAATCTCTATCAAGCGATGCTCAAAGCTACTTAGAAGCTGTTAAGTCACAGGATAAAGAGAAAGCAGAAACGCTAAGAACGGACATTCAAAATGTGTTGAATGATGTGGTGGCGAAAGCGAATAAATAGTCTATTGGGTTGACCCTGAATAGTGTGTAAAGTCCATCCTTCAAGTTCTGCTTGGGGGATGGCGCTTTTTTGCACATTGGGGTCAACCCTTTTTCACTTTCTCTCTTAGGTGAGGTACAATATAGAAATGATTAAATCGTAATGTACGAGGTGTAAGGAATTGAAGATTATTGTTACAGGCGGTGCCGGGTTCATCGGTTCCCATCTATCCAGAAAACTCATTGAAGAGAAACACGAGCTGTTGATCATAGACAGCTTTCATCCCTACTATTCACCTGAAAGAAAAAAGAGGCAATTGTCTTTTGTACGGGAAATGGGATCATTCCGCTTCGTCCAAAAGGATTTACTAATGGATGAAGAAGATTTACAAGACGTGTTCCACGATTTTAAAGCCGATTGCGTTGTCCACTTGGCGGCGATTCCAGGCGTTTCCCATTCCTTGCGTGTGCCGAATGAATATGTCGATTACGACATCAAAGCGACGATCAACACGCTTAGGATGGCGGGGGAGAGCGGCATCAGGAAATTTATCTTTGCTTCTTCTTCATCCGTTTATGGAAATACAAGTCACAAACCATCAAAAGAAGAGGACGCTACCGGTGCGGTGGTGTCTCCATATGCCGCTGCAAAATACAGTGCCGAATCGTTCTGTAAAGCCTATGCGTCCATTTATGGAATGGACTTGACGATCCTTCGTTTCTTTACGGTTTATGGGCCATGGGGCAGACCCGACATGGCCATTTATTCATTTATCAAAAAGCTCATGGATGGTCAGGAAATCCCGATATATGGACTGGAAAATAAGAGGGATTATACGTACATAGATGATATCGTGGATGGTACATACAAGGCGATCAAAAGTGAAGAGTCGGGAACGTTTAATCTGGGGAATGGTTCGCCCGTTTCAATGGATGGCCTGATATGTGAACTGAGAACACACTTTCCGGCACTTGAGCTCCGGGTGACGGAAAGAAGAGTTGGGGATGTCACATCAACCTTTGCAGACAGTATGAAAGCAAAAGAGATCCTCGGCTATTCTCCTTCCGTTTCCTTTGAAGAAGGAATCAACAGGACGGTTCGATGGATGAAAGAACATGAACAAAACAGCCTTTAAGTACGCTAAGAATGCTGTTAGATTAGTATTATTGGGTCTGTTTTTCGTCTTGGTCACCTTCTATTTTGACAAGGAGTATATGATGGAAGCCATCGAGCAGATGCTAGATCACCCTTTTATCCTATTCAGTGTTTTGGGAATCTATTTTTTATCCTTTTTACTGAAGGGGATGGCGTGGAAAATCTACCTGAATGAACATGTGCGGTTATCAAGCTGTTTAATCGGATTGTTTTACAGTTTGTTGTTTAATCATTTGTTTCCTTTAAAGGTGGGAGACGGACTCAGGGTAATGGTGATGAATCAGCGTGAAAAGCAAATCAGTGTAGCACGTTCGTTTCATTCTGTCTTCGTGTTGAGAGTGATGGACATTTTATTACTCATGATTCTGGCAGGAATCGGCCTGCTATATTTTCCTCTTCCACTAAAACTGCCACCTTTTTACTCGATTGGATTGGTCGGGTGTTCCGTATTGATAGGGGTACTTCTACTGAGGTACTTCGCTTCCGACTTTCTCTCGGGGCAACTCAGTATGCTGAAATCTGCCTTATCAGGCGAAAGGGGGTTTATAGTCATCACCCTCGTATTCATGAGCTGGGTATTGGAAGGGGCCGTTCTTTATGGAGTTTCCATGATCATGCTGGAGCCTCTCTCCATGGGAAAAGCCGTTTGGGTCAATAGTGTGACCATCATCGGCCAATTATTTCAATTTGCCCCTGGAGGCCTGGGTACGTATGAATCCGTCATGAGCTATACATTGCTCTCTGCAGGCATCCCACTTGGCATTGGTCTTTCTATGGCGATATTGAGTCATGGTTTAAAGTTTATATTCTCCTTTATAGCAGGAGGAATCGTAATCACTGTCTCTCCGGTTTCCATCAAAAATGTGAAACAGTGGAGCAGGATGAAAGGATGAATGAAATTGAAGAGCGCATCAAAATTTGAAAAAACGGCGGCCAGATGCTGGAACCTGCTGAATGAAGGGAAACCATTCACCCCTATTTTCGTCATAGGGACGATGACACTCTTTCATCTTCAAGGGTTGCTGCAAGGGGAATGGTTCCCATTCCTCATAAGCTTGCTGTTTACACTCCCCCTATTTATATTGTATTTCTATTATGATTTTCCATTGTTCCTGAGAAACTATTTATGGATCCCGGTCATTGGATATCTGTTATTCTTTGAATCACCCAATTTAGCTCTGTGGGGCTTCGGGATTGGTCTTTATTTCTTTTTCACCGTCTTCTTCTGGGGAACATTTTATTATCATCTCCGGATCGGAACGGATTGGCTGAATTTCACCCGGTTTTGGAAACTGGTGTTGAAGAACAGTGACTCGACGAGCGGGAATGCCCAGGAGCAACTTCCGAAATTCCTGCTGCTATTGGCGGTGTGGGATGGAATGATGACGAATCTGGCCACGGGAGAACTGCTTCCGGCCACTCATTATTTCGTTTTCTGCGGTGCTGTATACGCCATAGCGTTCATTCTTCACCATTTTCTTTTTGACTGGAAGCCGAAGCAATATGACTCCTTTACACCCGGTGGAGCGATTGATGAGGAGATGACGAATGAAAAAGTGGTTGTCATTGTGATCGACGGGATGAGAAAAGAACGCTTCTATGAAGCGAATACGCCGTATCTTGATTCATTGATGGAACGGGGGACAGAGTATTTGAATATGGAAACCGTCTATCCTGCTAGAACGGTTGTCTGCTTTTCGTCCATGTTCACAGGCACTTATCCGAAGGAACACGGCATGAAATCAAATATGGTCTGGAAGCTTGGAATCAAGGTGGAGAGCATCTTTGATTCTCTACGGAAAGTAGGGAAAAAAGGGAAGATGCTTGGGATTGTCCATCTGGTGGATTCCTTCGGCAAAGATGTTGAAACGGTCACTGCCGTGATGCATAAAGACAAAGCAGATCGAAATATTATCAATAAAGCGAAAGTTATCATGGAAGAACAGGACCCTGATCTATTCATTGTCCAGTTGATCGGTACAGATCAAATCGGGCACAGCAGGGGAGTCCTTTATGATGAATACATTGAAAAAATTGAAGAGGCAGATCGCCTGATACAAGAGTACGTCGAGTGGCTGGAAACGGAAGGTAAGATGGAGAACACGACCCTTATGGTATGTGCGGATCATGGACAGGCAGATGGAATCGGCGGACATGGTCATCTCGATGAAGGGGAAAGATACGTTCCATTCTTTATGGTCGGCCCTGGGATCAAACCTGGCGAAAAGATTCAGGAAAAGCACAGTCTCGTTTCCATGGCACCGACCATCGCCCATCTATTAGGGGCGCCATTTCCGAGTCACAGCAGGGGACCTGTCCTCAACGAGGCGTTAAAGGAGCGTTGGAAGCAACATGAATAAACAGAAAGTCATCGTGTTTATGCCGGCCCATAATGAAGAAGAGTCGATAGGGGATGTCATTAAGCGGGTGCCCCGCTCCTTCCACTCCTCCGTAGATGTGGAAGTATTGGTCATCAATGATGGGTCAACGGATCGAACGGTTGAAGTGGCCAAAAGGGCAGGTGCCGATCATATCATTACATTTGAGAATAACCGGGGCCTGGGTGCTGCGGTGAGAGAAGGACTGCGCGCATCCTTTGACCTTAATGCTCATATCGGGGTCATGATTGATGCGGATGGAGAGTACCCGCCAGAACAAATACCGGAGCTATTGCAGCCGATCTTTAAAGGGGAAGCGGATTATACCATGGGGTCGAGATTTTTGGGAACCATCAATGGAATGAAGGTTCACCGCCGGTTGGGGAACTATTGTTTTACGCTTCTTCAATGCATTCTGCTCAGAAAGTGGATCTACGATGGGCAGTCCGGTATGAGGGCGTTCTCGAGACAGGCAATGGAACATGCCGAAATCATACATGATTACAATTATGCTCAAGTGCTTACGCTGAACCTGGTCCGTAAAGGATTTCGGGTGAAGGAAATCCCGATTTTATATTATGTGAGAACGACGGGCAGATCCTTCATTAAGTTCAAATCGTATATGTCTTCCGTTCTTCCCGCCATTGTACGAGAGATGAAGAAACCGGTGGAGAAAGTATACGTGGAAGAGCAGGCCCATTCCATTCCTTCAGAGGAAGGAACGAACCATTTTGCAAAATAACAACATAAAACCCTCTCTTTCGCGAAAAATAAGTACTCCGGCTTCTATGATGGAGTACTTATTTTTTATTGACAATACGAATGATAATCATTATCATTGAAAACAGGAGGGAATCATACATGAAAAAATCGTTCATAACCACCGTACTATTGTTTTTATTAGGAAACATCATGCTGTCTTCACAGGCATCCGCCTATTCATACGGCGACCCGAGTGAGGAGAAAATAGCAGAAGCGTATAAAGAAATCATGATCAAGCTTGATGAAGACCCTCCGAATTATTCAGAGTCCAAAAAGATTTATGAAACAGTTCAAGAAGAAGTGGACCAGCATATGGGTGAAGAACCTTCCAAGGTCATCCTTCAGAACCTTGATAATAAAGAAAAACAAGAGGCAATTGAAAACCTGGATGAACTCCTTGTCCTCAATATTGCCAGAAGACTTGAAAGCATTGATAAAAACTTCTCGGAATATGATACGAGTAAGCGATTGCTCGCAAAAGGATTTGCTACATATAAAACGTTATCCCCGAAAGTAGAAGGGGAAAATCCTGAATTGGATCAAAAGATCAGGACTGAATTCGATCAGGCGTTGGAATCCCTCGGGAACCCGGGATTGTTCGGAGTCGGGACAAAGAAATCCAATCAGGACGCGTTTAAAGAAAGTAAAACATTCATAGTGGATTCGCTGCAAAAAGAATTCGACATTAAAAGTCTTGAAGTGGGACATTTTTCTGAAAGTGCCACTGAGGAATCAAGCGGGAAACAGGAGTGGACGGATATTTCAAACCTGAAGAACTGGTTACCCATCATCATTATCGTGGGGGTTCTTGCTGCAGCGATTGTGTATGCCGTCAGAAAACGTAAATAAGGTCACTACAGAAAAGTCTTTAAGCAAGTAAGGGGGAACTAATGTGGAATTACAAGCTTTACTGATTACCTTTCGTGAAGTCCTGGAAGCGTTACTGATCATCGGGATCATCACTACCTATTTAAAGAAAACGAATCATGGCCGATTTACGAAGTTTGTCTGGCTGGGAGCCGGATTAGCGATAATCGCCAGTGTCGGCGTAGCGATGCTCTTTCAGGTCGTCTTTACGGGATTTGCCGCCATGGGAAGCGAGATGTATCTGAAGATCGGCATCATGCTGGTCTCCTCCGTCCTTCTTACCCAGATGGTCTTCTGGATGGCGAAGCACAGCCGTGACCTTAAAGGAAACATGGAAGGGAAAATGAAGCATTTTATTTCGACAGGTAATATTGTCGGGATGGTGATCCACTCGTTCCTCGTTGTTCTCCGCGAAGGTGTGGAGACTGTATTCTTCTTCGCCGCCATTACAGGTGGAGATATCGGAGCGGCCATGCAGGGCTGGGGAGCGATTACGGGAGTCGTCATCGGTTGTGTCGTAGCTTACTTCTTCTTTAAAGGCACAATGAGAATTTCATTGAAGAGCTTCTTTAAAGTGACCGGCGCATTCATCATCCTTATTTCTGCAGGACTTCTTGTACAGGCGATTTCCATGATGCAGGATATAGGGCTGATCGGCAGCGTGATTCCACATCTTTACGATCTGACCTGGTTACTGCCTGAGCATCCGATCGATTACGCCCATTTCCTCCGTGATACGGGAACCGCCCCATTGCTATCCGGTGATGTCGGCATTTTCCTTAAAGCGTTGTTCGGATACTCTTCCATGCCGTCCATTGAAGAAGTGATTTCGTATATCGGTTATTTCGTAGCGATTTACTTCCTCACTTCACCGAAGCGGGAGAGTGTGAAAGCAAAGGAAGAGGTTAAATCCGAAATGAAGGATTTGAGTCCGCAAGCTAAATAAATTGTATCAGTACCAAACCTCATTGCCCTTAAAGATTGAACAGCCTTTTCGAAAGGTGTACACTCTTTAAAGGAATGTATGTTTGGTACTTTTTTAATGGTTGAAAGTCTAACAAAGTATGAGGGTGAAGTCGTTGAGATTGAAGAGTGGGGAGTTTATGAGTTGGTCGAATGTGGCAGGGGCATTTGCCGTGATGGCTGTTTTTATCCTTCAGATGATATGGATCCCATCCTACGCGGCTACCTGGGATATGGTGGATTTTGCACTGGCGGTCCTGCATTTTGATATGTATCAGATGCAGCCCCATTTTCCAGGGTATCCTTATTTCATTTTGGGCGGGAAACTCCTTCATCTGGTGGTGGGGGACCCCGTCCAGGCCCTGACACTTTTTAATATCATCGTGTATGGGAGTGCCATCATCCCTCTTTTTCTGTTAATGAAACGAATCGTGCGTCCGACTTATGCCGTGATGGCGACTGCGATGGTTTATACGAGCAGCTTTACGATCCTGATGGTGAATCAGCCGATGTCCGAGGGAGCAGCAGTCGGGATGATGTGGTGGTACATATGGAGTTTAGTCCTGAGCGATGAGAAACCCCATAACGGTTTCCTCATCCTCCCCCTGTTTCTATTCAGCCTGCTTCTTGGAATCAGATTATCTTATCTGGTCCTCGGAATAGGCATCCTGATTGTCCTGTACAGAAAGTGGAAGGGTGGCATGGTGACATTCCTGGATACCTTCGTTTACCTGCTCATTGCGATCCTGTTTCAGCTCCTCTGGGTATCGGGGATCAGCATATCAGAAGGGGGATATGAAAGTTTCCTCCGATTGGCCCTCTCCTTCACGAACGGACATTTCCAGGAATGGGGGGGAACGATCGGTGCCTCGGATCTCAGCCTCTGGGACAGAGTCGTGAAACTGATCTTTGTAAACACGATTTGGGTTGGGGCTGTCGGTGAGTCCCTTCCCCTTCTCATCCTTCTGCTTGTCGGTTTGGCTGCTGCAGGAAGGAAGGGCTCAAACGGGAATCGTTATATGACAAGCCTGATGCTGATGATTCTGGGCAGTTATTTTCTTTGGGCTCTATTTGCCCAGAATGTGATGAAGCCCCGTCATGCTCTGCCGTTAATTGGGATCGCTTTGTTCCTTGCAGCGGGCAGGATGCTTTCACAACGACTTACCCGGACAGGTTCCATTCTTGTCCTCTCATTCCTTCTGCTTCAGGTTTACCATACAAGTACGTTATTATATAAACATGCATCGGACATTCCGGCTGTTTATCAAATGGCCGATTATTTAGAAAGTGAAGAGGAAGAAAAGCCTCTCGTCGTATATACATGGGAAGAGTCCAGGGTACTCGAGTATCTTGACGCTCCTTTTATTCATAAGAAAGTACAGACGTACAAAGTATTTACCAATGACGCAGGATATTACCCTGAACGGGATATTTATCTGACGGATAAAGTCGTCGAAGGGTTTAAAAAACAGGGAGTTCCGGTGGACGCGTTCATTAAAGTCGAGAAGCATTTTCATTCGAGTGAGCTCATCGACCCGATCTACCACGACCTGACACTATATAAATGGGAGAAACAGAGGGAGGAGGAAGATGGATGAATCAGAATATCACGAATAAATTAGCGCTGCTGCCTGACCAACCGGGTTGTTATCTAATGAAGGACAGGCAGGGAACGATCATCTATGTGGGAAAGGCCAAAGTATTGAAAAATCGGGTGCGTTCGTATTTCACAGGCTCCCATGATGCGAAAACCCAGCGGCTGGTAGGGGAGATCGAGGACTTCGAGTACATCATGACGTCATCTGACCTTGAGGCTCTTGTCCTTGAAATGAATCTGATCAAAAAGTATGACCCTAAATACAATGTCATGTTAAAGGATGATAAAAGCTATCCGTTCATTAAGTTAACGAATGAACGGCACCCGAGGCTCATTACGACAAGGAAGGTCCAGCGGGGAAAGGGGAAGTATTTCGGCCCTTACCCAAATGTCGGAGCGGCAAATGAAACGAAAAAACTTCTCGACCGCTTGTATCCTTTACGGAAATGCTCGACGCTTCCCGACCGTGCCTGCCTTTACTATCATATGGGCCAATGTCTCGCTCCCTGTATTAAAGAAGTGAGCAAAGACACGTACCGTGACATGACAGATCAGATAGCCAGATTCTTGAACGGTGGATACAAGGAAATCAAGAACCAGCTTACGGTGAAAATGAATGAAGCCGCGGAAAATCTGGAATTTGAAAGAGCGAAGGAGTTCCGCGATCAGATTCTCCATATCGAAGCGACCATGGAAAAACAGAAGATGACGATGACCGACTTCACCGACCGTGATGTGTTCGGATATTCCGTTGATAAGGGCTGGATGTGTGTCCAGGTATTCTTCGTCCGGCAGGGGAAACTCATTGAGCGGGATGTGTCTTTGTTCCCTCTTTATAATGAACCTGAAGATGAGTTCCTGACATTCTTAGGTCAGTTCTACTCAAAGTCCAACCATTTTAAGCCGAAGGAGATCTTTTTGCCTGAAGAGATTGATATCGATCTCGCAGAAAAACTTCTCGAGGTAAAAATGACCCAGCCGAAACGTGGGAAGAAGAAAGAGCTTGTGAAGCTTGCCGAGAAAAATGCCAAGCAGGCACTCGGGGAAAAATTCGCCCTGATCGAGAGAGACGAAGACCGGACGATTAAAGCCATTGAACGCCTCGGGGATCATATGGGCATTTATACGCCTTTCCGGATTGAAGCCTTTGATAACTCAAATATTCAAGGAAGTGATCCCGTATCGGCGATGATCGTCTTCTTAGACGGGAAACCTGCCAAGAAAGAATACCGAAAGTACAAGATCAAGACCGTGAAGGGACCGGATGATTATGATTCCATGAGGGAGGTTGTCCGGAGGAGATATACGAGAGTGTTGAAAGACGGACTTCCTTTACCGGACCTCATCATCATCGATGGAGGAAAAGGTCAGATCGAAGCGGCAAGGGATGTAATCGAGAATGAATTGGGTCTCGACATCCCGATTGGAGGACTTGCGAAAGACGACAAGCACCAGACGTCGGAGCTGTTGTACGGAAACCCGCTGCAAATCGTCCCCCTTGAAAAGCGCAGCCAGGAATTTTATCTCCTGCAGCGGATCCAGGATGAAGTTCACCGGTTCGCCATCACCTTCCACCGTCAATTAAGAGGCAAAAGCGCCTTCCAATCCATCCTCGACGACATCGACGGCATCGGACCAAAACGGAAGAAACAACTTCTTAAGCACTTTGGTTCCATGAAAAAGATGAAAGAAGCCAGTGTGGAGGAATTCATCGAAATAGGAATGCCTGAAGCCGTGGCGAAGGAATTGGTGGAGAAATTGAAATAGCAGCTGAATGAAATTAGTCAATTTAATTGAAAATTGTGCATTGAATCACAATTTTTTATGTGCTATAATAAACAGAAATTTATAACATTATCACTTTTTAAGTGGTGATAGAGGTGCGAACTTCAAGAGTACAGGTAAAGAGGAGTATGGGCTCCATTGACATGCCTGGAAAGGGGAGAATCGCCGAAGTGGTTATAGTCTCATGCTATATCCGCTGGTCCTGCGTTTAAGAAATGCAGGATTGTCAAGATGATTCAATCTTGGAGAGCTATCTCACAATGCCGATGAACCTATTTGTATGTTCTGCTGTATGTTCATAAAGCAATGAGATATTATTCTCATTGCTTTTTTTATTATCAGCGCAGGATTTTGTCATAAAGATCCTGTCCTATGAACGTTTAGGATGATTGTGATTGTACTCTTCATCATCAAAAAGAGCGGCGACGCTCAGAAAGAGGGAGAAGTCGTGAGTATTATTGTTCAAAAATTCGGTGGGACTTCAGTAGGGTCAGTGGAAAGAATTCAAAATGTTGCGTCAAGGATCATTGAAGAGAAAGAAAGAGGGAATGATGTGGTCGTCGTCGTATCGGCCATGGGGAAAACGACGGATACACTGGTTGGTCTTGCAAGGGAGATCACGTCTCAACCGAGCAAAAGAGAAATGGATATGCTGCTCTCAACCGGGGAACAGGTGACCATTTCACTCCTGACAATGGCCCTTATCCAATCGGGGCATGATGCCATTTCATTCACGGGCTGGCAGGCAGGCATCGAAACGGAATCTGTCCATAGCAATGCAAGGATCACTAATATTCATACCGATAAAATGGCGGCTCACCTTCAGGAGGGAAGAGTGGTCATCGTGGCGGGATTCCAGGGCATGACAAATTCGGGGGAAATCACCACACTCGGCCGCGGAGGGTCAGATACGACGGCTGTTGCGATTGCAGCCGCCCTGAAAGCGGAACGCTGTGACATCTATACAGACGTAGACGGGGTTTACACGACAGACCCCCGCTATATAAAAGGAGCAAGGAAGTTACCGTCGATTTCCTACGATGAAATGCTTGAACTTGCTAACCTCGGGGCCGGGGTCCTGCATCCAAGGGCGGTGGAGTTTGCCAAGAATTATCAAATTCCTTTAGAAGTCAGATCCAGCATTGAAAGAGTGGAAGGAACGTATATTGAGGAGGAAGCAAGCATGGAACAAAACTTAATTGTAAGAGGAGTAGCCTTTGAGAATGAAATTACACGCGTCACTGTATTTGGACTGGGAAATGCTTTAACGGGCCTATCATCTGTGTTCACTACGTTGGCGGAGAATCATTTGAACGTTGATATCATCATTCAGACCCAGACGGATCAGAATACGACCAATCTATCTTTCTCGATCAAGGAACACGATCTCGATGAAACCCTCGCAGTTCTTGAACGAAATAAAGAATGGTTGAATTTCACCCATGTCGAGCATGAGAGCGGGCTTGCGAAAGTCTCCATCGTCGGCTCGGGTATGATTTCAAACCCGGGTGTGGCTGCGGAAATGTTTGAAGTACTGGCTCAAAATGATATTGTGGTGAAAATGGTCAGCACTTCTGAAATTAAAGTGTCTACAGTAGTGGATGGGGAGAATATGCAAAAGGCAGCAGGGGTCTTACATACGGCCTTTCACCTGGATGCAGTGAAGATGGAAGAAATCACCCTGTAGGATCAACAACATAGTAAAGGTTTGCCCTAAAATATTCAGGGCAATCCTTTACTTGGAGCTTGACTACTCAATCCGGTCTTTGTCGTCCCATCTTACAACCACTTTGACCGATTGACTCCGTTTATGTAATTCGTCAGCAGCTTCTGCCACACATTTTCTTTGAAGCTGAACTTGTTCGGCAATAAAGCCCGTTTCCAGTTTGAAGTTCACATCTGTTTTCAGAGACAGACGCCGTTCGATCACAGGTCCGTTCAATTCAAATGTCATCTCATTTCTCTTTTGTTCCAGAAGTGTAAGGGTGCCCCATCCTGCTTCATTGAAAAAGGAAGATATTTCTTCCATTGACTGAAGGGGGAATTTCCTCGCGAGCTGCTTTCCTCCCCAGTATAGGATATCGGGGGTGTGCTTCCCTAGTATGTCTGGAATCAAGATGTCGCGTAACATTTCGTATCCGAAGATTGGAACGGACGGCTGATGTGTTTCTTCTCTTTTCTGTTCCAAGTAAATCCCCTCTTTCTATAAAACTATTATATACATGAAAGAGGTAATTATCATCCCATACCTTGAAAAAATGACCTTGGGATATTTTGGTGCTATAATATTTATTGATTATTTATTAGAATTTTCGAACATTTAACCGGGCAAAACCTCATGTTTTCCGTTGTTGATCTATTGAAAATATTTTTGCGATATTGTCGAATTTATGTATACGTTTTCTTGACGCTTCCACTCCTTGGGAGTAAAATGAACATGTCACATTATTGTTACAATATAAAATATGTATCGTTGTCTAATCATCCGTGAAAGACATTAGAAAACGAATTCATATTTTATCATTAAGGGGGGTAAATCATGGCTGGAAATCGAGAATTTAATTATCGCAGGCTTCATTCATTGCTAGGTGTTATTCCAGTTGGATTATTTTTAACACAACATTTAGTCGTGAACCATTTTGCCACTGGTGGGGAAGAATCATTTAACCAGGCGGCACATTTTATGGAAAGTCTTCCTTTCCGTTATTTCCTTGAAATCTTTATCATCTTCCTTCCATTGTATTTCCATGCAATTTACGGAATTTACATTGCATTCACTTCCAAGAATAATGCAAGCAGGTTTGGTTATTTCCGTAACTGGATGTTTTTACTTCAACGCGTTTCCGGAGTGATCACATTTATATTCGTTACATGGCATATTTGGGAAACAAGAGTCGCTGCGGCGTTCGGAGCTGAAGTGAACTTCCAGATGATGGAGAACATTTTATCCAATCCGTTTATGTTAGGATTTTACGTGCTAGGTGTTCTTTCAACGATTTTCCACTTTGCAAATGGGTTATGGTCATTCTGCGTTAGCTGGGGACTTACGGTTACACCTCGTTCTCAATTAATTGCTACATATGTTACGATCGGGATTTTTGTCGCGTTATCGATTGTCGGTATGCGTGCAATCTTTGCCTTCGTATAAGCAGAAAAATATACGAGTCTGATAGATAAGCAAGTGCACTCGAAGTATGGTAGGAAAAGGAGTGAGTCACGATGAGTAAAGGTAAAATCATCGTTGTCGGTGGCGGTTTAGCCGGCCTGATGGCCACAATTAAAGCAGCAGAAAAAGGAACGCAAGTCGATTTATTCTCACTGGTACCCGTTAAGCGTTCTCACTCGGTATGCGCACAGGGTGGAATTAACGGAGCCGTTAATACAAAGGGAGAAGGGGATTCTCCTTGGGAACATTTCGATGATACGGTATATGGTGGGGATTTCTTAGCGAATCAACCGCCTGTTAAAGCAATGACAGAAGCAGCACCCGGGATCATTCACTTACTGGATCGTATGGGTGTCATGTTTAATCGTACACCTGAAGGGTTACTGGATTTCCGTCGCTTCGGTGGGACGCAGCATCACAGAACCGCTTTCGCTGGTGCGACCACTGGTCAGCAGCTATTATACGCTTTGGACGAGCAGGTACGCCGTCATGAAGTGGCTGGGTTAGTAAGCAAGTTCGAAGGCTGGGAATTCCTTGGAGTCGTCATTGACGATGAAGGTGTGGCAAGAGGGATCGTTGCCCAGAACCTTCAAACGATGGAAATCAAATCATTTGCAGCAGACGCCGTGATCATGGCATCAGGTGGACCGGGGATCATCTTCGGTAAATCTACGAACTCTGTCATCAATACAGGTTCTGCCGCATCGATTGTTTATCAACAAGGCGCTTATTATGCAAATGGTGAGTTCATCCAAATCCACCCGACAGCCATTCCTGGTGACGATAAGCTTCGTCTTATGAGTGAGTCGGCACGTGGTGAAGGTGGACGTGTCTGGACGTATAAAGACGGTAAGCCATGGTACTTCCTTGAGGAGAAGTATCCTGCATACGGTAACCTTGTACCCCGTGATATCGCAACACGTGAAATCTTTGATGTGTGCGTAAACCAAAAGCTTGGTATCAATGGCGAGAACATGGTTTACCTCGATCTATCTCATAAAGATTCAAAAGAGCTTGATATCAAGCTTGGCGGAATCATTGAAATCTATGAGAAGTTCATGGGAGATGACCCGCGTAAAGTACCAATGAAAATCTTCCCTGCCGTTCACTATTCAATGGGTGGACTATGGGTCGATTATGATCAAATGACGAATATTCCTGGTTTATTCGCTGCAGGGGAATGTGATTATTCTCAGCACGGTGGTAACCGCTTAGGGGCTAACTCATTACTATCCGCTATCTACGGCGGTATGGTTGCGGGTCCTAATGCGATTAAATATATTGAAGGACTTGAGAAAACAGTAGAATCTGTCCCAACTTCACTATTCGACCGCTATGTGAAACAGGAAGAAGAAAAATGGAACAACATCATGTCCCTGAATGGTACTGAGAATGCTTATGTCATCCATAAGGAGCTTGGGGAATGGATGACGGATAACGTAACGGTTGTACGTCATAATGACAAGCTTCAACAAACGGATGAAAAGATTCAGGAACTGATGGAACGTTACCAAAATATCAATATCAATGACACGGCTAAATGGAGCAACCAAGGGGCGACATTCACACGTCAATTGTGGAATATGCTGCAGCTTGCCCGCGTCATAACAATCGGTGCATTAAATCGTAACGAGAGCCGCGGAGCCCATTACAAACCTGACTTCCCGGATCGTAACGATGAGGAATTCCTGAAAACGACGATGGCAAAATACTATGCCGCGACGAACACTCCTGAATTCCATTACGAAGATGTAGATACATCACTGATTGCACCGCGTAAGCGTGACTATTCTAAGAGTAAAGGGGGAAGTAAATGATGAGTGAAAATAAAAAAGTCCGTTTTATCATTACTCGTCAAGAAAGTCCGGAAACTGCCCCTTTCCAAGAAGAGTTCGAACTTGATTACAGACCGAATATGAACGTCATTTCCGCCTTGATGGAAATCCGTCGTAATCCGGTCAATGCAAAAGGGGAACACACCACTCCGATCAACTGGGATATGAATTGTCTGGAAGAAGTGTGTGGAGCATGTTCTATGGTGATCAACGGAAAACCGAGACAGTCTTGTACAGCTTTGGTCGATCAATTGGAACAGCCGATCCGTCTTGAGCCTATGCGAACTTTCCCGGTTGTCCGTGACCTGCAGGTAGACCGCAGCCGCATGTTTGACAGCTTGAAAAAAGTGAAAGCATGGATCCCGATTGATGGAACATATGACCTCGGTCCTGGACCGCGTATGCCTGAGAAAAAACGTCAGTGGGCATATGAATTATCGAAATGTATGACATGTGGTGTATGTCTGGAAGCATGTCCGAACGTAAACAGTAAGTCTGACTTCATCGGGCCGGCACCATTATCTCAAGTACGCTTGTTCAATGCGCATCCAACTGGTGCCATGAATCAGGATGAGCGCCTAGAGTCAATCATGGGCGACGGTGGACTTGCCAACTGTGGGAACTCACAAAACTGTGTTCAATCTTGTCCAAAAGGAATTCCTTTGACAACTTCGATTGCGGCACTAAACCGTGAAACCACGTTCCAGATGTTCAAGAACTTCTTCGGAAGCGACCATATGGTTGATTGATACTTTCTAATGAAAAGCACTTTCCTTCGGGGGAGTGCTTTTTGTTTTCCACAAAAGGTCTATTTGATGAAAGGTCGTTTGAATAATAGACCGTTCCTTTTCGCTCCAAGCATTTGCTTTCCTCGGGGAGGAAGTCGAGCCTCCTCGGGCGTTGCCCTGCGGGGTCTCGACCTTTCCTCTATTTCCCGCAGGAGTCAAATGCCTTCCGCTTCAATCCACTCTGTGCTTCTTCATCTTTTCTGTTTGTAAGGGTTCAAGTGACTTATACATAGTGAAAATCAACCAGCACTTTCATTTAAAACAACAAAGCTTACAAGGTCAGTTTCATAAAAAAATAGGCTTTTGTACATAGTAGACTCATATATGGTTCTATAAGAAACTGGAGTGATGAGGTTGAAGTGGACTGGATTTATTATAGTGATTTTATTATTTACACTGCCCGTCATTGTTTTGGAAGAAGCTGAGGCAAAGGAGAAGGTGGAACCTTTGCGTCTGACGCTTCTGCATACGAATGATGTTCATTCCCATTTGGAGACCGTTCCGTATTTACACACTGCGATTAAAGAAGAATTTAAAAAGGATGGGGAAGCTCTTTTGCTGGATGCGGGGGATGTGTTTTCGGGTACGTTGTTTTTTAATGAGTATCTTGGACAGGCCGATGCTGAATTCATGAATGAGATTGGCTATGACGCCATGACGTTGGGTAATCATGAATTTGATAAGGGGAGTGAGGTGCTTGCGAACTTTATTAGGGTACTTTCCTTTCCAGTGGTGAGCGGCAATGTGGATGTCCGTCTTGATCCATCTCTTGCTCCTTTAATGCAAAGCTGGATTCCGGAACATCCACAAAGTGGAAATATCTACCCTTCCATCATTTTAACAGTCAAGGGAGTCAAGGTTGGAATCATCGGACTCACAACTGAGGATACGGCTTTTCTTTCTGCTCCAGATAAGGAAATAGTCTTTCGGGATGCCGAAAAGAAAGCGGTTGAGGAGGTTGCAAAACTTCAAGAGCGGGGCGTGAACCACATCATCCTGCTGTCTCATCTGGGAGTGCGACAAGACAAAGTGCTGGCTCAAAAAGTGAAAGGAATCGACATCATAGTCGGCGGCCATTCCCATACAAGACTGGAAACCCCGCTCGTGTACCATTTGAAATCAGAACCGACTCTGATCGTACAGGCAGATGAGTATGGGAAGTCACTTGGCAAATTAACGGCTGTATTTACCGAAAGAGGCATATTGACTGAGTGGGATGGTGAGCTGCTGAATGTGTTGGCCAAAGATCAAAAAGGGAATGACGTGTATCTTCCTGACCTTTTAGCAGAAAAGAGATTGGAGCAATTGCGCAAGCCCATTGAAAAGGTAAAGGAAATGAATGTTGGTGCAACCAACATTTCATTGAATGGAAATCGTCGGGACGTTCGGACAAAAGAGACTAATCTAGGCAACCTTATTACAGATGCCATGCTGGAAAAAGCAAATCAATATGCCCCGACTGATATTGCATTTCAAAATGGTGGAGGCATCAGGAGTTCCATCGGGGCAGGGAACATTACCATGGGGGAAGTGTTGGAGGTGCTGCCCTTTGGGAATACCCTTGTCACCTTGAATCTGACAGGGGAGGAGATCCTTCTCGCATTGGAACGTAGTGTGTCGGATCTGGACGGGGAAGCAGGTAAGTTCCTTCAAGTATCGGGCATGACATTTCACTTTGATCCCTCTAAGCCTATTGGTGACAGAATAATGGAAGTGGAAATACAAGGGGCTTCTCTTGACCGTTCCAAGATGTACCGGGTGGCCGTCAACGCATTCCTTGCAGGTGGAGGGGATGGTTATTCCGTATTGAAACAAGCGAAGGAAAAGGGCAGGATATCCGAGCTGCACCTCAATTTATATGAAGTGATGAGTGAGTATCTCACCACCCATTCCCCCGTTTCCCCGCAAGTGGAAGGAAGGATTCTGGAACGAAAAGAATAGGAAGGGAGGAGCCGTTTTTTTCTTGCCGGCTCCTTTTTTGATTATAGGTTTCATATTTTTCAGAAAAAGGGTATAATAAAATGAATGATCATTCATTTTTCGTTTTCAATACTGTTTACTAAAAGGAGGAGCCAATTTGAAACATTTTACATACATTAAAGATATAGAAACATGGCAAAAAGAATTTACATTTTCTATCCATATAAAGGTCCGGTTTTCTGAGACTGATATGTTTGGACATATGAATAACACCGTTCCATTTACGTATTTTGAAGAAGCCAGGATCGAATATTTAAAACACATTGGATTTATGCAGAACTGGGTTAAACCGGAGCACGATACGATTCCTGTCGTGGCAGATTTGCAATGTGATTTTGTAAAACAAGTATTCTTCGACGAAACGTTGAAGGTATATGTGATGGCAGATCGTGTTGGTCGCTCTTCAGTGGATTTACATTACATGGGTCTGAATGAAGAAGAACAGGTTTGCTTTACGGGCAGAGGAACCATGGTACAAATTTCGAAGGAAACTGGAAAAGGTGTCCCTTGGACGGAAGAAATGAAGGAAAAGCTCCATAGCAATAAGGTGGTCCAGAGCCCGGTTTAGGTTGTGAAAGAAACCGCTGCCTATTTTTCACTTAACTTCCTTCTCTATGTCACTCTAAACCGTACCTTCACATATGATATTTTGACGACCAACAATACCCATCCCCGCGGTTTAAAGCTGGCGAAGGCAAGGAGGGTTACCATAATTGAAGGACAATGATTTTACACACAAACCGTTGCTCACCAAAAGAGAAAAAGAAGTATTCGAACTGTTGGTTCAAGACAAAACAACTAAAGAAATTGCTAGTGATCTATTTATTAGCGAGAAAACAGTTCGAAATCATATTTCCAACGCCATGCAAAAGCTTGGAGTGAAGGGGCGATCTCAAGCTGTTGTAGAGCTTCTTCGCATGGGGGAACTCAAGCTTTAAATGTAAGGGACTGATTCTGATGCAGAACAATTAACGGGTTTCTAAACATGATGCCTATTAATGTTTGAATGAGAGTCAGTCTCTTTTAGTTCTGTTCCCTTTTGAGAACTTGTCTTGAATTTTTCCGCGAAAAAGGCGAAAATGCTAGTAAGGGGAATATAGGCTTGACCAATAATGGATATAAGAAGCTAAAACGGGAAGGCTTAAGCGTTCCGGTTTTTCATAAGGAGTAAATGTCCGGTTTCTGAATGTAAAAGGAGAGAAATAATGACGAATTCTAAAGAGCAATCCATTGAAGATATACAAGTTGTGGCAGATATCGAGAAAGACCTGCGATACATATCATCGATCATTAAGCAAAAGGGAAGAGAGATATTAAGTCAGTATACGATCACGCCTCCACAGTTCATCGCGCTGCAATGGTTATTCGAGTATGGGGATATGACAATTGGAGATCTTTCGAATAAAATGTACCTTGCATGCAGTACGACGACGGATCTTGTTGATCGTATGGAAAAAAACCAATTGGTCGAGCGGGTCAAGGATGAGAATGATCGTCGAGTCGTGCGCATTCATATGTTAAAAGAGGGCGAAAGAATTATTGAAGAAGTGATCAAGAAAAGGCAGAATTATTTACAGAGTGCCTTAACGGATTTCTCTTTTCAGGAAGTGTTATTATTAAAAGATCATTTAGCAAAACTTCATCAAGAAATCAAACCAGAATGAGGGAATAATGTGATTCAACCTATCGGCATCATTGATTCTGGGGTAGGGGGGCTCACCGTCGCGAGAGAAGTGATGCGTCAGCTGCCGAAAGAGACCATCTATTATTTAGGTGATACAGCCCGTTGTCCCTACGGACCCAGATCAGCTCAAGAAGTAAAAGCGTTCACGTGGGAAATGACTCAATATCTCATGCAATATGATATTAAAATGCTGATCATTGCCTGCAATACAGCCACTGCGGTAGTACTGGATGAAATTCAGACACACCTGGATATCCCGGTGATAGGGGTCATTCATCCTGGAGCCCGTGCTGCGATCAAGCATACCCATAATAAGAGAATCGGTGTCCTTGGAACCGTGGGGACGATCAATAGCGGCGCCTATGTAGATGCCCTTCACTCCCTGCACGGAAGCCTGGACGTCACGTCACTCGCCTGCCCGAAGTTTGTTCCGTTAGTGGAAAGTGGGGAGTACGACAGTTCCATGGCGACTGATATTGTAAGAGAGACACTTCATCCCCTTAAAGAGACCGGAATCGATACGTTGATCCTGGGTTGTACCCATTACCCATTGCTGCAGCCGAAGATTCAGGCGTATATGGGCCCGGAGATCAGTGTCATAAGCTCCGGGGACGAAACCGCCCGGGAAGTCAGTACGATCCTTGATTATTACAACCTCCTGTACAGGGGAGTCCTTCAGCCGGAACACCGCTTTTTCAATACGGGTTCTTCGGCGATTTTTTCTGAGATCGCCTCCGATTGGCTGAACCTCGGGGAAGTAAAAGCAGAAACCATCCGATTACAAGAGTAGGATCTTGTAGTCGGGTGGTTTTTTTATATTGTTGTCCTTCTTGTAAAAAGTTTCGGTCTATTTTTCGGAAGGGGCTCGTATATATGTTAGTACAAACTGTCTTTTAGGAGGTTTCCCAATGGCAAAAAAAGCGAAGGTGTCAATTGCTGTAACGGTTTTAGCTTCTTCTGTATATCTTTCCGGTTGTGGATTACTCAGTTTCGGTGATGACAAGGAGAAGATCGATCCTCCTCAAGACTTATCCTACTTAAAAGAAGGGGAGAAAGTCGATACAGCTAAGGGTGAGGATTCAGAGAAAAAGGTGAGCAAAGAAGAAGCAGGTGCTGAAACCGTCATGACGGAATTGTATTTAATTGATAAAAACGGCTACGTCGTATCCCAGTCCATCCCTCTTCCAAATCAGGAAAGCGTGGCCAAACAGGCAATTGAATACCTGGTGAAGAATGGTCCGGTAGAAAACATCCTGCCGAACGGATTCAGGGCAGTATTGCCGGCAGATACGCAAGTGACGGTTGATATTAAAGACGGAAAGGCGATTGCCGATTTTTCTCCGGAATTCAATAACTATCAGCCTGAAGATGAACAGAAAATCCTGCAGTCCGTGACATGGACCTTGACCCAGTTTGATTCGGTTGAAAAAGTCGAACTTCGTGT
Organism: Rossellomorea vietnamensis; assembly: GCF_001305855.1. GTDB lineage: Bacteria > Bacillota > Bacilli > Bacillales > Bacillaceae_B > Rossellomorea > Rossellomorea vietnamensis_A. The sequence continues at coordinate 135,578 of NZ_LIXZ01000002.1, read as the reverse complement.
CAACGGATATCCTCTGACGGAGATGCCGGTGAACGGTACGCCGATCGACGAAAATGGATTAACAAGAAAAGTCGGGATCAATGTGGATACTTCAGGCGTTGTGGATCCGACGAGCACAAAACCGCTTACGGTGTATTATGTATCGCAATCAGATGATAAAACCTATTATGTTCCTGTCACAAAACGCGTCAGTTCCAAGTCCGTAGATGAAGTCAAGGCAGTGGTGAATGAGTTGATCGAAGGACCGGGTTATTCTTCTTCCCTGGCAAGCGACTTTACGGGGGCGAAGCTGTTGGATGATCCGAAGCTTGAGGATGGAACCGTCACACTGAACTTCAATGAAGCGGTGTATGGAAGCCTGGAAGAAAAGATGGTTTCTGAGCATATGCTGAATTCTCTCGTCCTTTCTTTAACAGAGCAAAAAGGGATCAAAGGGGTCTCCGTACTCGTAAATGGTGAAGCGACCACCGTCTCAAAAGACGGGAAAACGGTGACTGAACCTGTGACAAGACCAGAAAATGTGAACGCAATTAGTTTTTAAATCACGTTTTTTTGATATACTATGAATAGAAACACTTGAAAAGAGGTTGGCAGATTGCCGCCTCTTCTATTTTTGATTAAGCCACTTTTTACATAACGTACGAACAAACAGGAGGGAATTATATGAGAACAGACGGTAGAGAAAAGGATCAACTGCGTCATATTGAAATCGAGACAGGTTACGTCAAGCATCCGGAAGGTTCAGTATTGATAACGGTTGGTGAAACGAAGGTCATTTGTAATGCCAGCATCGAGGAGCGGGTTCCGCCATTTATGAGAAACAGTGGAAAAGGGTGGATCACGGCGGAATATTCCATGCTTCCGAGAGCGACTGAAACGAGAAATATCCGTGAATCGTCCAAGGGGAAAATATCCGGCAGAACGATGGAAATTCAACGTTTGATTGGACGTGCCCTGAGAGCGGTCGTTGACTTGGATGCTTTGGGAGAGCGCACGATCTGGATCGATTGTGATGTCATTCAAGCTGATGGCGGGACAAGGACGGCTTCCATCACAGGGGCATTCGTTGCCATGGCAATCGCCCTCGCAAAGCTTCAGGATAGTAAAAAGATTTCTTCATTCCCACTCAAGAGCTTTCTTGCTGCGACAAGTGTCGGGATTGTAGAAGAACACGGAGCGGTCCTTGATTTGAATTATATTGAAGACAGCAGCGCATTGGTGGATATGAACATCATCATGACGGGTGAGGGTGAATTTGTAGAGCTTCAGGGAACCGGTGAAGAAGCGACATTTACAATGGATCAATTACATCAATTATTGAAGCTTGGACAAGTTGGGATTCGCGAATTATTCCAAATCCAGCAGCAATCATTAGGTGATATCGTAAAAAGATTTCAATAAAGGGATGAGAGAGCCGATGACAAAACGAGTGATCATAGCCACAAAGAACAGAGGAAAAGCAAAAGAATTCCAACATATGTTTGCACCATACGGGTATGAGGTACAAACATTACTAGACCTTCCTCATATTGAGGATGTGGAAGAAACAGGCGAAACCTTTGAAGAGAATGCGATTTTAAAAGCGGAAACCGTAGCCAAAGAATTAGGGGAACTAGTGATTGCTGACGATTCGGGACTCTCCATCGATGCCCTGGAAGGTCGTCCAGGCGTCTATTCGGCCCGCTATGCCGGGGAAGAAAAGAGCGATGAAGCGAACATGGAGAAGGCATTGGGTGAGCTTGAGTCAGTGGAAGAAGCAGACAGAACGGCCCGTTTTTACTGTGTATTGGCCATTGCCGGTCCTGACATGGAAACGAAAACGGTGACAGGAACGTGTGAAGGGATGATCCTGCGGGATAAGAGGGGGACGAATGGGTTTGGCTACGACCCGATTTTCTTCGTGCCTTCCCTTGGGAAGACCATGGCCGAATTAACACAAGATGAAAAGAGTCAGATCAGTCATCGCGGGAACGCACTAAAAAAGCTCGGAAATGTGATTTCAGACTTAGTTTAAAGGGTGAATCTGAATGAAATTATTAGTTGTAAGTGACAGTCATGGATCCAAAGATGAATTGCTGGATCTATCAGAGAAGTACAAGTCCAGTGTAGACGCCATGATCCACTGTGGTGACTCGGAGTTGAGTGCAGATGATCCTGCATTGTCATCTTATCTGATTGTCCGGGGTAACTGTGACATGGATGCACGATTGCCTGACGATTTGGTAGAGAAGGTAGACGGGCAAACCATCATGGTAACTCACGGGCATCATTATGGAATCAAGATGTCATTGATGAAACTCCGATACAGAGCAGAAGAGGTAGGGGCGCAGTTTGTGTTCTTTGGTCATTCGCACACTCTGGCGGCAGAAATGATCAACGGCACATTATTCCTGAATCCCGGAAGCATCCTGCTGCCACGGGGGAGAAGTGAACGTACCTACGCATTAGTAGAAACTGAAGATCAAGACATAACATTCACATTCCTGACCCACGATCATGTTGTGCTGGATGAATTGACTCAAACATTTAAATTGTAATGACAGTGTGGGAACCCGTCGCTTACGGGTTCCCATCATAATTTGAGGTATAAAAAGCAAAGGTGAAAAATAAAATGAAAGTTTTTTTGAAAACCTGTTGACTTATTTATGCTATGTGAATATAATAAATATTGTCCTTGAAAAACAAATAACGAAAAAAACACGTCCCAGTAGCTCAGCTGGATAGAGCAACGCCCTTCTAAGGCGTCGGTCGGGAGTTCGAATCTCTCCTGGGACGCCAAATCATTACATACGAGCCTTGATATCAGGGTTTTGACTAATAAGGGGTACTGACACAGGGAACTGTGGGGTATCTCTTTTTTTATCCGATACATGGTGCGATAGTTTTTGAGTCATCTTATTCAATGTGTCCCAGTAGCTCAGCAGGATAGAGCAACAGTTTCCTAAACTGTAGGTCGGGAGTTCGAATCTCTTCTGGGACGCCATAAACCCTACATACGCAAAGCTTGCCTGGATCAGGCAGGCTTTTTTTGTTATCCAAATGATATCGTGCTAAACTAATACCAACTAAACAGTATAGGCAGGTACGTTTTATGAATAAGGGAAACCAAGAAGGTAAAGGAAAGATCGTACAGTTTCCAGGATTGAAGGATCGGCTCTTGGAAAAAGGAGTGCAGGCTTTGGAAAAAGGGGAAGCCCATGAATCTTCCCAGCTCCTTGCACAGGCCCATGAATTGGAACCGGATAATCCGGACATCAATACGGCACTCGTATTATCACTATATGAAAGCAAGCAATACGATCAGGCCGGATCCATATGCAAAGAGATGCTCCTCGAAGGAATCGGTGACTATTTCGAGGTCGTTGATATGTACTTAATGATTCTTATACAGCTTCACAAGCACGGTGAAGTGATCGATACAATCAATGCCCTTTTTGATGAAAGGGAAGTACCCTTTGAAAAGGAAGAACACTTCAGGAAGCTTCTCCATTTCAGTGAAAAAGTAGTGAACGGGAAAGCGGCAGTCCCTGAGAAAGAAGAGCAGCATGAAGATCAAACGTCGATCCTGACAGGGAAAAGCCTCGAGGAACAGACGCTCATCACGGCTCAGCTCGTTCATCGCAATATTCAGCCTTATATAGGAGAGCTGCAAGGGGTTTTACAGGATCCTGAAGCCCATCCATTTTTACAAACGATGATTTTAAATGTTTTAAAAGAGCATGGAATGGATAAAGAAGTAGTTGTGGTGAAGTTAGGAATGGAAGAGCGGGTTTATCCTGGAGCGTTGGAAGACGTTTTTGAGTCGGATTTCTTCACCGGGGTAACGCATGCCCTGGATGATCTCCTGGCCCAAACGAATCCTACTCTATTTCAGCATGCCCAGGAATTACTGAAACGTCATGCCTTTCTTCTCTATCCGTTTACACTGGAAGAAGATCCGGAAGAAATCGCGGCCGTATATGCCTACTACACAGCAGGTATGTTTGCCGATGCGATCCTTGAGGAAGAGTTAAAAGGACGGGTTGATACGATTCAAGCTAAAGGGATTCTATCAAGACTTGAGGAACTAGAGGAAATTTCCTCTCCGAATATTTAACCCCTCTCTGTTGAAAGACAGTGGCTGTATGTTATAATGTAATGGTTGTAATGTAAAAGTTTTTCATATATTTACGATGATAGTGCTAGATTCACACGGGACTATCTACTACTATGCGTAAAAAATTTAAGATCAACTATAGATTGTTGGAGGGAACAGTATGTCTGCAAAATGGGAAAAGCAAGAAGGAAACCAAGGAGTACTAACAATTGAAGTAGAAGCTGCAAAAGTAAACGAAGGTTTAGACGCAGCATTCAAAAAAGTTGTGAAACAAGTGAACGTACCAGGATTCCGTAAAGGGAAAATGCCTCGTGGAATGTTCGAAAAACGTTTTGGTGTAGAATCACTTTACCAGGATGCATTAGATTTCATCTTACCTGAAGCGTATGCGAAAGCAATCGAAGAAACAGGAATCGATCCGATCGACCGTCCTGAAATCGATGTTGAGCAAATGGAAAAAGGCAAAGATCTTATCTTCACTGCTAAAGTACAAGTGAAACCAGAAGTGAAGCTTGGCGACTACAAAGGTCTTGAAGTAGAAAAAATGGAAACAGAAGTCACAGCTGAAGATGTTGAAGCGGAACTTACTTCACTTCAAGAGAAACAAGCTGAGCTTGCTGTCAAAGAAGATGGAAAAGCTGAAGAAGGCGACACAGTGACAATGGATTTCGAAGGATTCGTTGACGGTGAAGCATTCGAAGGCGGCCAGGCTGAGAACTACTCACTTGAATTAGGTTCTGGTCAATTCATCCCAGGCTTTGAAGAACAATTAGTCGGTGTTACATCAGGAGAAGAGAAAGAAGTAGAAGTAAACTTCCCTGAGGAATACCATGCAGCAGAATTAGCTGGTAAGCCTGCTACCTTCAAAGTGAAAGTTCACGAAATCAAAGCGAAAGAACTTCCTGCACTTGATGATGAGTTCGCAAAAGACGCAGACGAAGAAGTAGAAACGCTTGCTGAACTAAAAGAAAAAATCGAAAAACGCCTTCAAGAGTCTAAAAAGAACGAAGCTGAAACAGCAGTTCGTGAAACTCTTGTAAATAAAGCTTCTGATAATGCTGAAGTTGAAATTCCGGAAGTAATGGTTAAAGCTGAAGTAGACCGTATGATGCAAGAGTTCGAACAACGCCTGCAAATGCAAGGTATGAACCTTGATCTTTACTTCCAATTCTCTGGTCAATCAGAAGAAGATCTTCGCGGTCAAATGACAGAGGATGCCGGCAAACGCGTTCGCACAAACTTAACACTTGAAGCAATCGCTGCAGCGGAAAACCTTGAAGTAACCGATGAAGAAGCAGAAGAAGAAGTAAACAAAATGGCTGAACAATACAATATGACTGCTGATAACATCAAACAAGCACTAGGCGGCCTTGACACACTTAAAGCTGACCTTAAAGTACGTAAAGCAGTAGAATTCCTTGTTGAAAACAGCAAAACTGTAGCATAATAAAAATAGCAAACAAGGCGCGAATCATTCGTGCCTTGTTTTGTACAATGAACGGTCATATTACACCGTATTTTGGCTCATTCGTGTGAAACGAACGTTTCACACGCTTTTCAAGCTTTGCTGAAAAGTTGCCACAGAAACAAAAAACGAATGGGCAAACGAGTTTGCTCCAGGCGTTTTTTGTTTCTGTGGCAAAATGAGCCAAAATACTATACTCTATCTAATAAGAAACTTTTCCATCAAACAAGAATAAGAACCACTATTTTTGGAAAAAGCTTATGAAGCGGGGTTGCATTACTTTTTCACCATGAACATACATAATAAGATTCCTTACATTTCCTTACTTCAATTGGACAAAATAAACATTGGCAATGTAAAAGATTTGCTAAAATGCACGATACATAATAAGATGATTCTTAAGAATCGTATCAATTTCTTTACGAACATATAATATGATAAAATGCAGTACATAACTTTAGGTAATAGGGATGTAAGGAATCGTTCGTTTGATGAAACAGGCACGATTTTATGAAGTTTTAACGAAGGGGTGAAAATCATTGTTTAAATTTAATGATGAAAAAGGGCAGCTAAAATGTTCTTTTTGCGGAAAAACACAAGACCAAGTTCGTAAACTAGTCGCTGGACCAGGTGTGTATATTTGTGACGAGTGCATCGAGCTTTGCACAGAAATCGTAGAAGAAGAGCTGGGGACAGAAGAAGAAGTGGAATTTAAAGACGTACCGAAACCACGCGAAATCCGGGAAATCCTGGACGAGTACGTCATCGGGCAGGATCAGGCGAAGAAATCACTTGCCGTAGCCGTCTACAACCACTACAAGCGTATCAACTCCAGCAGTAAAGTCGATGACGTTGAACTGTCTAAGAGTAATATCGCCATGATTGGACCGACTGGTAGCGGGAAAACCCTCCTTGCCCAAACACTGGCACGTATTCTTAACGTTCCTTTCGCCATCGCCGACGCGACTTCTTTAACAGAAGCCGGTTACGTTGGGGAAGACGTAGAGAATATCCTACTGAAACTGATCCAGGCAGCTGACTACGATGTAGAAAAAGCTGAAAAAGGAATCATCTACATCGATGAAATCGATAAAGTGGCAAGAAAATCCGAAAATCCGTCCATCACAAGAGATGTTTCAGGTGAAGGGGTACAACAAGCCCTCTTGAAAATTCTTGAAGGTACGGTAGCAAGCGTTCCACCACAAGGCGGACGCAAACATCCTCATCAGGAATTCATTCAAATCGATACGTCCAATGTCCTATTCATTTGTGGTGGAGCATTCGACGGTATTGAACAAATCATCAAACGCCGTTTAGGTCAAAAGATAATCGGATTTGGTTCTGATCCTAAAAACGCTGAAGTGAAAGAAGATAAGTCGCTACTTTCTAAAGTTCTTCCTGAAGACTTGTTGAAGTTCGGATTGATTCCGGAATTCATCGGTCGTTTACCAGTGATTTCAAGCCTTGAGCCTCTTGATGAAGAAGCACTGGTTGAAATCCTGACTAAACCTAAAAACGCATTGGTAAAACAATACCAAAAAATGCTTGAATTGGATGAGGTCGAGCTTGAGTTCACAGAAGATGCCCTGCTTGAAATCTCTAAAAAAGCGATTGAGCGTAAAACAGGTGCACGTGGATTACGTTCCATCATCGAAACCATGATGCTCGATGTGATGTTCGATCTTCCTTCCCGTGATGATATTAAAAAATGTATCATTACGAAAGAGACGATCCTTGAAGATGCAGCTCCTCATTTAATGCTTGAGGATGGCACGATGATCGATCCAAACGAAGAAAAGACATCAGCTTAATAGCTTAACGTAAAGCCAAGAATGATCATTCATTCTTGGCTTTTTTACGACTGAAGATACAGAAGGGGGAGGGGACAATTGGACAGGAAGAAAACCAAAGTGGCCATTAGCTGGAGTGGCGGGAAAGACGGGTGTCTGGCTTTGTATCGTACTTTAAAAAACGAAAAAGAAGTAGTGTGCCTGGTTTCCATGGTTTCTGAAAAATATGAACGGAATCATGCACACGGTCTGCGGTTGGAAATCGTGAAACAGCAAGCAAAAGCATTGGATATTCCCCTGGTAATGGTGAATTCCGGAGATGATTATGAACAAGCCCTCATTCAAGAATTAATGAAGTTAAACGAGGAGAAAGGGGTAGAAGAAATAGTCTTTGGAAGCTTATATGCAGAAGAAGATCGAAAGTGGAATGAAGAAGTGGCAACGAAAGCAGGTTTGAAACCCTCTTTCCCCGTGTGGATATCGGAGGGGGAAAGCAGTCAATTACTGAAAGAATTCATCACACTTGGATTCTCTGCCGTCATATGCAGGGCATCCGCCAAAGTATTCGATCCATCCTGGGCCAGCAAAATGCTCGACTGGGAATTTTATAAGGATATCCATCATATAAAAGGCTGCTGCGTCATGGGAGAAGCAGGCGAATACCACACCTTCGTCCTGGACGGTCCCATCTTCTCCCAAAAAATTCATCTAGTGAAATCAGGAGTGGTCTTAAACTCAGGACTCTGGTCTTTGGATATAGAGGATTGTCAATTATTAGAGAAGAAAGGTGAAATGGATTGAATTAGTGGACCTTAAGAACAGTGGGGATATACATATAAGTGTAACAGCAAAAAAAATAAATTAAATCCATTGTGTTGATTAGAGCGGAAGGTGCTCGACTCCAGCGGGAAACGCGTGAAAGTTGAGACCCCGCAGGGCATTGCCCGAGGAGGCTCAACTCACGCCCCGCGGAAAGCGAGCACCTGCAGCGGAAATCAACCAGCACACCCTAGGTATATAGGATTAGAAGCATTATCCATTTTTTTATCCCTTTCTGAACCATCCACTCACCGAATTTTTTTGTTTATTCCCACAAGGTCAAGGAGATACTAACCGATAACAACTTGTATCTACTTGGAGGGAGACGAATGAGCTTTACGAGCATCGCTTTATTCATCCAATTATTCTTCGGAATCATCATTGGATTGTACTTCTGGAACCTGTTAAAAAACCAGCGAACGCAAAAAGTTTCCATTGACCGTGAATCAAAAAAAGAGATGGAAGAACTCCGAAAGATGAGATCCATTTCATTAACCGAACCCCTTGCCGAAAAAGTAAGACCCTCAAGCTTTGAAGATATTGTCGGGCAGGAAGATGGAATTAAAGCATTAAAAGCAGCGATATGCAGCCCGAATCCCCAGCATGTCATCATTTATGGACCGCCCGGTGTCGGAAAAACGGCAGCAGCCCGTCTTGTCCTGGAAGAAGCAAAGAAAAATATGAAATCCCCATTCAGATCTTCTGCTGTTTTTGTTGAATTGGATGCCACAACGGCACGATTCGATGAACGGGGAATTGCCGATCCGCTGATTGGTTCCGTCCATGACCCCATTTATCAAGGGGCAGGAGCCATGGGACAGGCCGGGATCCCGCAACCAAAGCAAGGTGCTGTGACGAATGCCCATGGAGGCGTATTGTTCATTGATGAAATCGGGGAATTGCATCCCATTCAATTGAATAAGCTATTAAAAGTGTTAGAAGACCGCAGAGTATTCCTTGAAAGCGCCTATTACAATGAAGAAAATCATCAAATTCCCACGCATATACATGATATTTTCAAAAACGGACTTCCGGCTGATTTCCGCTTGATCGGTGCCACGACCCGTACACCGAATGAACTCCCTCCGGCGATCCGCTCCAGATGCATGGAAGTCTTTTTCAGGGAGCTTGAGCATGATGAAGTGAAAAAGGTAGCGGAAGGAGCCGTAGAGAAAGTAGAAATGACGATCAGTGACAAAGGGCTCGAAACACTTGCATCTTATGCCCGTAACGGCCGTGAAGCAGTGAATATGGTCCAGATTGCAGCAGGGGTCGCCATTACAGAGAATAGAAAAGAAATTTATGATCATGAGCTCGAATGGATCATTCAATCCAGTCAGCTGTCCCCGCGCTATCAGAAGAAAATCAATGAAGAGGCAACAATCGGTCTCGTCAATGGGTTAGCCGTGACAGGGCCAAATACCGGTTCTTTACTTGAGATTGAAGTAAATGTCCTTCCCGCAACGGATAAAGGCACCATCAATGTGACGGGAATCGTAGAAGAAGAAAGCATCGGGGACCGGAGTAAATCCATCAGGAGGAAAAGCATGGCGAAAGGCTCGATCGAAAATGTGATCACCGTTCTTCGTTCCATGGGGGTGCCTGCCGATCAGTATGATATACATGTGAATTTTCCAGGCGGAGTGCCGGTCGACGGACCTTCTGCAGGGATTGCCATGGCGCTTGGGATTTACTCGGCCATTTACCGGATACCCATCAAGCATACGATTGCTGTCACAGGGGAAATCAGTATTCATGGATCCGTTAAGCCTGTCGGCGGGGTGTATCCTAAAGTGAAAGGTGCGAAGCTCGCCGGTGCTACCATGGCCATCATTCCGTACGACAACCAACAGGCAATGTTAAGAGAGATTGAAGGAATCGAAGTGGTTCCGGTCAAACAGCTTAAGGAAGTGCTTGACCTCGCCTTGATGAAGGACCAGGTTCCCCAGGGCGTTACTGAACAAAATAAGAAAAGTGTATAGACTGTTGACCGATTCGGGTCTATCCGAATCGGTTTGTTTTTGAATAGATGGAAAATGGAATAAGGGAGAGCTTTATCGAATAAAGTTGTAAATACCTATTTAATAGACACTACCTAGTAAATAAGTTAGAATTGTACAAAGACTCAAGAGCAAAATTCGGAGGTGTTATATGTGGCAAAACAAAATAATTTAATGGTTCCCCTCCTTCCATTGAGAGGCTTACTTGTGTATCCAACAATGGTCTTGCATTTAGATGTTGGACGTGAGCGCTCCGTTCAGGCTTTAGAAAAAGCCATGATGGATGATCATTTAATTTTCTTAACGACTCAAAGAGATATGAATATAGATGAGCCAACACAGGAAGATTTCTACGAGATGGGGACTCTGACAAAGGTCAAGCAGATGCTCAAACTGCCTAACGGGACCATCAGGGTGCTGGTCGAGGGAATGAACCGTGCGTCGATTACTTCATTCACCGGGCAAAAGGATTTCTATGAAGTAAGTGTGAAGGAATTCCATGATGATGAAGGTAAGGAATCGGAAACAGACGCGTTGATGAGGACGTTATTGAACTATTTCGAACAATACATAAAGCTATCAAAGAAAGTTTCAGCCGAAACGTATTCAACCGTATCGGATATTGAAGAACCGGGAAGGCTTGCGGATATCGTGGCATCCCATCTGCCCCTGAAAATGAAGGAAAAGCAGAACGTCCTGGAAACACTCGACATTAAGAAGCGGCTTCAAATGGTGATCGAAACGATTAACAATGAAAAAGAAGTGCTCAGCCTAGAGAAAAAAATCGGGCAGCGTGTCAAACGTTCGATGGAAAGAACCCAGAAAGAGTATTATCTTCGTGAGCAAATGAAAGCCATTCAGAAAGAGTTGGGTGACAAAGAAGGTAAAACGGGCGAAATTGAAGATTTAACGGCTAAAATCGAACAGGCCAATATGCCTGAAGAAGTGGAACTTACGGCATTAAAGGAGCTTGCACGCTATGAGAAGGTGCCTTCAAGTTCTGCTGAAAGCTCTGTGATCCGTAATTACATCGAGTGGCTTGTTTCATTGCCATGGTCCACGGAAACAGAAGATCAATTGGACATCAAGCGTTCTGAACAGATTTTAAACCGGGATCATTATGGTCTTGAAAAAGTTAAGGAAAGAGTGCTCGAATATCTTGCCGTTCAACAATTGACTCAATCACTGAAAGGACCGATCCTGTGTCTCGCCGGACCTCCAGGAGTCGGGAAAACGAGCTTGGCCCGTTCAGTTGCTGAATCTCTGGGACGGAATTTTGTCCGCATCTCCCTTGGAGGCGTCCGGGACGAATCCGAAATCAGGGGGCACAGACGTACCTATGTAGGAGCCATGCCGGGCAGAATCATCCGGGGAATGAAAAAGGCAGGTACGATCAACCCTGTGTTCCTTCTCGATGAAATCGATAAAATGTCAAGTGATTTCAGGGGAGATCCTTCTTCTGCGATGCTTGAGGTACTCGATCCCGAACAAAATTCAAACTTCAGTGATCACTATATTGAAGAGACATACGACTTATCAAAAGTGATGTTCATTGCAACGGCAAATGACCTTTCAACCATTCCGGGACCACTCCGGGACAGGATGGAAATCATTACGATTGCCGGTTACACGGAACTTGAAAAGTTAAACATCGCGAAGCATCATTTACTGGACAAGCAGATCAAAGATCACGGTTTATCCAAATCGAAGCTTCAAGTGAGAGATGAGGCAATCGTTGATATCGTCCGCTATTATACAAGGGAAGCCGGTGTGAGGAGCCTGGAGCGTCAGCTGGCAGCTCTCTGCAGAAAAACGGCGAAGATCATCGTTTCGGGGGATAAGAAGCGAGTCGTGATCACTTCAAGCAATATAGAAGAGTTCCTAGGGAAGAAGAAATTCCGTTACGGCCAGGCAGAAATCGAAAATCAAATCGGTGTATCAACTGGTCTTGCCTATACGACGGTCGGCGGAGACACCCTTCAAATTGAAGTATCCCTCGCCCCTGGTAAAGGGAAGCTTGTACTGACCGGGAAACTGGGAGATGTCATGAAGGAGTCTGCTCAGACAGCCTTCAGCTACGTCCGTTCAAAGGCAGGGGTGCTTGGAATTGATGAGAATTTCCACGAGAAACATGATATTCACATCCACGTTCCCGAAGGAGCAGTCCCGAAAGACGGTCCTTCTGCCGGAATCACGATCACGACGGCACTCGTATCAGCCCTGACAGGGAAATACGTGAACCGTGAAGTCGGGATGACAGGTGAAATGACCCTGAGAGGAAGAGTCCTTCCGATCGGCGGAGTGAAAGAAAAAACATTAAGCGCTCATCGTGCCGGAATTAAAACGATTATCCTTCCGAAAGATAATGAAAAGGATATAGATGATATTCCTGAAAGTGTAAGGGAAGAATTAACGTTCATCCTTGTCTCCCACATCGATGAAGTCTTAGAGAAAGCATTAGTAGGTGAAAAGAAGTGAAAGTAAATCAAGTTGAGCTAGTCATCAGTGCAGTCAGGCCTGAACAATATCCTGGCGACATCCTTCCTGAGTTTGCCTTAGCCGGACGCTCGAACGTAGGAAAATCATCATTCATCAATAAAATGATCGGCAGGAAGAGCATGGCGAGGATTTCATCCAAGCCTGGAAAAACCCAGACGCTGAATTTTTATAAAATAGAAGAGACCCTCTATTATGTAGATGTTCCCGGTTACGGTTTTGCCAAAGTATCCAAGACAGAGCGGGAAGCATGGGGAAAGATGATCGAAACCTACATCACTTCCCGGGAGCAGCTAAGGGCGGTCATCCTGATCGTGGACCTGCGTCATGCCCCTACCAACGATGATGTCATGATGTATGATTTCCTAAAGCATCACGGCCTGCCGTGTATCGTCATTGCCACCAAAGCGGACAAGATCCCCAAAGGCAAATGGCAGAAGCACCTGAAAGTCACAAGAGAAACCCTGAACATGGACAGCGAAGACGACCTTATCATGTTCTCTTCCGAAACAGGCCTTGGAAAAGACAAAGCCTGGGACGCCATCAGGTCGTATTATAAATAATCTTATAAAGAACCGATTTCCATATATGGAGATCGGTTCTTTTTTTTGACTACAGAACTTATAGCTAAAAAGTAGTATTAAAGAAGGTCTACCGAAGTCCGTATAAGGTTTATTGGCCTATATGGTCAAAGCATATGAAAGGAAATGAAAGGATAGGGACGCATATGTATCTGAAACCAAGCTGAATCGGTTTCATCCACTAAAATGGATAATTATAAGCCGTGGAAGCTATATTTGAATTTTGAGAATTTTCTCTTTTGTTGATAAAATTATGAAAGATTAAAAATATTACAAGCTACATAAGGGGGACTCTAGACAGTGAAGAATTGGAAAAGCCTAGTCATTTTAGTACTTGCTGCACTTCTTCTATCCGCTTGCGGAGACAAAGCCACAACAAAGAGTGGTGCGAAGTTAGTGGAGGAAGGCAAATTCGTTTATGCAGCTTCAGGTGAATTCAAGCCTTTCAGTGTGACGAATAATGATGGAACCATGTCAGGTTTCGATATTGAAGTGGCAGAAGCCGTAGCGAAAGAAATGGGTCTTGAACCCGAACAGAAGAAATTTAAATTTGCAGGAATTGTAGAAGGGGTTAAATCCGGACGTTTCGACGCGGCGGTTGCCAGTCATACGATCACGGAGGACCGTTTGAAGGAAGTGGACTTCTCAACTCCTTATTATTATTCAGGACCACAGATTTTCGTCCGCAAAGACAGTGATGTTGAAACCCTGGATGATTTAAAGGACAAGGAAATTGCCGTATCCAAAGGGTCCACGTACTCAGATACAGCAAAGGAAGTAACGGATAAAATTCAGGCGTATGATAGTGACGTTGTCGCACTCGAAGCGTTAAATAAAGGGAAACATGATGCCGTCATCACAGACTTCATCACTGGTAAAGAAGCGATCGCTTCTGGTCTCGACATTGAAGCGCGTGAACTGATCGGCCGCAGTGAGCAGGCGATCGCCGTGAGTAAAGATAATGAAAAACTATTGAAAGAAGTCAATAAAGCTCTTGAAACATTAAGAGAAGACGGTACTTTAAAGAAAATCAGTGAAAAATATTTCAAAACAGACATTACATCAGATCCTGAGAAAGAGTAAGAGCAGCATGACACAGAGCGAATGTGCTTCTATGCGCATTCGCTTTTTGTCTTAATGGGAAATAAATTGAACGGAGGGAAGTCCATGCACTTTTTAGAAACCTTTGCCGGTACATATGATGTTTTTCTTAAAGGGATGTTGCTGACATTCCAATTAACCTTTGTATCTGTCCTGATTGCGATTGTGATCGGTTTGTTTTTCGCTTTCCTTAAGATTTCAGGGATCAAACCTTTGTCCCTGATTGCGGATTTATACATTTTCGTTGTAAGGGGTACACCATTAATCGTTCAAATCTTCATTTTCTACTTCGGATTGACTTCATTGAATATTTCAGGCTTCTGGTCTGTCGTCATGGGTCTTGCATTCCATAATGGAGCGTATATCGCAGAGATCTTCCGCGGGGCCATTCAATCCATCGACAAAGGGCAAATGGAAGCGGGGCGTTCCCTTGGAATGTCACTTGGCCTGTCCATGAGAAGGATCATCCTTCCACAGGCATTCAGGCGTGCCCTGCCACCCCTTGGGAATCAATTCATCATTGCATTGAAGGATTCATCCCTTGCTTCCTTCATCGGGATGTTTGAATTGTTCAGCGTGGCGACGACACTCGGTTCGAATAACTTTGATTATATGACGTATCTGCTCGTTGTAGCGATCTATTACCTGGTTCTCGTATTACTATTCTCAACGATCGTCAATGTAATCGAGAAACGAATGTCTATCAGTGATTAAGAATAAGTGGGAGGGATGAGTGTGAGTCAGGAAATGATTAAAGTAGAAAAATTAAATAAATCCTTTGGTGATTTACATGTATTAAAGGACATTGATATCAACGTAAGGGAAAGTGACGTGGTTTGCCTCATTGGAGCCAGTGGATCAGGGAAGAGTACATTGCTTCGCTGCTTAAACTTCCTCGAACTGAAAGATAACGGGAAGGTCGTCATCGAAGGGGAGGAAGTCAATCAAGATACCCATGATTTGAATAAGATCCGTCAAAAGGTGGGAATGGTCTTCCAGCATTTCTATCTCTTCCCCCACAAAACCGTATTGGAAAATGTGATGGAGGCACCGGTGTACGTAAAGGGTGTCTCTAAGGCGGATGCAAGGAAGGATGCCAAAGCGCTGTTAAAGAAGGTCGGGCTTGGGGATAAAGAAGATGTCTATCCCTCCAAGCTTTCCGGGGGACAGAAGCAGCGTGTCGCCATCGCCAGGGCCCTTGCCATGAAACCGGATATCATGCTGTTCGATGAGCCAACTTCAGCACTGGATCCTGAATTGGTCGGTGAAGTACTCGCTACCATGAAGGAGCTTGCTTTAGAAGGAATGACGATGGTCGTCGTGACCCATGAAATGGGATTTGCCCGTGAAGTGGCCGATTGGGTCGTCTATATGCATGATGGCCGCATCGTCGAAGTGGGGCCCCCACAGGAATTGTTCCATTCTCCAAAAGAGCAGAGGACGAAAGAATTTTTGGACTCGGTTCTTTAATATTAATAAACATGAAAAAGCCCGGATGCCATTCCGGGCTTTTTCGCGTTTGGCTTACTTTTTTCTTACAAATAATAAATAGACACCGATCCCGATAATGACGATGGGCCAGAATTCCCAAGCGCTTCCCACACTTCCTTCGATGAAACCGGACCATCGCACCACTTTATCCGAGAATAGAAGAAGGATAGAGAGTGTCAAAAAAAGCACTCCTTGAAATAATCCGGTACGTGTCTTCTGGTATCTGAGCAGGAAACCGAGTGCAATGATGAGAATGAAAGTTCCCATATGATCCGGCCAAATATCCAGTTTATTGACCACGTGGAAATGTAAGCCGAATCCAACAAGGATCGTACCGGGGAGGATGGCTTCATAATCCTTACCTCCGTATCCCTGACCGAGAAAAGCCAGTCCGACAATGATAAGCAAAGTGGGCCACGTGAAAAATTCCTGAAATAATACGATGTTTGCCTGCTGTAAATAAAAGTAAGCTCCAAAGCCAATTAAGATGATTCCGGGGAATATCCGCTGCTGTTTCATACTCTTCCTCCTGAATATTAGTAAAATGACGGTTTTAAATTCTATTTTTTAAGGGAAAATGACACATAATATGAAAAATAAATCCCTATGTCCCGTTGAATAGTGAGAAACCTTTCCATTACTTGATTCTTTAGGCTTGTTTTGGTACCCTACATTAGTAGGGAAATGTCGAAATTTAAAAGATTTACGAAGAATTGAAAATGCTTTCAAGCTTATTTTCCTTCTTCTACTTAAATGTAATGATGAAATGAATGTTTAGCAAGTCCCGGAAGAAGCATTAGGTTCTACCCCTTAAATGTAGCATAGGTTTCATTTTCTGTTCACATTTTAGGGCCTGAGGACTTATTTGGACATGTTATAATAACAGTATTGATTTTACTTGGGGGTGTAGTGCATAGCATGTATACAATAGTCGTTGGTTTAAATTATAAAACGGCCCCTGTAGAGATTCGTGAGCGTTTATCTTTCAACGAAACTGATCTTCCTTCAGCAATGAAAACATTAAAGGAAAAGAAAAGCATCCTTGAGAATGTGATTGTTTCTACATGTAATAGAACGGAAGTCTATGCGGTAGTGGATCAGCTTCATACAGGTCGTTATTATATTAAAGATTTTTTATCTCAATGGTTTGATATAGATAAAGAGGAGTTCACGCCATATCTGTTCATTTATGAACAAGAAGGAGCGGTCGAACACCTGTTTAAGGTTGCCTGTGGATTGAACTCAATGGTACTCGGGGAAACCCAGATCCTTGGTCAAATCCGTTCAAGCTTCCTGAATGCCCAGGAGTCGGGAGCGACGGGTACCGTATTTAATCACCTGTTTAAGCAGGCGGTGACCGTTGCCAAAAAGGGCCACTCGGAAACAGAGATTGGTTCCAATGCGGTATCAGTCAGCTATGCGGCCGTTGAATTGGCTAAAAAGGTATTCGGCAGCCTGGAAGGTAAGCATGTCCTCATTCTTGGGGCCGGGAAAATGGGGGAACTTGCCATCAAGAATCTCCATGGCAGCGGAGCCACCAAAGTGACCGTGATCAACCGCACATATGAGAAAGCCCAAACCCTTGCAGAGCGTTTCAGCGGCAATGCGAAAACGATGCAGGAGCTTCAATGCGCCCTTGTAGAAGCGGATATCATGATCAGTTCAACCGGAGCAAAGGATTTTGTCATCACGAAAGAAATGATGTCCCATGTGGAAGGCATGAGGAAGGGCCGTCCCCTATTCATGGTGGACATAGCCGTACCGAGGGATTTAGATCCGGCGATCGGGCAGCTCGAGAGTGTATTCCTTTATGACATCGATGATTTGGAAGGCATCGTCCAGGCGAATCTGGCCGAACGCAAAAAAGCGGCTGAACAAATCGAGATCATGATCGAAGCAGAAATCGTTGCGTTTAAAGAATGGTTGAACATGCTCGGTGTGGTACCTGTCATCTCCGCTCTCAGACAGAAAGCACTTGCCATACAGGCAGATACGATGGAAAGCATCGAAAGGAAAATGCCTGACCTGTCAGACAGGGAACGCAAGGTACTCAATAAACACACGAAGAGCATCATCAACCAGCTATTAAAAGATCCGATCCTCCAGGCGAAGGAATTTGCCGGTCTTCCGGATGCAGAAGATAAATTGGATCTATTCATCAACATTTTTAACATTGAACAACAAGTGTTAGAGCAGAAACAAGTGAAAGCAGCCAACGAAAAGACTGAGAGCGATCATAGCTTTACACCACAACCCTCTTTTCAAGCATAAGTGAGGTTAATGTCGATGTTTGAACAAACGATGACCAGGCTGCACGAACTTATGATTGTTCTGTATGCTATTAGTATTCTCTTTTATTTTATAGATTTCTTAAACAAAAACCGGAAGGCGAACCTGTTTGCCTTCTGGTTACTTGCGATTGTTTGGGTCCTTCAAACAATCTTTTTATTTCTATACATGATGAATACAGGCAGGTTTCCGGTCCTCACCATCTTTGAGGGACTTTATTTTTATGCCTGGGTCCTCATCACCCTGTCCCTGATCATCAACCGATTGCTGAGGGTGGATTTCACTGTCTTCTTTACAAATGTACTCGGATTCATCATCATGGCGATCCATACATTTGCGCCCGTTCAGGTGGAGTCCCAGGCGATGGCGGAGCAGATGGTATCCGAACTGTTGCTGATTCACATTACGATGGCCATCCTCTCATACGGGGCCTTCAGTCTTTCCTTTGTGTTTTCCCTTCTCTATCTCCTCCAGTTTAAATTATTGAAGGAGAAAAAATGGGGGCAGAGATTATGGAGGATCAGTGATTTGTCCAAGCTTGAGAAGATATCCTATATCTCTAATTCCATCGGGGTAGCGATGCTTCTGTTGAGCCTTATCTTAGGGCTGCAGTGGGCATATATCAAGCTTCCGGAATTTCTATGGTATGATCCAAAGATAATAGGATCTTTCATTCTATTGATTTTATACAGCAGTTATCTATACCTTCGCATTAAAAAGAATGTCTTTGGTAAATCATTAGCGTTTCTTAATGTTGCAGCCTTCTTGATTATATTAATCAACTTTTTCTTAGCTAGTCGGCTGTCTTCATTTCATTTCTGGTATTCATAAGTTTTCAGGAGGTCATTATGAGAAAAATCATTGTTGGTTCAAGACGAAGTAAATTAGCCCTTACCCAAACCAATTGGGTGATCGATCAGTTGAAGTCCCTCGACCCTTCTTACGATTTTGAAGTGAAGGAGATTGTGACGAAAGGGGATCAGATCCTGGATGTAACCTTATCCAAAGTGGGCGGTAAAGGCTTATTTGTAAAAGAAATCGAGCAGGCGATGCTGGATAAAGAAATCGACATGGCCGTTCACAGTATGAAAGATATGCCGGCGGTTTTACCGGAAGGACTGA
Source organism: Rossellomorea vietnamensis (assembly GCF_001305855.1). Classification (GTDB taxonomy): domain Bacteria; phylum Bacillota; class Bacilli; order Bacillales; family Bacillaceae_B; genus Rossellomorea; species Rossellomorea vietnamensis_A. The sequence continues at coordinate 116,328 of NZ_LIXZ01000002.1, read as the reverse complement.
CGATCGGAAGCATCCCGGTTCGTGAGGATCACCGTGACGCGTTTATCAGTAAGAATCATGTTGCCCTCAAAGACCTCCCTGGTGGAGCGATCGTCGGAACGAGCAGTCTCAGGAGAGGTGCCCAGATCCTGTCTGTGAGACCCGATCTTGAAATCAAATGGATCCGCGGCAATATCGATACCCGTCTCTCTAAACTTCAAAATGAAGATTACGATGCCATTATCCTGGCAGCGGCGGGACTATCACGCATGGGATGGACGTCGGATGTCGTCACGGAATTTCTTGATCCGGACCTTTGCTTGCCGGCAGTCGGTCAAGGTGCCCTTTCAATCGAGTGCAGAAATGATGACGATGAAGTTCTCGAACTGCTTGAGAAATTCGCGTGTGAAGAAACGACAATTACCGTAACGGCTGAACGAGCTTTTCTACATAAAATGGAAGGTGGCTGTCAAGTGCCGATAGCGGGATTTGCCGAGCTGAAAGACAATGGTGATGTTGCATTGACCGGACTTGTCGCTTCTCCGGACGGTCATACGATCTACAAAGAATACATGACGGGTCAAGATCCGAAAGAAGTTGGAGAAAAAGTGGCTGAAAGTTTAACGAAGCAAGGTGCAAAAGCCTTGATTGATCAGGTGAAAGAGGAGCTGAATCAATAATGAAGGGTAAGAGGCCTTTAGAACAAGTAAAGGTTTTGATTACTCGTGGCAATGAGGGATCCAGTGAAACCGGGTCCCTCATTGAAGACGAGGGAGGGGTGCCTATTTTGGTACCGCTCCTTCATTTTCACCCCCACATAGATCCGTTGGAGGTTTCGCTTCATTCTACCCTGCATACATACAAATGGATTATTTTCACCAGTAAAAATGGGGTGAAGTTCTTCCTGGAAGCATTAGAAAGACGGGGGATCCCTTTACCCTCTTATACCGGCAAATTTGCTGCCGTCGGGACCAAGACGGAGCAGTACTGCCAAAAATACGGAATACCGATTTCATTTGTTCCGGAAAATTTCACAGGCGATGACTTCGCCGAGGAGTTCATATCTAAAGTGAAGCCTGATGGCCCCGTCCTGATCCCAAAAGGGAATCTTGCAAGGAATGTGATTGCAAAGGAATTAATCTCAGCAGGAGTCACCTGTCAGGAATGGGTCGTCTATGAAACGGTACTTCCAGAGGAAAGCATCGTGCAGTTGAAAACAATCATTGAAAAAGAACAAGTGGATATCATTACATTCACGAGTTCATCGACGGTCCATCACTTTATGAAGGTCATCCGTCACTATTCTCTGCATGATCACATCAGGGACATTCCCATTGCCTGCATCGGACCGATCACAAAAAACATTGCAGAACAATACGGATTACATGTAAATATCTGTCCAAGGGTTTATACTGTAAATGAAATGGTGAAGGAGATGAAAGATTTCATCTCTGCCTGTTAGCTATCAAACATTAGGAGGCTTTTACTATGAAAGACCTGCAATTCAATCGTCACCGCCGCTTACGTCAATCGGAAACGATGCGTGCGCTCGTGCGGGAGACACATCTAAGAAAAGAAGATCTCATTTACCCATTATTTGTCGTGGAAGGGGAAAACATCAAGAATGTCGTTCCGTCCATGCCGGGTGTTTATCATATTTCAATGGATAATTTACAAGCTGAAATGGATGAAGTGGTTTCACTTGGGATCAAGTCCATCATTTTATTCGGTGTTCCAGCTGAAAAAGACGAGTTGGGGAAACAGGCTTATCATAACCACGGGATCGTCCAGGAGGCTACACGTTTTGTGAAGGAACGTTATCCGGACCTCGTTGTCGTTGCCGATACATGTCTTTGTCAGTATACAAGTCACGGTCACTGTGGAATCGTCAAAGATGGGAAAGTCCTGAATGACGAAACCCTTGATTTGTTAGCCAAAACAGCGGTCAGCCAGGCTGAAGCGGGAGCGGACATCATCGCCCCTTCCAACATGATGGATGGGTTCGTCGCAGCGATTCGCCACGGTCTTGACGAAGCGGGCTACCATGATGTGCCGATTATGTCATACGCTGTGAAATATTCATCAAGCTTCTATGGTCCTTTCCGTGATGCGGCTCATTCAACACCTCAATTCGGAGATCGCAGAACGTATCAAATGGATCCTGCGAATCGCTTGGAAGCATTAAGGGAAGCCCAGTCTGATATGGAAGAGGGTGCCGACTTCCTTATCGTGAAACCTGCCCTTTCGTATCTTGATATCATGCGTGAAGTGAAAGACCGTTTCAATGCACCGGTTGTCGCTTATAACGTAAGTGGAGAGTACAGCATGGTGAAAGCAGCGGCTCAAAACGGATGGGTAAACGAACAGGAAATCGTGATGGAGAAACTGACCAGCATGAAACGTGCAGGGGCAGACCTCATCATTACGTATTTTGCAAAAGACGTAGCAAACTGGTTATCCTAATTGGTGAAGAATTCCTGTCAGGATGACTGAAAGATCACTAAAGGAGGAACCGAAATTGCGTTCATATGAGAAATCGAAACAAGCATTCAAGGAAGCAGTAAAGCTGATGCCCGGCGGAGTGAACAGTCCCGTCCGTGCTTTCAAATCAGTCAACATGGATCCGATTTTCATGGAAAGAGGAAAAGGATCGAAAATCTATGATATCGATGGGAATGAGTACATCGACTATGTCCTGTCATGGGGTCCGCTTATTCTAGGTCACAGCAATGACCGGGTCGTGGAAACCATTAAAAAAGTGGCTGAAAACGGGACGAGCTTCGGTGCTCCTACAGAAATTGAAAACAAACTGGCCCAACTGGTGATTGACCGGGTGCCAAGCATCGAGATCGTCCGCATGGTGTCTTCAGGTACAGAAGCGACGATGAGTGCACTACGTTTAGCCCGTGGATACACAGGCCGCAATAAGATCATCAAGTTCGAAGGCTGTTACCACGGTCATGGAGACTCTTTATTAATTAAAGCGGGCTCCGGTGTCGCGACCCTCGGTTTACCGGACAGTCCCGGTGTTCCTGAAGGAGTGGCAAAGAATACGATCACAGTGCCTTACAATGATCTGGAAAGCATCCGTTATGCCTTCGAACAATACGGTGATGACATAGCCGGTGTGATCGTCGAACCTGTTGCAGGGAATATGGGCGTTGTACCTCCTCAACCCGGATTCCTGGAAGGTTTGCGTGAAGTAACGGAAAACCACGGTGCCCTTCTGATTTTTGATGAAGTCATGACAGGCTTCCGTGTCGGTTACGGCTGTGCCCAAGGCTTCTACAACGTGACGCCTGACTTAACATGTTTAGGGAAAGTCATCGGCGGGGGACTTCCTGTCGGGGCATACGGCGGGAAAGCGGAAATCATGGAAAGGATCGCGCCAAGCGGTCCGATCTATCAAGCCGGAACTCTTTCGGGTAACCCGTTAGCCATGACGGCTGGATACGAAACACTGAGCCAGCTGACTCCTGAAACATATACCGAGTTTACACGTAAAGCAGATCTACTGGAGGAAGGCTTAAAGAAAGCCGCGGAAAAATACAACATTCCTCACAGAATCAACCGTGCAGGCTCCATGATCGGGATCTTCTTCACAAACGAAGAAGTATCGAACTACGAAGGTGCCAAGTCATCGGATCTTGAGATGTTTGCCGACTACTACCGGGAAATGGCTCATGAAGGGGTATTCCTGCCACCTTCTCAATTTGAAGGACTATTCTTATCGACAGCCCATACGGATGACGATATCGAAAAGACCCTTCAGGCAGCTGAAAAAGCGTTTGAGAAAATCAGCAAAAAGTAATAATGATAGCCGATCCTTTTTTTAGGATCGGCTATTTATATTCGTTTTCCTATCATATTCCTCCTTTCCGTTTCATAAAGTGATAATGGCATTGTTTACTATTTCTTTGTTTGGAACTTGAAAGGAGGAATTTTCTTTGTCACAAGAACAACAATCGTGTTTACGATTTTCTTTGGAAGAATCAATTTGGTTCAAAAAAGGACAGGAAGTTGAAGAATTGCTATCTATCTCCTTAGATCCTCATATAACGATACAAGAACAAGAGCAGTATGTACTTATCAGGGGAAGCCTCGATTTGACGGGTGAGTATTTACCGACTTCATTTAGAGAAGAAGAGGAAGATGAGTTCGAAGCAGGTGGGAAGTTCGTGCAGACAGTGGAAAAGAGGGAGAAGGGTGAATATGAATTTGTCCATCGATTCCCGGTTGATGTCACGATCCCTAAAAATCGAATCGCGAATTTAGGCGACATTGATGTGTATGTTGAGTCCTTTGACTACATCGTACCTGAAAATGCCTGTTTAAAGCTGAACGCAGATTTGACCATCACCGGCATCTACGGTGAACAGCAGGCTCACACTCCTCTTGAAGCAGAATATGAGAGAGAAGAAGAATTTGAGCCCCTTTATCGTTCAAGTGCCGTAGCTGAAGAAGTGGAAGAGGCGGAAGAAGAGGTGGAAACCGAAGAAGAGGAAGAAAGAGAAGAAGTGTACGAATACGAAAACTATGAGGAAGAAGAAATCACGAGTTATGTTGAAGAAGCCCAGGAAGAAGAGGATGCGGATGACGAGTATCAGCCGTTTAATCTGGAGGGAAGGACTCCACCGGCTGAACAGGAAGATGAAATTCCTGTCCAGATTCAATACGATACACAGCCGGCTCCCTCCTATGAGGAAGTCGACTACCGGAAAGAAAATGTATTCCAGCTTCCCCAGCATGAGCTGAGTGAGTCGTCCGAGGAGCAGCATGCTGAACCGAAGGCCGCTTATACGCCGCCTCCTGCACCGAAATACAAGGAGCAGGAGATAGATGAGGAAGAATCTTCTTCCTCATCAGCCGTAGAAGCAGAGATGGAAGAGGAAGAACAGGAAGAAAAGAAAAAGACGAAGAGCAAAAAGAAGTATGAATCCATTTCATTAACTGATTTCTTTGCCCGGAAAGAAGAGGAAAGAGGAGCGACTCTCCGGGTATGCATCGTCCAGGAGGGAGAAAACCTGGATTATATAGCTGAAAAATATGATTTGACCATTCCGCAGCTATTAAGGGTGAATCAACTCGAAGCAAATCAGGACGTTTATGCCGGGCAGGTTCTTTATATCCCGAACAGTGAGTTCGTTTTCAAGGGATAAAGGAAAATAGCAAGGTCACTCCCATCAGAGGACCAAAGAAATGAGTCAATGTATTATAGATGAACGACGGGGCTGACACCAAATTCTTTGGAGTTGGTCCGTTTTTTTTAGAAAAGTAATCTTAGAAGGTGAGAGGAATGGCAGAAACGCTGGAGGGATTGAAGCCTGTCTTGCAACCTTATGGGGTCGATCCTCATTTTGTTGAAAGCTACGGAAAGATTTCGAAAGTATTCTCAAATAAAGGTACTCTGGCCGTCAAACAGCTTCCAGCCCAAAATGGAGTGGACTTCGTCCGGAATGTACAAATGCTGTTTCAGCGGGGCTATAATCGGATCGTACCGATTTATCCCACCCTGGATGGCCGCTATGCTGTGTGGAATCAGGGATCCTTATATTATGTAATGCCCTGGCTCTTGAACCAGGAAAGAGAAGATCAATTTGAAAAGCACCAAAAGATGTTCAGGGAATTGGCGAGGCTTCATACTCTTTCCTCACATGAAGTGAAGATCGATAAGGAAGAGAGAGAATCCCATTATGAGCAGCTGACATCGAGATGGGATAAAGAGCAGGCTTTCCTCGATGAATACGTGGAAACATGTGAAAAGACCACCTACATGTCCCCTTTTCAGTTTCATTATTGCATGTATTACAAGGACGCTTCACAAGCGTTGAAGTTTTCCCGTAAAACGCTGGATGAATGGTATGAGGACACGAAGGAGCTTGAAAAGGTAAGGACCGTGATCACCCATGGAAAGGTTTCGACGGAGCATTTTTTATTCGATGAAAGGGGTTTGGGGTATTTTCATAACTTTGAGAACTCAAAGATGGCGTCCCCATTTCATGATCTCCTCCCGTTCTTGTCGAGAACATTGAAGACCTATCCTAAATACTACGAGGAATGTATTGAATGGCTCACCACCTATTTTCAGCATTTTACCGTCCGCAATGAAGAGAGGCTCCTGTTCATGAGCTACCTTGCTTATCCGAGCTCCGTCATTTCCGTTGTGGAAAAATACTTCCATACCCCGAAGGATAAGCGGAATGAACGGAAGTCACTAAAGAAGCTGCAGCGTCACTACTGGTTACTGAAAAATACCGAATATGTGGTCATGCGACTGGATGAAATGGAAAAGCAGAAGAAAGAGCAGGCCGAGCAGGCTGAATAAAAAAAGGACTGACGAATCCACCTTTCGTCAGTCCATTAAATCCAATCGAAGTAAATGGCAAGGCCGATCCCGATAAACAGGGTTAACAGAAGAACATCAAAAGTGGTTGGTAAGAGAATCGTGCGGATGCCTTGAAAGATGGTAAAAGGTATGATGAATTGCTTACATATTAATCGGGCGTTGCCCATCCATTTCTGTAAGGTGTACTGGTTGATTTTTTTCATCATCATCCACTCACTTTCCTGGGTATATTCACTACTTTATCTTATGAATCGGGGATGGAAAGGTGCCTATATATGGGCAAAATGAATATTTTTCAATGAAAATGCCAATAATGATTGACGAAAGTTTATCTTATCCTATACTATAATGAGTAAATAAATAATCATGAAAAGCAATGAACAGGAAGAGTACATTGGTCCTTACTTTCAGAGAGGAAAATCGTTTGCTGAGAGATTTTCTACGTTAAGACAATGGAAGGTCGCCTGAAGAGCTGCTTCTATGAATGTCAGTAGTAGAAGCCGGTTAAAAGCCGTTATAATCGTCGAGAGTTCAGGAGGTTTCTTACTCCTGAGAAAAAAGGTGGTACCGCGAATGGAATCCTTCGTCCTTTTCACAGGACGGGGGATTTTTTTATTTTTTTTTAGAACGATATAGGAGGAAATCACATGGAAACTCAAGATCAACAATTATCAATGCCGACAAAATATGATCCGAATGCCATTGAACAGGGCCGTTACAAATGGTGGCTTGAAGGAAAATTCTTCGAAGCGACAAACGATAAGGAGAAGGAACCGTACACCATCGTCATCCCGCCGCCGAACGTAACGGGGAAACTTCATCTTGGCCATGCCTGGGACACAGCGCTACAGGACATCCTGACAAGAATGAAACGCATGCAAGGGTACGACGTACTTTGGCTGCCTGGTATGGACCATGCCGGAATTGCCACTCAGGCGAAAGTAGACGAAAAACTTCGCAGCCAGGGAATTTCACGCTATGACCTCGGTCGTGAGAAATTCGTAGAAGAAACATGGAAATGGAAAGAAGAATATGCCGAGCACATCCGCCAGCAATGGGCGAAAGTAGGACTGGGACTGGATTACAGCCGTGAACGCTTCACACTTGATGAAGGCCTGTCCGATGCTGTTCAGAAGGTATTCATCGATCTTTACAATAAAGGCTTGATCTACCGCGGGGAATATATCATCAACTGGGATCCTGCGACGAAGACGGCACTATCCGATATCGAGGTTATTCATAAAGATGTACAGGGTGCATTTTATCATATGAGATATCCACTTGCTGATGGAAGCGGCCACATTGAAATCGCGACAACCCGTCCGGAAACGATGTTGGGAGATACAGCGGTTGCGGTACATCCGGAAGACGACCGATACAAGCACCTGATCGGGAAGAAAGTCATCCTCCCAATCGTAGGGCGTGAGATCCCGATCGTCGGTGACGATTATGTGGATATGGAGTTCGGTTCCGGAGCGGTGAAAATCACACCTGCCCATGACCCGAATGACTTTGAAATCGGGAACCGTCATAATCTTGAACGCATCCTCGTGATGAATGAAGATGGTACGATGAACGAGAAAGCTGATAAATATAACGGCATGGACCGTTTTGACTGCCGTAAGCAAATTGTGAAGGATCTTCAGGACTCCGGTGTGTTGTTCAAGATTGAAGAGCATATGCATTCGGTGGGGCATTCGGAGCGTAGCGGGGCAGTGGTTGAGCCTTATCTTTCCACTCAATGGTTCGTTAAGATGGATACATTGGCTGAAGAAGCGGTTAAACTTCAGGAAGGTGAAAACAAAATTAACTTTGTTCCTGATCGTTTCGAAACTTCTTACTTGCGCTGGATGGAAAACACGCGTGATTGGTGTATTTCACGTCAGCTATGGTGGGGTCATAGAATCCCCGCATGGTATCACAATGAAACTGGTGAGACTTACGTAGGGAAGGAAGCACCTGAAGACATTGAAAACTGGACACAAGAAGAAGACGTACTAGATACTTGGTTTAGTTCAGCGCTATGGCCATTCTCAACGATGGGCTGGCCTGATGTGAACGCAGAGGACTTTAAGCGTTACTACCCAACCAATACGCTTGTGACAGGTTACGATATTATCGGATTCTGGGTATCCAGAATGATATTCCAAGGGTTGGAGTTTACTGGTGAAAGACCATTTAAAGACGTACTTATTCATGGTTTGGTTCGTGATGCAGATGGACGTAAGATGAGTAAATCACTAGGAAACGGTGTAGACCCGATGGATGTCATCGAAAAATACGGTTCCGATTCCCTTCGTTACTTCCTGACAACAGGAAGCTCACCAGGGCAGGATCTTCGCTTCTCATTTGAAAAGGTTGAGTCGGTTTGGAACTTTGCGAACAAGATCTGGAACGCATCCCGTTTCGCACTGATGAACATGGATGGCATGACATATGATGAAATCGATTTATCAGGTGAAAAATCCGTAGCGGATAAATGGATCCTCACCCGATTAAATGAAACGATTGAAACGGTGACGCGCCTGGCAGATCGTTATGAATTCGGTGAAGTTGGACGCTTACTATACAACTTTATCTGGGATGATTTCTGTGATTGGTACATTGAAATGGCGAAACTGCCTCTATACGGTGAAGACGAAGCTGCGAAGAAAACGACCCGTTCGATCCTTGCATATGTTCTCGACAACACCATGAGACTACTGCACCCGTTCATGCCGTTTATTACCGAGGAAATATGGCAGAACTTGCCGCATCAAGGCGAATCGATCACTGTAGCAACATGGCCGACGGTTGACGATAAGCTGACAGATCAAGCGGCAGCGGAAGAGATGAAGCTTCTGGTTGATATCATCCGTGCCGTACGGAATGTTCGTGCCGAGGTGAACACGCCGATGAGTAAACAAATCAACCTGATGCTGAAAGCCAAAGATGCACACACCCTGACGATCATCGAAAAGAATCAATCATATATCGAGAAATTCTGTAATCCGGAAAAGCTTGAGATGGGAACGGATTTAGAAGCACCGGAAAAAGCGATGACGGCAGTCGTGACAGGCGTGGATCTGTACCTTCCATTAGAAGGACTGATCAATATCGAAGAAGAAATCGCACGTCTTCAAAAAGAACTGGATAAATGGACGAAGGAAGTATCCCGTGTCCAAGGCAAGCTTAACAATGAGAAATTTGTAAGCAAAGCCCCTCAGAAAGTAGTGGACGAGGAAAAAGAGAAAGAAAAAGATTATTTAGAGAAACAAGCGACTGTGAAAGCGAGAATCGAAGAGCTTAAATCGGTTTAATGTGACTGAATCAATAAATAGAAGGTAAGGAAGAGGGCTTTAGAATCAGGTCTGAATGATACGTGGGAATCTCCGCATCATTCAGGCTTGATTGAGGCCCTTTTTCTAATAAAACCAATGTGGGAGTGAAAAATTTTTGAATTATGAACAAGCGGTTGCGTGGATACACTCAAGACTTAGACTTGGAATCAAGCCTGGATTGATGCGGATGAATCACCTGTTGGAGGAACTCGGGAACCCCCATCAAAAGCTTAAAACCGTCCATATCGGCGGAACCAATGGAAAAGGGTCCACCGTTACTTACTTGAGGAATGTGCTTCAGGAAGCAGGGTACACCGTTGGAACCTTTACTTCCCCTTATTTTGAACGGTTCAATGAACGGATAAGCATGAATGGAGATCCCGTCAGCGATGAGGATTTGACACGGCTTGTCGAAAAGGTTAAGCCTGTTGCGGAAACGATGGAACAATCGGAATGGGGTGCTCCCTCTGAATTTGAAGTCATTACGGCCATGAGTTTTTATTATTTTGCCGAATTGAAACCCGTCGACCTGGTCATTTATGAGGTTGGGCTCGGGGGAAGACTGGATTCGACGAATGTCATCACCCCCATGGTTTCCGTGATCACGAGCATCGGAATGGACCATATGCAGTTTCTTGGGAGCAGATTGGAAGATATCGCGTTTGAGAAAGCGGGTATCATCAAACCTAATGTACCTGTCATTTCAGGTGTCCACCAACCAGAAGCAAGGAACGTAATCGAAGAAACAGCCCTTGAAAGGGAATGTGAAGTATTTCAACTTGGGAAGGATTTTACTGCCGAGCGTCTCGCCTTATTGGAAAAGGGGGAACGATTCGAATACAGATCTCCCATCCAACATGAGGTGTTCGAGCTTTCCATGCTCGGAACCCATCAAATCAATAATGCAGCCCTTGCCATCAAAGTCGTCGAGCTCCTTGTGGAAAATCAGGAGATGAAAATAGAACCGGAGCACATCAGGAGTGGATTAAAGAAGGCATCATGGCCAGGGAGAATGGAGGCATTATCCGATACACAAGAGATTTACATTGATGGTGCCCATAATCCAGAAGGAGTGGCAGCCCTTGTGAAGACAATCAAGGAACGCTTCCTTCATAAAAAAGTGACCGTCCTTTTCTCGGCACTTCATGATAAAGAGTTGAGGCCGATGATCTCCCGATTGGAAGAAGCAGTGGATGACATCGGATTTACGACCTTTGATTTCCCAAGGGTAGCATCGGTGGAAGAACTTTACGAAGCTTCCACGCATCCCAATAAGGTGGAAGTCCATGATTGGAAGACGTATCTTGAAGAGAAAATAGAGGTCATGCAAGAAGACGATGTCCTGCTCATAACAGGCTCCCTCTACTTTTTGTCAGAAGTAAAACCATATTTACTTCCTTTATTGGAAAATTACAGAAAAAAGTAAGTGACTTTATTCTGGTGCTTTGATAAAATATTCTTAAACTTGTGACTATTTAACTAGTATAGTATGATCAGACTATATTAAATTCATTGAAAACCGATGGGGGATAGATATGACGTTACCATTGAAGAAAAAGCTGTACATATTGCTGGCATGGCTTGCGGTTGTACCGGCAGGTTTGTATTTCACATATCAATACTATCCCCCTGAAAATATTGCGGGTTATGAGCTAGAGTTTATTACATTAGTGGCATTTGCCACGTTTATCCCCCTAATGCCCATCGTGATCAACGGGGCGACCATCTTCTTCATCCAGTGGGTGACACTCGTCGGTTTCATCAAGTATGGTCTGTTTATTGAGATCGTACTGATGCAGTTCTCGATCATCCCCTTACTGATAAGGCTCCGGGTGACGAAGAACGACTGGCACAGGATCCCATTGAATTCATTGATGTTCTTTTTGGTTTCATGCATCAGCGGATTGATCTATTTTATGGTCGGTGGGGAAATAGCCGAAAGGGAACTCAGTCAGCTGATTTTACCGATCCTTTGTTACCAGATTGTATCCATTATGATCAATCAGATCCTCCTCCTTCTCTATCATCATTATGTGGCTAACAATGATGTGCGTTTTTACAGTAAGGATTTTGTATGGGATTTTACCGCCAATATGATTATGTTCCCTCTTTCTCTCTCACTCTATTATTTGACATTTGAACTGGGGGCGTTTGCCTCGTTGCTGATTGGAGTCCCGTTCGTCAGTCTCTCCATCATCTTAAAGCTCTATAATTCATCCGAGAATATCAATGAATACCTCCAAAAAGCAGGGGAAATCGGGCATCAGTTAACAGAGAGTCTCAAGGTCAAAGAAGTCCTGGATATTTTCATCGAGAAGATCATCGAGACCCTCCCTGTCGAATATGCGTATATCCTCGACTGCCATGAGGACGGGCTGGTGCTGCTCAGACGTTTTGAAAATGGGGAAATGAAATCGAATAATCTCCGACCCCTCAAGAAAAATCAGGGAATCAGCGGCGTGGTTTGGGAAACAGGGAAGTCCGTCCTGTATACTTCCCGGTCGGAATGGACCGACATCGCCGAGGGCTATATGCCCGAGGATGTGGAAAGCGTGTTATGCGTGCCCATCGTCAGAAGCCAGAAGGTGAGAGGGATTCTCCTGCTCGCTTCCTCCAAGAAGAAAGCGTATGAGAAATTCCAATTGATGATCGTTGATATCCTATGCTCCTATTTCGGCATTGCCATTGCCAATGCAAGGCACCATGAACGGACGAAACAGAACAGTGAACGATGCGCTCTTACAGGTCTCTACAATTACCGCTACTTCGAGGACCTGCTTTCCATGGAATATAACCATCTCGAGGCAGGAAAGAGAAAGAACCTGTCCCTCATCATGCTCGATCTTGACCACTTCAAAGTGATCAATGATAACTACGGTCACCAGAGCGGTAACGAAATCCTCATACAGCTCGCCGAACGCCTCCGGGCACTGATATCTACGAAAGGAACCGTGGCAAGATACGGCGGGGAGGAGTTTGTGATCCTCCTTCCGGACACCGAACGGAAAGAGGCACTCCGCATCGCAGAATATGTCAGGGGAGCGATTGCCAATCAGCCGTTCACGCTCCATGACAGCCTGGACGAATCCAACAAACAGATGATGGTAAGGGTCACGGCGAGCATCGGCGTATCCACCGCACCCCAGGATGCAGACGATACGATGGCCCTCATCCGTCATGCCGACCGTGCCCTGTATACGGGAGCGAAGCAGGCGGGGAGGAACCGGGTGGCGCAGTATGTGAAATAAGGAAAAGGATGTCTATCGTACTCATGGACATCCTTTTTTATTGAAAATATCATTGACTGAGTATTAAGTCCTATTAAAAAAGTTTGAAGATTGATATAATAAATGCATTATAGGATAACCAAAAGAGGGATATTATGAGAATACAGCCAAAAATTCCATTACTATTCATCCTGTTTCTTACACTGCTAGTGAATTCGACCCTAACATATGCTGAAGGAAATTCAAATTTACATGTAGATTTTAATGTAACACCGTCACAAGAGGTGATCGTGAAGCCGGCAGATGGGAATGCAAAAGCATCTATAGACTTCAATATAATTCCTGCAGGGGAAGTGAAGGAGGCAAAGCGTCCTCCAATCGATGTCGTCTTTATCTTTGATAAATCTGGCTCGATGAGTAGCACGAGGGATAAATTGCAAAATGCAAAAGACGGACTGACCAGTGCCGTCCAATTCTTTGAGAAAAACAAACAACCAAACGACCGCTTTTCTCTCATCACCTTTTCTTCCGAGATTGAAACCATCCTTCCATTAAGCAATGACCTCGATTCTATTAAAACGTCTATGTTACATACCAACGCTTATGGAGGCACAAATTATACAGATCCTCTGCGTGCTGCAAAAAACATGCTGAGAGATTCCAACAATGAAAAGTATATTGTCTTCCTGACCGATGGACAGCCGATGATTGCAACGGCCGTTGAAAAAGTGAAAAAAGAAGAATGTACCAGGTCATTTTGGTTTTTTTGTGGTGAAACAGATATTGTCGAGAGTGATCAACAAGTGATATACGATTTTCAAAATAGATATAATTACAACAGATGGCTGCATAAAATATATTCACCGGATAATAGTAAGTTGAAATCATTGTACATTCCTTCCTCTTTTTCAATGGACGGTACCTCTTTTAATTTCGGGTGGTACAATCCAGGGGAGTTGGAAACGAACAGTCAGCAGATGCAGGCACTGATTAAACAAAAAGGGCTTGAAGTTTCCAAAGAATTATACAACTCCAAAATCACCATGCACACCCTTGGATACGGGGAAGGTGACCTTGACGACCGCTACCTTCAAATGCTGGCTGCACAAACTTCCGGCAGCTTCATCAAAGCAGGTGAGGGGAGTGTTGCGGGTGCATTTGAAAAGCTTGCGAATAAGATAAATTCCGTTAAATTGGATGGGGAAGTCGTGGTGCCATTGCCGGCAAATGTAACAGTTGACCGCAATCAGTATAAAGTGGTCAATAATACGGTGTACTTACCGTTTTCCACTGTTTATGAAGCTGGTCAGGGAGCACCGTCGCCTATTACTCTATCGTTACCTGCGGAATTTACGGCAAAAGGTACGTACACATTTAATAATGTAAAAATACGATACAAAACAGCAGAAGAATCTGCCTGGAGAAATACTGTTAATAAATCGGTGACGATCCAGGTGAAGGATGATGCACCTGCATCCGTTACAGGAAAGCTTGAACTGAATAAAATCAATCAAGAATTGTTCAATTTAATTATTGAGCAGGGAAAAGATACAAATTCATTTTCAGGAGTGTATCAGCTGGAATTCGGTGGCCTGGTCAATCCAAATGCCAAGGGGAATTTGAGCGGTATCACCATTTACCAGCCCTTACCTGAAGGGGTAGAAGTGGAAGCCGGCAATGGGATTTCAGTTGAAAATGTGGATGGTCAACGAACGGCTGTCATGAGATTGACCCAAAGGGTTAATTTTGAGAATGGATCGTTTTCTCAATCCTCTCTTTCTGCCAGCATGAAGATAAAGGCTTTATGGGCCATCAATAATGTAAAAATGCCTCAGCCGAAGGTTTCTTACATTGATTCGAGATATGGTACGAAAGTGGTCAGTAATTTGAATCCTGATCAAAGTGAACTGAGTGCAAAAGTAAGAACGAGGAAGTACTATGATCAAAAAGAATATGCTTATGATGGCTTTTCTAACGGGACTATTAAAAAAGTAAGAGTCTTAGAACAGGGAGAAGCAACTGTCGCTGTTCTTGAGCCGGCCGCTAATAACAGGTACCCGAATAAAGCCGTAAAGGAATTAACTGCTGATTCCACTAAATTAACGATCACGTATAAAGATGGATCAACCTCTGTCCTATCATTTATTCCTGAATTGACGGTAAAGGATGCCGTTACCAGGAAAGTATTAGAAGACGGGGCTACCATATCGAATCAGGCTGAATTTTATCTATCTACCGGGGTTCCGGGAGAAGATGTGAAGTATCAATATCGAATTTTAAATGAGGATGAACCGATAGAAGAATGGGCTGGCATCGAATTCCAGGAAATGAAAACCCTCGACATGTTCGGGGAAAATGAAATCCAGGTGAGAGCAAGCGGAGGATTTGCCATCGAGGACTATATTATCGGGAAAACCGTTTCGATAGAAGGGGATGACTTAATACGTGTTCCTTCCGTCATTGAATTATATGTCGGTGAAACGAAGTCATTCGATATTGATATCTTTCCTTTTGGGAAGCCGAATAATAATTATAATGTCAAGGTAATCGAAGGTGATGACGGGGTGATTAACTCTGAATATTCCAGAGTCAATTCTAGCAAGGACAATAGAATGACCGGTTTATCTCCAGGGGAGGATATTGTTGAAGTAGAAACGAAAAATGGAAAGTATAAAAAGAATATCCGTGTTATCGTGAAGTCCAGGTTCGTTAACCTTGAAAGCATGGATTTTACCAAATCGAAATATACACTGCTCCTAGAGGGGAACGATTTCGACATTCATTCTAACTTGATCTTTAATCCTGCGGATGCGACCAATAAAAATATTAAGACTGTCACTGATACAGGAAATGGCATAGTCGAGATAACAAGGGAAAATGATATGTGGAAAATAGTTCCGAAGAGTAAAGGTGTGACGACGATCACTGTCACATCCGATGAAGACCCCGATATTAAAGCTATCGCGATTTTTGAGGTTGTTTCTGAAGAAGATGGAAATTCGGATACAGAAGAGGGTAGCATAGATGGCAGGTGGTAAAATAAAAAGCGAAGCTATGATCAGTCATAGCTTCGCTTTTTTACTCCACTATTATTTCGTCACTAATGAGGGAGAGGGAGTCCACCCGGGGAAGAGCATCCAATTTGGATAGGAGTACATCTTTATTATAATGAACGATGAATCGTGATAATTTCTTTTCCTGGTTCGAATAAAGATCCCTTTGTATATCATCCATGCTGTCGACATCCCCGCGGACGGCGTTTACTGTCAGGTTTCCTTTCGAAAAGACGCCGCCATTCACATAAAAGAGGGAGCCGACGCCATATAGTGTTGCGTTGCTGTCGGTGTATAAAAAAGCCTGAAGAGGTTTAATGTTTTCTGATGCATCAGGCAAAAGATCAGCCTCTCTCTTTTCTTCTTCATCCGTGTAATATTGAAATTCATTCATCCTTGTGACCAACAGTTCTCCTTTTGAAAGTAAAATCAATTGACCGGTTTGATTTGAATCCCCAGGACTATGTTTGCCGGTTATGTTCAAATTCGATATGCTTGTTTTTCCTATTGAGTAAATGACAGAATCAAATTCAATTTCATCGTTCTCACCATCAGGATCATTTGCATCCCCTTGTATCGTTAGGTTACGGCCGGAAAAAATGTTCCCATCAATAGAAGATGTAGAGTTTTGGGACTGGAACAAAACATCTTCAAAGCTGACGATATTCTCTTTCAATCTTACTGGTGCATTTGCTTCGATGGATACCTTACCAGCCGCGACAATATTTCCGATCGACATATTCTCTTTTCCGTTCGAGATGGTTACATTTCCGGTAGAGATGATATTTCCAATATCCATTGTGGAAGTAGCAAGAATATTCACATCTCCTTGAACAATCAGGTTCACCCCGGGATTTTGCAGCCCTTTTATGGTGATACTTTGATCCGCTTTTACGGTCCCCTGCACATTTTCACTTAATAGTCCATTTTCCAGAGGAAAGAAAAGGGGACTGTTGGATAGAAAGTTGGTTGTAATCGTATTTCTTAGATTTACTTTAGTCAAAGCCTGATCAAGTGAAAGACCGAGAGAGTTCAACACTTCCCCAACTTCCTCCCCGTATGTTTGATCAAAGGAGATGTCTGTGAATTGGCTGTCCTGCATTATGTCCGGTGTTGGGATATGCGGGTAAAATTGCCGGGTGTCCACCAGGGATTTCATATGGGCATAATTGACTTGGTCATAACTGGTGTACAAATCACCGATGATGGATGGAAAGGGAGCGCTCACTCTTTTATCCTCGAAATTGGACAACTGATATTCGGCATCCTCACTGATACCGAGTGAGTTAGCATATACATTTCCCACCAGATGGGGTGAACCGTTCAACTGCAGCTGTTCACGGGAGCCTAACGTATATTTCAGGAAGCTTGGGATTGGAGACAAAATGACTCTCTTCCGGACCATTTTTTCAACCTTTCCTTCTTCCGAATCAGGATTTTTCGTATTGACGATAATCTCATATACCCTTGTAAGGTTCGTGTCGAGAAAATCGAGGCCGAATGTGTGATATTGAAGGTTATTGGCTTTCCCACAATGATTCCCCAACAGGTTGGAGGCTTGATTTCCGCTGACATCGACAATCGTAATACATTTGATCGTATCAGAAGATTGGTAGGCTGGGATGATATCCGTCTGGATGAAGTCCCTCACTTTTGAGTTAATATTTACAGGGGTTAATTGACTGATCTCCAACTGCTTGGCGGGCTGCAATTGGAATACGAGCTTAGCTGAGATCTCTTCGACTGCTTTTAAGCCTTCATATGTAATATCGATATCTGTTTCCCTGACTTCTGTCCGTTTTGCACCTCCTATTGTTGAACTCATGATGGCCATGCCGATCGTCACCATGACGAGGGAAGTGATTAGTACAGTCAGCAACGCATTTCCTCTTTGATTTGTTAACAAGCTATTCCCTCCCTCCTAGAATCCGAAGCGGCTATCTAATTCAAGTGTTTTATTGAATTTTGGATGACTCACCTTGTATGTCATTTGAATCATCGCATCCTTGCACGGATTTGACGTACAACTCGTCGTAATGGTGGATCCTGAAAAGTCGGATGGAGTAGCGAGTATCTCCCCGTTAAAGCTCCATTGCTCTTTTCCGTCAATGTGTACCAGTTCCAACGTCTGTTCATCATGTAAAACGTCTTCATTTTTCACATCATAAAAAGATTTTCCCGAGTAAGAAGAGACATTTTTTTCGGAGTCATTAACGAATTTAATGCAGCTTGATTGATCAGGGGCACATTCTTCAATGCTGTCAAAAGGGTACGAATATAAATGTTTCATTACCATGGATGATACATAATCCGCATCTTCCCGAAGTTGGGCATCTATCGACACTTTTTCATAAACTTTATATCCGGTTATCAAGGCACCGTATGTAACTGGCAAAAGAATTGCCGATATAGTAAGAGTGACCAATAACTCAATCAAGGTGATCCCTTTATTATCGAATATCTTCACTTTTAATTTTCCCATCAACCGTCGTGCTGTATTCTCTATCATTTATATTCCACCTCACTTTGACTGTAATGGGAATATAGTAATCCATTTCTTCAGGAGTCGATACTTCCTCGGAAAAGATGGCAGCTTCATACTCTAATCCATTAATCGTAATATTTTTCTTTTCGGGACAGGTATTATGTATTTCAGATTCAGTAGAGGAATTAGAGAATAATTTATATTTCTCATCACAGAAGAGTAATGTGAGGTAATCAGCTTCTGAGGACTTGTCCCCGGTGTTTACATTATGAAAATAGTTTCTGACCTCGAGGAAGTTCTGTTTCTCCATGAACATAAGAACATTCCTGGCTACATTGACTCCTACCGTCTTCTTTTGATTAGCATTCGTATATGTACTGGATTGAAGAAAGAAGTTCATGAAGCTCAGCAAGACGATTCCGAGTATCGTAATGGAAACCAATATTTCTATTAATGTGAAGCCTCTATTGTTTTTTACTATTTTTATGTGTTTCAACCCAACACCTGCTTTCAATCTACCTAACTTTATTATACAATATCTAGTAGTCGAAACTTGTTAAAAAAAGTCTAATTTATAAGAAATATATCATAGGAAGGAGCTGAATGTAAGATGATTTACCTATTTTCATTACTGGCACTTATTCTACTATTACCTATTTTATATTTCATTCCAATCGGGATCTCCAATAAGGGGAAACTATTGATTGCTGGCGTATCGTTTGGTCTGACGCTCTTGGGATTAGTCGCATCAACCCTATATCCGATGTGGGCAATTGGTCTGATGTTACTGGCTTTGCTGACTATCCTTTCCTTTATGATGGAACAACGTTTTGGCGGTCTGTTGGCAGTGGCTGCAGGACCTGATCCGGATGGGAATGACTCACAATGGCATGAGATTCATGAACAAGGTGTATTTAAGGCTGACTTACATAATGACATAGAAGTGGCGAATGAAGCTTCTAAAGTGAAAGATGAAGATGAAATGGTTTCGGTTGAAGAACTCGTAGACGAAGTGGAACCAAGGGATTCTAAAGAAGAGGATACGGTGCATAGTGAAGAAGCAACGGCAACCTTGGAGGACATAGAGCCTTTACTGGAACATGATGAGATATTGCTCGGACAAGTTGATACAGAAATAGAATCAACACAGGTTCAGCAAGACGAAAGTGAATGGTTTATCGAGAATGCAAACGAATTGAATGAAGTACCGGATGCGACTGAAGAAGACATCGGGTTGTTTGAGGGTGATTTGAGTGAAATCGAAAGTATGATCAATGAACCGGATGAAACAGCAGTAGAAGAAGCGGAAGAACCAGAGATATGCATGGAAGATATAGCTGAAATAATCGATGAGAGTGCTGGATCAGTTGCTGAAGAGTTAGAGGAACCTGTAATTGCAGGGGAAGACGCTGATCTTGAAGGTACGGTCGAGGAGAAAGAAGAGTTATTAGCTGGTGCAGACTCTATAGACGAACTTCCAAAGCGAACCAGAATCATGAGAGAAGTAATGAAGACCATGATTGAACAGATTACACTTTCCCAGAGTCTGTTAACAACTGACCAGATGGAAAATATGATCAAGCATTATTTACATCCAAGTCTACACGATCAAGATTACTATACATTTGCAAGAATATTAATGGATCATTACATTTCAACAGAGCAATATGAAGATTTGGATATGTTCATTAAAGGGATTCAAGAGAGATTCAGGGAGTACCCTTATATCACAATGGACTTGGATCAGACAAAGGAATATGCGTGGGAAATGGCACGAAACTAAATTGATGGAACAGGTGAGATGACATGAAGAAAAGTTCAGAAATGAAAGCTTTACCGATTATCAGTATTTACGATGGAAGTGAAATAGGGAGAGTGAAATCCCTTGTAATAAATCCGGAGAAAGGCTCAGTCGACTTCTTGACCATTGAACATGAAGATTGGCAGGTGAGTGTGAAAGCGATCCCTTTTAAAAAGGTAGTTGGGATCGGGGAATATGCTGTGACAGTGGAAAATGAGAATGCAGTCATTGACTTGAATGAAATTCCTATCGCAAATCAGCTCGTGAACAAGAAGATTAAGATCAATGATACCCGTGTTATGACCCGTAAAGGTCAGATGATCGGTAATATCCAGGAGTTTTATGTGGATGATGAAACAGGGGCCATCGTTTCATTGGAGTTACAGTCGAAGGACAATACTTATTTCCTTGCAACAGAACATGTACTCACTTTCGGGAAAGATATCCTCATCGTGAACGAAGATGCTGTGGAATATTTTAAAGATTCATTCGATCAACTGAGCGATCCTGAACCTGTGTTCGAAGAAGAGGTCGAATCATTACCTCAACAGCATGGTCTTGAAACAATCAAATCGAAACAGACAGAATTATTGGCTGGTAAAAGTGTGACGGAAGATATTTATAATTTAGAAGGGGATTTGTTGATTGCCAAAGGTTCCTCTTTATCGGAATCTGACATTAAAGCCGCTCAAGAAGCGGGTCCTTCTGTATTTGTTGATTTAACGATGAATATTAAGTAGGAATTAGCAGGAAGGAGCGCCTGATGTGAAAAAAGGTCTGCTTGTAAAGTTGATGGCCGTTTTATTCTTTTCTACGTTTTTTCTGTATGGATCTTCTCATTTAGGCGTTTATGCTTATGAATCGCTCTTCGTTCAGTCACTCAATCTATCAAAACATGCAGCTCTTGCATCTGTTAATCTGGGTGGAGCAAACAAAGAAGAAGCCGCGAAGATACTGGAAGGGAAAATAGTGGAGTGGCAAGGGAATCAAAACATCATGCTTGAATTCAATGGGGAGAGTGCAAGGATCGATTCAGCACTCTTTCAATTCCATTTGGAAGAAAGTATTGAAAAACTAGATGAAAATGAAAATACGAGTCTAGTGGTTACCTTGGATGATCAAGCGTTGGATACATTCCTATCAGATCATTTCCCTGACTACAGCTCTGGTGACATAAACCCGGCTTCTTTAAAGGAGTATATCCTTTCTTTGGCGGGAAATCTCAACAAAGGCGAGACCATTGACGTATACGATTATATCGATAAAAATGCATCGACAAAGATTTTATTTGAAGCTGTATCCAATGAATTAAAAGTCACACCGACGATCAAGAGCTTCATAGAAAACTTTCCCTCCATTCTCATTGCACCCAATTCTCAGTTTTCTTTTTCGGACTTTCTGGAAACGGAAGGGTTTGTAGTTGAATCACAGGCGGACTTAAGTCCGGTTGCATCATTACTCTATCAGATCACTTTGCATTCCAACTTTTCCATCATAGAACGGAATCTAAGTAAAGAGCTTCCGGATTATGTGACCCTGGGCTTTGAAGCGAAATTCAATCCGATGAATAATCAGGACTTTGTCATCACGAATCCGAATTCAACGGGTTATGAGCTGAAGCTTGCCATTCAAAATAATAGAATCAAGGCTCAGCTCCAGGGAATTCCATTTCCAAACTCTTATAATGTCCGATTATCTGAAAAAGAAACATTTCCTCCCCGTGTGATAAAGCAATTTAGTCCTTTTGTTGAAAAAGGGAGCGTCGATGTTCAGCAAGCAGGGAAAGACGGGGTCTTGATCCGGGTCTACAAACAAAAACTGAGCACTTCAGGAGAAATCCTTTCAGAAGAACTGATCAATGAAGATTTTTACGCACCTCAGAATAAAGTTGAGGTATATCCGTTGCAGGAAGTACAGGAAGCAGCACCGAGTGAAACATTTGATAATGTGTCGAATGGAGCGGACGAGGTAGACGGGGAAGTAACAACGCAGGATGATTCGAATGATACTGAAGTGGAAGGTACGTCCTCCCAGAGTGAAGAAGCTAATACGAAAACTTCTACTGAGCAGGAAAGTGGGGACCCTTCCAAACAAGATTCTTCAAAGACACCGTCTGACGAAAAATCAAAACAGCAGAAAAAAGATTTTAAATAAGGCTTAAAAGCGGGTGATAAGGTGACCACCATTAGAAAAAGGCTGGGAGACCTGCTGGTAAATGCAGGGATCATATCTGAATCCCAGTTGCAGGATACCCTGAAAGATAAAGCCAAGGGGCAAAAGTTAGGTGATGCACTGCTTCAAAGAGGATATATTACGGAACAGCAGTTGATAGAAGTGTTGGAATTTCAATTGGGGATTCCACATGTCAGCTTATATCGGTATCCCTTTGAAACGAATTTATTCCATCTCATCCCCAAAGAGTCCGCGAAAAGGAACCTGATGATCCCTCTTAAAAAAGAAGGGGACAAGCTATTTGTCGCGATGAGTGATCCTTTAGATTTTTATGCCATCGAAGACCTCCGTCTTGCTACGGGCTTTCAGATTGAAACAGCGATTGCGACGAAGGATGATATCCTGAAGGTCATCAATAAATTCTATGACCTGGAAGATGGATTTGAAGATCTCTTTCAAGAGAATAGGAATCAAAATAATGTGGAAGAAGATACGGTGGTGGATTCCGATTCACCCATCGTTCGCTTAGTGAACGGGATTCTTTCGAATGCTGTTACACAAAAAGCAAGTGACATACATATCGACCCCCAGGAAACGAAAGTGGCCATCCGTTACAGGGTGGACGGTATCTTAAGAACCGAAAGAAATCTTCCGAAGCATATGCAAAGCATGTTGATTGCACGCCTTAAAATCATGGCAAACCTCGACATCACCGAATTCAGGGTGCCTCAGGATGGACGGATCAAGGTGAATATCGACTTTCATCCGATCGATCTGCGTGTGTCGACTTTACCGACGGTTTACGGGGAAAAAATTGTCCTGAGGATCCTTGATTTAGGTTCCAGCTTGAATGACCTCGCAAAACTGGGGTTTAACAAGGTGAATCAGCAGAGGTTCATGAAAATGATCCAGCAGCCGACAGGGATTGTCCTCATAACAGGACCAACCGGTTCAGGGAAGTCTTCTACTTTATATGCCGCTTTGAATCACCTTAATAGTGAAGAAGTGAACATCATTACAATTGAAGATCCCGTTGAGTATCAGCTGGAAGGGATCAACCAGATCGGTGTGAATCAAAATGTCGGATTGACCTTTTCGAAGGGACTCCGGGCCATTTTACGTCAAGACCCGAACATCATCATGGTCGGGGAAATTCGTGATAGGGAAACGGTGGAAGTGTCCATCCGGGCTTCCTTGACCGGCCACCTCGTCCTGAGCACCATCCATACCAATGACTCCATAAGTACAGTGACGAGGCTACTTGATATGGGAGTCGAGCCGTTTTTAGTGGCTTCTTCACTGAGTGGAGTGGTGGCTCAACGGTTGATCAGGAAGGTGTGCCGGGACTGTAAGCAGGAAATGCCCGCTACCAAGCGGGAAGTGGAGATATTCGCCAAAAGAGGGATGAAGATCGAAACGATCACGAGGGGGAGAGGCTGCTCTTCCTGCAATATGACTGGATACAAAGGGCGGATTGCCATTCATGAAGTCCTGGTCATGAATGATGAAATGAAGAAGGTCATCCTGAACAATGAACCTTTTTCGAAGCTCAGGGAGCATGCTGTCCGAAATAAAACCATCTTCCTCGTTGATGACGGTTTGCTGAAAGTAAAACAGGGATTGACCACGACCGAAGAAGTATTACGAGTAGCAATATCAGAGTAGGTGAATGAATTGAAGGAAAAAGTTGATTATCTCCTTAAGTCTGCTTACGAGCTGGGAGCGTCCGATATCCACCTGACAGTGGGGTCGCCCCCCATCTTCCGCATTCATGGGGATTTGAAAAGATACGGTAAAGAGAATCTCCTGCCGGACCATACGGAACTAATGGCGAAGGCCATCATTTCCGAGACGATGTATCCTTCTTTTGAAGAAATGGGTGAGCTGGATTTTTCTTATGGAATACCCGGTGTGTCAAGGTTCAGGATAAATGCATTTAAACAGCGGTCATGTGTATCGTTGGCGATACGTGTCATACCGACTTCCATCCCAACAATGGAAGACTTGTTCCTTCCACATGCATTGAAGACCATTGCGGAAAAACCACAGGGACTTTTCCTCGTAACAGGACCCACGGGGAGCGGAAAGTCGACCACACTCGCATCCATCGTCGATTATATGAACCGGAAAATGAGGAAGCATATCATCACCCTCGAAGATCCAATCGAGTACCTGCACAAACATGGAGCGTCCATCATTGATCAGCGGGAAGTAGGGTTTGATACCAGATCATTTTCAAAAGGGCTGAGAAGTGCTCTGAGGCAGGATCCGGATATCATTCTTGTAGGGGAGATGCGGGACCTGGAGACCATCCATACAGCCATCACGGCAGCGGAAACCGGTCACCTTGTACTCGCCACCCTTCATACATCCAGTGCTCCTGCCACCATCGAGCGGATTGTAGATGTCTTCCCTCCTGAGCAACAGTCGCAAATCCGAGTGCAGTTGGCATCGGTCCTTGTCGGAATTCTTTCCCAAAGGCTGTTTGCCACGGTTGATAAAAAAGGGAGAAGGGCCGCGACGGAGCTCCTGATGAATAATGCGGCAATCGCCAATCTGATTCGTTCAGAAAAAGTCCATCAAATTCAAAATGTCATGCAGACGTCGAAAAACTCAGGCATGCACATCATGAGCGACAGTGTGATGAAGCTTTATGTAAGTGGCATCATATCAAAGGAAATGGCGTTTCCTTACAGCAGAGAGGAGATTCCTCAATAGATGGCACGTTATAAGTACACAGGCAGGGACCAAAAAGGGAAGAAATCGGGAATCATCACGGCTTCATCCAAGAAGGATGCACTAATTCAATTGAAAAAGCAGGAAATAAGGGTCATAGACATCCTTGAGATGCCTGAAACCCTCATGACGAAAGACATCACGATAGGTAATCCTGTGAAATTACAGCATCTTGTCATCTTCCTGCGGCAGTTTGCTACCCTTCTTCAAGCCGGAGTCACGGTCGTTGATGCCACACATATTCTATCCGAGCAGACAGAGAGCAAGGCACTCGGCAAAGCCTTAAAGGAAATCGAGGATGAACTCAGGGACGGAAATCCTTTATCGGAAGCCTTTTCCCGGCACAAGAAAATCTTTGAGCCGCTCCTGATCAATATGATGAAGGCAGGAGAAGCATCAGGGAGCCTGGATGAGACGCTGGAAGGACTCGCCACTCATTATGAAAAGCAGCATACCACCAGACAGAAAATCGTATCGGCACTCGCTTATCCGATGGTGGTCGGGGTCATCGCCATTGGGGTAGTCATCTTCTTATTGGCGGCCGTTGTGCCGACATTCGTGAATATGTTGAATGATTTCGGTGGCGAACTTCCTGCCATCACCCAGTTTGTCATTGCATCAAGTGAATTTATGCAGAAATTTTGGTACCTCATCATTTTGTTCTTTGTATTCATTGCGGTCACCCTGTCCATATTAAGAAAAGACAAGCGATCGAAATATTATCTCGACTACGCCATTCTCAGGTTACCGATTTTCGGGAAGATGCTGCAGAAAGCGGTGCTCGCGAGAATGACGAGAACGTTAAGTTCCTTGTTTTCAAGCTCTGTCCCCATCTTGCAGGCATTGTCCATAGTGGAAAAAGTGGTGGAGAACGAAGTGGTGGCACGGGTGATCGGCGAATCGCGGAGATCATTGGAGAAAGGGACATCCCTGACGGACCCAATGAAACGGCATTGGGCTTTCCCTCCACTGGTGACCCAGATGATCGCCATAGGGGAAGAAACAGGTTCCCTGGATTCGATGCTTGCAAAGGTTGCGGACTTCTATGAAAAGGAAGTGGAAAGTGCAACGGACCGTCTGAAATCATTGATCGAGCCCCTTATGATCGTCATGCTTGCCGGGCTGGTCGGAACCATCGTGACTTCAATACTAGTTCCGATGTTCGAAATCTTCAACAGTGTTCAGAACTATTAGAAAATACCTAGTATTTTACAAAATATATGATTTTTTTGTCGATTGATTGTTGTATACTAGTACTAGATTACTAGTTTTTGCAAAAAGATCATTAAACAGGAGGAATTACCATGTTAAAGAAAATCGGTCAAAGATTGAAAAATGAGCGCGGATTGACGCTTATCGAGTTACTTGCAGTTGTTGTCATTTTAGGGATTATTGCGGCGATTGCGATCCCCAGTATTGGTGGGTTGATTAATAACTCGAAGAAGGATGCTCATATTGCGAATGCTCAGCAGATGGTGAGTGGGGCTAGATTGGCTGTAACAGCTGATGCTAGCACAACAGGGGAAGTTAGCATGGATGATTTAATAAAAAATGGTTATATTGAAGAGTTTGATAACCCTTCTGATAGTGCTGGTTATGATAAAACTAAAAGTGTTGTTACAATTACCAAGAATGGGACTTCAGGAAACTATACTTATGCAGTAACATTAGTAGCTAAAAATGGTGGTGAACACTTGAATGGCGATCCTGACAAAATTAAGAGGGATGCCGTTAATTTAAAACCAGCAGAAGCCAAAGCAGATCCTGAGTAAAAACAGGTAATTAGTATGGAGATTCTAATTTCAGCCTACGGTCTCCTCCTAGGCTCCTTCTACAACGTAGTAGGCCTGCGGATACCGCTCAAAAAATCAATCGTCAAACCAAGATCAGCCTGCCCGTACTGCCAGCATACGCTCACAGCCTGGGAACTGATCCCGGTAGTATCCTATATCATTCAAGGAGGAAAATGCGCTCAGTGTAAAGGGCGCATTTCTCCTCTTTATCCGTTAATGGAATTATCAACTGGACTACTATTTTTACTATCTTATACAGTGTTTGGCTTTCAGCCTGAGCTGATTGTCGCTCTAACCCTTGTTTCCCTGTTCATGATCATTTCGGTCAGTGACCTGAAATATATGGTCATCCCCGATAAAGTGCTGTTGTTTTTTTCGGTCCTGTTTATCATTGAACGCATCTTCATCCCGTTAAACCCCTGGTGGGACAGCATAGCTGGCGCACTCACAGGCTTTTGCCTGCTCCTCCTGATTGCCATCATCAGCAAGGGCGGAATGGGAGGCGGCGATATCAAGTTGTTTGCTGTCATCGGCTTTGTCGTGGGAGTCAAGGTGATGCTGTTTTCCTTTTTCCTCGCAACGCTTTTTGGGGCGATAGCCGGTATTAGCGGCCTGATTCTCGGTGTTTTCAAAAAAGGACAGCCCATCGCGTTCGGTCCATATATCGTACAGGGAACTCTCGCGGCATATTTCTATCATCAGCCAATCCTGGATTGGTATTTTTCTTTATATAGCTAAAAGGGGTCATTCACGATGTTATCACGTCTCTTCAATAAGAATAAAAATAAAATCAATATCGTCATCAGTGATCAATGGATTCGGTTTGTCGAATTGAAATCTGTTTCTCCTTTACATATCCATCATTTTGGAGAGAAGCGTATAGCAGACGGGATGATTTCCGATGGGAAAATCATCGAAAAAGAAGCGTTTCAAGCCTTTTTGGAAGAGTGTGTCCAAGACTGGAATCTAAAAAAGCGGGAAGTGCAATTCATCGTTCCCAATACTCAGATGATCATCAGGAAAATGACGATTTCTTCTGATATCGAGGACGATGAGGTGAAGAGTCACTTGTTCCTTGAAATCGGGACGAGTATTCATCTCCCTTTTGAGAACCCGGTCTTTGATGTAGTGGTGGTGGGAAATAAAGGGGATAAGAAAGAAATCATCCTTGTGGCAGCGCCGGAAGACATTGTCATGGAGTATCAAAAGATGCTGTCCGATGCCCACTTAAAGCCTGTAGTAGCGGATATCAGTCCCCTTGCCTTTTACCGCTACATCCATTCATTGGATCTGACTCATCGTGAAAACCATGAAATGCTCCTCTATTTTAATCCGTCCAATGTCACCGTATCCATCTTTCATAATCATCAGCCAGTCTTTTTCAGACCGATCAGTTTAAGGGAGGAACGGGAAGTGATGGATGAACGAAGTTATCAAGAAGAGTTTCATTCCCTTCAATTTGATGACGTGATGAAAGAAATAGACAAAGTGATCAGCTTCTACCGGTACACACTGACAAACGATGAAGCAATGATCAATAAAGTATACGTAGCCGGTGACCACCCCATGGTTGGGGAAATCCACACCCTTTTGGCAGACCGGTTTGAGATTGACATCATTAAAGTGCCTTCTGTAGCACGGGACGCCTACACCAATGAAGAACTATCGAGTGAGTTTCTCCTCGCCGTTGGTTTAGGATTAAAAGAGGTGATATAAGTGCTCGTCGACATCAATTTATTACCTCAAAATGAGAAACGCAGCCGCCAGTGGCTGTATGTGGTGATCGGTGTTCTGTCTGTAGGGATCCTTGCTCTTACCATAGTATTTATCCTTGCCGGGAATATCGGAAAAGATGTGGATGCCCTGACGGCGGAACTTCAGAGTACAAAACAGCTGAGGGCAGAAAAAGAACAGAGCATCTCTAACTTTGAATCTTCTGATGCGTGGGTTCAATTGGAGGGTGCAGTGAGGTGGGTCGAAAGCTATCCCATTGATACTGTACCGGTACTGGATCACCTTGTGGAACTGCTTCCGGAACGCGGGTTCTTAAAGGAGTTCACTTATGCTGAAGATGGGAGTATCCAACTTTCGATTCAATTCGATACAAGCAGTGAAGCGGCCTATTATTTAACTCATTTGAAAGATTCCAAGTACATTCAAGATGTAAAACTATCATCTCTTGCCACTGAATCCGTCATGGAGAATGAACAATCAGCTGTTAATGCAGAACCCGTATTGCCAAGGTACATCGGTCAATATGAAGTCATATTAAATAGAGATAATATCAAAAAGATCGAAGCAGAATCCGATGAGCAGGGAGGCGATTCGGAATGAACGTTCAATTCGATAAAAAAGAGTGGTTTCTGATTGGAACATCCACCATTCTAGTATTATTTCTTATCTTTGGTGGTGTTTGGTTTTTCTACTTACCGGTGAAGAATCAAAAAGAAAGTCTACAAAATGAAATCCGAACGGAAACCCAGTTGATAAAAGCATTGGACTCCAAAATTGGCTCCATCAAACAGGATTCATTTGAAAACTCGAGTTCCCTTCAACAAAAAGTTCCGGTGAAACCCCTGACGCAGCAGCTGCTTATAGACCTGCAGAAGGCGGAAATCGTCTCTGACAGTTTCATTACAAACATCGAATTTACTGATGGAGCGGTGGCGCTGCCTGTAACCGGTGAAACAACCGGCACGTCCATTGAAGAGCCGGTTGAAACCAATGCCGGTGAACCGACAGACAGTCCCGAAGCACGGGCAAATGCCCTTCCGCAAGGCCTGCAAAAGTTGACAGCCACCATGTCTGTTGAAGCAAAGAGCTATTTTGAAATAGAAGAGTTCATCAAGAAACTGGAAGAACTGCACCGCATCGTAGAGGTTGAACAAATTTCTTTCAGCGGACCACCGGAAATACAGCAATATCAAGATGAAGTCGACAACATTCAATTGAATATCGTCGTTTCCGCCTTTTATTTGCCCGGTTTAGTAGAGTTAGAAAAAGAGCTGCCAAAGCTTGATGCTCCTGTACCATCAAACAAGAAAAACCCTTTTCAGCAGTTCCCTGAACAAAAATCAGAAGTACAAGATACTAATGTAAGGTCTGATGAATGATGACTGAAAATGAAAGAGGATACACCCTTGTCGAATTACTGGCTGTGATTGTCATACTCGGAATCATCGCCGTCATCGCTGTCTTGGCGATAAATACGATCATTGAAAAATCCAAGCAGCAGGCATTTGTCGCAAATGCCCTTACCATGAAAAGTTCTGCTGAGTATTATGCAAAAGACGCCATGCTTCAGGAGCGGCAAGTCAATAAGGTAACCTATAAAGAATTGGTCGAAGCGAACCTCATCGAACCGATCCTCGATCCCCATTCCAAGACGGTCATGCCACCGGATGATGAATCTTATGTTTTAGCAGATGGTGAAAATGTCTTATCCATTTGTTTAATAGGGGACGAGTACAATCTTTGTACAAATGATAGTGGAGAGAGGGAAGAAATCCGGTTTTCCACCCTATCGATCCAATCCCTGAAGAAAAACTAAAAAATTTGACGAAAACCTATTAGGACAAGACGACAAAAGTCTTGTTCTTTTTTTTATGGGATGTGATAGGATGGAAAAAAATAGATGAAGGAGGGTGGCGATGATGGGCGATCGTGGGAAAAACGACAAAAAGATTTCTATTAAAATCAATGGGGAAAAAACGAAGTTCGATGAAGATCTTCTTGTGTACGATTGGAAGTTGGGGGAGTCGGAAACAGCTGCCGGGGAAGAGGCGAAGGATGATGGTTTTGATTGGATCCTTCCCGATGAAGAAGCCGAGCCTCCACAGGAATATAAAAAAATCCATTATGTGTCTGGAAGTAAGAAGAAGAAAAAAACGTTCATTAACCCGTTTCAGGACTCGGTCAACCTGATCATGTCTTTGATTGGGGCGATTGTTGTGGGGGCGGTCCTTGGTTTCGGGACCCTTAAGGTGATCACGACGACGGATGGACCGTCTAAACCTGCCGCTACGCTGCAGGATACCACAACGGCAGAGACGGATGGTCAACAGGCCGTTTCCGCCGTGGAATTAAAGGACTTCTCCACCTCCATCGTTCAGGGTGGCGTGTATTCGACCGAGGAACCATTAAAAGCCATGAAGGATGGTTTGAAATCAAAAGGCCTTTCTAGTGCAAGTGTAGAGAAAGACGGGCAATTCTATTTAGTACTGGGGGTTTCCGGGGATTTGGAAACGGCAAAGGCCCTTGGGGGAACACTGAAAGATCAAGGGGCGGACGTATACGCCAAGGATTTTGTGATTGGATCGAAGGGTATCAATGCATCGAAAGAAGAAAAAACGTTCCTGGAAAAAGGGAATGCCCTCTTCAGCAACATAGCCCGGGTAAGCAGCAGTGGAATGGCCGGGGGGGCTTCGGATGAAGCTACAATCAAAGCGATTCAATCCGGAGTAAAGGAACTGGAAGGAATCAAGGTCGGTCAGGAGTCCATCGCATCCATGAAGCAATCCCTGGTGGAGGCAGGCAATCTCGCAGCAGCGATGAAAACGCCTGAAGAAGCACAAAAAGTTCAAGGGGAGCTATTATCTTATCTTCAACTGTATAGCGGGTTATAATTTCGACTGAATTAGACTATTTTCTAGGAAATAATGGTTTAAGAGCTCCCTCGGTACGCGGGATTCTTCCCTTGACGCGTCCTGAGGCAGCTCTATTTTCACTTGTTTACTATGATGGGATTTGGTAGTATATTCTTGTATCTCCCAATTACCCTGAAAGGAATGGTATGGTGTGTCCAACCTCATACTTGCTTCACAATCCCCCCGACGAAAAGAGCTTCTCCAACAAATCCAACTCTCTTTTTCCATTATGGGCTCAAGCGTTGATGAAACCTTTTCTTCTGATTTATTGCCCCATGAAGTCGTCATGTATCTCGCAAGGAAAAAAGCAATGGTAATATCGAATCAACACCCCACTCACTATGTGATCGGTTCAGACACAGTCGTCACCAAGGATGGGAAGATCCTTGGAAAGCCGGGATCAAGTGAAGAAGCGAAAGAGATGCTCAGTATGCTTTCCGGTTCTTCCCATGAGGTTTACACAGGTGTTGCGATCCTCCATGGTGAGGAAGAGAAACTCTTTTATGAAAAAACAGATGTTACGTTTTGGGAGTTAACCTCTAAAGAGATTGATGACTATATCGCAACAGAAGAACCTTTTGATAAAGCAGGATCATACGGGATCCAGGGAATTGGCGCGAAATTCGTCAAGGAAATCAAGGGCGATTATTTCTCCGTCGTCGGCCTCCCGATCTCCCGGGTGAATCGTGTTTTACTCGAAATGGGCTATCTTCAATCAGAATGACTCCTTCACGTAAGAATAGGAGGAACCCATGGTAAAAACAATGCAAAAGCAGGAAGAGAATCGGCTGATGATCAGGGATTTTCCCCAGGATGAGAGACCGAGGGAAAGGATGATTCAAAGCGGAGCAGCAAGTCTGTCCAACCAGGAGCTGCTCGCAATTTTACTCCGGACAGGAACAAAATCCGAGTCCGTTCTTCAATTATCCAACAGACTCTTAAATGAATTCGACGGATTGAATCTATTAAAAGATGCGTCCCTGGAAGAGATCACAAAAACGAAAGGGATCGGTCTTGCCAAGGCGGTCCAGATCATGGCCGCGGTGGAATTCGGCCGGCGCATCAGCAATCTCGCCTTTGATGACAGATACTCGATCCGTTCCCCTGAAGACGGGGCCAACTATGTCATGAATGACATGAGGTTTTTGGCCCAGGAGCATTTTGTCTGCTTATACCTCAACACTAAGAATCAAGTTCTCCACAAGCAAACCATCTTTATCGGAAGCCTCAACGCCTCCATCGTACACCCCAGGGAAGTGTTTAAAGAAGCCTTTCGCCGCTCCGCCGCATCCATCATTTGCATCCATAACCATCCATCGGGAGATCCGACTCCGAGCAGGGAAGACATAGAAGTGACAAAAAGATTGGTGGAATGCGGTCGGATCATTGGTATTGATATACTCGATCATCTTATAATAGGGGAGAAGAAGTTTATCAGTTTAAAGGAAAAAGGGTATTTATGACACTATGATTTTTTTCCTGGTTACGATATAATAAAGCTTATGATTTTTACAAACAATATCGTGATTCAATATAACGCGGGCTTACTGAAATAAGAGAGTCATTCTACAAGGAATGAGTCTTTTCGTTATGCATGAACGAAGCATTATTGTGACGAAAATTAAGAGGTAGAGAGTGATTGGACAACTCTCCTATGAAAACACATAAACCTTTATAAAAACCAGCCAATTTGTATCAGAAAGGGAGATACCATTCATGTTTGGAACGAAAGATTTAGGGATTGATTTAGGAACTGCTAACACATTGGTGTACGTGAAAGGCAAGGGGATTGTCGTTCGCGAACCTTCTGTTGTGGCACTTCAAACAGATAATAAGCAGATCGTTGCTGTAGGTAATGACGCAAAGAACATGATCGGCCGTACACCGGGGAATGTCGTGGCGCTCCGCCCGATGAAAGATGGAGTCATCGCTGACTATGAAACGACCGCCACGATGATGAAGTATTACATAAAGCAGGCGACACGTAATAAGGGGGCTTTTTCACGAAAGCCTTATGTCATGATTTGTGTACCTTCAGGCATTACAGGGGTTGAGGAAAGAGCGGTCATCGATGCAACAAGGCAAGCAGGGGCACGGGATGCCTACACGATTGAAGAACCTTTCGCAGCAGCGATCGGAGCAAATCTACCTGTATGGGAACCAACAGGAAGCATGGTCGTGGATATCGGTGGAGGAACGACGGAAGTGGCGATCATCTCTTTAGGTGGAATCGTGACAAGTCAGTCGATCCGCGTTGCCGGGGATGAAATGGATGACGCGATCATCAATTATATCCGTAAGACATACAACCTGATGATCGGGGACCGTACGGCGGAAACCATCAAGATGGAAGTGGGCTCTGCAGGGGATTCTGAAGGCATCGAAGCGATGGAGATCCGCGGACGCGACCTTCTCACAGGATTGCCGAAAACGATTGAAGTAACGGCAGTGGAAATTGCATCCGCCCTTCATGATACCGTATACACGATTGTGGACGCCGTAAAAAGTACGCTTGAAAAAACACCGCCGGAACTTGCAGCAGACATCATGGACAGAGGGATTGTACTGACCGGAGGAGGAGCGCTTCTTCGCAACTTGGACAAGGTGATCAGCGATGAAACGAAGATGCCGGTACTTATTGCCGAAGAACCACTGGATTGCGTGGCAATCGGGACAGGTAAAGCCCTTGACCACATTCACTTATTCAAAACAAGAGGAAAATAATAATTGATCAAATGGGGGACGTTTCCTTAAGGATGCAAGGGCAGCCTTAAGGCCGGCCCCATCTTTTTTCGGAGAACCATGAATATTTTGACGAATGATATCAAAAATAAACGATTTTTGATATAGTATTTACTAGAATGAGAAAAGGTTGAGGTGTACATCATGCCACAATTCTTCCTGAATAAACGTTTGATCATTCTGCTCGTCAGTGTCATTGTCCTGGTGGGATTAATCGGATTTTCTTTGCGGGACCGGGATAGCATCAGCTGGCCTGAGCAGTTTGTGAAAGACATGGTAGGATTCGGACAGTCATTGGTTTCAAAACCTGTCAATTATGTAGCCGGAGTTGTTGATAACGTTCAAGATCTTCAAAATACATATACAGAGAACGAAAAACTGAAAACGCGTTTGGATGAGTTAATCAAGCTTGAAACAAAAGTGAAGGACCTGAAACAGGATAACGATGAGCTACGGGCGGTCCTTGATAAGAAGGAGAACCTTCGCGCTTATAAAACGGTTCAGGCAACCGTCATTGCAAGAAATCCCGATCAGTGGCAGGAGCTCATCACCATCGATAAAGGTGAAGTGAACGGGATCCAATCGGATATGGCCGTCATCTCTTCAGCCGGATTGATCGGAAAGATTAAAAGTGTCAATGAATTTTCATCTACGGTCGAATTAATTTCGACAAATAATACAAAAAACCGGATTTCCACTGTCATCCAAAGTAAAGAGCAGGATATTAACGGGTGGATTGAAGGATACGACAATAAGAAAGAAGAAATTTTGGTGAAACGGATTTCCAACGATATGAAGGTCGAAAAAGGATCAAAAGTCATGACCTCAGGCCTTGGCGGCGTTTTCCCTAAAGGATTGGTCATCGGTGAAGTGAAGGAAGTCAAGCCGGATCAGTATGGTTTGACGCAAACGGCATATGTAAAGCCTGCTGCTGATTTCTATCATTTAGAGCATGTCATGGTCATCGATCGTGAAATTCAGGGTGTGACGGAAAAGGACGCGGTTGAGGAGGAAGAGCAATGATCAGCCGACTCCTCCTTCCGTTCATGACCTTGCTTTTCTTCTACAGCGAAAGTCTGTTTGTCCATCTTTTTCCAAGTGAAGAGTGGTTCGATCAGAAAATGATCGTTCCTCATTTCCTGATTATTGTGCTGTTCTTTATTTGTGCGTTTTATCAATACCGGACCGCACTCCTCTATGGGTTCATCTTTGGCTTCCTATTTGATATTTATTACACTGAAATCAACGGGATCTACCTGGTGTTATTCCCATTTGTCATTTTTCTGTCACATCAGATGATGAAGGTGTTACATAATAACCTCTTTGTGTTAGGGATCATCACCCTAGTGAATATTTCTGTTTTAGAATTTTTGGTTTACGAGATCAACCATATTATCAAGAGGACAGATTTGACGTTCATGCAGTTTGTGGACTGGCGTTTATGGCCGACATTGGTCCTGAATGTCCTGTTTTATATCATTCTTGCATTTCCATTTAGAAACTACCTTCTGAAAAAACGGAAAGAGTGGTTGGATGAATAAATTCAATTAGTAATTTTTTCATATAAAGAGGAAATGACACTGCTTATGTCGAATTTATAGACGACTGAGGTGAAAAATTGCGACATGAATAAGAAGCCAAATGTGATGATAAAAGGAACAAAAGAAGGACTGACTCTTCATCTCAACGATCAATGCTCGTTTCATGAATTGAAAAAGGAACTGGACGATAAGCTTTCCGCCCAATACAGGGAAACAGAAGGGACGCCTCTTTTGACGGTCAATATTCAAACAGGCAATCGGTACCTGGCAGAAGATCAAGTGGAAGAGTTGAAGGAGATCGTAAGACAAAAACGCAATTTAGTTGTAAACGAAGTATGGAGTAATGTCATAACGAAAAATGATGCAGAGAAACTCATAGATGAACGAAATATCGAAACCCTCACCGGGGTCGTCCGTTCGGGACAGGTCGTGGAAGTGTCCGGCGATATCCTCGTAGTAGGAGACGTCAATCCCGGGGGGAAGGTCCTCGCCGGGGGGAATATTTACATATTGGGTTCATTAAAAGGGATTGCCCATGCCGGCTGCAATGGAAATCATGAGTCGGTCATCGTGGCTTCGAAAATGCTCCCATCCCAGCTCCGGATCGCAGATTCCCTGAACCGTGCACCTGATCGGGTGGAGGAAGAGGATGACCGCGAAATGGAATGTGCGTATGTGGATGAAAGTGGGCAGATCGTTGTCGATCGATTACAAGTTTTGAAGCATCTTAGACCAAATATTACTAGTTTTAAAGGAGGAAGCTAATGTGGGTGAAGCCATAGTTGTTACTTCAGGTAAGGGTGGAGTGGGAAAGACGACTACTTCTGCCAATGTTGGTACAGCATTAGCTCTACAAGGCAAAAAGGTTTGTCTGATTGATACGGATATCGGCCTCAGGAATCTGGACGTGGTGATGGGCCTTGAAAACCGGATCATTTATGATTTAGTTGACGTAGTGGAGGGCAGATGTAAAATCCATCAGGCCCTTGTGAAAGACAAACGCTTCGAAGACAAATTATTCTTACTGCCTGCTGCTCAGACGAGTGATAAATCCGCTGTCAATCCTGAACAGATGAAAAAGCTGGTACTGGACTTAAAGCAAGACTATGATTATATCATTATCGACTGTCCTGCAGGAATTGAGCAGGGGTATAAGAACGCCGTTGCAGGAGCAGATCGCGCGATTGTCGTGACCACTCCGGAAATATCGGCAGTCCGTGATGCTGACCGGATCATCGGTCTTTTGGAGAAGGAGAACATCGAGCCTCCAAAATTGGTGATCAATCGTATCCGGAATCATATGATGAAAAACGGTGAAATGCTGGATGTGGATGAAATCACATCCCATCTTTCCATCGACCTTCTTGGAATCGTCGCCGATGATGACAATGTGATTAGATCATCCAATAAAGGTGAACCGATCGCACTTGATTCAACAAGTAAAGCGTCGATTTCTTACCGGAATATTGCGAGGCGGATCTTAGGTGAATCGGTCCCGCTGCAATCCCTGGAAGAAGAAAGAACGGGCGTCTTTATGAAAATTAAAAAGTTATTTGGTGTAAAAGCCTAAAGATATCCTCGGTCCCGGCAGGTCGCATGATGCGTCCTGCCGGGACTTTTTTATGTTCTGGATGAATATTCTGACGGGACAAGTCATACATTGTAGCAAAACATGTGTAATGGAATCTTGGTATGGATCTGACACCCGTTTGCCCATCAGCAGGAATGGACCAAGCCAATCACTGGTTATGAAACAATACCTTATAAAAAGGAATGGTGTACATGGGGAATCGAGCGGATGAAATACGGAAGCGGATAGCAAAACGAAAAAAAATGGCAGGGGCAGGCACAGGCGACAATCCCTCATACTTTCTGCCAAGTGATGAGGAACGCTATGGAATGGAGCGT
The DNA here is from genome assembly GCF_001305855.1 of Rossellomorea vietnamensis. Classification (GTDB taxonomy): domain Bacteria; phylum Bacillota; class Bacilli; order Bacillales; family Bacillaceae_B; genus Rossellomorea; species Rossellomorea vietnamensis_A. Next base: position 78,579 of record NZ_LIXZ01000002.1, on the reverse strand, counting down.
CAGACAAGCTTTGAAGGAGGCCCTCCACCGGAAGGAGTCCATCCTCTTTTTAAGAAAGAAACCTTCATGCTGAAAATACTCGGGGCAGGGATCATGGTGTTGGTGACGGCCATCATGTTCAAAAGCCCAACTCCCTCATTCACTGACGCAAGAGCCGTTGTCATGAAGACGATGGATACGGAGTTCCAATTCGCCGCCATTTCCACCTGGTATGAAGATCAATTTGGAAAACCACTTGCTTTGTTGCCTGCAAGTGATTCCGGCAAAGAATCCGCGTCCGAACAAAGCGCTGAATATGCAAGGCCTGCTTCAGGGAAGGTCGTAGAAAACTTCAAGACCAATGGGCAGGGAATCATGCTGCAGACGGTCCTTGGTGAGGATGTAACGGCTATGAAGGGAGGTTTGGTTCTATTTGCAGGGAAAAAGGAGGAGCTGGGGAATACGGTGGTCATTCAACATGCGGACAAATCGGAATCGTGGTACGGCAATTTGGAATCGATTGATGTGAAGCAGTATGAATCAATCAAGAAGGGCTCTCTTGTAGGTAAGGTTTCATCGAGCAGTCAAGACGAAGCAACGGGTGAGTTTTATTTCGCCATTAAAATGGGTGATGAATTCATCGACCCGATCCAGGTGATGTCATTTGACTAATTTCATTTCACTACTGAAGAAGTTTTACGTCCATCCCTTGCTGTGGCTTGTCATCGGGATTGCCATCATGACGGCCCACTTCTTTGAACTGATCCTGCTCCTCATCATCATAACGATCCATGAACTGGGCCATGGGATCATGGCTCAATCCTTTTCCTGGAGGGTGAAAAGAATAGCCCTGCTACCCTTTGGGGGTGTCGCGGAGATGGATGAGCACGGGAACCGTTCTTTAATGGAAGAGTTCTGGGTGGTGGCGGCAGGCCCCCTGCAGCACGTCTGGCTTATTGCATTTGGCTTCGGTCTGTTGGAGTTTGGCGTGATCAGTCAGGATACCTTTTCGCTTTTTTTTCAGCTGAATATGATGGTGTTGCTGTTTAATCTCCTGCCTATCTGGCCGTTGGACGGGGGGAAGCTGGTTTCCCTGCTCCTTGCGAGGAAGTTGAATTATTTGAGGGCGTATGAATACACGCTCCTCTTTTCGTTTGGATTATTATTACTGTTCCACCTGGTTGTACTCATCATCGCTCCACTGCACCTGAATTTGTGGATCGTCCTGTCCTTCCTGTACTTCTCCCTTTGGGTCGACTGGAAGCAAAGGAGATATGCGTTTATGAAGTTTTTATTAGAGAGGTATTACGGGAAGAGCCATCAATTTGTGCAGCTGAGGCCGCTCCCCATTGAAAGTGATGAATCCATCTTGACGGTGGTGGAACGGTTTCAGCGGGGTGTGAAGCATCCCCTGGTTGTATTTGAAAAGGGGGTTGAAGTGGGGAAACTCGATGAGAACGAGCTGCTCCACGCCTTCTTTGCGGAAAAGATGACATCAGCCAAGACGAAGGATCTTCTTTACCTTTATTGACGAATGGATACGAACTGTATAAAGTAAGGGCATACTGGTAAAAGGGTTGAAATCAACCCTTTTTTCTTATGAGTTTTTCCGTGGGAAAGGGGTTTAGGTATGGAAGAAATGATTGTACACAGTAAGGGCAGGGAAAAACGGTGGGTACACCGTTCACATAATGAAATTATCGGTCTATATACATATCCGCCTGGAGAAGAAAGCTTAACGGGCAATATTTACTTGGGACGGGTCGTCAAGGTCCAAAAGGGACTCGGTGCGGCGTTTATCGATTTTGGGCAAGGAAAGAATGGTTACCTTCATGAAAAGGACTTTCCGCAAAATGTGAAAGCGTATCATGAGGGGAGCGATCCGACCCCGATCGGGAATTGTGTCCATGAAGGGGAAAAAATCATCGTTCAGGTTCTAAAGGATGAGATGGGGACGAAGGGTGCCAGATTGACCTCGGTCATTGAACTGAAGGGTGAACATCTGGTGTATATGCCAAAGGGCTATTATGTGGCGGTATCGAAAAAAGTGGATGAGGAAAATCGTAAGGTATTGAGGCGATTAGCACATGAGTGGAAACAAGGGGGAGAAGGCATTGTGATGCGCACCAACGCCTCAGGGGTGAAAGAGGCAGTGTTACAAGAAGAGGTGAACTCCCTGCGTGCACGCCATGAAAGGCTTGAGAGGGTATCGATTAGGGCGAAGTGTCCGTCCCTCCTGTCCCGGCAGGATACCTTCTATGAGGATCTCCACGAGTATTTGAAAAAAGGAGAGGGTGGGAAGATCGTCTTCGATGAGTATGACAGCCTTCTTCAGGTCGAGGAAATGAGCGGGGCGGGGATCAAAGAAAAATGGTCGTTCGAGCTTTATCAGGGTCATGAAAATATTTTTAAACATTATGACGTTTACTCGGCATGGGAAGACGCCCTGAAAAAAATAGTGTGGCTTCCGAACGGGGCCACTCTTGTCATCGAATCAACGGAAGCCATGACGGTTGTAGATGTCAATTCCGGAAAATTCACCGGGAAAGGCAACTTGGAGCAAACCATACTGGAGACGAATAAACTCGCGGCAGCAGAAATGGCGAAACAGCTTACGATCCGCAATTTAAGCGGGATGATCCTCATCGATTTCATTGATATGAAAAAGGACAGCCACCGCCAGGAAGTGATCGATGCTCTTTCAGAATCTCTCATTTCAGATCGGCAGCGTACAACGATTGTAGGGTTCACAAAACTCGGGATCCTTGAATTGACCCGGAAGAGGACCCGTCAGCCCCTTGCCAAATCCTTGACCCGGCCGTGCCCTGTATGTCAAGGTACGGGGAGGGAAATGAGTCCTGAGACGATGGCCTTCCAGCTTGAACGGGAGCTGTGGGAATGTGAAGGGATGGACGGCTCACGAATTGATGTGGAAGCGACCCGGGAAGTAGCGGAAATGTTTGCAGGGAAACAGGGCAGCCACATCGAGAGACTCCAGAAAGCATTGAATAAAGTGATCAACATTAAGGAAATCACTCACGATCATCCTTATTTCAGAATAACGAAGATCGTATGAATTTCTTGAATGTTATTGACAGTATATCGATTTATGTGATAGGATTCTAATGTTATTGATTGTAGCACCCGTGCTACAACCGCTCATTACAGGTACAAAAGCTTGGAGCAATCCAACACCTGTCATTGGCGAGTCTGAGTTTATAAGGAGGTGCGATTATGTACGCAATTATCGAAACAGGTGGTAAGCAAATCCGTGTAGAAGCTGGTCAAGCAATCTACATCGAAAAGCTTAACGGAGAACAAGGCGATACGGTAACTTTTGACAAAGTTCTATTCGTTGGTGGTGACGATGTGAAAGTAGGAAGTCCTTTAGTGGATGGAGCTACTGTAACAGCGAAAGTTGAAAAACAAGGCCGCGCGAAAAAGCTTGTAGTATTCAAATACAAAGCGAAAAAGAACTACCGTCGTAAGCAAGGTCACCGTCAACCTTACACTAAAGTTGTCATTGACGAAATCAACGCGTAAGGCGTGGTTACATGATTAACGTTTACGTAGAGCGTTCCTCCGGGAAAAGGATCCGTTCTTTCTCCATGGATGGACATGCTGATTTTGCCGAAAATGGGCAAGACATTGTCTGTGCAGGTGCTTCTGCTGTTTCATTCGGCAGTATTAATGCCATTATGGCGTTAACCGGTGTAGAACCGTCCATCGAGCAATCCTCTGATGGTGGATCCCTTCGCTGCGTCATCCCTGATGATCTTCCGGAAGAAACGGAGAGCAAGATTCAGCTGCTGCTCGACGGCATGCTTATCAGCCTCCAGACGATTGAAAGAGACTATAGTGATTTTATTAAAATAACCTTCAAAAAGTAGGAGGTGGAACAGATGTTAAGATTAGACCTTCAGTTTTTTGCGTCCAAAAAAGGAGTAGGTTCGACTAAGAATGGTCGTGACTCTATCTCAAAGCGCCTTGGTGCTAAGCGTGCAGACGGTCAAATGGTTTCTGGTGGATCAATTCTTTACCGTCAACGCGGTACGAAAATTTATCCAGGCCTAAACGTCGGCCGTGGCGGCGACGATACACTTTTCGCTAAAACCGACGGTGTTGTTCGTTTCGAACGCATGGGTCGTGACAAGAAAAAAGTGAGCGTATACCCAGTTGCGAATGAAGCTTAATCGCATATCTTTAACGAAAACTCTAACCGACTTTCGGTTAGAGTTTTATTTTTATCAAAGGTATATGTCCGATTTTCATTCACATACACCAATTTCACAGAAACAATATACGCACGACGCCCATCTTTGATATACTTACAGGTAGCACTTAAGTATAGGAGTTAGATTATGAGCGAAAATTGGGGTGTAGTCGAGGCGTTAAGGCATGCCCGCCACGACTGGATGAATGATTTGCAATTAATTAAAGGGAATCTGGACCTTGGCCGTGTGGAGCGGGCGAAACAGGTCATCGAGGAAATGGTCCTTGTTGCACAAAATGAATCTAAGCTTTCGAATGTAAAGCTTCCATTGCTGGCAGAATGGATATTAACCTATAATTGGTCAAGACATTTGATTAAGCTGGATTTTGAAGTCCTTCGACTCGAGCCCCACCGGCTTGAAGATCAAAGACTTTACAACTGGTGCAAGGAGTTTCTGGAATTCCTTGAATCAAATGTAATGAACAATGTAGAAAATCAGTTATCCATAATACTTGACATTACTAAAGAACAATCCCGTTTTATATTTGATTTCACAGGTATACTAAAGAGTACAAGCTTAGTGGAAGACTGGATCAAAAATCAACGATCAAACGGAGAAAATATAGAAATAGAACAACTGCAAGAAGAGGTTCTTGTCGTTCATGTAATCGCTGAATAAATTGAAGCGATTGCAGTGATAAGTTAGGAGTGAAAGTATGTTTATAGATCAGGTCAAGGTTTATACAAAGGGCGGTGACGGAGGAAACGGTATGGTTGCCTTCCGTCGTGAGAAATATGTACCTAAAGGTGGTCCCGCCGGTGGAGATGGCGGTCACGGTGCAGACGTTATTTTCGAAGTGGATGAAGGCTTAAGAACGTTAATGGATTTCCGCTATCAGCGTCACTTCAAGGCACCTCGTGGAGAGCACGGGATGAGTAAGAATCAGCATGGACGCAATGCAGAGGATATGGTTGTCAAGGTTCCACCCGGGACAGTGGTGAAGGACGATGATACAGGTGAAACGATTGCCGACCTTGTGCAGCATGGTCAACGTGCAGTGATCACAAAAGGCGGACGCGGAGGAAGAGGGAATTCCCGCTTTGCTACGCCTGCGAATCCTGCACCCGAGCTTTCTGAGAAGGGTGAGCCGGGTCAAGAGCGTTATATCGTGATGGAATTAAAGCTTCTCGCTGATGTTGGATTGGTAGGATTCCCGAGTGTCGGGAAATCAACGCTCCTTTCCGTTGTATCGGCAGCGAAGCCAAAGATCGCTTCCTACCATTTCACTACGATCGTACCTAATTTAGGAATGGTGGAAACGGGAGATGGAAGAAGCTTCGTCATGGCCGACCTTCCAGGATTGATTGAAGGTGCCCATGAAGGCGTAGGACTCGGACATCAATTCCTTCGTCATATTGAACGTACGCGCGTCATTGTGCACGTCATCGATATGAGCGGTATGGAAGGAAGGGATCCATACGAGGATTACCTGACGATCAATGAAGAGCTTAAGCAGTACAATCTTCGTTTAACCGAGCGTCCGCAAATCATCGTTGCCAACAAAATGGACATGCCGGATTCGGAAGAGAATCTGAAGGTCTTCAAAGAGAAACTTCAGGAAGAGTATCCTGTGTTCCCGATTTCAGCAGTTACTCGACAAGGTCTCGCTGAGTTGTTGTATGCCGTTGCGGATAAAGTGGAGACAACAGCTGAATTCCCGATCCATGAAGAAGAAGAGACGGGTATTCACCGGGTTCTTTACAAGCATGAAGAGGAAGAAAAAGAATTCGAAATCACGCGTGATCCTGATGGTACATTCGTCGTCGGCGGTGCGAAAATTGAACGCTTGTTCAAAATGACGGACTTCTCACGTGAAGATTCCGCAAGACGTTTCGCGAGACAGCTTCGCTCGTATGGTGTAGATGATGCCCTCCGTGAACGTGGTGCCAAAAATGGCGATACGATCCGCTTGATAAAATATGAGTTCGAATTTGTAGATTAAGTTTCATCCTTTATCTATTCAGAGGAAATGACAGGTGGCGGCTGAAATCTGCCGCCACCTGTTCTACAATAGAAAGCGAAAGCGGTTTTATACGGGGCTAGCTGCCTCGAACCTCTACAGTCAGACAATTGGAGGAATAGTCATTGGGGAAAAAATTTCAAGAAGGCAAGTTTTATTTAGTGCGTGAAGACGTGCTGCCGGAAGCGATGAAGAAGACCCTGGATGCAAAAGAATTAATTGAAAGGGGCAAGGCGGATTCGGTCTGGGAAGCGGTCCACCGGGTCGATTTGAGCCGGAGCGCCTTTTACAAATACCGGGATACGGTATTTCCTTTCCACACCATCGTGAAGGAACGGATCATTACACTGTTCTTTCATTTGGAGGACCGGTCAGGGACGTTGTCTCATCTATTAAGTGAAACAGCCAAGCATGGTTGCAATATATTGACGATCCATCAGACGATTCCGCTGCAGGGAAGAGCGAATGTCACACTTTCCTTGAACGTAACGGACCTCACGATCGGATTGGAAGACTTACTCTCAAAGCTCCGTCGTTTGGAATTTGTCGAGAAAGTGGAAGTGTTGGGTTCAGGAGCCTGACACTTCTTTTTTTATAGAAAACCTTCCCCTTTGCTCATATACGTGTTAGAATGTTCAATAAATTTCAAGTGAGCGAGAGGAAGATCAGAGTGAAGATTGCATATTTAGGACCACAGGCTTCCTTTACAGATTTAGCCGTCAAGAAGGCTTTTCCTGATGAAGAAACGGTTTCGTATGTGACGATACCCGATTGCATCGAGGCGGTGATCGAGAATGAAGTGGATTACGCGGTTGTGCCATTAGAAAATGCCCTGGAAGGCTCGGTACATATTACGGTGGATTATTTGTTTCATGAAGCGAACTTAGCGATTGTCGCTGAATTGACGTCCGCCATTCAGCAGCACTTAATGATACATCCGGCGTGGAGTGACAGTGAAGAAGAGATCGGGAAAGTCCTTTCCCATTCCCACGCACTCGCGCAGTGTCATAAATTTCTACATAAACAGTTTCGCGGGGTACCCCTGGAACAGACGACGAGTACGGCTGCCGCCGCTAAATTCGTGAGTGAGAATCCTGATTCATTCCTTGGTGCGATTGGGAACGAGCTGGCAGCAGAAAAATACGGGTTGAACATCCTGCATGAGAACATTCATGATTTTGCCTATAATCATACCAGGTTCATCGTCTTACATAAGACACCGGATCCACTGACTCTGCCCCAGGAAAAGAACATGGAAAAGACAACCTTGATGGTGACTCTTCCAAAGGATCGATCGGGCGCCCTTCATCAGGTATTGTCCACATTTGCCTGGAGACAGCTGAACTTGAGTAAAATCGAATCAAGACCGCTGAAAACGGGACTCGGTGATTATTTCTTCTTAATTGATGTGGCTCATGAAATGGATGATGTCCTTCTTCCGGGAGCGATCAGTGAAATGGAAGCCCTCGGATGCACAGTGAAAATGATCGGGACGTATTCTTCCTATTTATTGGATAACTAAAGAAAAAAGGCAGATCCCTTGTGGATTCTGCCTTTTTTTTGTGGGCTTGCCCTCATGAAAGGATATGCGGCTGTCAGTCCTATAGATCACTCTGAATCAAAAAGCCGGCTTCACGGAGCGCATTTTCTGCATTATCCAGGGTTTGTTCCGTTTGGGCCATTAATGTATGTAAATGGACACCGTCGGTCAATTCTGATAAAAAGGATGCCCCGGTTTCATCAATCTTCTTCATGAATTGCTCCACTTCTTTGCGGTTCGACACCATGATTGAAGCGGTCAGATCACCATACACACCGTGTTCGATCTTGACATCCTTGACTGTGACCCCGTGATCGACAAGCAAAAAGAGTTCTTCTTCCGACCGGTGAGGTTGATGCTTGCAAGCAACCGTCCGTTCAATCATCGTATCCTGATTCGAGGCGGGCATATACAAGTAGCCTTGGCTCGTCGCGATGATGGGTTCGCCTTTTGCTTTCAATAGGGTGATGTCACTTACGATCACCTGCCGGCTGACATTGGTCTGCTTCGCGAGCTCCCCACCTGTAATCGGGGAGAGCTTTGTCATTAGTTTATCAAGGATCCACTGTCTTCTTTCTTCTCCCAGGATCTTTTTTCCTGCCACCATTATCTCCTCCGTCCCCAATCGATATAGGAAATCATATCACAACCGGCTCTTCAAGTTAAGGGAGAGCTTAGAGACGCATGGATGTCAGACAATGCGCGGATCAATTCTGTTATTTGTTCTTCCCTTGTATCCCTTCCGAATGATATCCGGATGAATTCTTTTCCAGCTCTTTGACTGACACCCATACTCTTAAGGGTCTTGGGTAAGTCCTCGGAACCGGCACCGCATGCACTGCCGGTGGAAATCCCCATGCCGCGCCTGTTGCATTCAAGCATGAGCCACTGTCCCTCAATTCCGTGGATGCCGAGGCCGATGACATGTGGCAGCTGTGCATGTGAGGGTCCTTCATAAAGAGTGTACCGGCCGGGCAGCAGTTCTTCCAGTCCCGTTAAAAAATGTGTTCTCATCCCCATGTAATGGGATGTTGCAAAGGAATGGTGGGACAGGTCAGCGGCTGTCACAAATCCCGCTATCCCCGGAAGGTTCACCGTTCCCCCCCTGAATCCGTCTTCATGAGTCTGTCCAGGTATCATGGGAGTGATGTCCAGGGCTGGATTGATATAAAATGCGCCGACTCCTTTTGGACCGTAAATCTTATGAGATGAAAGGGTGAAGCTGTCGACCTTGGAAGTGACATCCGTAACGTCCATTTTCCCGAATGATTGAACCATATCGCTGTGAAGGAGGATATCACAATCTCTCAGTAGATCATGAATGGCATGGAGTGGCTGGATCGTTCCGATTTCTCCATTGACGTGTCCGATGCTCACAACGGTCGTCTGTTCCGAAAGCGATTCTTTGATCATTTGAGGCTCGATCTGGCCATCAGAAGTCAAAGGGATCTTCGTGACTGTAAAGCCCAGCCCCTGGAGAAAAGCGGCTGAGGAATGAATGGAGGAATGCTCGGCTCCTCCGATGATGATGTGTTTTCCTTTTTTTTGTCTGCTTAATGCCAGTGTGACAAGGGCTATATGGTTCCCTTCCGTCCCACCGGAAGTAAAGTGAATCCCTTTAGAAGGGACACCGAGGAGCGCAGCCAATTTTTCTCTGCATTTTGTAAGGAGGAGCCCCGCTTTCCCTCCGATATCGTGAAGACTGCTCGGGTTGCCCCAGAACTCTTCACTTACGGTCCGGAACACGTGTAAACTCTCAGCATCTACAGGGGTTGTAGCAGCATAATCAAAATAGTTCATTATATAACCTGCCTTTAATGGGAATTGTCTGAATATATGACTCTTGTAAAAAACTCTTGTCATTAGTTTAATTATGTGTAAATATATGTGTCAAGACACCTGTAAATAATCAGGAGGGTTTTTGATGGAAAAAACCGATATTATCATCGTAGGAAGTGGCATTGCTGCTTTGCAATTGGCACGCAGACTTCAAGATCATTTTTATGTGATGATTATCACAAAGGATGAAATCGAAAGTGGTAACTCGTATCTCGCTCAAGGCGGGGTCGCGGCACCTATAGGTCTGAAGGATTCCGTCCATTCCCATTTAAAGGATACATTGGAAGCAGGGTGCTATCACCAGCTTGAAGACAGTGTGAAAGAACTCCTAGTAGATGGAAAACGGATCGTGGAATCCCTGGTGAATGAGGGGGCACCTTTCGATCGGGAAGACGATGGGAGCCTTTCTCTCGGAATGGAGGGGGCACATAGTGAATATCGCATCCTTCATAGCGGGGGAGATCAGACGGGGAAATTTTTAATGAACCATTTATTGAAATCCCTTTCACGGGAAAAGGTTCAATTCGTGGAACGGGAAATGGTGTACGAACTTGTCAAAAATGACAGGGGGCAATGCTGCGGAGTGAAGACCAAGGATAAAGATGACGCCATCCGCTTTTACTATGCTCCTCATATTGTTCTCGCAACGGGTGGGATCGGTGGGTTATATCCGTCTACATCCAATCATCCGTCCGTAACGGGAGATGGGATGGCCCTTGCCTTTCTTGCAGGAGCAAAGCTTTCGGATATGGAGTTCATTCAGTTTCATCCGACGCTCCTTTGGTCGGATGGGAAAACATGCGGTCTGATTTCAGAAGCGGTGAGAGGAGAGGGAGCCATACTCCTCAATGATGCGGGGAAACGGATCATGGAGGGCGTTGATCCCCTCATGGAACTTGCCCCCCGGCATATTGTGGCCGAGTGTATTTATAAGGAACGAAGAAAAGGAAGAAATGTGTATCTGGATATTAGTAGAATAGAAGATTTTCAAGGGAAATTCCCTTCTATTTTCGCCCTCTGCTCAAAACATCATATTTCCATTGAGGCAGGGAGGATCCCTGTTTCTCCGGGATGTCATTTTATGATGGGAGGAATCGTGACCGATCGTGTGGGAAGGACCAATATCCCAGGACTGTATGCCATCGGGGAAGTTGCTTGCAGCGGTATTCACGGGGCGAATCGCCTGGCGAGCAATTCATTGTTGGAAGGGTTGGTGTACGGGGAGCGTCTGGGTGAATATTTGATAGAGAGTGGAGTTCGTTCCTCTGCGCTTGTCTATTCCCCATTCGACCGGATCGTCGAGGGGGAACCCATATCGATTCCTTTTCATGCAGACGAATTAAAAGAAGGAATGATGAATCACGTCGGAATCATACGGAAGGAAGAAGGCTTATCCGCTCATTTGGAGTGGTTAAACGAACAGCCTCTTACCTTTCATGAGCATATTGATTTTAATTCACGTGAAGAAATTCACTTGTATTTCATGTGGGTTGTAAGCCTTCTTGTTACAGAGTCTGCGTTATTAAGGACAGAAAGCAGGGGAGGTCACATCCGGTCAGATTTCCCGATGGAAGATAATGCAGGATGGTTGAAACGGAAAATGGTTCTACAAAAAAATGAAGGGCGATTGAGGGTGGACGATCATGAACAAAATGAAACTAAAATCTATGCTTGAAACATTTTACCGGGAAGATCTTGGTGACGGAGATTTGTCGTCTGAAATCCTGTTCAGAAAAAGCGATCAAGGCTCCTTTTCACTATTCATGAAAGAACAGGGCATTTTTTGTGGGAGGGATGTGATTGAGATCGGCTTCTCCCTTTTTGGTCCCACGGTCGATATCGAGATGTTCGTTGAAGATGGTGAATGGGTGGAAGCGGGTCGGTCAATTGCTGAAATCCGTGGTCCTATGGGGAATCTCCTCCAGGGGGAACGGGTTATCCTCAATCTGATCCAGCGTATGAGCGGTATTGCAACGGAAACGTACCGGGCGGTGGAACACGTGAGGGGCACCGGGGTCCGGCTTTGTGATACACGGAAAACGACGCCGGGACTCCGGATGCTTGAGAAATACGCTGTAAGGACCGGCGGCGGGTTCAACCACAGAAACGGTCTATATGATGCTGTCATGCTAAAGGATAATCACATTTCTTTCACCGGGTCGATCACTCAGGCTGTGAAGCAGGTGAAAAAGCAAATCGGTCATATGGTGAAGGTGGAAGTGGAAATTGAAACGAAAGAACAATTATTGGAAGCGATTGAGGCAGGGGCAGATGTCATCATGTTCGATAACTGTACTCCGTCGACGATTAAGGAGTGGATCCCGCTTGTACCGTCTCATATCGTGACGGAAGCATCGGGCGGGATCACCAGGGAGAGTCTTCATGCTTATGCGGAGACAGGGGTGCATTATATCTCCCTCGGGTACTTGACGCATTCTGTGAAATCACTCGATATCAGTGCAAGAGTAGGAATAGGGAAGGGGTATGAACATGGGGTTACTCGATGAATTAACGAAAGAAACGAACGTCCTGCCTGAATCATTCACGAGCCTCTCGACCGTCGAGATGGAAAACAGAGTGAGGGAAATCAAGCTGCAGTTAGGAAAGAAGCTTTTCATTCCCGGGCATCATTATCAAAAAGACGAAGTGATCCAATTTGCTGATGCCGTTGGTGATTCCCTTCAGCTTGCCCAACTGTCCGCTGAGAATAAAGAGGCGGAGTTCATTGTGTTTTGCGGTGTTCATTTCATGGCTGAAACAGCAGACATCTTGACGGAGGATAATCAAGTGGTCATCTTGCCGGATATGAGGGCCGGATGTTCCATGGCGGATATGGCAGACATTTATCAGACGGAAAAGGCGTGGGGGAAGCTCATGGAGATGTTCGGTGACAGCATCATCCCCCTTACCTATGTGAATTCGACTGCGGCCATCAAAAGTTTTGTCGGAAGAAATGGGGGAGCCACGGTTACGTCATCCAATGCCCATAAAATGGTAGAGTGGGCATTAGGTGAGAAACAAAGGATCCTTTTCCTGCCTGATCAGCATTTAGGACGTAATACGGCGGCTGATCTTGGTGTTTCCTTAAGCGAAATGGCCGTATGGGATCCCATTCAAAACGAATTGGTCTATGATGGCGACTTGGAAGAAGTGAAAGTGATCCTCTGGAAAGGACATTGCTCGGTGCATGAAAATTTCACTGTGAAAAATATCGGGGATATCCGTGAGAATCATCCTGACATGAAAATCATCGTTCATCCTGAATGCCGCCGGGAAGTCGTCGAGAAGTCCGATTTGAATGGCAGCACAAAATACATTATTGAAACGATTGAACAATCACCTCCCGGATCTGCCTTTGCCATCGGTACTGAGATGAATCTCGTGAAAAGGCTGATCCATCAACATCCGGATAAACAGATCGTTTCCCTGAATCCGTATATGTGCCCTTGCTTGACGATGAACCGGATCGATTTACCACATCTCCTTTGGTCATTGAAAAAAATAATGGATGGAAATCCGGAAAATATCATCAAGGTGGATGCAGATGTCTCGAAAAATGCAGTCTTCGCTTTAGAACGCATGCTGACACGTGCTTGATGCCTCTCTTTATAAAAATGAACAAGCTGAAATATACCGTCCCCATCTTGGGAACGGTATATTTTTTTTGCATATCTCATAAGTTTTTATGTAGATGATTAGCAATTTGCCTATCTTGTCATAGGATATATAGACTTATGCCTGAGGAGGGAAAAAGAGTGAAAATCCATATCGTTCAAAAAGGGGATACTCTTTGGAAGATCGCCAAGAAGTATGGCGTGAATTTCGAAGAATTAAAACAGATGAATGCCCAGCTTTCAAATCCCGATATGATCATGCCCGGCATGAAAATAAAAGTGCCGACTACAGGCGGAACCGTAAAGAAAGAGACACAAATCAAATACGGGTCCAAAGAGATGCCTAAGAAGGAGATGCCTAAAGCAGAGCATCCATTCAAAGAGCAGAAGCCTATGGCCATGCCGGTCGAAGAACCAAAGAAAGAAATGCCGAAAGAAGTACAAAAGCCTTTTGCACCAAAAATGCCGAAACCAGTGGTACCGGAAATTGATATTAACAACTATTACATGATGAATATGGCAAACATGCAAGTGCAGCAGCCAAAGCAACAGGCCAAACCAATGCCAAAACCAAAATCACCGCCTAAACCTACCAACGTACTCCCTAAAGCAAAAGAACAGCCAAAGCAGATGCCAAAACCAAAGCAGGAAGCCGTAAAAGGTGTTCAAGAAGAAGAAAGCTTACAAATGCCATCACAACCACAAGGAGGGAACACCCAGCCTATGTATTATAACCCGAATAATTGCTTACCTGTATCACCGGTCATGCCAGGATCAGGTTTCTGTCCGCCACATGGAGGAATGCATCCAGGAGCAGGTTATGGAATGCCGATGGGTCAAGGGATGCCAATGGGTCAAGGAATGCCTATGGGACCTGGCAGTCAGGTTCAAGGTGCTCAATCGATGCCTGGAATGCAGAACATGCCGATGATGCCACAAATGGGGTATGACGAAGAGTCGTCTTCTGTTATGCCATATATGCCTCAAGGACAAATGCCGATGCAGCAGCCTATGCAGATGCCGATGCATATGCAGCAACCGATGCAAATGCCGATGCAGCAGCCGATGGGTCAGCCGTCAGGAGTAATGGGTGCATCCGAAGAGAACTTCCCAACGGCTCAAATGCCGCAGCAACAGGCTCCATACATGCCGTATCCACAGAACTGCTATCCGGTCTCCCCAGTCATGCCGGGTCCTGGATTCCAAGGCGGCGGAATGCCTGGCGGGTATCCGATGGGACCAGGAGGCCAGGTTCAGGGAGCGATGTCGGAAGAGTCGCCTTCCATGGGCGGATATCAAATGCCGATGGGCCAACCGTCCAATGTGATGGGAGCACAGTATCAAACGCCAATGGGTCAGCCATCGAATGTGATGGGAGCAAGTGACCAGGGGGATTGCGGATGTGGTGGACCGAAATCAGGTCAAATGATGCATCAACCGATGATGCCGCAGCAAATGCCTCAAGGAATGCAACAGCCATACGGCTTCGGTCCGGGAATGATGGGTCAGGGAATGCCTGGTCAAGGAATGCCGATGGGACCTCAAGGTCAGGGAATGGGAATGCCGATGGGCCCTCAGGGGATGCCAATGGGACCTCAAGGCCAGGGAATGGGAATGCCGATGGGCCCTCAAGGAATGCCAATGGGACCTCAAGGCCAGGGAATGCAAATGGGATCACCGGGAATGTTCGGTCCAAGAGCATTTAGCATGCCGAATTTCAATGACGATGATTTTGAGGGATAAGATGCATGCACGAGGGGACGATTATTCACATCGTCTCCTTTCTTTTTTGCGATATAAATTAAATGATCCCGGGGCATCCCTGAAAGTGATTAAAGAAGGGAAATGGGTGCTGAAAAGCCATGGGAGTAAATGGTTCGTCAAACGATTTCCCAGTCAGTTGAAGTTCCTGCTTCAGGAACGGTTGATATCAACTCTATTAAGTGAAAAGTTTTATCATGTCCTGCCGTTTCACCCCATTCATGAACGGGAACTTTTATTGTTCGAAGGATCTCCTATCGGTATTACGATGTGGCTGGAAACTTCGAGGGCCATTCAATACGACCAGGCGGATGACAGAGAAGATGCATTGCTCGTAATGAAAAAGTTTCATGCCGTTTCGAAAAGGATCCATGGTTCATGGACAGAAGAGATCCCTCATTATCATTGGCTGAAAAAATGGAAAAAACGGCTGATGCAGTTTCAATATAATCTCCCCTATTTGCAGGCATTCATTCAGCCCTATTATTTGTATACGTATTTAGAATGGGGGAAATGGGCATTAAAAGAATTAAAATCGGTCGGCATTCATGAATATGGAGACTGCATCACACATGGAGATGTGGCGCATCATAATTTTTTAAGGGGAAAGAATGGGACTGTCTATTTGATTGACTTCGATCTCATGTCACTCTCTACGGAAATAACGGACGATCTCCAGTATTGCAATCGGATCTTGCCCTATTTAAATTGGTCCCTCGGTGGTATCAAAGAAATGGGACCGTTCCATACTTATCGTGATCATCTCATCTTTCACATTGCATTGATGTATCCATCCGATGTATTCAGGGAGTGGAACCGCTTCATCAGGGAAGATCAATCGTATAAACAGCGGGTATGGGGATATTTAACGAACTTGACGATCCAGCAATTTTCCAAGCGGATGCAATTTAATCAGGAACTGCATGGAGAAGTGAAAAGGATCAATACCCAATTGTAGGGGATGTCTCCAAACATTGACCCGAATGAAAGCGAATGTCCTTTCACAACCTAATGGTGAGCAGAAAAAATGCTCAAGTATCGGGTTGAAGGGGGAAACGTAACTTGAATAAACGATTATTCATGGTACCATTAACAGCCGTCATGACCCTGGGTCTCGCTGCATGTAATAGTGGAGAAGAAAAAGCTCAAGATCGTTATTCAGACTCCTACGAGCCACTTGGCTTCTACTCCAACGAGGGACATGGCGGGGACAACCGGGACGAGAGGGACGGACCTCTGACTGAAATGTATGATCACTCTGCCGGAAAAGAAGGGCAGGATATCCGTCAAAAGAAACGCCAGTTCCTTCAGGTGAGGGACGAGAATGGAAATCCGAAGAACCCGTCCCGGCCACTTGCTGATTATGATAAGAACTTCCTGGCAAGGGATGCCCGTGCAAGCCACGGGGATGCGAATTATCACGGACATCTTGATGATAATACCCGTTCTGCAAGAAGATCCTATTATACAGCATATGAAGGGGATCTCGCCGAGAAGATAGGCGATGTGACAGGGAAGGTGGAAAACGTCAGTGACGTTCGTGCCGTCGCCTATGGAACGGATGTCCTCATAGCCATTGAGCTGGATGATCATAGCAAAATCGAAGAAACGAAAGCACGTGTGAAAGAAGCCGTGCAGCCTTATCTGAACGGAAGAACGGTTTCAGTGGTGACAGATGAGGGAACCTTCAGCCGGGTAAGAAACATTGACAATGATTTACGCGACGGTGGCCCGCGGGACGCTATCAACTTCGACATGCACGATATGTTCCGGTCAGTAAAGGACCGCATCAACCGATAACAAGGATGGACTACTTAAAGAGTGAATACTCTTGGGTAGTCTTTTTTTGGGTTGAGGTCCGTCCCTAAAAAGTTTGGGGGAGGTTGGATATTCTTAACAGGCTTTGGTAAGACTAGTGGATAGAGCGTTACATAAATCAAGTTCGAGGTGATCACGATGACGATGAAGGTTCGAATCGTGTTTATGGTGATGTTGTTAATCGGTGCGTTTTATTTCACGTTTTTTTATACAGAAGAGAAACAGGCTGCAGACGGCAGTTCCCTGGAGATGCTGAACGAAACCCCTGCTGAGGTTGCGTCCGCCCATACGGTCACGGTTATATTGGAACGCGTATATCTGGACGGGGAAGTGAGTGAGGAAATCGTGCAGGAAACGATTTGGAGCATGGAAGACTTCTGGGCAGCGTATGACGATTGGCAGCTGATGGATATGACGGAAGAACAAATTGTGTTCCAGAAGAAGATGGATGATATTTCGCCTCTTCTCAAGACCAATGGCTACTTCGGCATATCGGATAAGGGTGTCCTGTCCATCTTTAACGGCAAACCCGGACAAGCGGAAATCATTCAATCCTTCTTCCAGATTGATGTAGGGAAGCTTGAGAGTAAGCGTCACGATGACCTCGTCAAAGGCATCCCCATTAAGTCGAAGCAGGAGTACGAAGAGGTACTCGAACAATATAAACCCTACTCCGTTCCTAAATAACAGCGGGAAACCAGTGCATATGCCACTGGTTTTTTTATTTATAGAACCCTCTGCCCATTCTACACATTCTTTGATAAAATAAGAACAGGTGTTTCTCTTTCGTCTCCCTTTCCCATCCCATCAAATAGTGATATGATACAATAGATTTTATATGTCTTTTTGAATAGGAATGTGAGACAAAAGAATAAAACAGGAAGTTGTACCAAATGGGGAGAGAATGGAATGTATGAATATATTAAAGGGACGGTCAGTCAAGTGGGTCCCGAGTATGTTGTGGTGGAGAATAATGGAATCGGGTATCAGCTGTATACGGCGAATCCATTTGTGTATTCTAAATATCAAAATCAAGAGATTCAGATTTTTACATATCAGCATGTGAG
This sequence comes from Rossellomorea vietnamensis, assembly GCF_001305855.1. GTDB lineage: Bacteria > Bacillota > Bacilli > Bacillales > Bacillaceae_B > Rossellomorea > Rossellomorea vietnamensis_A. The sequence goes on along the minus strand of NZ_LIXZ01000002.1, from coordinate 60,727 downwards.
GGAAGACCTTATTGCCCTTTACGGGTTTCTTGCCATCGAAGAGAAGCTGCTCTTTATGAAACTATTAAATGTTTCGGGGATCGGGCCAAAGGGAGCCTTGGCGATTCTGGCATCAGGTGCCCCGCAGCAGGTGATCACGGCCATTGAAGAAGAGAATGAAAGTTTCCTGACGAAGTTCCCGGGTGTCGGGAAGAAGACGGCCCGTCAGATGATATTGGATTTAAAAGGGAAGCTCCAGGATGTTGTGCCTGATTATTTCCCTAGCCTGTTCTCAGATCATGAGGAGGCGGAAGTGTCCCTTGGAAAGGATGAGGCATTTGATGAAGCCATCCTTGCCCTTAAAGCCCTGGGCTACTCTGAACGGGAAATTAAGAAAATCACCCCTAAACTGAAAGGGGAAGGGCATTCGTCAGACGAAATCATCAGGAAAGCCCTTCAACTTCTCTTGAAATAAGGACTAATATGAAAGGAGGAAGTCTAAATGGAAGACAGAATCGTATCAGGTGAATCAGAATTAAATGAAGATTCCTTTGAATATTCCTTGCGTCCACAGACAATAAAACAATATATTGGGCAAGATAAGGTAAAGCATAATCTTGAGGTTTTCATCGAAGCGGCAAAGATGAGACAGGAGACCCTGGATCATGTCCTTCTTTACGGACCGCCGGGATTAGGGAAAACGACCCTTGCCGCCGTCATTGCCAATGAGATGGGTGTGAACTTACGCACGACCTCAGGACCGGCGATCGAGAGACCGGGAGATCTGGCCGCCGTCCTTACGGCACTCGAGCCCGGTGACGTATTGTTCATCGATGAAATCCACCGGCTGCCCCGGGCGATCGAAGAGGTTCTTTATCCGGCAATGGAAGATTTCTGTTTGGATATTGTCATCGGCAATGGTCCCAGTGCACGGTCTGTCCGTTTGGATCTTCCGCCTTTCACTCTGGTGGGGGCGACGACCCGTGCCGGTGCCTTATCGGCTCCCCTTCGAGATCGATTTGGTGTTTTATGCCGGTTGGAATATTATAATGAAGAACAGTTGAATGAAATCGTGCAGCGGACCGCTGCGATTTTGAACACGAAGATCGAAGCGACAGCTTCTGAAGAATTGGCGCGGAGGTCGAGAGGGACCCCTCGTATCGCCAATCGGCTACTCAGGAGGGTAAGGGATTTTGCCCAGGTGAAGGGGAATGGGGATATTACCACAACCCTTTCACGGGAAGCCCTTGAGCTTCTTCAGGTCGATAAATTAGGTCTTGATCATATCGACCATAAGCTTCTTAAAGGGATCATCGAGCGCTTCAGGGGAGGACCAGTGGGACTCGATACGATCGCCGCAAGCATCGGGGAAGAGTCCCATACGATTGAAGATGTGTACGAGCCATACCTTTTGCAGATTGGATTCATCCAGCGGACGCCGAGAGGGAGGGTCGTCACTCATCTTGTGTATGACCATTTCCAACTGGAGGTGCCGGACCATTGACAGGGCTGCCTAAATTAGTCATGATCATCGGCGCGATCATCCTTGTGATCGGTTTTCTTATGCAATTCATCAAAATAGGGAAGCTGCCGGGTGACATCATCATCAAAAAAGAAAATGCGACATTTTATTTTCCACTTATGACTTCTATTCTGATAAGTGTTATACTTTCCGTTGTCTTTTATTTCATCGGGAAATTTAAATAGGATTCATGAGTGAGATTTACATAAGCCAGGTGACGAATTGTGAAAGTAGAAGATTTTGATTTTCATTTACCGGAAGAACTGATTGCCCAGACTCCTCTTGAGAATCGTTCCGAGAGCAGGCTGATGGTGTTGGATAAAGAAGATGGTTCCATGGATCATATCCGTTTCAAACAGATCACGGAGCACCTCCAAGAAGGGGATTGTCTCGTGCTGAATGATACAAGAGTACTGCCGGCACGTCTTTATGGACAAAAAGAAGATACAGGTGCCAATATTGAAGTGCTCCTTCTGAAACAGGAAGACGGTGACAAGTGGGAAACACTTGTGAAGCCGGCAAAACGGATCCGTGTCGGAACGGAAATCGTTTTCGGTGACGGCAAATTAAGAGCAACCTGTGTTGATTTGAAGGATCACGGTGGGAGAATCCTTGAATTTCAATATGAAGGGATTTTTTACGAAGTATTGGATGAATTGGGTGAAATGCCGCTGCCTCCGTACATCCGAGAACGATTGGACGAACAGGACCGCTACCAGACGGTGTTTGCCAGGGAAAGGGGCTCAGCGGCTGCTCCGACTGCAGGACTCCATTTTACGGAAGAACTGTTGGATGAGCTGAAAGAAAAAGGTGTACACATCGCTTTCATCACCCTTCATGTGGGACTTGGAACGTTCAGGCCCGTTTCCGTAGAGACGATTGAGGATCATGACATGCATGCTGAGTTCTATCAGGTATCGGAAGGGACCGCCCGCCTCTTAAATGAGGTGAGAGCAAATGGCGGCAAGATCATAACGGTCGGAACAACCTCCACCCGCACCCTTGAAACCATCGCATCCAAGCATGGTACATTTGTTGAAGAAAATGGATGGACGAATATCTTCATTTATCCAGGCTATGAGTTTAAAGGGATTGATGGACTGATCACCAATTTCCATTTACCGAAGTCGACCCTGATCATGCTGGTCAGCGCCTTTGCAGGGCAAGACAACGTGATGCATGCCTATGAAACCGCCGTTAAAGAGAAGTACCGCTTCTTCAGCTTTGGAGATGCGATGTTGATTAAATAATGAATGATTGTAAAACCCAATGGAAATTGGAAGGAGAATTCCCAAGTTGACTGCAATAACATACGAATTGATTAAAACATGTAAACAAACCGGTGCAAGACTCGGCCGCGTCCATACGCCACACGGTTCATTCGAAACGCCTGCCTTCATGCCGGTAGGCACCATGGCTACTGTAAAAACGATGTCCCCGGAGGATCTGAAATCCATGGAATCCGGCATCATTCTCAGTAATACGTATCATTTATGGTTACGTCCCGGCCATGAGATCATAAGGGAAGCAGGCGGACTTCATAAATTCATGAACTGGGATCGCGCCATCCTGACCGATTCAGGCGGCTTCCAAGTGTTCAGCCTGAGTAAGCTGCGCCAGATCGAAGAAGAAGGAGTCCATTTTCGTCATCACTTAAACGGGGATAAACTTTTCCTCAGCCCGGAGAAAGCGATGGAGATACAGAATGCGCTGGGCTCTGATATCATGATGGCATTCGATGAATGTCCACCGTATCCTGCCGAATATGAGTATATGAAGAGTTCAGTGGAGCGTACCACGCGATGGGCAGAACGGTGTCTTGAAGCCCATCAGCGACCGCAGGATCAAGGATTATTCGGTATCGTCCAAGGTGGGGAATACGAAGAGCTTCGTAAGCAAAGTGCCCGTGACCTGGTATCCATGGATTTCCCTGGATATGCCGTCGGTGGACTTTCTGTCGGGGAGCCTAAGGACGTGATGAATCGCGTGCTTGATTTCACGACGCCGCATCTTCCGTCGGATAAGCCTCGTTACCTGATGGGTGTCGGATCGCCGGATTCACTGATCGATGGTTCGATGCGAGGAATCGACATGTTTGATTGTGTCCTTCCAACCCGTATCGCCCGTAACGGAACGCTTATGACAAGTGAAGGCCGCCTGGTCGTGAAAAATGCTAAGTTTGCAAGGGATTTCAGGCCGATCGATGAGAATTGCGACTGCTATACGTGTAAAAATTATAGCCGTGCCTATATCCGTCACTTGATCAAATGTGACGAAACGTTCGGAATTCGCCTTACGACTTATCATAATCTTCATTTTCTGTTAAAATTGATGGAGCAAGTCAGACAAGCGATTCGTGAAGATCGTCTAGGAGACTTTAGGGAAGAATTTTTCGAGCAGTACGGCTTCAACCGACCTGATGCGAAAAACTTCTAAAAAGCATAAAATAAATAATGTATTGAAAGGAGGGGAAAAAGAATGGGAAGTTTAGGAACAATACTACCTTTGATATTAATGTTCGTTCTGTTTTACTTTTTACTGATCCGTCCTCAGCAAAAGCGTCAAAAAGCAGTCTCTAAAATGCAAAATGAGCTTGCAAAAGGTGATAGAATCATCACGATTGGCGGTTTACACGGATCGATCGATGCCATCGAAGAAGGTAAAGTAGTCATCCTGTGTGGTGACGGCAGCCGTCTTACATATGATCGTAATGCGATCAGGGAAGTCATCAAAACAGAGCAGGTATAATAAAAAAAGGGTTCTCTCCATGTGCCAGGCACGTGGAAGAGGGACCCTTTTTTATTATGCGGATGGACTACCCCTCCCTAGGACCGCCACTCATGTTTACACCAAGGATTCCCCCCATCATGGCCGTCAGGATATAGCAGCCGTGATAGATAAGCTGTTCCATTGAAAACAGGCTATCGTATCCCAGGTATTGAAACAAGAAAATGACGAGGGTGTAAATGAGTCCTGTCGACCCTCCAAGCACCCAGCCTTTTGTCTTTCCTTTACCACCAGACATAAATCCACCAACAAACAAAGATAGAAATGAAATGATCGTGACAAACATTGTGATGGAGCTTTCAGTAAGTTCGGTAAACCGGAGCAGCAATGAAAATAATAGGCTTGCAGCAATCGCTATGACAAATATGGTGGTCGTCCCGTAAAGGACGGCACCCCCCATTTTTTTCGCTTCGATGACGGTCCTCTCCCTTCTAACTCGATAATTTTATTCCGTATTAGTACAAGCATATTCATCTCAATGATAAAAAAGACTAGAAATTTTCTGTGGTCAAGCCTCATAGACTAGTATGAAACTTCCTGGAGAAGGAGGACTGTGACCATGTCTCCGATGATCGTATTGATTGTGTTCGTTTCGGTTTACATCCTATTGATGACAGAGAAATGGAATCGAGTCCTAGCTGCAATGGCCGGTGGGGTTGCTATGCTCCTGATCGGGGCATTCCCGCTCGAGAAGGCGCTATTTACGTATATCGACTGGAAAACCATCACTCTTCTGTTTTCCATGATGCTGATTGTCACCATTACAAGCAAAACGGGGATATTTGAGTTCATTGCCATTCGGATCGCTCAATGGGTGAACGGGAACGGGCTTTCGCTCCTGGTCCTGTTTTCCTCCCTGGCGGCGGTGGGTTCTGCGTTTTTGGCGAACGTCACGATCGCTATGTTGTTAGTCCCGATTTTGTTCAAATTGACCAGGCTCCTTGAACTTCCGCCCATCCCCTACTTAATCATGACGATCCTGGCTTGTAACATCGGCGGGACGGCAACCCTCATAGGGGACCCTCCTAACATGATGATCGGCCAGGCAGTCAAGCACTTTACGTTTAATGCCTTCCTTGAAAATCTGTTACCTGTTGTCCTGATGGTTTACGGAGTGACGCTTTTGATCATGTGTCTGGTATATAAGGAAGTTCTCCACGTGAAAGAAGACAGGAAACTGCTTCTGAAAGGGATCAAGCCAAATGAATATTTAAAGAGGGACAATGGGCTCTTTCAGTCCCTGTTTGTCCTTGTCCTCGTATTGGTGGGCTTTTCCGTGTATCCGGTGTTCCATCTTGATGTGACGACGGTATCCCTTGCCGGTGCGGTTCTCCTTATGCTGCTCCTCGAGAAAATTCATCCACCGGAAAAGATTTTGAGAGAGGTGGAATGGGGGACACTCTTTTTCTTTATGGGCTTATTCCTCCTGGTCGGAGGGATTGAAGAGGCAGGATTCATAGATGAGATCGCACGAGAAATTTTGCGGGCAACGGATGGGGATATGAAGAAAACGGCCTTTGTCATATTGTGGGGAACAGGCATATTGTCTGCTGTAGTCGATAATATTCCGTTTGTGGCAGCCATGATTCCCGTTATTCAGGAATTCGGTGAATTCGGGATGGTCAATATGGATCCCTTATGGTGGTCATTGGCTCTGGGTGCCTGCCTTGGGGGGAATGGTACACTTCTCGGTTCTTCTTCCAATCTGGTCATTGCCGGACTTGCATCCAAGGAAAATGTGCAGATCAAATTTCATCAGTACTTACTGATTGGTGTTCCCGTCACCGTCATCTCCCTTGCTGTGTCCACACTCTACGTATACTTTAAATACATCCGGCCATTTATGGGTGGATAAAAATTCCTCCGATTTATTTTCTCATTCTGTCGATACTACATAATGACATGCGTATGGGAGGGGAAAGTAGTGGAGGAATATTTCGTCATCATTTTACGCACTCTTTTTCTTTATGTTATGATCATTTTCATTTTCAGAATCATGGGGAAAAGGGAAATCGGGGAACTGAGTATACTGGATCTGGTCGTATTCATGATGATTGCCGAGATGGCGGTCATGGCCATCGAAGAACCGGAAGATCCCATCATTCATACAGTACTGCCCATGGGGGTCATCGTACTCATCCAGATCCTGTTTGCCTGGTTTTCCCTCAGGTCTAAGTCATTCCGGGAATTATTGGACGGAAAACCCACCGTCATCATCCATAATGGGAAAATCGACGACAAAGCCATGAAGAAACAGCGTTATAATTATGATGATTTACTTCTTCAATTAAGAGAAAAAGATATCTTTAATGTGGCAGATGTTGAATTTGCGATTTTAGAGCCATCCGGGAAACTATCTGTCCTACAGAAAGATAAAAAGACTCCCCATTCCCTGACACTGCCCCTGATCCTCGATGGACAGGTCCAAACCACCCATCTCGATATGATCGGAAAAACATCCTTCTGGTTACGGAAAGAACTGAGAGAACGCGGATTCAAAAACGTCCAGGAAATCGCCTTCTGCAGCTTCCAAAACGGGCAATTTTACATTGATGAAAAAAATCAATAATAAAAATACTCCTCAACATGATGTTAAGGAGTATTTTTTATTGGGGAGACTATGGAGTGATGAATCGCCGGATGAACGGGATTCTGGCAAGGTCGGTTTTGACGATGAGCTTGAGACTGATGGAGAGCACGGTGTATAGAGCCGACGAAGTCATGACTCCGAATAGCAATCGGAATACGGTGGACTGACCATCGAATAAATAGAGATAAGAAAAGTGTCCCCATACGCCGGTAATCAACAGGACTATGATCGTCTTGACGTAATCCCGGGCATAAATTGTCATCGGAACATATTTCAGGATGGTCATGAAATGTAACAGGGTCACGAGCAGGAATCCGGTGACGATTCCGAGGGCCGCACCGTTGATGCCAAACGCCGGCTGTGAAGCGAGAACAAAGATGACGCCGGTCTTCACGACGGCACCTATCAGACTGTTGATCATGGCGGCCCTTGCCAGATTCAACGCCTGGAGCACGGCCTGCAATGGCCCTTGATAGTAATAAAATAAAAAGAAAGGTGCCATGATCATCAAGAAACCTGCCCCGTTTTCATTTCCGTACATGACCTGCATGAGCGGCTTTGCATATACGTAGAGGATGACGACGGAAATCCCGCCGGTGATCAAACAGAATCTGAGAGCCTGCTGAAGCCGGTGTTCGATTAAGGTGAAATTTTTTTGCGAGTTGGCTTCGCTGATGGCCGGGACAAGAGATTGGGATAATGAAAGGGTCACGAATGATGGCAGGAACAGGAGGGGAAGGGCGTATCCTGTCAAGGAACCATACTGTTTCGTGGCCATCCCGGCTGCCACTCCGGCGAGGGCAAGGCTGTTTGCCACCACGATCGGTTCAAAAAACCATGCGATCGATCCGATCATTCTGCTTCCTGTCGCCGGCAGGGCCACACTCATGAGTTCATTAAAGGTTTCCCGGCCATTCTTGATCGAGCTGAAGAAGTTGCGTCTGATCTTGAACTTTTTCTTTAACTTAAAACTTGCGAACAAATATAGTAGGGAAGCGAGTTCCCCAAGAACGGACGCCACCATGGCAGCGGCTGCTGCGTATTCTATCCCGTAAGGAAGGAAGGTTTTGGTCAATACGGCAATCAGGGTGATCCGGACCACCTGTTCGATGACCTGTGAATAAGCGGAAGGTTTCATGTTCTGCCTTCCCTGGAAATAGCCGCGGATCACGGAAGAAATCGCTACGATCGGAATGATCGGGGCAATTGCCACCAATGGATAGTAAATTCGATCATCCGTAAACAGGACGTCTGTTAAATAGGGGGCGAGCAGGATGAGCGCCGGGGTGAAGATGAGGGATAGCCCCATGGTGATGGAAAGGGAGACCACCAATATTTTTTTTACTTTCCGGATATCTCCCTTTGACTCTGCTTCGGCAACATTTTTTGAGATTGCTACAGGGAGCCCCAGCTGAGTGATAGTGATGACGAGTATGAGGGTAGGGAACGCCATCATAAACAGGCCGACGCCTTCTTCTCCAATGAATCTGGCAACGACGATACGGTTCACAAACCCTAATATTCTAGTTATAAAGGCGGCCATCATTAGGATCATGGTGCCTTTCAGAAATTTTGACATAAAATTCCCTGCCTTCTCAAAATTGGTATAATCGTATACAATGATGTATATGCACAAGGGTGGACAAAGCATGACAAGTAGTGAACAATTCGGGCTCGATATAGCCCAGATGGGGTGGACGGGGAATGAAGAATAATCAACATCCTTATGACCGTTTTTATGAATCGTTAGTACCAGCGCTAGTAAGCAAGGTGGAAGAATTAGAAGTGCTTGGTTACGGAAAGGCCGACGCTGACCGCCTATGGGCCTACTTAACGAAGAAAAAATGGAAGAAACCAGAAGTGGATGTGAAGCTCTTTCAATTAGTGAGTGATGTATTGACGGTCAAGCCCGGAGAGTATATGAGCTTTGAAACAATTGAAGCGTACAGGTCTCCCAATTGGTTTGCTGAAGTGAATGAAGATGAGTTGAACGAGCTTCTTCGCCCGAATAAGAATGGTAAATAGCCCGAAAAGAAATTGACACTCTTTTCTTTCTCGTAGATAATAAGAATGCCCGAGGAATTCAGGAATTATATTACTTTTTTGAAGCACATAGTTCGTATGGTTTTTTAAAACGGCAAGGAGGATCTATACATAATGGTAAAGCGTGGCCGAATCATTGCCTTCTTTATACTTGTGGTATTGCTTGCAGGTACTATGGGAGGCACAACGAAGAGTATTGTAGATAACATTAAACTGGGATTGGACCTGCAGGGCGGATTTGAGGTTCTTTATGAAGTTCAGCCGATCAAAAAAGGCCAGGAAATCACGAAAGAGACCGTCGCCAATACAGCCGATGCACTCGACAGGCGTATTAACGTATTGGGTGTCAGTGAGCCGAATATCCAAATCGAAGACGGGAACCGCATCCGTGTTCAACTGGCTGGTGTCGAGGACCAGAATGAAGCAAGGGAAATCCTCTCCACTCAAGCCAATCTGACGTTCCGTGACGTGAACGATAAAGTCCGTCTGGACGGATCGGATCTTGCATCCGGTTCTGCGAAGCAAACGTTTGATGACAAAAATAATCCGATCGTTTCACTAAAATTGAAAGATCGCTCGAAATTCTATGAATTAACGAAAGACATTTCTGCTATGGCTCCACAGAACCAGCTTGTGATCTGGCTGGATTTTGAAGAAGGAAAAGATTCTTACAAAGCTGAAGTAGGGAAGGAAGATCCGAAATTCATCTCCGACCCGGCCGTAAGAAAGCCTATCAACTCCGATGAAGTCATCATCGAAGGGAACTTTACAGTCGAGCGCGCCCAGAACCTTGCGTCCCTGTTAAATGCAGGGGCCCTTCCGGTCAAACTGGACGAGAAGTATTCGACTTCAGTGGGAGCGCAATTCGGTCAGCAGGCCCTGGATAAGACAGTGACTGCAGGGATCATCGGGATTGCCATCATTTTCTTATTCATGATTGCGTACTACCGTTTCCCGGGACTGATTGCAACGATCACCCTTTCTGTTTACATTTACTTGATTCTGTTGATTTTCGATCTGATGAACGGGGTCCTGACCCTGCCGGGGATCGCAGCCCTCATCCTTGGTGTGGGTATGGCCGTCGACGCGAATATCATAACGTATGAACGGATCAAGGAAGAGATGCGGGTCGGGAAACCGATACGCTCGGCGTTCCAGGCCGGTAATAAATCATCCTTCTTGACGATCCTGGATGCCAACGTGACGACAATCCTTGCAGCAGCCGTACTCTTCTTCTATGGGACAAGTTCGGTCAAAGGATTCGCCACGATGCTGATCGTCAGTATCCTGACAAGCTTCATTACGGCGGTATGGGGTTCACGACTGTTACTCGGCCTATGGGTGAACAGCCGTATCTTTAATAAGAAGCCGGGCTGGTTCGGTGTGAAAAAATCCGAAATCAAGGATCTGGCGGAGAACTATGATACCCTAGATCTCCCTACCCGTTTTGACCGCTTTGATTTCGCTTCGCAGCGAAAGAAATTCTTTACCCTGTCAGCCGTACTCATTACAGCAGGTATCATCATCCTGGCCATTTTCAGATTGAATCTCGGAATTGACTTTGTCAGCGGATCACGGATGGAAATCCTGGCTGATCAAAGCCTGAAGACCGAACAGGTTCAGGATGAACTGAAGGAGATTAAACTGCCTTCTGAGGATGTCGTCATCTCCGGCGATAAAAATAATATTGCCGTTGTCCGCTATACGGATGACTTGAATAAGGACGATATCGCAAAGCTGAAAGATCACTTCAACAAGCTTTATGGAGCTGAACCAAGTATCAGCACTGTTTCTCCCGTCATTGGGAAAGAGCTTGCACAAAACGCCATGATTGCTGTGGCAATTGCTTCTGTCGGAATCATCATTTACGTCACGCTCCGATTTGAATGGAGAATGGCAGTAGGTGCAATCCTTGCCCTCCTGCATGATGCATTCTTTATCATTGCATTCTTCAGTCTGACAAGGCTCGAAGTCGATATCACCTTCATCGCAGCCGTCCTTACGATAGTCGGTTATTCGATCAATGATACGATCGTCACCTTCGACAGGCTGCGTGAAAATCTTCATAAGAAACGCCGTTTGAAGACGGATAAGGACATTGAAGAGGTAGTGAACCAAAGTATCAGACAAACGATGGGCCGTTCGGTCAATACAGTATTGACTGTCGTGTTCACGGTCATTGCACTCATGATCTTCGGTAGTGAGTCCATCCGTAACTTCTCCATCGCTTTACTGGTCGGGTTAATCTCAGGTACGTATTCTTCCGTATTCATCGCTTCCCAAGTATGGCTCGTGATGAAGAAGAAAGAACTGAAGAAAAAAGGAACAATCAAGACCGTAAAAGAAAAGAAAACGTGGTCGGATGAACCGCAAGTATAATGAAGATCAAGAGGTCCGGGAAGTATTTCTTCCCGGGCCTGTCTTTTTTATTTTTTTACGGCATTGGGTTACACTAATAGAAGTTATAAGGGAGGCGACTCTGAATGAATCATGAGGAACGTTTTAAAAAAGCGGAATTTGCTGCCATGGTCGGTGTGGTGGGCAATATTGTACTGGCTGTTATAAAGTGGGCGGCCGGAATCATGGGGAATAGTCGGGCGCTGATTGCTGATGCGGTTCACTCTGCATCGGATGTAGCAGGTTCCCTTGCCGTCTTTATCGGTTTACGAGCGGCCAAGCAGCCCCCCGATCAGGATCATCCTTATGGTCACGGAAAGGCGGAGTCCATTGCGGCAATCATCGTGGCCGTCCTGTTGTTCCTGGTGGGGATCGAAATTGGGAAATCCTCGATTGAATCCTTCTTCCATCCCCTCACCCCACCGACAGCCCTTGCGATTTATGCCGTCATATTCTCCATCATCGTGAAGGAAGCGATGTTTCAATACAAATATCGGTTGGGTAAAAGGATAAAGAGTGATGCGTTGATCGTGAATGCTTACGAGCATCGTTCGGATGTGTTCTCTTCCCTCGCGGCACTGGTCGGGATTTCCGCTTCTATCCTTGGCGGGAAGTTCGATATTGGCTGGCTTGTTTATGCCGATCCGGTTGCAGGAATTTTCGTTTCCCTGCTTGTCCTGAGGATGGCCTGGCATCTAGGAGCTGAATCCATACATACGACACTTGATCACGTCATGCATGAGGAAGATATCCTGCCTTTTCGAAAAATCGTGGAGTCCGTCCCTGACGTGAAGGAAATCAACGAGCTTCATGCAAGGGAACATGGTCACTACGTCATCATTGATTTGAAAATCAGTGTCGATCCATACATGACGGTAGAAGAAGGTCATCGTGTCGGGAAGAGAGTAAAAGAGAAGCTCTTGGAAGAATCGAATGTGAATGATGTGTTCATTCATATCAATCCGTTCAATCCTGCTTCTGAAGAAAGTGATGATCAAATAGACTTAACTTAAAGGGAGGGAAGTCTCATGAAGTTTCAATGGACTTTATTATTAGGTATTTTCTTTGCGTTGGTCGTATCGATTTTCGCCGTCATCAACGTCGATCCGGTCACCGTCAATTATCTGTTCGGTGAATCCGACTGGCCTCTTATATTAGTTATCCTCGGATCTGTCCTGATGGGTGGTATCATCATCGGTTCCGTAGGGCTGTTTCGATTATTCGTCGTCCAGCGCAGGGTCAAATCCCTGGAAAAAGAAAACCTGCTCTTGCGGGAACAGGCAGAAGGAATGCACAAGGAAAAGACTGAAGACATCCCGTTGAAAAAACGTGCCCCGGATTCAGTAGGGGAAGCAGGGGAATAAAACTGGCCTGGTGGCTTTTTGTCACCAGGCTTTTTTTATTGTAGCCCAAACCACATGCAAGATCATTCATTCCACCTTCCACTCTTTCATTAAGATTGAAACAACCCCCTCACTTTTGTATAATGAGTAAGGCTGAGGGGTGAACGTATGTTAAACTCAAAAACACGTTGGATATTGACAGAATCAGATGAACATAAAATAGCAGAATTGGCGAATGAACTAAAGGTACCTTCGCTTGTAGCGAAATTATTGATAAACAGGGACTTGGATGATGTAGAAGAAGCCAGGAATTTTTTATTTGATTCAGGCGACTCATTCCACGACCCATTCCTATTTGAAGATATGAAAAAAGCAACGGAACGAATCCATAAAGCCATTGAAAACGGGGAAAGGATTCTCGTTTACGGTGACTATGATGCAGATGGAGTCAGCAGTACGTCGGTCATGATGACGGTACTGAGAGATCTTGGTGCGATGGTGGAATTCTATATCCCGAATCGGTTCAGTGAAGGATACGGCCCGAATGAAGGGGCGTTCCGCTGGGCTAAGGATGAGGAATTCTCGCTCATCATCACGGTCGATACAGGAATTTCTGCCGTGAACGAAGCCAGACTCGCGAAAGATCTCGGGATCGACCTGATCATTACAGATCACCATGAACCTGGACCCGAATTACCGGAAACATATGCGCTTTTACATCCAAAGGTAGGAGAAGTGGCATATCCATTCGGGGAACTTGCGGGAGTTGGGGTGGCCTTTAAATTGGCCCATGCCCTTTATGGAGAGCTGCCAAGTCATTTACTGGATCTTGCGGCGATTGGAACGATTGCGGATCTAGTCCCTTTGAGAGGGGAGAACCGTCTTCTGGCTAAGCGGGGCCTTGCCGAGCTCCGGGCTTCAAACCGATTGGGGATTAAAGCTTTATGCAAAATCGCCAACGCGAAGCAGCATGAAATCACCGAAGAGACGGTGGGCTTCATGATCGCACCGCGGATTAATGCAGTCGGTCGTTTAGGTGATGCCGATCCTGCCGTCGATCTCATGCTTACGGAGGATGACGAAGAGGCGAAGGCACTGGCGGAAGAAATTGACGGCTTGAATAAAGAGAGACAGGCGATCGTCGCCCAAATGACCGAGGAAGCCGTTGAGATGGTGGAGAGAGACTTCCCGCTGAAGGATAACCACGTACTTGTCATCGGAAAGGAAGGCTGGAATCCCGGAGTGGTCGGCATTGTGGCTTCACGTCTGGTCGACAAGTTTTACCGGCCGACCATCGTGCTCAGCTACGACTCCGAGAAAGGGACAGCGAAAGGTTCTGCGAGAAGCATCGCAGGATTTGATTTATTCAAAAACCTTTCAACCTGCCGGGATATCCTTCCCCACTTCGGTGGCCATCCTATGGCTGCGGGTATGACGCTTGAATTAGACGATGTAGCTCAGTTGAGAAACCGGTTGAATGAACTGGCCGGGACGGAACTGACAGCAGAGGACTTCATCCCCGTCACACAACTCGATGCTCCCGTGACAGTGGACGAAATCTCTGTGGAGTCGATTGAAAAGCTTCAGCTTTTGGCACCTTTTGGGATGAAGAATCCGAAGCCGAAGTGGATCATCGACAATGTAAGCATCGAACACTATAAAAAAATCGGATCTGCACAGAATCACCTGAAGCTCGTTTTGGAAGACAAAGGGGTCCAACTTGACGGAGTAGGCTTCGGACTCGGGGAACTGGCTGACCACATGACGCCTTTTTCAAATGCGTCAGTCATAGGTGAATTATCCATAAATGAGTGGAACAACCGCAAGAAGCCCCAGGTGTTCTTACATGATGTAAAAATCGATCATTGGCAATTATTTGATGTACGGGGAATCAAGCAGGTCCATAAATGGAACGGACTCATCCCTGAAGAAAATAAGAAAATGGTGTGTTTCCATTCCTCCACGCTGGATAAACTGAACCTGCCGAAAGATGAAGTCATCCTCTTGGAGGAAAGCTCGACTCTAGATGGATTATCAACGGAGAAAGCGAGCCTTGTGCTGTTGGATCTCCCCGATTCAAAGCCATTACTTGAAGAGCTTTTGAAGAAGGGGCGTCCTCATCGGATTTATGCTCATTTCTTCCAGGAAGAAGATCATTTCTTCAGTACGATGCCGACCCGGGACCATTTCAAATGGTACTATGGATTTTTAACCAAACGGGGATCGTTCGATGTCAATAAGCATGGTGATGACCTGGCCAAACATAAAGGCTGGTCGAAAGAAACAATCGATTTCATGTCACAGGTGTTTTTTGATTTGAAGTTTGTTACAATAGACAATGGATTTATTTCTCTTAATCCTGCGAAAACCAAGAAAGATCTTTCTGAATCTCGAACATATCAGAAGAAAAAACAACAATACGAGCTTGAAAACGAATTGTTATATTCTTCCTATCAAGAGTTGAAGACTTGGTTTAATGAAAGGATAGAAGAGTCTGTTACAATTGAGGAGGAAGTAGAAGCATGGACTTAAAACAATATGTTACAATCGTTGAGAATTGGCCAAAAGAAGGGATCAAGTTTAAAGACATCACAACCCTTATGGATAATGGTGATGCTTATAGATATGCTACAGACCAAATCGTCGAATATGCAAAAGAAAAGCAGATCGACCTGGTTGTAGGACCCGAAGCCCGTGGATTCATCATCGGATGCCCAGTCGCTTATGCACTCGGTGTAGGCTTTGCCCCTGTCCGTAAACCTGGTAAATTACCACGTGAAACGATCCAGAAGGAATACGGTCTTGAGTACGGTAAAGATGCGTTAACGATCCATAAAGATGCTATCAAGCCAGGTCAGCGCGTGCTGATCACGGACGATTTACTGGCAACCGGTGGAACGATCGAAGCAACGATCAAGCTTGTAGAAGAACTTGGTGGAATCGTTGCAGGAACGGCGTTCTTAATTGAACTTACGTACCTTGATGGGCGCGACAAACTTGAGAACTATGATATCATGACATTAATGCAATACTAAATTCGATTATTAAAACTGACTTTGTGATATACTGAAATAAGGGACTGACAACTGGTTAAAGTGTCAGCCCTTATTTTTTTAATTTCAAGAATAACAGAATCGACATTTATCGACAGAATCAGATGGATTCTGAGAATTTTCCGCTAAACCCTTTACAGAAGCTCTTTTTTTTTTGATAATAGTAACAATCATTAAAATGGAACAATCGTGAACTATATTAAAATACAAAGGTGATTTTGATCATGGCTAAAGATCAAGTACTAACCCCTGAACAGGTTATTGATAAAACAAAAGCATACTTAAACGATGAGCATGTTGAAATGGTCCAGAAGGCATATGAGTATGCAAGGGATGCCCACAGTGAGCAGTACCGAAAGTCTGGTGAACCATACATCATCCATCCCATCCAGGTGGCAGGGATACTGGCGGACCTGGAGATGGATCCGGCAACTGTGGCTGCTGGGTTTCTTCATGATGTAGTGGAGGACACTGGCATTTCCCTCGGTGAAATTGCAGAAGCGTTCAATGCCGAAGTGGCTATGCTCGTTGATGGGGTCACGAAGCTTGGGAAGATTAAATACAAATCCCATGAAGAGCAACAGGCTGAAAATCACCGGAAAATGTTTGTGGCGATGGCTCAGGATATCCGGGTCATCCTCATTAAATTGGCAGACCGCCTCCATAATATGAGAACCCTGAAACATTTACCACAGGAGAAGCAGCGGAGAATAGCAAATGAGACGCTTGAAATCTTCGCTCCTTTGGCCCATCGGTTGGGGATTTCAAAGATCAAGTGGGAATTGGAAGATACGTCGCTACGATATTTAAATCCTCAACAGTATTATCGTATTGTCAATTTGATGAAGAAGAAGCGTGCCGAGCGTGAACAGTACTTAGATGAAGTCGTCAATGAAGTGAAAGATAAGCTGGGCGATGTGAAAATCGTGGCTGAAATTTCCGGGCGACCTAAGCATATTTACAGCATTTATCGTAAGATGGCCCTGCAAAACAAACAGTTCAATGAAATTTACGACTTGCTTGCGGTTCGGGTTGTAGTAGACAGCATCAAGGATTGCTATGCTGTACTCGGAATCGTTCATACATGCTGGAAACCGATGCCCGGAAGGTTCAAGGATTATATTGCCATGCCGAAACCGAATATGTACCAATCTCTTCATACGACGGTGATCGGTCCTAAAGGCGACCCGCTGGAAGTGCAGATCAGAACCCTTGAGATGCACCAGATTGCTGAATACGGGGTAGCGGCACACTGGGCGTATAAAGAAGGAAAAGAAGCGAATGAACCTGTTTCATTTGAGAAGAAGCTTTCCTGGTTCAGGGAAATACTCGAGTTCCAGAATGAATCGGCCAATGCTGAAGAATTCATGGAATCTCTTAAAATCGACCTGTTTTCCGATATGGTCTTTGTATTCACGCCTAAAGGAGACGTCTTGGAATTGCCGTCAGGCTCCGTGCCCATCGACTTTTCCTATCGGATCCACTCGGAAATCGGCAACAAAACGATCGGTGCAAAGGTCAACGGGAAAATGGTCACTCTTGATTACAAGCTGAAAACGGGGGATATCATCGAGATCCTTACGTCCAAACATTCGTATGGTCCGAGTCAGGATTGGCTGAAGCTCGCCCAGACGTCCCAGGCGAAGAATAAAATCAAACAGTTCTTCAAGAAACAGCGCAGGGAAGAAAATATTGAAAAGGGCCGTGAGCTGGTCGAAAAAGAAATCAAAAATCAGGATTTCGATGTGAAGGAAATCCTCAATCCCGAAAATATCAAGCGAGTGTCGGAGAAATTCAATTTCTCAAACGAAGAGGATATGTATGCAGCCGTCGGATATAACGGGATCACAGCGGCTCAAATCGCCAACCGTTTAACGGAAAAACACAGAAAGATGCGGGAACAGGAAGACAATCTGGAAGAAACGATGAAGGAACTGAATGCTCAACCCGTCAAGCGGAAAAAAGATGCAGGTGTACAGGTTGAGGGGATCGATAATCTCCTTATCCGACTTTCACGCTGCTGCAGTCCGGTTCCGGGGGATGAAATCGTCGGCTTCATTACAAAGGGGCGCGGCGTTTCGGTCCATCGTGCGGATTGTACGAATGTCATGGCAGACGAAGTGGAACAGCGCCTCATTCCCGTATCATGGGAAAGCGACGGGAATGACCGGAAAGAATACAATGTCGATATTGAAATCTCCGGTTATGATCGCAGAGGACTCCTGAATGAAGTTCTTCAGGCGGTAAATGAAACAAAGACGAATATATCGGCAGTGAGTGGAAAATCGGACCGGAACAAAGTGGCCACCATCAATATGTCCATTTCGATTCAAAACATTTCCCATTTGCACAAAGTGGTAGAGAGAATCAAACAGATACCAGATGTATATGCTGTAAGACGAATCATGAACTAAAGGAGATTTCTTTATGAGGGTTGTTCTGCAGAGAAGTAAAGAAGCCTCCGTCACTGTTGATGGAGAAGTAAAGGGAGAAATCCGGTCAGGCGCTGTACTGCTTGTGGGGATCACCCATGAAGATACAGAAGAAGATGCTCGTTACGTAGCAGAAAAGGTTGTAAACCTTCGCATTTTTGAAGATGATGAAGGAAAGATGAATCATTCCCTCCTTGATTTGGGAGGGGAGATTCTTTCCATTTCCCAATTCACCCTGTATGGAGATGTCCGAAAGGGAAGAAGGCCGAATTTCATGAATGCGGCCAAACCCGATCATGCCGAAGTGATCTATGATTATTTCAATGAGATTCTCGAGGGAAAAGGAGTGAGGGTGGCAACAGGTGTATTCGGTGCAATGATGGATGTCAATCTGACGAATGATGGTCCTGTTACACTCTTAATCGAGAGTAAAACCTAATAAAGAAGGCTGATTCAACTACGGGAATCAGCCTTCTTTATTTGAATGGACATCACTCTGAGAAATAGTCACTTAAACCATGATAGATGGCCGTCGCAGCCAAATCTTGAAAATACTGAGTATTTACATTGGCTTCTTCTGACGGATTGCTGAGGAATCCTAATTCCAAAAGGACGGCTAGCCGGTTGTTTTCACGGATCACATGATAATCCCCGATACGGACACCACGGTCTGATGTGGGTAATCGATCCGAGAGGCTGCCGTGGATCTCCTCTGCCAGCTCTTTTTGCTGGTTTTGATAGTAGTAAGTCGTATGACCTGTTATGGAAGAATCCATAATGCTGTCAAAGTGAATGCTGATAAAGGCGTCTGCCTGATTATAATGAGATAATGATACCCTTGACGGTAACGATAAATATTCATCAGTTTTTCTTGTTAATTTGACCTTTGCCCCAGCGCTTTTCAATTTTTCCGCAAGGAGTTCTCCGGTTTTCATGGTAAGGAGCTTCTCAAGTGTACCACTTGCTCCCGTAGTACCACTGTCCCTTCCGCCATGTCCGGGATCGATTACGATCACCTTGTCTTCGAGACCACCGGTTTTTTTGCGGGAGGGCGTTGTGTTTTCACCTGCTGCAGAACGGACCGAGACGACCCAGCCGGCTACGAAACCAGCACTGCCATCGGCTAATTCCACCTCATACCAGTCCCCGTCCTTACTCATTACTTGATAGGTCTCACCACTTGCGGCTCGTTTGACGACACTCGCCTGGGTGTTTGCTTCACTGCGAATATTTGTGCCGTTGTATAGAATCGTGACGTTTTCATTCGGGCTGTTCTTTTCATGGGCGGCGGCTGTCACCGTTTTTTGAACATACCACCCGGCGATCCACCCTTTTTCCCCATTGGAAAGCTTGATTTGATACCAGTTATTTTTCTCTTTCAACAAGGTGTATTTTTCGCCCTTTGATACTTTACCGACAATTCGGCCGTTCAGTGAGGTTTCATCACGGACATTGAGACCATGTACTGAAATGATCCCGATCATCTCTCCCGTGGAGGATGATTCTTCCTCTGATCGGTTTGTTTCCCTTTGAAGAGAACCGGTAGAGAACTCTACGTAAGAATCACTGACCCAGGCGATCTCATCGCCGAACATGATCTCGTACCAACCGGAAACACTCCCGGTCACCTCCACCTCGTCTCCTTTATTCAGGACCCCAAGGACGGAACTTTGCAGAGAGGGGGATGATCGGACGTTCAAAGCATCATCAGTGATGATTCCCTGCTTGTGCAAACTTTGTTTGCCTTGGGAGGATTTTGAGCCGGTTATGTATTCACGGTGAACCCAGCCCGTGGTGCTTCCTGATTCAATCTGCAGCCAGTCCCCATCTTCTTCTGTAACCGTCACCGTATCTCCATTTTGTAATACCGTCACGACCACGTCTGAAGTGCTTGGTCCTTTTCTGACTCGTAGACCGTCTGTGTTCACCTGGCCCTCATGCAGGGGTGAATCACTGGAAACAGACTCTTCCACTGTGACGAGCCAATCGGCCACCCAGCCGTCCCCACTGCTTGTTTCGACTTTATACCAATCCTTTTGTGTCTCTACTATTTTGTACTCTTCCCCTCTGTGTACCTTTGTCAGAACGGCGAAGCTTAGTCCCGGTCCTGTACGGACATTAAGGGTCGAAACACTGATTGTGACCTTTCCGGTTTCAGCATGTGCCTGATCCATGAAAGGCTGCACCGGTAACATCAAGAGCACCATCAATATTGATGCGATTACTTTCTTAATCTTCGTCACCTCCTGTTGGAAATACAAACACCCATAGTAATATCGGATTTTCCTGCTCAAGTGTTGAACACCACTGTGAATTTTTTTAGAAGCAGGGTTCTTCCTTAAGAAATCCTTATGGTTTTAATACGATAAAAAAAATAAAATCCCTCTAAAACGAAAGAAAAATAGGTAATTGGAAATGATAAGAATAGGAATGTTTTGAAAGGATGAGTGGACTTGAGGTCGAGTGACAAAGAATTCATGAACGCAAATGGTGATAACCAGTTATTTGGAGTGAATTTCCATCAGTTTTTGGAACGTGAAAAAGATGCGTTGAACGTAGAGCTTGCTTCCGAATTCGGATTGTCGTTAAGGGAAGTGAAATTGTTAAAAAAGAAAATGGAAAGATCGTGACGAAATTTTCTTTAACCTCTTGACATGGACCTGCGGCAACCGTATCATTATACAAATAAAATAACATTTACAAAAACCGTTGATCGAGCATAGTAGCTAACCCCCCGTGTAAAGAGAGGAAATGCCTTGGCTGAGAGCATTTCTACAATGTGACTTAGTGAATGAACACTCAGGAGGTTTCTCTCTGAAAACGATTTGTTACTAGGAGATGAACGTACCAGGCGTTAACTGGCTAAGTGGAGGTCTTTCATAGACTTCAATTAGGGTGGCACCACGGGAATAACAGCTCTCGTCCCTTGTATGATATACAAGGGATTGAGGGCTTTTTTTATTTACATAAAGATCAACGTGCACGATAAAAGGAGGAAATCAACTTGTCCATTCAGATTCCAAGAGGTACACAGGACATCCTGCCAGGTGAAGTGGAAAAATGGCAGTATGTGGAGGAAGTGGCTAAGACCCTTTGTCACAACTATCAGTATAAAGAAATCCGCACCCCGGTTTTCGAGGCGAGTGAACTGTTCACCCGTGGAGTGGGGGATACGACGGATATCGTCCAGAAAGAAATGTATATGTTCGAAGACAGGGGAGGCAGAAGCCTGGCGCTCAGACCTGAAGGGACCGCTTCTGTTGTCCGCTCCTTTGTAGGAAATAAAATGTTCGGTCACCCGAATCAGCCGACAAAGCTCTTCTACTCGGGCCCGATGTTCCGTTACGAGAGACCACAGGCAGGCCGGTACCGTCAATTTGTCCAATTTGGCGTCGAAGCTCTCGGAAGTGAAGATCCTGCCATTGATGCAGAAGTGATTTCCCTCGCAATGGGAATTTATAAGAAATTAGGATTGACTCAATTGAAGCTTGTCATTAATAGTCTTGGTGATGCCGGAAGCAGGAATGCACACAGAGAGGCATTGATCAATCACTTTAAACCGAGGATCGATGAATTCTGCGGCGATTGTCAGAATCGCCTGGAGAAGAATCCACTGCGGATCCTTGATTGTAAGAAAGACCGCGATCATGAATTGATGTCAACTGCACCATCGATTCTTGACTATTTAAATGACGAATCGAAGCAGTATTTTGAAAAAGTTCAAACTCACCTTTCAGACATGGATGTGGAATTCGTCGTCGACCCCACCCTCGTACGCGGCCTGGATTATTATAACCACACGGCCTTTGAAATCATGAGTGATGCAGAAGGCTTCGGTGCCATTACGACTCTTTGCGGAGGTGGACGCTACAACGGACTGGTTGAAATGATCGGTGGGCCAGAAACGCCTGGGATCGGATTTGCCTTCAGTATTGAAAGGCTGCTTTCGGCGTTGGAAGCAGAAGGGGTTGAACTTCCGATCGATCAGGGGGTCGAATGCTTCATCGTATCATTGGGTGAAGATGCGAAAGATTATGCTGTAAAGCTTCTTCACAAATTGAGAGCGGCAGGGATTTCTTCAGAGAAAGATTATCTTGATCGCAAGGTGAAAGGCCAGTTTAAAGCGGCCGACCGGTATGAAGCGAAATATGTGGCGGTTATCGGTGATAATGAATTACAGGATAATAAAATCAATCTAAAGGATATGTCCACTGGGGAACAGGAAGAAGTGAGCCTGGATGACTTTGTGGAAAATGTGAAGAGCAAGCTTGGCAAATAGGACGCGCTTGATTTGATAAGGAGGAGAACATGATGACAAAAAGAACCGCATATTGTGGAGACATAACGGAAACATACATCGGTGAGAAAATCACGATCAAAGGCTGGGTGCAAAAGAGAAGGGACCTGGGAGGACTGATTTTCATCGACCTTCGTGACAGAGAGGGAATCGTGCAGGTCGTATTTAACCCGGATTTATCTGAAGAGGCTCTTGCCCTTGCGGAGAAAATACGTAATGAGTACGTTTTAAGCGTGACAGGTACGGTTGTTGCAAGGGGAGAAGGAACGGTGAACCCCAACCTGAAGACCGGAAAAGTCGAGATTCACGTCGAAGAGGTTCAAATCATCAATGAAGCCAAGACACCGCCTTTTATGATAGACGATCAGATGGAAGTGTCAGAAGATGTGCGCTTGAAATATCGCTATGTGGACCTTCGTCGTCCCGCGATGATTGAAACCTTCAAAATGCGTCATAATGTAACGACATCATTCCGCAATTTCTTGAACGATAACGGGTTCCTGGACGTGGAAACGCCGATTTTAACGAAGAGTACGCCAGAGGGGGCACGGGATTATCTCGTTCCGAGCCGTGTTCATAAAGGTGAATTCTATGCTTTGCCACAGTCACCACAAATCTTTAAACAGCTGTTGATGGTTTCCGGATTCGATCGTTATTATCAAATCGCCCGCTGCTTCCGTGATGAAGATCTTCGTGCAGACCGTCAACCTGAATTCACGCAGATCGATATGGAAATGAGCTTCATGGATAAAGAACAAATCATTTCACTTGTCGAAGATATGATGAAGAAGCTCATGAATGATGTGAAAGGCGTAAACGTTTCATTACCTATTCCGCGAATGACATATGACGATGCCATGAGCCGTTATGGTTCTGACAAACCGGACACACGCTTCGGCATGGAACTGATCGATGTATCCGAAATCGTCAAGGATTCAGGCTTCAAAGTATTTGCCGGCGCAGTCGCGAATGGCGGACAAGTGAAGCTGATCAATGTAAAAGGCGGGGCATCCCAGTATTCTCGTAAAGACATTGATGGGTTGACTGAGTTTGTTTCCCGATACGGAGCAAAAGGGTTGGCCTGGTTGAAGGTAGAAGAAGAAGGCTTAAAAGGGCCGATCTCCAAATTTGTGAGTGAAGATGATGCGTCGGCGATTTCGACTTCAGCCAATGCAGAAGCAGGAGACCTTCTACTATTTGTAGCAGATAAAAAATCAGTCGTGGCAGATGCACTTGGTGCCCTTCGTTTGAAATTAGGGAAGGAATTGAAGCTGATTGATGAAGCAGTATTCAACTTCCTGTGGGTGACAGACTGGCCGCTCCTTGAGTTTGATGAAGGCGAGAACCGTTACTATGCAGCCCATCATCCATTCACGATGCCGGTGAAAGAAGATCTTGAACTGTTCGAAACGGATCCTGCAGCTGTCCGTGCGGAAGCGTACGACCTTGTCTTGAACGGATACGAACTTGGAGGCGGATCACTCCGCATATACGAGCGTGACATCCAGGAAAAAATGTTCAAGGTGCTTGGATTCTCGAAAGAAGAAGCGGAAGAGCAGTTCGGATTCTTATTGGAAGCCTTCGAATACGGAACTCCTCCACATGGCGGGATCGCCCTTGGACTGGACCGTTTAGTCATGCTCCTTGCAGGTCGCACAAACCTCCGGGATACGATTGCGTTCCCGAAAACGGCAAGTGCAAGCTGTGTATTGACTGACGCACCGGGTGGAGTAAGTGAAGCTCAATTAAAAGAGCTGTCTTTGTCACTTGATGTAGAATAATGTAAGTAAATACCGGGGGTCACTCGTTGAAATCATCCTGGCGGTATGATATTATTTAGACAATCACAAACGAGTCCTGATGTGTACGACGTTTTTACCTAACAGTTTTGACCGAACAATTCAAACTTCGGGAGCTTGATGTTTCCGCTAGGCGTTCATGCCCCGTGCCGGGGACTAACAAATAGTGGAATAAAGCACCCACCTGCCGAGAGCGGGTTCAAAACGAAGGAAATGATGGCGGCGGCACGATTGGGACTCGTCCAAACTAATATAATAATGAAGATGTCACAGAATAAAAAGCCAGGCTGACAGCAGCCTGGCTTTTTTGTCGGGACTAAATCTTCTCTTAATAGGGTAAACGAAAGAGAAGGACAACATTTCATGTTGATTTTCGGTCCCCTATCCTTTATTCTAATTCAGTATAAACCTAGTTGAATACTTATAATGGAGTTGATTATTTTGCTACACCAGTTTTCTCGAAATGAACTAGCGATCGGCAAAGAAGGACTTGAAACCCTTAAAAATAGTACGGTGGCCGTACTCGGAATCGGGGGAGTGGGATCCTTTGCAGCTGAGGCGTTAGCCCGTTCCGGTGTAGGCCGTTTAGTGTTAGTGGATAAAGATGATGTGGACATCACCAACGTAAATCGTCAAGTCCATGCATTGCTCTCTACTGTTGGTCAGCCAAAGGTTGATCTGATGAGGGACCGCATTATGGACATCAATCCGGACTGTGAAGTCATCGCTTTAAAAATGTTCTACACGGAAGAAACATACGAGGAATTCTTTGCTCAGGGACTCGATTATGTCATTGACGCCTCTGATACGATCTCCTATAAAATCCATTTAATGAAAGAATGTCTGAAACGAAATATTCCATTGATCGCGAGCATGGGAGCGGCGAATAAAACTGATCCGACCCGCTTCAAAATTGCTGATATCAGCAAGACGCATACTGATCCAATCGCCAAGGTGATCCGTACCCGCCTGAAAAAAGAAGGAATCAAAAAAGGCGTGACGGTGGTTTTCTCTGATGAGAGCCCAATCGTCATCCGTGAAGATATCAGAAAGGAAGTCGGGAAGGATGATGCGAAGATCCGTAAAGCACAGCTTCCTCCGTCTTCCAACGCTTTCGTTCCTTCCGTGGCCGGGCTGATTGCAGCGAGTCATGTGATGAACCAGTTGTTGAAGGATATCGAAATCAAAAGAGTAAAAGACAAATAAAAATTCTTCAAAAGGACTGAATTCCCAAGGTGGATTCAGTCCTTTTTAGTTTGGGAAAAATTCCAGTAAATAGGTAAAAAAAGGGTTGACGTTCTATTCTGTCATAGTGTACTATCTAACTAGAACACTAAAACACGTTACGGAGGAGTGTAAGAATGAATGCGTTTAAAGGTCTTCTCTGGAAAGACTTCAAAACCTCCAGTATTTGGTTTTATGGCTGGATAGCCATTATTTTTCTCATTTTTGTCATTGGGTTGGTGATTGGTCATTATGTCCATGAGCCAAGCGTGACACAAATATTCCTCATCATGATCGGAGTATTCCATTTCGCCTTTCTTCCGGGAATTGTCTGCTCCATGCTGAGGGTGGAAGGGAAAACCCAGTTGTGGCTTCATAGTCCCCATAGCGGACTTAAGCTCCTATCATCCAAAATTATCATTGCCTTTATTTATTCCACTCTATCACTGTTAGTAGTAGATATATTGGGTATTCTGACCATGGTCATTTTTCAGGAGGATTCTCTCTTCTCTTACTGGCCAATCAAAGAAGGCATTCTCTTTAATCTTGGTGTGACGATTGTCGGACTCTACTTTTCAGGATGGACGATTTTCCTGTGGACGCTCTACCATTCACTTTCAAAGTATCCGTCACTCAAGAATATCCGCTGGATCGTCATAGCGGGATTCATCATTGTTTATCAAAGTGCAGTGGCTTTTCTGATGAGCATTGACAGGGTGGAAAGATTCTTCTTTGAAACCTTTACCGTAAAGGTGAGTTCCGGCTTCTTCTTCTCTGTTGGTGCCAATGAGGCGAATGCAGGCTTCGATGCTGAAATGATCCCATTCCCGGTCATGCCTTTCCTGTTTGAAGGAATGATCATGATCATCGTCTTTATCATTGCCTGCCGATTATTGGATCGCAAGGTTGAGGTGTAGGTTATGACAGAGGAATATACAGCTTCCAAACCCATCTACCTGCAGATAGCTGATCGCATCATCCGTGAAATCGTGCGGAAAGAGTTAGCACTTGGTGACAAACTGCCTTCCGTCCGGGAAATGGCCGTTCAATCAGGAGTGAATCCGAATACCATTCAGCGTACGTACAGTGAATTAGAAAGGATGGACATCGTGGAGACGAGGAGAGGGCAGGGAACATTTGTGACGGAAAAGGAAGAGGTTCTGACAGAGCTGAATGAAAAGGTCCAGCGGGAAGTGATCGAGTCCTTCATCCGGAGCATGAAAGAACTGGGTCTGACGAAGAATCAAATGATCCAGGGTGTTGAAAAATATCTGGATCGAAGAGGGGAGGAATAGAGATGGTTGTAAAATTTGAAGGTGTCACCAAGAAGTACGGGAACGAACTAGCGCTGAACCAGACATCCTTTCATTTTCAAAAGGGGAAGATATATGGTCTCCTCGGTCCGAACGGAAGCGGGAAATCCACCACATTAAAAATGATTGCCGGCCTGGTACTCCCAAACGCAGGGACGGTCACCATGAACGGAAAAACAGTCACCAGGAAAAGTGCTAGTGAAGTCGCCTATTTGACGGAATTGGATATGTTTTATGAAGCATTCACGGTTGCGGGAATGATCCGGTTTTACGCCTCTCAATTCCCGGATTTTGATACAGGGAGAGCGAATGAACTCGTCGAATTCATGGAGCTTGATAGCGGGAAGAAGATCAAGCACTTATCGAAAGGGAATCGGGGCAGGCTGAAGCTAGTATTGGCATTGTCCCGCAACACGGAAGTGCTGCTACTCGATGAACCATTCTCAGGGCTGGATCCCATGGTGAGGGATACGATCGTGAAAGGCCTCCTATCCTATATTGATTTCGGACAGCAGACCGTGATCATAGCGACCCATGAAATCGATGAGATTGAAGCGATCCTCGATGAAGCCTATATCATCTCGGATGGAGAAATAAAAGGCCATTGTCAGGTGGAGGAATTGAGAGAATCAGAAGGTTTATCTGTCCTGCAGTGGTTGAAGAAGACAACAAAATCAGAAGGGAAGATGAAATGATGAAGACGGTTGTGCAATTACAAAGTGTTTCCAAAGTCATTAAAGGGAAGACCATCATTGATAATTTAACGTTCGACGTGTATGAAGGGGAAGTATTCGGTTTCCTTGGACCGAATGGAGCGGGGAAAACGACGACGATCCGTATGATCGTTGGATTGATGAATATAACAAAAGGAGATGTCCTTATCTCAGGGAAAAGCATCAAGAAAGACTTTGAAGGCGCCATTAAGGATGTGGGGGCCATCGTTGAAAATCCTGAGCTTTATAAGTTCATGTCGGGATATCAGAACTTACAGCACTTTGCGCGCATGCAAAAAGGGATTTCCGATGAACGAATGAAAGAAGTCATCGAACTGGTCGGTTTAACGGACCGTATCAATGATAAGGTGAAAACGTACTCCCTTGGAATGAGACAGCGCCTGGGACTTGCCCAGTGCCTGCTTCATAAACCGAAACTTCTCATTCTCGATGAGCCGACAAATGGCCTTGATCCGGCGGGAATCCGCGAAATCCGTGCGTATATCAGAAAGCTTGCCGAGGAAGAGGGCATGGCGGTCATCGTATCGAGTCACTTATTATCTGAAATGGAGATGATGTGTGACCGGATCGGGATCATCCAGTCCGGTAAGCTTGTCGATGTGCAACAAGTAAGGGACTTTGTAGAAGGGTCTGAACAGGTCTACCACTTCGAAATCAACGATGTGGAAAAAATCAAAGCCGTTCTTAACAGTTTCGATCCCGGAATCAAGTTTGAATCCCAAGGGTCTCAAGTGCAGGTGGCCCTGACAAAAGAACAAGTACCAGGAGTCATTCGATCGCTTGTAGAAGCCGATGTTCAAATATTCAGCGTCATGCCTGTAGCCAAAACATTGGAAGACAGGTTCCTGGAAATTACAAATGATAAAGGAGAGGTCATACATGCTTAGTCTTATTAGAAATGAATGGATCAAAATCTTCAAGCGGGTCGGAACGTTTGTGATGCTTGGGCTGTTGATTCTCATAATTGGAGTGACAGGTGCTTTCACCAAGTATAGTGATTCGAAAGCGAAAGAAATGAATAACTGGAAACAGGAACTTTCCGCCCAGGTGGAATCGGATAAACAAATGTTGTCTGAAACTCCTAATTTGAATAAATTCATTAAAAAAGACACTGAACGAAGAGTGGCAATTAACGAATACCGCATTGAGAACGATATCGAACCAAAAGTAAAAGAAACGACTTGGACGTTCGTAGAAATGAATGCCAATATCGTGCTGGTTGTCGGATTATTTACCATCATTGTGGCAGCAGGTATCGTCGCAAGTGAATTTAGCTGGGGGACCATCAAGCTATTGCTCATCCGCCCTATTTCACGTACCAAGATCCTTCTTTCTAAATACTTTACCGTTATCTTGTACGGCATGAGTATGTTGTTATTATTATTCGTCGTATCACTCCTTCTTGGGCTTATATTGTTCGGAGGGACAGATCAGTCCACTCACCTGGCCTTTGTTGATGGGAAAGTGGTTGAACAGAGTATCGTCGGATATTTGATCAAGACGTACTTATTACAAACCGTCAATATCGTGATGATGGCTACCATGGCCTTTATGATTTCAGCTGTGTTTAGAAGCAGCTCGCTGGCAATCGGAATTTCTTTATTCCTCCTATTTGTCGGGGGCAATGCCACAAGCCTGCTTGCCCTTAAATTCGACTGGGCAAAGTACAGTCTGTTCGCTAACACCGACCTGACTCAGTACACAGGCTTTACACCGCCACTGGTCGACGGCATGACCATGGGCTTCTCTATCACCATGCTGATCATTTACTTCATCATCTTCCAGCTGCTTGCCTTCCTGGTATTCAACAAGAGGGACGTAGCGGCATAAATAAAGGTAGGGAAAAGTGACGGACTCAAAAGAGTTCGTCACTTTTTATGTGTATCGATATAAATCGGAAAATTTCAGGCGTGTAACTTGTTCAAGGAGATAGGCGGACTTCGTTGCATCCTTTTTGCGAAGTGTATTCAGTGCTTCAATCATTTCGTCGTGTGTCATGAGACCCACCCCGTGGCCGAAATACTGGTCTTCTTTTATAAAGACCGAGTTTTCGCCCATCCAGATCGGATCTTCGAAATCGGGATTAAAGAAGTAATAGACATCCCCTGGGATATAATCCAGCCCTTTATATGTGACCATCGGAAGATCATCATCATAGTTGTGGCCCCATACAAGGAGATGTGCGTAAAGTTCATTGAAATAGGAAGGTTGGATCGTATCAAGGATGGATTTATAGTAAATCAGGACAATGCTTGTGACACATTCAAAGCTGTATGCAGAACTGTTGGTGAAGATATCATCAATGGCGTCCGATGGAAGCTTGGATTCCTTCAGCTGGTATCCGTAGGGGGTCTTGGTCCAAAATGCCGGGTTGAACTTTGAGTGTTCGAAGGCTGAAAAAGTGGCGTCACTTTCATTCATTTTTTTCGCATTGCTAATGATTCTTTCCCTTACTTTCAGCTCATATTTGAGCTCCGGAAGATTCCGATACCGATAGTCGGTTGGACTTTCTTTTAAGGTAGTAAATATGTTTTCTTCAACAGCGCTCAGGTTCGGTAAATCCTTAGGGGTGGATTCATTTTCGATGATGATCAAGCCATACACCTCCAGGCCTTTTTACTAATGTATGATTGGGCGTGGAGATATGGGATTAAAAAAAGAGGCGACAAGCCGCCTCCGCTTTTGTATCATCCAGCTCCGGCGACTAGCCCCTCGAGGTCATAAGCTAAATTGGCCAAGAAGGCAAAGAACACCTTCTCGACCAATTCATCTTATGCTTGTCGGGGCTGAACGAGCCGCCTCCGCTTTTGTATCATCCAGCTCCGGCGGCTAGAGGCTCGAGGTCATAAGTAAAACCTGCCAAAAAGGCAAAGAACGCCTTTCCGGCAGGTTCGCCTTATGCTTGTCGCCTCTGAACGAGCCGCCTCCGCTTTAGGTTTTCATCTGCTTATTTATCTTCTCATACACCTGTGCGATGGCCTGTTCAAATTTGCCTGTGGATTTCGGGGTGTAGTATTGAGCCTTTTTCAGTTTATCGGGCAGGTAGGTTTGCGGTACCCAACCCGATTCGTAGCTGTGTGGATATTTATATTCCACACCTCTGCCCAATTCTTTCGCCCCTTGATAGTGTGCATCTTTCAGGTGATCGGGCACTACGCCGCTTTTCCCTTTCCGGATGTCTGCAAGGGCAAGGTCGATGGCAGTGATCGCCGAATTCGATTTAGGCGATAGACAAAGCTCGATGATTGCGTTAGCTAATGGAATCCTGGCTTCTGGAAACCCGATTTTCTCAGCTGTTTCCACAGCCGCGAGTGTCCGGGGTCCCGCCTGGGGATTGGCAAGGCCGATATCTTCATAGGCAATCACGAGCAGCCTCCGTGCAATGCTCGGCAGATCTCCTGCTTCAACGAGCCTTCCGAGATAGTGGAGGGCCGCATTCACATCACTTCCGCGAATCGATTTCTGAAATGCGCTGACGACATCATAATGAGCGTCGCCATCTTTATCGTGAGAAAAGCTTTTCTTTTGAAGGCACTCTTCTGCAATGGAGACATCAATATGAATGACCCCGTCCTCACCTGGTGAAGTGGACAGTACTGCCAATTCCAATGCATTCAGGGAACTTCTTACATCACCGAAACTGGAGCTTGCAAAATGTTCAATCGCTTCGTCTGTTACATCGAGTGAATATCCGCCCAAGCCGCGTTCTTCATCTTCAATGGCACGGGTCAGTGCGATTTTCATTTCTTCTATTGAAAGAGGCTTTAATTCGAAAATCTGGCATCTGCTTCGAATGGCCGGATTGATGGCATGATAGGGATTGCTCGTTGTCGCCCCGATCAATGTGATCATCCCGTTCTCTAAATAGGGAAGGAGGAAATCCTGCTTTCCTTTATCCAGCCGGTGGACCTCATCCAACAGGAGGATCACACTACCTGACATTTTCGCTTCTTCTGCTACGATTTGGATATCTTTTTTATTATTCGTCACAGCGTTCAGGGTTTTGAAACGGTACTTTGTACTTCCGGCTATGGCACTTGCGATGGATGTTTTTCCAATGCCGGGAGGGCCGTACAGGATCATGGATGATAGCTGCTTCGCCTTCACCATCCGGTCGATGATTTTTCCGTCCCCGACTAAATGCTGCTGCCCGATGATTTCCTCGATGGTCCTTGGTCTCATCTTAAAGGCAAGTGGTTTTATCGACATGAAACATCTCTCCAAACTGACGTTCTAGTAACATTCACTTTATCACAGGAGGTATCATTAAGGAAATATTGTGGTTGCATGGAGAGAATGAAACCGCCCCTTTCACAGTGAGAGTGCGAATATGCTATAATAACAAAAGTCAATAAGAGAAAAACGTCCCAGCTCAAAATGTGACGTTATCAAATATAATAGAGGTGCTTGACATGAAGATATCAACTAAAGGCCGCTACGGTTTAACCATTATGATAGAACTTGCAAAACGCCATGGTGAAGGGCCTACTTCACTGAAAACGATCGCACAGCAGCATGAACTGTCTGAACATTATCTTGAACAGCTTGTCGCTCCACTGCGGAACGGCGGTCTTGTCAGAAGTATCAGGGGTGCGTACGGTGGTTATGTATTGGGCCATGAGCCATCTGAGATTACTGCGGGGGATATTATCCGGATCCTTGAAGGTCCAATCAGTCCTGTAGAAGGAATCGAGGACGAGGAACCGGCAAAGCGTGAACTGTGGATCAGGATCCGTGATGCAGTC
Organism: Rossellomorea vietnamensis; assembly: GCF_001305855.1. Taxonomy (GTDB): domain Bacteria; phylum Bacillota; class Bacilli; order Bacillales; family Bacillaceae_B; genus Rossellomorea; species Rossellomorea vietnamensis_A. The sequence goes on along the minus strand of NZ_LIXZ01000002.1, from coordinate 28,469 downwards.
AAAGAAGTACTCGATAATACAACAATAGAAGATTTGGCCAGCCACTCTGATGACGGTGAATCAGATGCGTACATGTTCTATATCTAGGAGGTAACAATCAATGGAAAGAGTGTACTTGGATCATGCTGCAACGTCGCCCATGCATCCTGAAGTGATTGATGAAATGACAGCGGTGATGAAGGAGACCTTTGGTAATCCATCGAGCATTCATTCATTTGGCCGTGCATCACGTCATCTTGTGGATCGTGCACGGACCATCATTGCAGAAAGCATCCATGCCGATTACAATGAAATCATTTTCACCAGTGGTGGAACAGAGGCGGATAATTTAGCGATCATCGGAACGGCCGAAGCTAATAAGGAAAAGGGTAACCACATCATTACGACACAGGCCGAGCATCATGCAGTGTTGCATGCATGTGAATTTCTCGAATCAAAAGGGTTCGAGGTCACGTACCTGCCTGTGGATCGTTCAGGAAGAATATCGCTTCATGACCTTGAAAAGGAACTGCGTGAAGAAACCATCCTCGTGACGATCATGTTCGGGAATAATGAAGTGGGGACCCTGCAGCCGATTAAAGAAATCGGTGAATTATTAATGGATCATCAGGCCATTTTTCATACGGATGCTGTACAGGCCTTCGGATTGACCGCCATCGATGTCCGGGAGTTGGGGGTCGATTTGCTTTCCGTTTCAGGTCATAAAATCAACGGTCCCAAGGGAATTGGTTTTCTTTATTCCCATAAAGATGTGGACCTGCAGCCGGGATCACACGGCGGCGAGCAGGAACGGAAACGTCGTGCCGGAACAGAAAATGTCCCTGCAATCGTGGGTCTCGGCAAGGCAGTGGAACTGGCCCAGCATTCTCTTGAAGAGAAGCGTGCGTCGCTCTCAGGTCTCAAGAATTTACTTAGACAAACATTGGGTGATGAGGGGATTAAATTCGAAGAGAACGGATCCCTTGAGCACGGATTACCCCATGTGCTAAACTTAAGCTTTCCCGGCACGGATGTAGAATCCATGTTGATGAATTTGGATATGTCAGGTATCGCCGTTTCAAGCGGTTCCGCTTGTACGGCTGGATCGATAGAACCATCACATGTACTCGTGGCGATGTATGGGAAACAGTCTGAGCAATCAAGGAACTCCATCCGTTTCAGCTTCGGTCTTGGAAATACGGAGGAAGAGATTAAGAGGACGGCCCATGAAGTCGCAAACATCGTGAAGAGATTAACAACATAAGAGGGTCGTCTTTAATAGGCCGATCGAACGGAAACAAGGAGGTGGCGTTAGTGAAAAAAGAACCAAAGGATACGAGAGTGGTCGTTGGGATGTCCGGGGGAGTGGACTCTTCTGTAGCCGCATTATTATTGAAACAGCAAGGCTATGAAGTGATCGGGATTTTCATGAAGAACTGGGACGATACCGATGAAAACGGAGTATGTACAGCAACCGAAGATTACAACGATGTCATTCGGGTATGTAACCAGATTGGGATTCCTTACTACGCTGTGAATTTTGAGAAACAATACTGGGATAAAGTGTTTACGTACTTCCTGGATGAATATAAAGCCGGCAGGACGCCGAATCCGGATGTGATGTGCAATAAAGAAATCAAGTTCAAGGCGTTCCTTGATCATGCACTGAAATTAGGCGCGGATTATCTCGCAACCGGTCATTATGCCCAGGTCGAATATCGTGACGGAGAATATAAGATGCTCCGGGGTGTTGATAACAATAAAGATCAAACGTATTTCCTCAATCAGCTGGGGCAGGAGCAGCTAGAGAAAGTGATGTTCCCCCTTGGAGGAATCGATAAGAAAGAGGTAAGGGAAATTGCGAAGGAAGCGGGCCTTGCCACTGCGACAAAGAAAGACAGTACCGGGATCTGTTTCATCGGTGAACGCAACTTCAAAGAGTTTCTTAGTAACTATCTTCCGGCACAGCCTGGAAAGATGGAGACCCTGGATGGCAAAGTGATGGGAAAACATGATGGATTGATGTACTATACGATCGGTCAGCGTCATGGCCTTGGCATCGGTGGAGCAGGTGAGCCTTGGTTTGCCATCGGGAAGGACCTGGAAAGAAACGTCCTTTACGTCGGCCAAAGCTTTGAGCACCCTGCCCTTTATTCCGATTCCATCTTTGCGACGGATGTTCACTGGACATCGAATGAAGAGAAAACGTATGAATTCGCATGCACGGCAAAATTCCGTTACCGTCAGGATGATAATAAGGTGACGGTCATTCCTTTGGAAAACGGCAAGGTGAAAGTGATCTTTGATGAACCCATTCGAGCGGTGACGCCGGGACAGGCCGTTGTCTTCTACAACGGAGATGAGTGTCTTGGTGGAGGAACGATCGATACCATCTTCAAAGATGAGAAAAAACTGACGTATGTCGGTTAAAGCAAAAGGACTGAGAAAAGGAGAGATGAAATCTCTTTTCTCTCAGTCCTTTTTTTCATCAAAGAAGGATTCCATTTCCCGATGTCCCTTATGTTATACTAGTAACGATAAAAGGAAGTACATACATAAATAATAGACCATATAGAGGTGTTTACATTGGATAAGAATTTAAAAGGAATAGAGTTATTGCAAGAAGGAAAAGTAGAAGAAGCGGTGAAACTCTTTACAGAAGCCATCGAAGAAAATCCAAAGGAACCGGTTGGCTATATCAATTTTGGAAATGTATTGATGTCGGTTGGTGACAATGATAAAGCGAAGAAATTTTTTGAACGGGCGATCTCCGTCGATGAAAACGCGGGAGCAGCGTATTACTCTCTTGGTAATTTGTTCTTCAATGAGAATAAGTTTGACGAAGCAAAAGATCAATTTGAAAAGGCAGTTTCAAAAGGAATGGAGAATAGCGACGTATTCTTCATGCTTGGAATGAGTCTGTTCCAGTTAGATCAGCCAAGATTTGCCCTACCGTACTTTCAGCGAAGTGTCGAATTGAATGAAGAAGACATCGAAGCCCGTTTCCAATTAGGGTTGTGTCTTGCTAAAGTGGAAGCATATGAAGAAGCGATCACTCAATTATCCCAAGTCGTGGAAGCGGACCCCGAGCATGCGGATGCCTATTATAACCTGGGGGTGGCGTATGCAGGACACAAGGATGATGCGGATACGGCACTAAAGTATTTCAACAAAGCGATTGAAGTCCAACCTGATCATATGCTGGCGGGTTATGGCATCAAGATGATCGAAAAGCTTAAAAATGAACAAAGTGAATAGTTAGGGGGTTCACTGCCTTGAGCCAGCAAGACTCTTTAGAACTGTTTGGTGAGGAAGAAATTTACATAAAAGGTAGGCATCTTGTCACCATTTTTCATAATGAGGAAAATCTCTATAGTGTTGTGAGAATCCGAGTGGACGAAACGAATGATTCTTACGAGGATAAAGAAGCGGTTGTAACCGGGAATTTCCCCAAGATACATGAAGATGAGACGTATGTATTTTACGGAAGGTTTCAAGAGCATCCGAGATTCGGCATGCAATTTCATGCCAAGCATTTCAAGAAAGAAATCCCCCAAACCACACAGGGCGTCGTCCATTATTTATCAAGTGACCTATTCAAAGGAATCGGAAAAAAAACAGCTGAGAAGATAGTGGAGCATATCGGGGAAAATGCGATAAGCAAAATCCTCGAAAATCCGGGTCTCTTAGATGAAATTCCGAAGCTTCCAAAAGAAAAGGCGAAGAGTATCTATGATACGCTATCGGAGCATCAGGGCCTCGAGCGGGTCATGATCATGCTGAATGAGCTGGGATTTGGTCCCCAGATTTCCATGAAGGTCTATCAGGCTTATAAAGAACAGGCACTTGAAATCATTCAAAAGAATCCTTATAAGCTTGTGGAAGATATTGAAGGAATCGGATTTACCCGGGCGGATGAATTGGGGTCCAAGGTCGGTTTGACAGGCAGTCATCCGGATCGGATCAAAGCCGGCTGTTTATATACCCTGGAACAAACGTGCGTCAAGCAGGGTCATGTGTATCTTGAAGCGGAAGAACTCATTGTAACGGTGAAAGAGCTCCTTGAGAAAAGTCAGCCTGAAAGAATCGAATTCACCGACATTTCCGCTCAATTGGTTTCGTTGGAAGAAGAAAGTAAGGTAATCGGTGAAGGGACGAAGGTGTATGTTCCCTCCCTCTATTTTTCTGAAAAAGGGATTGTGACCAATATTGAAAAGATACTGTCCCAAACACAGTATGAAGATCAATTCCCCCAGTCGGAATTCCTTCTGTCTCTTGGGGCCCTGGAGGACAGACTCGGGGTGCAGTATGCGCCATCTCAAAAGGAAGCCATCGAGACGGCATTGATGTCTCCCATGCTCCTGTTGACGGGTGGACCGGGTACAGGGAAGACCACCGTCATCCAGGGGATCGTCGAACTGTTCGCCGATCTTCACGGGTGTTCGCTGGATCCCAAGGATTACAAAGATGAACCGTTCCCCGTATTGCTGACGGCCCCTACAGGACGGGCAGCGAAGCGGATGACTGAATCGACGGGACTGCCGGCCATGACGATCCACAGACTCCTCGGATGGAATGGTCAGGAAGGATTTCAGAGCGATGAAGAGCGGGCCATCGAGGGCAAGCTGTTGATTGTGGACGAAGTGTCCATGGTCGATACTTGGCTTGCCCATCAATTGCTTAAGGCTCTGCCTGAGGATATTCAAGTGATATTTGTCGGGGATGAAGATCAATTGCCGTCTGTCGGTCCGGGACAGGTACTGAAGGATTTATTGAATTCGGAAGCCGTGCCGACTGTCAGGTTGACGGATATTTACAGGCAGGAAGAAGGTTCCTCGATCATCGAACTCGCTCACTATATGAAAAGGGGCCAGGTTCCCGCAGATTTGACAAAACAGCAAAAAGATCGTTCGTTCTTTCCCTGCAGGACGAATCAGATTTCCGAGGTCGTTCAAAAAGTGGTGGAAAATGCCAAGAAGAAGGGCTACTCACCAAAAGATATACAGGTCCTTGCCCCTATGTACAGGGGTCCTGCTGGAATTGACCGCTTGAATGAACTTCTTCAAGAGATATTCAACAGTAATGATGGGACCCGGAAAGAAATCGCCTTCGGGGATGTGAAATACCGGATCGGGGATAAAGTTCTACAGCTTGTCAATCAGCCCGAAAACAATGTTTTCAACGGGGATATCGGTGAAATCGTCTCGATCTTTTATGCAAAGGAAAACACCGAGAAACAAGACATGATCATCGTTTCATATGAAGGCAATGAGGTCACGTATACACGGCAGGACCTCATGCAAATCACCCATGCATATTGCTGCTCGATCCATAAATCCCAGGGAAGCGAGTTTCCCATTGTCATACTGCCTGTCGTGAAGAGTTATTACCGGATGTTGCGAAGGAATCTCTTATACACAGCCATTACAAGGAGCAAGCAGTTCCTCATTCTCTGCGGGGAGCTCGATGCTTTCAAACTTGGAGTGGAGAGGGAAGATGATTTCCTTAGAAAAACGACACTGAGTGAGAAGTTGAGGGGCTTACTTGCTCATGATGATAGTGGGTTGAAAGAGGATTTATCAGAGGGGGACTTACCCATTGAAGAAGTCCTCCTGAATGAAGACCCGATGATTGGAATGGAAGGGATCAGTCCTTACGATTTCATGAAGGCATAAAGGTGATGAATGACGATCTCATTCATCACCTTTTTTTTAAGTTTATTGTCAACTTATTATAAAATTAAGTTGACAAATATTTAATGTAAGCGATATCCTTATCTTGTAGAAAAAATAGACAGATGGGGGAAGACAGATGAACAGAAAATTAAGGACGATCGATCTTACACTGGCAGGAATGTTTGTTGCACTTATGGCGATCGGTGCCAACATCACGACATTTGTACCTTTTATGGTAGTGGGCGGAGTCCCCATTACGTTACAAACGTTCTTTGCCATTTTAGCAGGAGCGATCCTGGGAAGCAGGGTCGGGGCGATTTCCATGACCGTTTATGCACTGGTTGGACTCGTGGGTGTCCCTGTTTTTGCACGATTTGGAGCAGGGTTATCTTCGATTGTCAGTCCGACATTCGGATTTGTCGTTTCGTTTATTTTCACAGCTTACATCACAGGTAAAATCGTTGAAAAACATAAAGGAATCAAAGTCTATATCTTCGCTGCACTCGTCGGGATGGTGGTCAATTACGTGGTCGGAACGAACTGGATGTACGCTGCCTACAAGTTCTGGGCACAAGCTCCGGAAGGATTCACCTATAAGCTCGCATGGGCATGGATGGTGGTTCCATTGCCGAAAGACATCATTTTAGCCGTCTGTGCAGGTGTCATGGCACATCGTTTAGAGAAATCGGTACTATCAAAAAGTACATTCAGAAATCTGAAGCGGGCAGCTTAACGGGGAGGAAGACAGATGAAAACGTGGAAAGAACTTGCCGAACAGGTCATAGAGGGAAGAGAACTAACGAATGAAGAAGCGTTATCTCTCCTGCAAAGTCCTGATGATGAGCTTCTGGAATTATTGCACAGCGCGTATTTGATCCGGAAACATTATTATGGGAATAAGGTCAAATTAAATATGATCATCAATACAAAATCGGGACTGTGTCCTGAGAATTGCGGATACTGTTCCCAGTCGAGCGTCTCTGATGCACCGATCGAGAAGTACCGCATGGTGGATAAAGAAACAATCATGAAGGGAGCAGAAAATGCTCATCAACTAAATGTCGGCACTTACTGCATCGTGGCAAGTGGCCGGGGCCCAAGTAATCGGGAAGTGGATCATGTTGTATCAGCGGTTAAAGAAATCAAGGAACAATATAATTTGAAGGTATGCGCGTGCCTCGGATTATTAAAGGGTGACCAGGCGAAACGTTTAAAGGAAGCAGGGGTGGATCGCTACAACCATAACATCAATACATCCGTTAACCATCATGAAAATATCACCACTTCCCATACATATGAAGACAGGGTGAATACCGTGGAGCAGGCAAAGGCAGAAGGCATCTCTCCTTGCTCGGGTATCATCGTCGGAATGAAAGAAACGCTTCAGGATGTTGTGGATATGGCACACAGCCTGAAGATTCTCGACGCGGATTCGATACCGGTCAATTTCCTCCATGCCATTGACGGAACACCTCTTGAAGGAACGGATGAACTGAACCCGAGGTATTGCTTAAAGGTCCTTTGCCTGATGCGCTTCATCAATCCGACGAAAGAGATCAGGATATCCGGTGGGCGTGAAGTGAATCTGAGAAGCCTGCAGCCATTAGGCCTATATCCTGCAAACTCGATCTTTGTCGGGGATTACTTGACGACAGCCGGGCAGGACGGGACAGCGGACCATCGAATGCTTGAAGATCTCGGATTTGAAGTTGATTATGTGAAAGAAGAAACCGGGCAGTCCGTCACCACTCAATAAAAATTCGATGGGTGCTATGGAAAAGGTTACTCCTTATGAATTCAGGAAAATATCCCACACTATATAAGAACGTTGATGTTTCATCAATGTTCGTGCGTTGAAACTCATTAAACAAGTATAAAACATGCACTGATTGGACATGATGGTAGGGAATAATCACCATTAACCGGTGAAGCCCTGAGGTGAACGTACCGATGAAGTGTCCAAATTGTCAGAGCAAAGATATCGGAAAGATCGGCATCAACCAATACTATTGTTGGGGCTGCTATATTGAACTTTCCTTATCTAAGGGAGTCATTCATACTCACCAAGTGGAAGAGGATGGATCACTCAGCTCCTTAGATGACTTGTTTGATGAGGAAGAACGCCGACTAAGCTAGGAAGAGGTGTCTTTCTTGAATAAAACATTTGCATCCATCGTTGGTTTTGGAGCTGGAGTCGCGGCTTCCATCTATTCTCAAAGATCCAATATGATGAGTCAGAGACAAATGAAACGAATCCGTAAACAAGTGAAGAAACTTTTTTAACAGCTGAAAGAGACTGGCTCATTGTGGGTCAGTCTCTTTTTTTCTTCTATGTATGAAAGAATGAAGTTTGCAGGACCCCCAATGAATAAAACCACCTCTTATCTTCAAACACTAGAGGAGAAAAGAGGGAGGTATGCATGATGGAAAGGAGATCCTATACAAGATGGTTATACAGGCTTTCGATGGCACTCATACTTGCATTGTTTCTATATGTTCTCTATTTGTTGAAGCCTGTATGGGGTCCTGTAATAGAGGTCTTATTCTTTTCCCTGCTTCCATTCTTCATAGGCGGTTTCATTGCCTACCTGCTACATCCGGTTGTAGAGAAGCTGCACGAAGCCGGCATTCACAGGGGGATCGCCATCCTGCTCATCTACTTCCTTTTCTTTGGAGGGTTGGGCTATGCCATCTATAAAGGGACCCCGGCCGTCATTCATCAGCTGAAGGATTTATCGGAGAACGCGCCGATTTTCACAAAGCAGTACCAGGGCTGGCTGAAGGTTGTGCAAAGCGAGACGTCCACATGGCCGGACGGGATCCAGTCACAGCTGGAAAAGAGAATAGACGGACTCGAAGCGTGGGTGACAGGGCTTGTGGCTTTGGTCCTCGCAACGGTCATGAAGTTCATGAACAGTCTGCTGATCGTTGCCATTATTCCCTTCGTATCCTTTTATTTATTGAAGGATATTACAAAAGTCAAAGCGTTCATGTGGCAGCTCACCCCGAAAAAATGGAGGCAGAGTGCGATATCATTTTCACATGATGTGGATGAATCCCTTGGAGGATACATCAGGGGACAGCTCTTGGTTTGTTTGATCATCGGTGGTATTTCAGCCGTCACCCTTTGGATGATCGGTATGAAATACCCACTCATTCTCGGCTTGATCATCGGTGTCACGAATGTGATCCCATATTTCGGCCCGATCATCGGGGCTGTCCCCGCTGCCATCGTGGCAAGTACCATTTCCACGAATATGGTGATCTATGTAATCATCCTTGTCGTGATCCTGCAGTTCCTGGAAGGGAACATCCTATCACCCCTCATCGTCGGGAAAAGCCTGCATATGCATCCTCTCTTCATCATGGGGGCATTGATCCTCGGAGGCGAAGTGGGAGGAGTGATCGGAATGATCGTGGCGGTGCCCTTTGTTGCCGTCATTAAGGTCGCGATTTTACACGGACGGACCCATTTTCTTCATAGTATGAAGAATGATAACACTGAAAAATGGGAATGATCATTGACAAATACCGTGAATATTTCTATAATCCAACATATACAAGTATTCTAATAATAAAAGCTATGAAGGACCGAGTACGTTATAGTCCATCTACCAGAGAGAAATCTCCCAGGCTGCAAGGGGTTTCAGATGAAGGATAACCGAATGCTAATCCTGAGTGCAGGTAAAGCCTGCCGTCCTGCCGCGTTAAGGTGTATTGAGGGATGAATGAACGCCATCGCGTTTATTCATAACCAGGGTGGTACCGCGAGACACAGCTCTCGTCCCTGTTTTAGGGATGAGGGCTTTTTTGTATTCTTTTTTAACCATACATATAAAGGAGGAAGCTTGATATGAACAAATTAACAGGCGCAGAGATTCGTCAGAAGTTTTTAGATTTCTTTCAGGAAAAAGGACACGGAGTAGAACCGAGTGCATCATTGGTTCCCCATGAAGATCCGTCCCTATTATGGATCAATAGTGGGGTAGCTACATTAAAGAAATATTTTGATGGGCGTGTGATCCCTCAAAATCCGAGAATCGTGAATGCACAGAAATCGATTCGTACGAACGATATCGAGAATGTAGGAAAAACAGCCCGTCATCATACGTTTTTCGAAATGCTCGGAAACTTCTCCATCGGGGATTATTTCAAAGTCGAAGCGATCGAATGGGCTTGGGAGTTCCTGACGGATGCCAAATGGGTTGGATTCGATCCGGAAAAGCTATCTGTCACGATTCACCCGGAAGATCACGAAGCATTTGACATCTGGAACCAAAAAGTGGGCGTCCCTGCTGAGCGTATCATCCGTATCGAAGGGAACTTCTGGGATATCGGGGAAGGCCCGAGTGGTCCGAATACAGAAATCTTCTATGATCGCGGACCTCAATATGGAGACAATCCGGAAGATCCCGAATTATATCCAGGCGGGGAAAATGATCGTTACCTTGAAGTGTGGAATCTAGTGTTCTCACAATTCAATCACAATCCTGACGGAACGTATACACCGCTTCCTAAGAAGAACATTGATACAGGTATGGGCCTTGAGCGGATGGCATGTGTCGTTCAGGAAGTCCCAACGAACTTTGACACAGATTTATTTATGCCGATCATCAAGGAGACGGAAAAAATCTCAAGCCAACCTTACGGCAAGAATGATGATATTGATGTTGCATTCAAAGTGATCGCCGATCATATCAGAACGGTTTCCTTTGCAATCGGTGACGGGGCACTTCCTTCCAATGAAGGCCGCGGGTATGTCTTAAGAAGACTTCTTCGCCGCGCTGTCCGCTTTGCCAAACAGATTGAAATCAACCGCCCATTCATGTATGAGCTGGTTCCTGTGGTTTCTGAAATCATGGTTGATTTCTATCCTGAAGTGAAGCAAAAAGCTGAATTCATCCAAAAAGTGGTGAAAAATGAAGAGGATCGTTTCCATGAGACATTGAATGATGGCCTGGCTATCCTTTCATCCATCGTCAAGGTACAAAAATCTTCTGGAAGTAACGTGATCCCTGGTGAAGATGTCTTCCGCCTTTATGACACGTATGGTTTCCCTGTCGAACTGACGGAAGAGTACGCTGAGGAAGAAGGATTGACGGTTGATCATGAAGGTTTTGAAAGAGAGATGGAAGGTCAGCGTGAAAGAGCGAGAGCTGCCCGCCAAGATGTAGGAAGCATGCAGGTGCAAGGTGGAATCCTGAGTGATATAACAGTGGAAAGCCGCTTTGTTGGATATGACACGCTCGAAAGTACAGCTACGGTCCTTGAATTATTGGTGGACAATGAACGTCAGCCTAAAGTCGGTAAAGGTCAGGAATGCCAATTCATCCTAAACGCGACTCCTTTCTATGCAGAGAGCGGTGGCCAGATCGGGGATAAGGGATATATCGAAGCAGAAGGCGTAAAAGTATTCGTCAAAACGGTCAAAAAAGCACCGAATGGACAGAACCTTCACACAGCAGTTGTAGAAGAAGGGACATTGGAGAAGGGTGCCGAGGTCCTTGCGAAGGTTTCCAGGGAATCCCGGACAAAAGTGGAGAAAAACCATACAGCGACCCACATTCTTCATCAAGCATTGAAAGATGTCCTTGGAGATCACGTGAATCAGGCAGGTTCCCTTGTTGAACCTGATCGTCTGCGATTTGATTTCTCTCATTTCGGATCTGTGTCACCAGAAGAAATGGAGCGGATTGAAACCATCGTCAATGAGAAAGTTTGGAAGGCGATGTCGGTGAACACGGCCCTGAAATCTTTATCCGAGGCTAAAGAGATGGGTGCCATGGCGTTATTTGGTGAGAAATATGGTTCAGAAGTACGTGTTGTATCAATTGGGGACTACAGCCTGGAGCTTTGCGGAGGGTGTCACGTATCCAATACATCCGAGATCGGCCTATTCAAGATCCTCTCTGAAAGCGGGATCGGTGCCGGTACTAGAAGGATCGAAGCCGTTACGGCAGAAAATGCGTATAAAGTATTGAATGATCAGGTATCTCAACTGAAAGAGGTTGCAGCTAAACTGAAATCGAATCCGAAAGAAGTAGTCAATCGAGTAGACTCATTATTAGGTGAGATGAAAGAGCTTCAAAGGGAAAATGAATCATTATCTGCAAAGTTGTCTAACATAGAAGCAGGCAGCTTAACGGATCGAGTGAAGGTCATTGATGGTGTGAATGTCCTGTCGGCAAAAGTGGCAGCCAGTGACAGCAACGGACTGCGCACGATGATGGATGATCTTAAGCAGAAGCTTTCATCCGGGGTGATCGTACTGGCAACAACTGGTGACGACAAAGTGACCATTATTGCAGGAGTTACCGATGACTTAGTCGAAAAAGGATATCATGCCGGCAAATTGGTGAAAGAAGTCGCTTCACGCTGTGGCGGGGGCGGCGGCGGCCGTCCGGACATGGCCCAGGCCGGCGGTAAAAACCCGGAAAAAGTCGAAGAAGCCCTTCAATTTGTAGAAGAATGGGTCAAATCCATTTAACTCCTTGTGAAAGTGGTGTACAATGTAGGTAACGATTAACAATTCGGTTGTCAAAAAGACAAGCCTGAAGAGAGGTGCTAAAAATGAGTTCTTTTGACAAAACGATGCGGTTTGATTTTTCAGAGGAGCCGTTCGAACATGACGTGAAGGAAGTGCTCTTACAGGTTCACGATGCTCTGCAGGAAAAAGGGTATAACCCGATCAATCAAATCGTAGGATACTTATTATCTGGAGACCCGGCTTACATTCCCAGACATCAAGATGCCAGAAATATCATCCGCCGTTTAGAACGAGATGAAATCATCGAAGAATTAGTCAAATCGTATTTGAAACAACACAAAGAGGGATAATAGATGCGTGTAATGGGTTTAGACGTTGGCTCTAAAACAGTCGGAGTCGCAATCAGCGATGAGCTTGGCTGGACAGCTCAGGGAATTGAAACGATTAAGATCGACGAAGATCAAGGTGTGTTCCGGATGGATCGAATAAAGGAACTTGCTGAGGAATACCAGGTGGATACCGTTGTGGTTGGAATGCCTAAAAACATGAATAACACAATTGGTCCACGTGGGGAAGCGTCTAAAGCTTATGGAGAATTGATTCACCAGGAGTTATCCCTTCCCATTAAATACTGGGATGAAAGACTGACCACAATGGCTGCTGAACGAGTGCTTTTAGAAGCCGACGTAAGCAGGAAGAAACGTAAGAAAGTGATCGACAAAATGGCTGCGATGATGATCCTTCAAGGATATCTTGACAGCCAAAAATAATGAGGTGAATGTTCATGGAACACGGAGAAAAACAAATTACAGTAGTTGACGAACAAGGAAATGAGCAATTATGCGAGGTCCTTTTCACATTTGAATCAGATAAATTCAATAAATCTTATGTCCTGTATTATCCACTTGGAGCAGATGAGAACGACGAAGAAGAAATCGAAATTCATGCATCTGCATTCAGCCCTGGGGATGAAGGACAGGAAGGCGAATTGAAGCCGATTGAAACAGAAGAAGAGTGGGACATGATTGAAGAAATGTTAAACACTTTCCTTGATGAAGAAGAAGACGCTGAATAAGCAGTCGTCATAGGACTATATGAAACAGGGACCGCAAAAAGGGACAAAAAATCCCCCCTTTTTGCAGGTCCCTGTTTCACTTTGTGCAAAATATTGTATAATAGTGGAGATGATGTCGAATTACGCATGACGGATAGCCCGCTTTTTTGCTCGAAAGGGGGAAATGAAAGCGTTGGAAGAAAAGAAAAAAATAAAAGAGACACTAATGAAGAAATTGCTTGAAAGGCAAGAGGAGGCCAAAGTCATTAGAAAAATAGTAGGACTAGCCATTCTTTGTCTTGTCATTGTCATAGGGGGAACGGCCATTGGCGGCTACCTTTATGTGAATTCCGCCCTGAAACCGGTCGATCCCGATAATACGAAGCCGGTGAAAGTGGACATTCCTATTGGCTCCGGGGTATCGAGTATTGGAAAGATCCTCGAGGACAAAGGGATCGTTAAGAATTCAACAGTCTTTAAATATTATGTTAAATTCAATAACGAAGCAGGGTTCCAGGCAGGTTCCTATGATTTGACGCCTTCCATGACACTGAATGAAATCGTCAATAGCTTGAAGACGGGTAAGGTCATGAGAAAAGCAGAATTTAAGATTACCATTCCAGAGGGACTTCAATTAGATCAGATCGCAGAAATCATCGCTGAAAAGTCCCCATATAAAAAAGATGAGATTGAAAAGAAATTAAACGATAAGAAATGGCTCGGGCAATTAAAACAGGAATATCCGGAATTGATTACAGATGAAATCTTCAAGAAAGAAATCAAACGACCGCTGGAAGGATATCTTTATCCTGCGACTTACCCTTTCTATGAAAAGAAGCCATCTTTAGACACAATCCTAAAAAAGATGATCGCGCAAACGAATGAAGTGTTGGTCCAATATCAGGAAGCCATGGCGGCAAACGATTATACGCCTCATGAGCTACTCACCCTTTCTTCCCTCATTGAGGAAGAAGCGACGGAAAAAGCCGACAGAGGGAAAATTTCAAGTGTGTTCTATAATCGTATGGAAGAAGGAATGCCCCTTCAGACAGATCCGACGGTCCTATATGCATTAGGAAAGCATAAAGATAAAACCGTATACAAAGATCTTGAAGTGGATTCTCCTTATAACACTTACAAAGTGCAAGGATTGCCACCTGGTCCGATTGCGAATGCAGGCTTGTCTTCGATTGAAGCTGCCCTTCAGCCTGAGGATACAGAGTATTATTATTTCCTGGCTGCTTCCAACGGCTCGGTTTATTATTCTGAAACACTGGACGAACATAACGAGAAAAAAGCAAAATATATTACGAACAAAGAAGAATAGCCCCGTGAGAAGAGGAAAGAAATATTCGCTTTCCTCTTCTCTGTGTGGTAAAATAGTACAAGTTATTTTTATATACGGGCGTTATCTTGATGAACGTGTGAAGTAGAAAGCTCATTGTGGCTTTCTTCTTTTCATGTTTAGAAAGAAGCGTTACCCGATACCATTTATGATCATGATCGTGAGGCTTATATATGAACGAACAAGTGATTGGCTATATAGAATCAATCGTGAAAGAACGTCCGGCCTTAATTTCTGAGATGGAGCAATATGCAGTAGTTCATAACGTTCCCATCATGGAACTGGTCGGAATCGAAGCACTCCTCGGGATGTTACGGATCCAACAGCCGAAAGTGATCCTTGAAATCGGGACGGCCATCGGATATTCGGCCCTCCGCATGGCTGGGGCACTTCCTGAGGCGACGGTCGTCACCCTTGAGCGGGATGAAGAAAGATTCGAAGCAGCACAGGGGTTCCTCTCCCGTTCTGAAGATGGCAAAAGGGTCGTCACCCTGTTCGGTGATGCCCTGGAGCTTGCCGAAGAAGTGGGAAAGCACGGACCATACGATGCAATCTTCATAGACGCTGCCAAAGGGCAGTACCTTAAATTCTTTGAACTATACTCCGGAATGCTAGCAGAAAATGGCGTCGTTTACTCGGATAATGTCTTATTCAAAGGACTCGTTGCAGAAGAACAGGTCGAACAGAAAAGAATCCGGAACATGGTCAAGAAACTGCAGAATTATAACGCATGGCTAATGAATCATGAAGAGTTCGACACGAGTATTCTACCTGTCGGTGACGGAATCGCCATCAGTAAAAAAAGAGGTGAACAACGATGAAAAAGCCGGAACTTCTTGTAACCCCTGCCTGTGTAGCAGACATTGAACCGTTGGCATCTGCAGGTGCCGATGCCTTCATGATCGGTGAAGAGCGTTACGGCCTGAGGCTTGCCGGGGAGTTCACCAGGGAAGATGTGGGGGAAGCCATCAAAGTGGCCCACAAACACAATAAGAAAGTATATGTGGCGATGAATGCCCTCTTTCACAACGATAAAATTGCCGAACTTGATGACTATATTGCATTTCTTAAAGATCGAGGTGCGGATGCCATTGTCTTCGGTGATCCCGCAGTATTGATGGCTGCACGTGACGTGGCACCGGAGATGAAACTTCACTGGAATACGGAAACGACAGCCACCAACTGGTACACCTGTAATTATTGGGGCAGAAAAGGTGCAAAGCGCGCCGTACTCGCCCGCGAATTAAGCATGGATAGCATTGTCGAAATGAAAGAACATGCAGAGGTGGAAATCGAGGTCCAAGTGCATGGTATGACCTGCATGTTTCAATCCAAACGCTCATTGCTCGGGAATTATTTTGAATATCAAGGCAAAGTGATGGAAATTGAAAACCGGAAGGAACAGCGCAATATGTTTCTTCACGATGAGGAGCGTCATAATAAGTATCCTATCTTTGAGGACTGGAACGGCACACACATCATGAGCCCGAATGATATGTGCATCATCGATGAGCTTGGTGAAATGATGGAAGCGGGGGTCGATTCTTTCAAGATCGATGGAGTGATGAAGTCTTCGGCTTACATCCTGGAAGTGACGAAACTGTATCGCAAAGCCATCGATCTATGTGCAGAAGACGAAGAGCGGTATGAAGATCAGAAAGACGAATTTCTGGAAGAAGCGAAAAGCCTCCAGCCGGATAATCGCCCTTTGGATACAGGATTCTTCTTTAAAGAAACCGTATATTAAGAACAGACAGATCAGAACGGAGGAGTTATGATGACCACGGTTTTGAAAAAACCGATATCGAAGGTTGTGGACGGGAAGCGTGTCATTGTGAAGAAACCTGAATTACTGGCTCCTGCCGGTAATCTGGAAAAATTGAAGATTGCTGTCCATTATGGTGCAGATGCCGTCTATATCGGCGGGCAGGAATATGGACTGCGTTCAAATGCCGGTAATTTCACCTTTGAAGATATGAAAGAAGGCGTGGAGTTCGCTCGGAAATATGGTGCAAAGATCTATGTTACCACGAATATCTATGCCCATAATGAGAACATGGATGGTCTTGAAGATTATCTTCGAGGGCTGGAGGAAGCCGGAGTAGCGGGGATCATTGTCGCAGACCCCCTTATCATTGAAACATGCAGAAGGGTGGCGCCGAATGTAGAGGTGCACTTAAGTACACAGCAGTCCCTTACAAACTGGAAAGCCGTCCAATTCTGGAAAGAAGAAGGACTGGACCGGGTTGTGCTTGCGCGTGAAGCAAGCGGCAAAGAAATTGAGGAAATGAAAGAGAAAGTGGATATAGAGATTGAGACCTTCATTCACGGAGCGATGTGCATAGCCTACTCCGGACGTTGTACATTAAGTAACCATATGACGGCGAGAGATTCAAATCGCGGCGGCTGCTGTCAGTCATGCCGCTGGGACTATGATTTATATGAAATGAATGAAGACGGGGAAAATCCCCTTTATGATAAAGAAGATGCTCCTTTTGCCATGAGTCCGAAAGACTTGAAGCTTGTCGAATCCATTCCTGGAATGATTGAATTAGGAATCGACAGTTTGAAAATCGAAGGGCGGATGAAGTCCATTCACTATGTGGCCACTGTCGTGAGTGTGTACCGCAAAGTGATCGATGAATACTGTAAAGATCCGGATAACTTCAAGATTCAAAAGGAATGGCTCGAGGAGCTTGAGAAATGCGCGAATCGTGAAACTGCCCCGGCATTTTTTGAAGGGGTGCCCGGATTCAAGGAGCAGATGTTCGGAGTCCACAACAAAAAGAATACAAATTATGAATTTGTCGGACTAGTATTGGACTACGACGAAGAAACGCAAATCGTCACCTTGCAGCAACGGAACCATTTTAAGACCGGTCAGGAAGTAGAGTTTTTCGGTCCTGAAATCTTCAATTTTACGCAGGTTATAGAAAAAATGTGGGATGAACGGGGAAATGTACTTGAAGTAGCCCGCCACCCATTACAAATTGTGAAATTCAAAGTTCATCAGAGAGTATATCCTGATAACATGATGCGAAAGGAGAACATCTAATACTTATGAAGCAGAAACCCGTTGTGATTGGTGTAGCAGGAGGATCCGGCTCAGGTAAGACGAGTGTCACCAAAGCCATTTATGAGCAATTCCAAGGTCATTCGATTTTAATGCTGCAACAGGATTATTATTATAAAGATCAATCGAATCTACCTTTTGAGGAACGTTTGAAAACCAATTATGATCACCCATTAGCCTTTGATAATGATTTGTTAATTCAACATTTGCACGGATTATTGGATCATCAGCCCGTGAATAAGCCGGTGTATGATTATAAAATGCACACCCGTTCGGATGATACGATCCTCGTTGAACCGAAAGATGTGATTATTTTAGAGGGAATTTTAGTATTAGAAGATGAAAGATTGCGTAACTTAATGGATATCAAGCTTTATGTAGATACAGATGCGGATCTTCGGATCATCAGAAGGATGCTTCGCGACATTAAAGAGCGCGGACGTTCCATTGATTCCGTCATCGATCAATACATTACGGTCGTTCGCCCGATGCATAACCAATTCATCGAACCGACGAAGCGATATGCCGACGTCATCATCCCTGAAGGCGGTCATAACCATGTGGCAATCGATTTAATGGTAACAAAAATTCAAACAATTCTTGAACAAAAGTCATTTTTGTAATACGATAGCATAGATAAAGACATATAGGCGAGATTTAGCATTTTCCCAAAATGTAAAGAAGCAGGGAATGGAGTGAGAAGAAATTCTCCCTTCATTCCCTCCCTTTACATACGCAGCACATTTACATATAGAGCTCGGGAAGCTCTGAGATAGAAAAGGAGTGAAGAGGGTCATGAGTACAGATAAAGTATTTCCGATGACAGCAGAAGGTAAAGAGAAGTTAGAAAAAGAACTGGAGAATTTGAAAACGGTTAAACGTAAAGAAGTCGTTGAGCGCATCAAGATCGCCCGCAGTTTCGGGGATTTATCCGAGAACTCTGAGTACGATGCAGCGAAAGATGAACAAGCATTCGTTGAAGGTCGTATTTCCACTTTAGAGAATATGATTCGCAATGCGAAGATCATTCAAGAAAATGATATGAATTCAGATACAGTTCAATTAGGTAAAAAAGTGACGTTCGTTGAACTTCCGGACGGAGACAAAGAAACATACACAATCGTTGGTAGTGCGGAAGCGGATCCATTTGAAGGGAAGATTTCAAATGATTCACCGATTGCGAAAAGCCTTCTTGGACATAAAGTAGGTGCGGAAGTGAATGTTCAGACTCCAGGTGGGGAAATGAGCGTCAAGATTGTAGAAGTAAGCTGATCACCCGTGAAGGGGCTCCAATTTAGAGCCTCTTCTTTTTTTATGATTAATTCGCATAAAACTCGTCAACAATGGGGACGAGGTGACAAAATGAAAAGGAAACGAATCAGGTTGTTCAGTATCGTCTTATTACTTGCTCTCGCTGGACTTTCAGGGAGATTGATGCAATTGCAATTATTTCAGACTGAATCCTATTCCAAACATAAAATAAACCTTCTCGAAGAAAGCGTCGCACAGCGGACTCAAGCATTGGTGATCGATGAAGGCAGGGGGGAGTTTCTCGATCGGAACGGTGAACCCCTTACGTTTACAGAGAAAAATGTCCTCGTCCTTTTTCCGTTTCTTAAACAACTGGATTGGCCGGTGGGAAAATTGGCGGACATCCTTCATGTTCCTCCAGAAACGATCCGAACAAAAGTGGAGGAAGCACATGGACCGATCGTTTTCGGGGGAAAAGAGCCCTTAAGGCTTTCAGAGAAACAGATGAAGGAAATAAATTCTCTTGAAATTCAAGGAGTCTTTGCCCTTACGAAAAAGTTCAAAAGCGACGAGGTGCCTGCATCCCAGCTGATCGGAGTGACGGGGGAAAATACAAACATATTCCACGAACGATACCCTGACAAAGTAAAGGGAGCCAATCAGAAAATCGGGGTGTCGGGACTTCAGGAAAGCTTTGATGAATGGCTGGTCGCAGAAGAGGAAGCGAAATTGATTTATCATGTCGATGCGAGGGGAGGTCCATTATTCGGGGTAGATGTAAAGTATCTGGCACCGGCCAACCCTTTTTACCCGCTGAATATGAAAACGACCATCGATAGAAGGATGCAGCAAGCACTCGAAGAAGTGGCAGATACGTATAACATTCAAAAAGGGGGTCTGCTGCTACTTGATATCGAAAGTAGTGAAATACTCGCCAGTGTTTCAAGACCAGCCATGAAGAGCCGTGACCCATTCAGTGGAGGGGCGACGAATTACATGCTGAAAGCGCTGATCCCGGGTTCTGTATTTAAGACCGTCGTCGCCGCTGCAGCCATGGATGAAGGGATCGTGGATGAACGAAGGCTTTTCCCTTGTGATGAAAACATCCGCGGTGAGGCTGCCGAAAAGCCTCACGGGAACATTAATATAAAGACGAGCATAGCCGTCAGCTGTAACCGTACGTTTGCGGACCTTGCGAAAGAGCTGACTGAGAAGGATGAACACCTCCTGGATGAGTACGCCGAGAAGATCGGACTGCTTGGTGACATTGCCTGGAAGGGGAATGTCTTTCATTACGAAAGCTTTCCACAGCTTCAAGTGAGTGAAGGGAGGATCTTCGCGTCCGATGATGAAAGAAAAGATCCAAATTTCGTTTCCCAAACAGGAATTGGACAAAGAGAAGTCCGCGTCACCCCTCTCGGCATCGCCAATATGATGGCCACGATTGCCAGGGGGGGAGAGAAATTTCAGGTGAGTGCCGTCTCTTCCGTGCAGTATCAAAATGGGACCAATATGTTTTCCTTTCATAAACACAAGTTAGAGGGGGAGACGATCACCCCTTTCACGGCCATGAAGCTTCAGCAGTACTTGAGAGGTGTGGTGAACTCACCCCAAGGTACGGCACCATATTTGCAAAACGCAGCCTACACCATCGCCGGAAAGACCGGGACGGCACAAACAGGGAATTACCGGGGAGAAAGGGTAAAGCCAAACGAATTATATAATAAATGGTTCGCAGGGTACTTTCCCTTCGAAGACCCCAAATACGCCCTCGTAGCTGTAAACATGGACGTGACCATAGGCGAAGGTGGGATTTACCCGATCTTCAAGGACAGCGTCGATGCTGTCTACCGGCTTGATCATGAGTAGCAGGGAAGTCCCGTGAGTTCTGTGACCTTTTTCCCTTTATAGCTGAATCATCCCGGTATGGATAATGTTTCGCTTTATTCTTTTCCTCTTATCATGTTAAACTGTTTAGGATAATAGGGAGGGAACAAAATGGCGAAATATCAATCTCGATTAGACAAACGATCTAAAAAGAATACAAATAAACTGTTAAACATAATGATTGCAATCGTACTTTTATTAATTGTCGTAGTAGGAGGCACCATCGTACTTGGAGGGGGCGGCGGTGAAAAGGCAACAACAGACGCTCCGAAAAATTCAGAAACCAAGGATGCCAACAACAGCGATAAGGGGAAAGAAAAAGAAAACTCCGTTTCGATGGATGAGAAAGATGATTCCAAGGACAAAGCGGACGATGAACAAAAAGACGAAGATAAGAAAAAAGAAGATAAGAAAAAAGAGGATGAAAAAAAGAAAGACGAGTCCTCTGATGAGAATCAAGATTCTGTCGCATTAGACGGGGAAGACCAAAGTAAGATGAAAGTCGAGGAAAGTACCGAACCCAATGTGGTAAAAACGATGGTGCATCCCGACTGGAAGCCGATCGGCACCGAGCAGACAGGTGAACACGTATCTGTCTATGACGAAGGAACGGTCGACTGGCAGGAGAAAATCAAGGCGACTTCTTATGCCACAGGCATCCCTGAAGAGAACATGACCATCTGGTGGATGGAAGGGAATGGCGGTCCTCAGAAGTCCATGGCGACCGTGACGACTAAGGATACCAAGACACCTTACAGGGTATATCTCCAATGGGTCGACGGCAAAGGATGGCAGCCGACCAAAGTGCAGGAATTAAAGGAAAATGATAAAGACTGACTTAAAAAAGGCTCTTCCAATTCTTTGGAAGAGCCTTTTTACATAGTTTACTTCTTCACCTTAAAATGAACCATGGCACTGTACAATCTTCTGCCGTTCTCATCGATGGAAACGGAATGATCCACGTGATGGACGGAGAGCATGATGGCTTTATTATGCTGGATTTGTTCGTCTACCTTTTTCTCCAATGTCCTGAGATTATCAGCTTCAAAAAATTCCACTTTATCTTCTATTAAATCGAATGAAATATTCATGGTGAACCTCCTAATTACGCATGATCTGGATAGGCTTTCTCCCTCTATTTTAGAGTCCCCCCACCCTTTTGACAATGAATAATTGTTGAATTCATCAGGAGAATATGATAATTTAATAACAGTTTTAAAATTAATTCATAGTATGTTTATAGGAATTATAAACTTAATACAGCTGAGGTGCTGAAACATGGGTAGAGAATTTTTGGATTTGTTCCAGGACTGGGCAGATTCTTATGATGATACAGTGACAGGAAAAGATGCGGAGTATCAAGCGGTATTCGAACACTATGATTCGATTCTTGACGGAGTGGTTTTCCGATCAAAGGGGAGGGTGGTCGAGTTTGGACCCGGTACAGGGAATCTAACAAAAAAGCTATTGGATGCAGGACTCGAAGTCATTCCTTTTGAACCTTCTCCTGAAATGAGGGCGATTGGAATGCAGAAGCTTGGCGATCGTGTCACATTCCGGGACGGTGACTTTCTGGATTTTTCTTTAGAAGGAAAGGCCGATTCTATTGTAAGTTCCTATGCGTTTCACCATTTAACCGATGAAGAAAAGGGAAAAGCTTTCGGCATCTATGGAAAGCTCCTAGTACAAGGTGGTAAAATAGTATTTGCTGATACGATGTTTGAAACTTGTCAGCATTATCAAGCCGCCATATCCCAAGCAATAAAAAAAGAGTATTTCAATCTGGCTGAAGATTTAAAACGGGAATATTACACGACTCTTGATGTGTTAAAAGAGCTTTTACGTGATAATGGGTTTTCGGTTCAGTTTCAGCAAGTGAATACGTTTGTGTGGATCATGGAGGCGACTAAACAGTAGAAAGAGGTTTTAGCAATGAAAATCGCCATCATCGGAGCAATGGAAGAAGAAGTAGCCCTACTGAGAGAAAATATATCAAACCCGACAGTGGAAACGATTGCAGGGTGTGAATATACAAGCGGTACCATGAGTGATAAAGAAGTGATATTACTTCGTTCTGGAATCGGGAAAGTGAATGCAGCGATGTCAACAGCGGTTCTATTGCAGCATTTCAAACCGGATTGCATCATCAACACAGGGTCAGCAGGAGGATTCGATCCTTCTCTAAACGTTGGGGATGTCGTCATTTCCACTGAAGTAAGACATCACGATGTAGATGTAACGGCTTTTGGATATGAATACGGCCAGGTCCCGCAGCTTCCGGCAGCCTTCACTGCAGATGAGAAATTGAAGCAAACCGCCATTGAAAGCGTTAAGGAGCTTGGGGATGCACAGGTGGTATCCGGATTGATTGCCACTGGAGACTCATTCATGAATGATCCAGTGCGAGTGGATGCGATCCGTGACAAATTCACGGATTTGCAGGCAGTGGAAATGGAAGCGGCCGCCATCGCCCAAGTGGCACATCAGTTCAACGTACCATTTGTCATCATCCGCTCCCTTTCTGATATCGCCGGCAAGGAATCGGATGTCTCCTTTGATCAATATCTGGAGAAGGCTGCACTTCATTCGGCCAAAATGGTCATGAGTATCGTGAAATCTGTTTAATATAAAAAGGTATAGCTGACCCAGGCATCACACCCTCTAAATCACGTGAACGAGTCTTGTTCGGTCGAACAGGCCATTCATCGGTATTGAAGACGGATTGGTGTAAGGGTCAGTTTTTTTGTTTGAAAGGGGATTGAATACATGGACGTGTATAAGAGTGTACATGACCTGATAGGGAATACACCGATTGTTGAACTTACACACTTCCCGTTGAAGAAAGGCGTCCGCCTCTTTGCGAAGCTTGAATTCTTTAACCCCGGAGGCAGTGTGAAGGATCGATTGGGACTTGAACTGTTAAAGGATGCAGTTGTGAACGGTAAGATCATGCCCGGGGGGACCTTCATCGAACCGACTGCAGGCAATACGGGAATCGGCCTGGCTTTAGCCGCTGTGAACTCAGGATATAAAGTGACATTCTGCATTCCTGAAAAATTCAGCATGGAGAAACAGGAACTGATGAAAGCACTTGGAGCAGAAATCGTCCATACCCCCACTGAAGAGGGAATGATGGGCGCGATCGCAAAAGCAGCGGAATTAGTTAACGAAATTCCTAACTCGTATTCCCCGCAGCAATTTGGGAACGAGGCGAACCCTGATACGTATTACAAAACATTGGGACCTGAATTGTGGAAGCAGATGGATGGAGAGATTCATACCTTCATCGCCGGTGCCGGCACCGGGGGAACCTTCATGGGGACTGCCCGCTATCTCAAAGAAATGAAGGGTACCATTAAAACGGTGATCGTTGAACCTGAAGGATCCATCCTGAATGGGGGAGAATCCGGGCCGCATAAAACAGAAGGAATCGGCATGGAATTTCTCCCGGATTATATGGATCCTGCGTATTTTGACAGCATCCACACCGTCACGGACGAGGATGCATTCAGAAGAGTAAAAGAACTGGCAGCAATGGAAGGGTTACTGGTGGGAAGTTCCTCCGGTGCAGCCCTCCATGCAGCACTGCTTGAAGCGGAACAGGCTGACCCGGGAAGCCATATCGTAACCATTTTCCCGGACTCAAGCGAGCGGTACTTAAGTAAAAAAATTTATCAAGGAGGAATCTAATCATGAAAAAGAAGACGCAATTAATCCACGGTGGTATCCCGACAGATCCTCAAACAGGTGCAGTTTCCACTCCTATTTATCAAGTGAGTACGTATAAGCAGGATGAAGTAGGAAAGCACAAGGGATTCGAATATTCACGGTCGGGAAACCCTACCCGACATGCCCTTGAAGAGCTGATCAAAGATCTTGAAGGCGGGGAAAAAGGATTTGCATTCGGATCGGGAATGGCGGCGATCACAGCAGTCATGATGATGTTCAACAGCGGGGATCATATCGTGATGACAGATGATGTGTATGGCGGCACGTACCGTGTCATGACCAAGGTATTGAATCGTATCGGTATCGAATCCACATTCGTTGATTCAAGCGATATCGCTAATATTGAAAAAGCGATACAACCGAATACGAAGGCTGTGTACATTGAAACGCCTACCAATCCATTATTGAAAATCACGGATATCGAGGCAGCCGCTTCATTAGCGGGTAAACACAATCTGCTGACCATCGTTGATAATACGTTCAGTACACCATACTGGCAAAACCCGATTAGCCTGGGTGCAGACATTGTCCTCCACAGTGCAACGAAATACATCGGTGGACACAGCGACGTGGTCGCAGGACTCGTGGTAGTGAATTCAGAAGAACTGGCTGAAGAATTATTCTTCGTTCAGAATTCCACAGGCGGGGTCCTTGGACCGCAGGATTCATGGTTATTGATTCGCGGGATCAAAACTTTGGGACTGCGTATGGAAGAGCATGAAGAAAATACAAGGAAAATCGTTGAGTTCCTGACGGCTCATCCGAAAGTATCGAAGGTTTTCTATCCGGGACTTGAAACTCATCCGAATCACGCCATCGCCAAGAAACAGGCATCAGGCTTCGGTGGGATGGTCTCCTTTGATGTAGGCAGCGAAGAAAATGCAGACCGTCTGCTAACCAATACGAAATACTTCACGTTGGCTGAAAGTCTTGGCGCTGTAGAAAGCCTTATTTCCGTTCCGGCCCGAATGACGCATGCGTCCATTCCTGCAGAGCGTCGGAACGAACTTGGGATCACGGACGGACTTGTCAGGATCTCAGTCGGCCTTGAAGATGTGGAAGATCTGATTGAAGATATTGACAACGCTCTTTCCAAGTAACCCTTGGCAGAACTGGTATCAATTACATGGTAAGCTGTATGGAATCATATGTTACCATAGAATGAGAGTTTACTAGTTCTAAAGTAGGTGAATCTAATGAAGAACACAAGCAAAAAGACCATTCAACATAAGGTCGTCGATTTCAAACGATTTGGTTTTACATTACTTGCACTGAGTGTCTTTATGTATTTAGGTGTCATCATTCCGACCGTTACGGTCACACCTGGCAAAATGATGCCACTCATGACAGGGACCGTTGTTTTACTCGGGCTGTCACTATACTTTTTCACAAAAGCAATAAAATATAAAAAAGATCTGCAATCAGCGGATGAATAAATAAGAAAAGCGGAAGCGGCTCGATCAGCCCCGACCACAACAGGAAAATCCCAAAAGGCGTTTTTTGCCTTATGGGATTTTTCTGTTGTGACCTCGAGGGGCTAGCCCCTGCAGCTGGACAAAGAAAAGCGGAAGGGCTTTGTCCAGAGGCGACAAGAATAAGGTGAATCATCCGGAAAGGCGTACTTTGCCTTTATGGATGGTTTGACTTATGACCTCGAGCCTCTAAGCCTTGCAGCTGGACAAAGAAAAGCGGGCTCTCATGGAGGACCCGTTTTTTTATGTGGAAATTTGTAGAAAAAATAGTGAAGAAAAGAGTTTACTTTATTGCAGGAATTGGATATACTAACCAATGTAAGAAAAAAATCACAAGAGGGAGGTCGAAGGAAATGTTCGTGCTTATTGAAAAAAAAGACACAACTTCATATCGTTTTTATCATTCGACCGCTTGTGGGATGTTTTCTGCTTAATTTGAATTTCATTCAATAATAGCCACAGGGAGAATGTAGATCCCTGTGGCTTTTTTGTGCCACAAGGGTCGGTCGCTTTGTGGCTTTTTAGTATGCCCTGCAAGTCTGCAGGAACTTTGAAAGGGGTGATATTGTATGACACTGAATCTTTTATTTATAACGGTAACCTTCAATAAGAAACAGGAAACGTTTGAAGAAGCTTCTCACAACGAGATGGTTTCAAAAAGCTATGAAGAAACGAAAATTAAGCAACACTACATGTCTCAAATATTTTAATCTGAAAAACAACAAATGGAGAGGAGAATGAAAAATGATTTATGTACAGGAGAAAATGCTGAATGCGCTATGGGTAGAGAAGGATACTGCCTAACGAATCAAGAAGGTGGTGGAGAGATGTTTTTAAATATTGTCATTTGGTCGGCTTTCTTCCATAGAAAGAAGAAGCGAGAAATGAACTAACAGAGGAAAAGGAGGGTCCCCGATCTATGGGGCCCTCCTTTTGTTCTTCCGGTCACATATCTGTCAATACTTAGTAAAGAATTGTTCACGGATGGGAGGAGAATATCCGTTTTTTCGTGATACATTAATAGTAAGAAATGCAGTTTAATGAGGGAGAGGGATGACGATGTTTTCAATGATCATGGGTCTTATCCTGACGTCTGTTATTGGCTTGATCATATCCGCTGAAGTCAGTGTAGAGTAGAAAAAAAGAAAAGCGGTTCCTGGACCGCTTTTCTTTTTTAGGATTTATTTCTTTTTTCTTTTTCCTCACGATAAAATTCATGAAACATTTTCATGAGGGCCCTTTTTTCAATACGTGAGACGTAGCTCCTCGAAATCCCCAGTTCTTTTGCAATTTCCCTTTGAGTCTTCTCTTCTTTCAAATCCAGCCCGAACCTCCCGACAATGACTTCCTTTTCCCTTTCGTCCAGTACGCAAATATATTTTCTGACCTTTTCGAGTTCCATGCTTAATTGGATCGTATCGATGACATCATCGCTTTCCGATTTCAAAATATCGATCAAGCTGATTTCATTTCCTTCTTTATCCTGGCCGATGGGATCGTGGAGTGAGACATCTTTTTTGGTTTTCTTAAGGGCGCGGAGGTGCATGAGGATTTCATTCTCGATACATCGAGCCGCATAGGTGGCAAGCTTCGTGCCTTTTCCTTCTGAGTAACTTTCAATCGCTTTGATCAATCCGATGGTCCCGATGGAAATCAAATCTTCTGGATCTTCGCCTGTGTTTTCGAATTTCTTGACGATGTGGGCAACCAACCTGAGATTATGTTCGATGAGCATGTTGCGGGCGTGTTCGTCCCCTTCTGCCATCAGCTTTAAATATTTTCGTTCATCTGCGGCGGACAGTGGTTGCGGAAAGGCATTATTCTTAACGTAAGAAACGAGGAAAATTAACTCCTTAAAGAAATACCCCAGTGCTGTTAGAACTCCAGACATATTTACACCTCCATGAGGACTTAAGCCTATACTCATTCATATGATAAGAGGGGAATGTCCTTGCATGTCCGGTAAAAGTAATCGGGAAATGGAACACTTTTTTCAGAATTGAATTCTATAATAAAGATGCAAAATGCCTATACGCTCCTTCCCTATGTACATATACTGATAGTAAAAGTGAGTGAGGAGGTATGGTCATGCCTTATGGATATCCTTGTTACGGACCAGTCTATCCAGGTTGCTATGGCGGCGGGGGTTTCTACTTTGCTTTAGTCGTTGTATTACTAATCTTGCTTTTCCTATTTGGTGGCTGGTGGTACTGCAATAACTGTTAGCCCTTACTGCATGAAGGCATAAAAGAGGCCCTGTTCACGTGGAACGGTGGCTAACCCCAAAAGTTAGAGTTTTGTTATGCAGCTGATTGGATGGACTGAGTTCGGTATTCGACTGGACTTAGTCCATCCAATTTTTCTTTTGAACGTTCATGATTGTACCAGTGGATATATTCTTCAATCCGGCTTCTTAAATCCTCAAAGGTAACTAATTTTTCTCCATAGTACATTTCCTGCTTCAAAACACCAAAAAAGTTTTCCATTACAGCGTTGTCTGCGCATGTAGCTTTCCGT
>NZ_LIXZ01000001.1 GCF_001305855.1 Rossellomorea vietnamensis | reverse complement strand
CGTTAATGGCAGTGAATTTAAGAAAATTCATTGCCAACAACTAAATTATAGAAGTATTTACACAAAAAAATAAGAAAGGTGAATTTGAGCAAGCTCAAATTCACCTTTTTTTACTATTAGAAGCTAGTTATGTCCCAGCCTATTTTTTATTATTAAATTGTCACAAAACGGTCAATCCCAAAAGATGCAGAAAGGGAATAAATTTACTATAATGGAGGTATTATATTGTGAAATATTTCACTAACTTTTAACCTTGGAGTTGAGAGCAGCGATGAAAGAGCTTAATCAATTAGCTAAAGAGCAAAGAGCATCAACAATGACCCTATACGGGGCGTCCCTGTTGATGGGGGGAGTCGTTGTTGGACAGGCTTATTTGCTCGTAAGCATTGTCAATGCCATTTTTATAGAGAAGCTTGCGTTTCAGGAAATCCTCCCGATGCTTGGAGCTTTGCTTGTTATTCTTACGGGGAGGGCTTTCCTTACATATGTCAATGGACGGACAGGTATCGGGATGGCCGCAACGGTAAAGAGGGATTTGAGGAAACGGCTGTTAACGAAATGGGCAAAAAACCCTCTTCAGGCATCGATTCAGGGTCAGTCCGGACAAAAGGTCAGCACGATGATGGATGCGGTCGATGGGTTGGACGGGTATTACAGTCAGTATATACCTCAAAGGATTCAGACCACCATCGTTCCTTTGATCCTGTTGATCACCATCTTTACGGAGCATGTGTACACAGGTTTGATCATGGTGGTGACGGCTCCATTCATCCCATTATTCATGGCCATCATCGGGGTCATGACCAAGAAGAAATCCGAGAAGCAGATGGACAAGCTGACCGCTTTTTCTGGAAGATTCCTCGATACTCTTCAAGGATTGACCACTTTAAAGTTACTTGGTAGGGGGGCACGGCAGAAAGATGGAATCAAATCAAGTAGTCTGGACTTTCGGGAAGCGACCATGGAAGTATTGAAGACGGCCTTTTTGTCTTCGTTGATGCTTGAGTTCATTTCGATGCTGAGCATCGGCCTGATCGCCCTGGAGGTGGGGCTGAGATTGGTAGTCTTTGAGAGTATCCCATTCTTTACCGCTTTCTTCGTGCTTGTCCTGGCACCGGAATTCTATCAGTCTTTAAAAGAGCTTGGGCATGCGTTTCATACCGGGCGTGGGAGCATGGGTGCCGCAAAGAAAGTCATGGAGGAGCTTCAGGAAAAAGATCAGCCTGTTAAATGGGGGGAGAGGAAACCCATATCAAATGGGAATCCTTCTACGATCGAACTGTGTAACCTCGGATTCTCCTATGGAGAAAAAGGATATGCCCTGCAAGGGGTGAACGCAGTCTTCCCATCACGGGGCCAAGTAGCGATCGTCGGTCAGAGTGGAGCGGGGAAGACAACCATCCTTCATCTGATAGGGGGATTACTTAATCCTTCAGAGGGAGATCTTCTCATTAATGGAGTATCAAGAAGCGAATGCGTGGAAAGAGACTGGTTTGATCAAATGAGTTACATCTCACAAAATCCGTACTTATTCTCCGGCACGATAGCTGAGAATATTGCGGTCGGGGGAAGAGTGGGAGTCACCCGTGAAGAAATTGAATCCGCTGCTGAGAAAGCGGGGATTTCCGAAATGATTTCAGGACTTCAGAAGGGTTATGATACACCGGTCGGGGAAGCGGGAAGAGGCCTTTCCGGAGGAGAGAAGCAGCGCATTGCCATTGCAAGGGCGTTTCTCAAAGGTCCGTCCCTCATCCTGTTTGATGAACCGACAACCGGATTGGATCTTGTGACGGAGCAAATCCTGCAGTCTTCGATGGAGGAATTGACTAAGGAAGCTACCGTCATTACTGTAGCGCACCGTCTTCATACGATACGTAAAGCGGATAGCATTTTGTTGTTGGATAAGGGGAGAGTGGCTGGGATTGGAACTCATGAAGAGCTCATGAGATCGGCGCCCCACTATCGTGAAATGGTGAATGTACAGCAAGGGGTGAAACGTTAGATGAAAGAATTAGCATTTGTCGTGAAGCTGATGATGAAGGAAAAAAAGGATATTGTGTATTCGGTTCTTTTGGGCTTTCTGGCTGGAATAACTTCGGTGGGACTATTTGCTTCGAGTGGATATTTAATTTCCAAAGCGGCCCTTGAGGTACCGCTTTACGCCCTGACAGTCATGATTGCTCTTTTAAAATTGTTTGGTTTAACGAAGGCGGTCAGCCGCTATGGGGAACGTTATTATTCCCATCGGGCTACGTTCACGATCTTGGCGAACTTGAGGGTTTCCATCTACGAAAAAATCGAGCCGCTTGCACCGGGGATTTTCGGGCGTTATCGAAGCGGGGATCTTCTTTCAAGAATCGTAGGGGATGTTGAGAGCCTGCAGAATTTCTTTATCCGTGTCTTTTATCCCCCCGTCATCCTGGTGATGGTATTTTTAAGCACGATTTTGTTTACACTGTTTTACTCTGTTTCGATTGCCTTGGTCACCCTCGGAGGTCTATTGTTGACAGGCTATATCGTACCCGCCTACTTCGCTTTTAAACAGAGAAAAATAGAGGCGACCCTACGTGAAAGACGAGGGGAGTTATCGTCGGAGGTGACGGAATTTCTTTATGGATTCAGGGACCTGAAAATCTATCGCAGACTGGAGGATAAAGAGGCAAGTCTTGTTCAGGCAGCTGCAGGTTATGTGAGTGAGCAGGAAAGGGAGAGCCGGTATTCTCTCTTTAGTCATTCAACGAACATCCTGGTTTCCCTGCTCATTTCATGGATTGTTCTGGCTTTGGGGGCTTATTCAGTAGCAGCTGGTCAATTGGACGGAATATTCCTTGCCATGCTTGTCATGATTTCATTAACTGTATTCGAAAACGCAACACCAATGGCGATCCTGCCGACCCACTATGAAGATTCGCGCCGTGCTGCAAGCAGACTCTCTACCATCATACCCGAAGAACCCATCGAGAGGGACGGACCTCCATTGGGGTTGGTCCTTGTAGGGGATGTTCCTTCCTTTTGCATGAAGGATGTGAGTTTTTCCTTTGACGGTGAGGAAAGAAAGACATTGGACGGGGTGAGTCTCGAACTTCCCGCAGGTTCGAAAACAGCGATCGTGGGACCATCGGGATCAGGAAAGTCGACATTACTTCAATTGTTATTACACTTTTATCCAACGGATGAAGGGTCGATTTTCGTCAATGATGCTTCCATTAGGGATATCGATAAAGAGGCATTGTGGCGGAATGCCAATGTCGTCCTTCAAGAAAACCATTTCTTTTACGGCACAATAAAGGAAAAACTGATGCTGGTACGTGATGATTTGACAAAAGAAGAAATGGAGTCGGCATTGGATATAGTGAAACTGGATCATATTTCTTTAGAGGATGAAGTATTAGAGAAAGGAGAGAATCTTTCCGGGGGTGAAAAGCAGCGGCTGGCGATCGCAAGGGCCCTTTTGAAAGACTCACCGTTATGGATGCTCGACGAACCGACATCTTCCGTTGATGCATTGATGGAAAGAGAGATTTTCGACCATCTGTATACAGCAGCCGAAGGTGATACACTCATTCTGGTCAGTCACCGGTTAACGGGACTTGAAGAAATGGATCAGATCATCGTGATGGACAAAGGGAAGGTCGTGGAAGCAGGCAGCTATGGGGAGCTGATGAGTAAAAAGGGGCATTTCTATAAAATGAAACAAATTGAAAAGAGCGTACTTTTTTAACGAAAAAAAAAGCCACACACCTATGGTAGTGGCTTTTTCCCGTCTTATTCTGCCCAATCAATTAAGTTACGGATATCCAGTCGATCTGTCTTCCGTGCTTTTTGAAGCGGTTTTCCGATTGTAATCAGCATGATTGGAAGATAACGCTGCGATACATTGAATTCGCTTATGAGGGCAGCCGGATTGAATCCGCCGATGGGGCAAGTATCCCAGCCTTTCGCCTTCGCGGCAAGCATGAATTGCATGGCAGCGAGTGAAGCATTGCTGAATGCAGCGTCCCGCGGGTATTCTTCACGGCTGTACGCGCCTTCGATTTGTTTTTTCAGGATCTCTTTGATTTCTGCCGTCATTTCGCCTTTTTCAATCGCAGGATCAAAAACGGGATCGATGTTCTTATCCGCTTCAAGGTCACCGAGTATAGCCACGACAGCAGAAGCATCATGTACCTGCTGCTGGTGATAAGCAATCGGAAGTAATCGTTCCTGTACTTCTTTATGGTCAAATACAAGGAATTTCCATTGCTGCAGATTCCAGGCAGATGGAGCTTTTCCAGCCGATTCGAGCAGGCTGACTAATTCCTCACGGGGGATTTCCACATGAGGGTCGTATACTTTCGTAGAGCGGCGTTCGTCGACGATTTGAAAGAAATTATCCATGAGTATGCCTCCTTGATGTATGAAGAAATGTTATAATGTGGTATATAGTTGTATGTTACTTACTTTTTGTAAGCTGTTAAGCAATACGACCAATATAACCGACGTTTTAGTATGCGTCAAGGAATGACGTTTTAGGATGTGTGAAAGAACCAGTCATGGTGGATGTTATTAGTATAAAAGAAAATGGTTCGGAATTATCATATGGTTATTTATACTAATACTGTTGCTTTTGTCTGTAGCGAGTAGTGGTTGATTTCCGCTGCAGGTGCTCGCTTTCCGCGGGGCGTGAGTTGAGCCTCCTCGGGCTTTTGCCCTGTGGGGTCTCAACTTTCCCGCTGTTCCCGTCGGAGTCGAGCACCTTCCGCTCCAATCAACTTTCCAAGTGTAAATCTTCACTATAACAATGTAATGTAGAGATTGCTTCACCATCACATTTACCAACTCTCATTCTATGAGTTGCAGTGACCGATTACTGTAAAATTATACACTTACTCTTTCTAATCTGACGTGAATGACTCATTCTGCTCCGATACATCCAAAATGAGCGAACATTCGAAAACTGTAGTCTGTGTATGTATAACAACAACTTTGGTGTGATGGTCCTTTTATTATTATTGCTAAAGCACATTCAGTTTATAAAGCAGGATCTAGCTATTGATTGGAGTGCAAGACGAAGACTCCTGCGGGAGAAGCGGAATAGGTAAGACCCCGCAGGAGCGTCAGCGACGAGGAGGCTTGCCTTCCGCCCGAGGAAAGCGAAGTCTTGCACGGAAATCAAAAGCGGTGTAACAAGTGATCCTAACTAATTTTTTGTCTTTAGAGAAAATGGATACAGTTATGTTCAAGCCTCGTACGAATTAAAGGAGATTAGAGTTGTAGATGTGCTCAAAGGGATCATTTTGATCGTAGGAAGTTTGGAAATGGATGGGCTTTAGTGCAGCGTAACTTCCGCCGATGATGATGGCACAGAGAACGGGTATGGATAAAATGCCGAGCATAGTATGGCCTCCTTATCATGTTTTGTGAATGAATAGCGATGGGATCCTTGCATGATTTCACTTTAAAGTGTGAAACGCGTTTCAGGGCAAGCGTTTTATTAAAGAGATAATTTTTGATTGGAAAATCGTTACTTAAGGGGTATGGGTATGACAAATATTAGAAGTATTGCGAAGCTTGCAGGAGTTTCTGTGTCAACGGTTTCGAGGGTATTGAATGATCATCCTTATGTGAAAGAAGAGAAGCGCAGGAAGGTCCTCCATGCTGTGGAGCAGTTAAACTATATAAAGAACGCGAACGCCGTTCATTTATCAAAAGGGAAAACCTATAGTATCGGAGTGATTCTACCCTATTTGAATCTCCCTTATTTCGGAGAGATTCTTCAAGGCATAGCGGGGGAAGCGTTAAAATACGGTTATCACCTCCAACTTTTTCAGAGTGATTATGACAGGGGAGCTGAACTGGATGCCTTTCATCGACTTCAGATGAAAGAAGTGGATGGGTTGATCCTGACGTCACGCTCCAATTCTTTGGATGCTCTTGCTTCATTTATCAATCCTAATGTAGTGTTTTGTGAAAATGTGTTCGACCCCACTTATAAAAAGGTGTTCATTGATCATTATCAGGGGATTCGCAGTGCGCTCGAGTATCTTCATTCTAAAGGGCACTCGCAAATCGGGTTGTGTTTGCATAGGAGATTCGGGACGAATAGCGAAGAGCGGATCAGGGGTTTCTTCGACGGCTCAGAGGCTGCCTGCCATCCCGTGCGTGACGAGTGGATTTTTAATGACTGCTACGATCTTCAAGACGGGCGGGATGTGTTGAGTGCATGGGAAGAGATGGAAGAAAAGCCCTCCGCCCTTATCGTAACGAGCGATCAAGTATCGGCGGGCATGGTGGCAGAGGCAGGAAAAAGATCAATCATGATTCCAGACGACCTGGCAATCCTTAGCTTTGATAACCATCCCCTTGCCGATGCCCTCAATATCACATCTTTTGAAGTACCGATAAGAAAAGTGGGGGAAGAAGCATTTAAACTATTTCTGGATAATAAACATCCTGATCCGGTCATATTGAATACAAAATTGTTTGAACGTGGAAGCGTCTAAGTTGTGAAACTCATAAGAGGGAGGGAAAACAATGCAGGGGAACAAGGAAGAAAAGAGACTCGTCATCCTGATGGGGGTTGTCGCATGTATTGTGTTAATCGCAATCGTAGGAAGATATCTTTTATAAGAAATTTTATAGTCTTCATAACTCACTCCTTTTCACCATATCTTAAACTAGTGAAGCATCCTCAGATAAGACAGGGGTGATTGGATTGGGGAAGTTCCTTGGCTCATTGGTTGATCTTATTCTTATTGCCACGAGTATTCTTCTCATGGTTAAACTGGTGAACCGCTTAACTGTCATTGATCAGGCTTCCAAGGTAAATCGGACGAACAATCTTGGAGTCCTGCAGGAAATCAGAGACATCCTCAAGGAGGATTTTAGGAGTGCACGTATAGAGGCACCTGTCAAAGCCCGTGAACTCCTAACGAAAAGCGGCTTGAAAATTCAAATGAGGACGGATCGTAAGCCAAAGTGAATACATGATGATTGCCTAAATCCTACTTTTATAGTAGGATTACTTTGTGTTACAAGACTATATTTTAAAATCATACGTACAAATGGGGTAATGATCATGAAAAAAATTCATATCATTCATGAAAACAGTGAATGGACCAATCATTTAACGTCCAGGCTTGATGAACTCCAATTGCCTTATGAGGAATGGTTCCTTGACCGTGGACTCGTCGATTTGTCATCAGAGCCGCCGGAAGGTATTTTCTATAATCGAATCAGTGCCTCCTCACATACGCGAAACCATCGTTTTGCACCGGAATTGACTGAAACCGTTCTATCCTGGTTAGAGCGGAACGAAAGAAAAGTCCTGAATGGAAGCCGTGCCCTTCGCTTGGAAGTAAGTAAAGTGAATCAGTATATGGCCTTGAATGCTGCAGGCATCAAGACACCGGAAACCATTGCAGCAGTTGGGAAAGAACAAATAATCGAAGCTGCTGAAAAGCTTGATAAACCATCTTTCATCACAAAGCATAATCGTGCAGGAAAAGGATTGGGAGTTCAGTTGTTCCAATCCGTGGAAGCATTGAAGAATTATGTATACAGTGATGAATTTGAAGAACCGTTAGACGGTACGACACTCATACAGGAGTACATCGAAGCACCGGATGCATCCATTACACGCTGCGAATTCATAGGTGGTAAGTTCATGTATGCAGTGAAGGTGGATACATCGGAAGGATTCGAATTATGTCCTGCTGATGTATGTCAAGTGGATGATCTATTCTGTCCTGTAGGGGAACAGGAAGACAAGCCTAAATTTCAGATCAGAGAGAATTTTTCACACGACATCCTGACATCATATGAATCGTTTTTGCATGCGAACCAAATCGATATTGCCGGTATTGAATTTATCCAGGATAAAGAAGGCAGCATCTACACGTATGATGTGAACACGAATACGAATTACAATAAAGATGCCGAGGCGAAGTCTGGACAATACGGAATGCTTGAGCTGGCAAAATATCTCGGTGAACAATTGAAAACGGTGTAAGGTGATGACTCTCCTGTAGGTATACAGGAGAGTTCTCTTATGTAAATACCTCATTACATATATAATTGTAACGATAGAGGGATTAGTATGGTAGAATTTCTATAAAGAAGACAATTTCTGTGAAAGGTCAAAGGGTTAGGATGATTATTTTTAATCAGGATGTCATTAATAATTTCTTTTATATCATTTTGAGTATTTTTTTAATTTTTTTCCTTGTTGAAAAAAAGATGATACACGGTTGGTATACAAGGTTTGCAACCCTTGTTTCTTTAAGTATCGCCATTATACTGTGCATGCTTTCCCCCATATACAATAACCCATATTGTGTCCACGATCTCAGAATGATTCCATTTGTTCTCGGCATTCTGTATGGAGGTCCATTGACAGGTCTCGCATTGCTTGCTGTCTTATTGGTATCCAGGACGATGATTTACAGTTGGAGTGTGGTGGCATTCGTGATTTATGCCGTGATCTATCTCTTGACGCTCATCGGGATGAAATGGTTCGACTTCAACCGGTTATCAAGCAGGAAGAAGATCATCTTCTCAGTGGTGCTTTTTACGATTCATTCCATCGCAGCGGCTCTTATAGCGAAGGCAATGACTGTGTTTGTGATTGACGAAAGCTATCTAATAAATTTCATTCTCCTCCCTTCCCTGGGCATGCTGATGCTGACATACATATGTGAGACGTTGCTGAAACAGATTCAAATCAAACAAGCACTCGTGAAAATAGAAAAGATGGAAGTACTCTCTCAGCTTGCTGCGAGCATTTCCCATGAAGTGAAAAATCCTTTGACGGTGATCAAAGGTTTCCTGAGACTGCTCCATCAAGATAATCTTCCCGTGGGGAAAAGGGAACAATATTTAACCATTGCCTCATCCGAACTGAACAGGGCAGAAGAGATCATTAACGATTATCTCACATTTGCCAAACCGGATCCGGATCAAGTGGAGAATATCTCCATTTCGGAGCAGCTTCATAAGCTCGCCGACATGGTTGAGCCCTTGAGTAATCAACAATCGGTGCTTGTACATAAACAGATCGAGGATGCCTCCATCATAGGGAACACCCGCAGTTTTCAACAGGCCTTTCTCAACATCATCAAAAACGCCATCGAATCCATGCCTGATGGAGGTACACTCACGATCCTTTCGAAGGTTCACAAAGGGACCATAAGCATTTCCATCACTGACACTGGAGGCGGGATGACCCCGGATCAACAAGAGAGACTCGGCGAACCCTATTTCTCTACAAAAGAAAAAGGGACGGGCCTCGGACTGATGGTTTCATACCGGATCATCGAAGCCATGAGGGGTGTCATTACCGTGGAGAGTCGAGTGGGCAAAGGCACGACTTTTCAGATTGTGTTCCCTGTGGATCAAGTGAAGGACCCTTCATCTAAATAGGTGGAGGGTTTTTCTACTTGTATGTTCCTGAATTATCTGATAATATATATTTCTGCTCCCAAACGCCTACATAATTTTTACAGATTTCGATATGTCTTAATATTGTTTAGCTCAGGCGGTTAGGCCCTTGAGGTCATAAGATGAGTCTCTCAAGAAGGCAAAAAACGCCTTCGCCAGACTCATCTTATGCTTGTCGGGCCTGATCGAGCCGCCTCTGCTTTTCGTTATAAACGTTTTCCCCACCGAGAGTCGTTACCTTGGTGGAATTGGCAAGACGTTTTTTCTCCATTGCGGCTAAAACATTTGGAAGGAGAAATGTATGACGAAGGAATCGACTATTCATCCCGATTTTTCAAGTGAATCAGAACGGTTAGAGTTTACAAAGCGCTATATTGATGTGGTCATCAGCACATCCCAGACGAGTAAGGAAAAGTATAAGGAAAACATGGAAAAAGCTTTTGGAGATATGGATTGGGGAGAGTCGAGTGCTGCCTACATCGATATCTTGACGAACTCAAGCTTTTTTGAGATGTCCAAAGAAGAATTGGAATCCCTCACGAAAGCTAAGACGAAACCGTACTTTGCCCGGATTGATTTTCAACATGAGGGCTCCGACAAGGTGGAGAAGCATTATATCGGGAAGACCTCCCTGTATCAGCGGGAGAACCAGGAGCAGATCATCGTGGACTGGCGCTCTCCCATCGCAAACCTGTATTACGAAGGAAGGATCGGCGATGTGTCGTACGTGGCGGAAGGCGAGACGTACGAAGGTGATTTGTCCTTGAAGCGGCAATATATGATCGAAGATGGATTCCTGGAAGAAATTCGCGATATTGACTTAACGACCACGGATGAACTGCTTCAAGATTCATTAGCTAAAAGCTCCAGTAACCGCCTGACTGAAATCATTTCCACCATTCAGGAGGAACAGAACCGGATCATCCGGGCCGACTTAAACAAGCCGATCATTGTACAGGGGGCAGCGGGAAGCGGGAAAACAACCATTGCCCTTCACAGGATTTCTTATTTTATTTACAACTACAAACAGCATTTTGATCCGAGACAACTGATGATTCTGGCTCCGAGTAATTTGTTCATCGACTATATTTCAGAAGCGCTGCCGGAACTTGGGGTGGAACGGGTAAGGCAAACGACATTCACGGATTATGTCATGACCTGCTTAGAGAAGAAGCTTACCATTGTAGAAGATAACAAGCTCATTCATTTGATCGAGACCCATGATGAAAAGGTAGAGACCGCATCATGGATATCCGGATTCAAAGGGTCTAAAGCATTCAGGAGAATTCTCGAGCATTATATAGAAGAAGTCGAACAGCGCTTTTATACATCAAAGGACTTCTATGTGGATAAATACAAGCTCTACACAGCCAAAAGGTTCACCCACCTTTTCAAAGAGGAATATACGTATATGCCAATCTATCGCAGGATGGAAAAGCTGAAGTCACTTCTTCAAGGGTACGTCCGCTCGAACAAGAAGCAAATGGTTGAGAGAGTGGAGAAATTCTTTGATGAGCGAATCGAAACGGCACTCTTTGAACGTTCAAAGGCAGGGAACCGAAAGGAATATGTCTCGAAAGCATTGGATAAGAAAATAGAGCGCGTGGACGAGATCAAAAAAGCAATACGAACAAGCGTCAATGCATACATGAAGCAGTTTGAAAAGAAAACACTGCATCAATATTTCATCGAGTTGTTCTCTGATCCTGTGCGCCTTGCTTCCTACTCGAAAGGGGAGCTCAGCGGCAGACAGGCGGAACAGCTCTGTCACTACACATTGAAATATGCAAAGAAAAAGCAGTATGAAGTAGAAGACTTGGCTATCCTTCTATACTTGCAATCCTATTTATTCGGAATCGATAAATTCCATAAAGCGAAAAACATCGTCATAGATGAAGCACAGGATTATAGCTATATGCAGCTCTATTCATTAAAACGTGCTCTTGAGACCGATATGTTTACCCTGGTCGGGGACCTTGCTCAAGGAATCCATTCATACCGGGGTCTTCAGTCCTGGGAACCTGTCTATCGGGACATCTTTCCGAGGGCGACCTATACCGAGCTTCAAAAAAGCTACCGTACGACGATCGAAATCATGGAGGAAGCGAATAAACTGCTGAGTCTCTTACCGTATGATTTTCCTAAAGTCAATCCGGTGGTGCGACACGGAGATGCTCCGAGCTTTGATGAGTATGTGCAAGTGGATGAACTCGCTTCCTTCATCGAGAAGAAAGTGGATTCAGGACGAAAAGAAGGATTCCAAACCTTCGCTGTCATCGGAAAAAGCATGAAGGACTGTGTGAAAATAAGCGAAATCCTTCAAGAGAAGCAGCCTGGGAAAGTAAAGTTGTTGGAAGAACAGGAATCGATCCCGAAAGATCAAATCGTCGTTGTTCCTTCCTATCTCTCAAAAGGACTCGAGTTTGACGTGGTCATCATCGCTGCGGTGGAAGAATCATTCAACCCGGAAAACGAACTCGACATCAAGCTCCAGTACGTGGCCATGACACGACCCCTCCATAAGCTTGCCTTCATAGGAAGAAAAAGAGAACAATTCATCGGCCAGCAGGCAAAGTAGAAGAAAAGGTCCGTCCCTCGGTTAAGGGACGGACCTTTTCTGAGCAAGGAATATCCCGGAATCATAAAATTAGCTTTCTGTCCTTTAAGTTTGTAAAATAATGAATCAGGAGGGATGCAATATGTTGAAAAACTTACAGAGTACGAAAATGCTACATAACGGAATCGAAATTCCTTATGTCGGTTTAGGAGTTTACCAAATGAAAGATCCGTCTGAAACGGTGCAGGCTGTTCGAACTGCGATTCAGTCAGGATACCGTTCCATCGATACCGCGGCAATCTACGATAATGAAGAAAGCGTAGGTCAAGGGGTGAAAGAAGGTGGAGTAGCAAGAGAGGACCTGTTCATCACTTCGAAAGTGTGGAATAGTGATCAAGGCTACGATACGACTTTAAAAGCATTTGAAACGAGCCTGAAAAAGCTCGATATGGATTATCTGGACATGTATCTCATTCACTGGCCGGTAGAAGGAAAGTACAATGATACGTGGAAAGCGATGGAGAAGCTGCACGGAGAAGGATTGATCAAGTCAATCGGTGTAAGTAACTTCCATCAGCATCATCTGGAAGACTTAATGAAAAACAGCAATGAAAAGCCTGTATTAAATCAAATCGAGTTACATCCTCGTCTGAATCAGGAAAAAATAAGAGAATTCTGTGCTTCACAGAATATCGCAGTAGAAGCGTGGTCACCAATCGCTCAAGGGCGTGTCCTGGATGAACCAACCTTGAACCATATTGCAGAGAAGCATGAAAAGTCTGCTGCACAGGTGATTCTGCGCTGGCACCTTCAGAATGATGTCATCATCATTCCAAAGTCAGTTCATGAAAACCGCATCAAAGAAAATGCAGATCTGTTCAACTTCGAACTATCACTGGAAGAAATGAATCAAATCAACCAACTGAACCTGGACGAACGTTTTGGTCCAGATCCAGACAACTTCGATTTTTAATCGATGATACGAAGAGGTCCGTCCCTCCAGAGAAGAGGGACGGACCTCTTTTTGTATCCCTCCAACCCATTTTAAAGAATGTTGCAAATTGTTATTGACAGAGTGGAGAAGAGTATTATACAATTATCTCGAAATCAAAATAATCATATTCGAGATAACTTGTCTCTTTTTTTAATTATATATCTCAAATTCAAGATAGTTGACATAAGAATAATTGAATTTGAAATGTTTGAAGCGAAATCTCGAAGGGAAAACATGAAGGAAGAAATAAGATGACAGCACTGGCTGCGTTCGGTTTATTGGTTATTCGTTTGGTAGTAGGTTTAACATTCGCTGCTCACGGAACACAGAAATTATTTGGGTGGTTCGGAGGGCATGGGATACAGGGCACGGGAGGTTTCTTTGAATCGATTGGAATCAAACCGGGAAGAACGATGGCGTTACTTGCAGGGATATCCGAAGTAGCGGGTGGATTATTGTTTGCCGCAGGCTTCCTTACCCCATTAGGTGCACTGCTCATCATCGGCACAATGATCGTGGCCATCGTGAAGGTTCACGGTGCAAACGGTTATTGGGCAACGCAAAATGGTACAGAATATAATGTGATGCTCATTGTTGTGGCACTAGGGGTAGCCCTTGTCGGAGCAGGGAGCTTTTCAATAGATGCATTATTATTTTCTTAATGGATTTACATGCAACCTGATTCTGTGTTTCACCCAATTACTATAAATAAAAACATGTTAAAAGGAGAGATTTTGATTATGTCTAACGTAAAATTGGCAATCATGTATTACAGTTCAACAGGAACCAACTATCAGATGGCGAAATGGGCAGAAGAGGCTGCGAAAGAAGCAGGGGCAGAAGTGAAATTGCTTCGCTTTGAAGAAACTGCACCAGAAGGCGCGATTGCTTCCAATCCGGCATGGGAAAAGCACTATAAAGAAACAAAAGATACGGTCCCGGTAGCAACCCTGGATGATCTGGAATGGGCAGACGCTTATCTATTCAACGTTCCAACCAGATTCGGAAATGTACCTTCTCAGGTCAAAGCGTTTCTTGATACGACTGGAGGCCTTTGGTTCAATGGGAAACTTGCCAACAAAGTAGTGAGCGCCACATCATCTGCAAGTAACTCACACGGTGGCCAGGAGCAAACGGTTCTGGCTCTGTACACAACAATGATGCACTGGGGTGCCATCATCGCAGCACCTGGATACACAGACCAATCAAGCTTTGCAACTGGAGGAAATCCATACGGTACGAGTGTAACGGTCGATCAGGAAGGCAATATGGTTGAGTCCGTTGAACCTGCCGTGAAACACCAAACCCGCCGTACGATCCAAATCGCTGCAGCGGTGAAAAATGGATTGAAATAAATATTATAAGACCTGATCACTCGTGATATGGAGTGACCAGGTCTTTTTTTGTGCTTAATTGATGGAATCTATTACAACCCTATATCATCACTGCAGTCCGCTTCACATTCAATCCTTTCACCCGTCAGCGGATGAGGGAACGAAATCCGTGCTGCATGGAGTGCCTGCCTGGTGAATACCGGCTTTCCCCCATATAAAATGTCGCCTACCAGCGGGTGACCGATGTGGCTCATATGTACACGGATTTGGTGCGTACGGCCGGTATCAAGCTGTACTTCGATGAGTGTATACGGATTCCTGACTTCCAATACTGTATAGTGAGTGACTGCATCCTGACCGGAAGGCGAAACCCTTCTTCTCGTGTTGTGATGACGATCTCTCCCGATCGGTTCGG
Source organism: Rossellomorea vietnamensis (assembly GCF_001305855.1). Taxonomy (GTDB): domain Bacteria; phylum Bacillota; class Bacilli; order Bacillales; family Bacillaceae_B; genus Rossellomorea; species Rossellomorea vietnamensis_A. Next base: position 603,193 of record NZ_LIXZ01000001.1, on the reverse strand, counting down.
AAATGGTGCCTTTTTTCTGTTTCAATCGACCGTGAACCAGGGCATGATAGGTACGTTTGATCTGCCGCTCGGCAAGAAGCCGGTCAAGTATCGCTTTACTTAATGCATGCTTGGCGAAGATGATTGCGCCGGACGTATCTCGATCCAATCGATGGATATGCAAGACACGACAGCTTTCCCCTTGGGCCTGATGATGGAAAGCGACAAGATTGGCCAGGGTATCCGTTTCATCAGGAGTATTCGGATGAGTATCGATCCCGGCGGGTTTATTGACGACAATCAAATGTTCATCTTCAAACAACACGTCCAGTTCCCCGTAGGTTGGGGGAACATCGTATTCGACTTCCTTGAATAATCGGATCTGTAGAATATCCCCTTGTGAAAGTGGAGCAGTCCATGAAATCAGCTCTCCGTTCACTTTGACATCACCTTCCATCCTCATGGAATGAACCATTTTCTTAGGAGCCTGCCAGTGGTTTCTAATAATTGTTTCAATCGTTACATTTTTCCAATTATCTGGAATGACTAGGTCGAATCGTTCGCCTATTTTCCTTGTTTTCATCAAAAAACTCCTTTAAATGACAAAAATCTTATACTCTTGTGGGTATTTAATCCTACCGTAACCCCTATTCAACCCAAATCCATGGGTATAATTACCACGCTGTTGATTCTACTTCTATGTTATCCTTAATATATCTATTACAGAGAGATTACAACCATTACAAAGGTGGGTTATGATGGTGAAAGTTTTACTAGCATCAACACATGAACAAGAAGACAAAATTCAAGAGCTTATACAGTACATGTATTGTACTATTTTCCCTGATTATTTCACAGATGATGAAATCGAACAATTCGATGATATGCAAGTATTACATACGACGACGAGAAACTTTGAATATTTCGGGACCCTTAAGGAAGCATTTCAAGTAATCTCAAGTCTGCAAACGCTGATTTCCATCGTTGAAAGCGGCTCAAATGAAGACGTATATGAAGATATGTTCTATCACAATGCCGGGATTCTTCAAAGCTTTGGTATGTTCTTCCCTTTATCGTATGATCAATTTACGGAAGAATCGGAATGTAAACATAATCTGAGCATTTACTCGAGGGCAGATAACCAGCTGCTTGTGTAAGCTGTAACACGTCTTCAATAGTTAGATACTTTAGAAAATTCTCATTAACATGTTTGAAAGGTTCATGGGAGGGGAAAATAGCAAGTAATAAGCTAATCCTGAAGATACAACGTATCTTCATCTTGAAATTCCTCCTCATTTGAAAGGGGCTGACTCTTGGAAAAGTCAGCCCCTCTTTTTTTATTCTGATTTTACGTTCTCTTCGAAAAATGATTTGAAATCTTCTTTAGGATGTTCTCCCACGATTCTCGCCACTTCTTTTCCATTCTTGTAATGAACGAGTGTAGGTGTGGCTTCGATTCCATATTGATCCCAGCCTTGTTCGAATTCAAGGAGATTGTACTGAACCATGTCGACTCCCATATCTTCGGCAAGAGGCGCGAGGGTAGGTGTTGTCCTTTTACAATGGATACAAGTAGAGCTGTAAAAATATACGGTTGCATCTTCTTTGTTCTTTAATTTATCTTCCAGTTCTTCGGGAAGGATGACATTTTGATAGTTCGGATCATCCAGCAATTCAACGGTCGCAGGATCGAGGTTTTCTTTTTTGAATTTATTCCCCTCGGCTTTTTGACTGTTCTGGACGCTTGTGACAATGGCGATAGCTGCGAATAATGCGACAATTGCCACCAGGAATATGATGATTTTCTTCAATCTATTTTTCCTCCTTTATAGCTTTTAATACGATAACACTTGAAATGAAGATGATGGTGAATCCCAAAAGTGCAAGGAACGGTATCGTGATAAAACCGAACCAGTTGATGTATTCACCTGTACAAGGAACGCGTCCGCAGGCAGGGGCACTTTCAGTTAGAATCGAAATTTTTTGGATAGAGTAGTGATAAATCGAAATAAGAAGTCCGATACCGGAAAAAATCGTAGAATATATTGCCGCTTTAAAATCTTTGCGTACATAAGCCACTCCTAGTAAAATCACCATCGGGTACATTAATATACGCTGATACCAGCATAACTCGCATGGCTCATATTTCATAATTTCAGAGAAATATAAACTCCCCATCGTGGCGATCAGGGAAGAAGCCCAAGCCAGGAATAACAGAGAATCTGCTTTTTTATTCATATAGAATTCCTTTCTACATATATTCTATCAAATTATAGTATGATATTATTATAAAAGTAAAATGAGAAAACTTTATGAAGAAATGTGATATTTTTTTAACGATTTGTGCAAGCGGTTGCAGAAAGCGTTTGCTGATACTGACGGATCTAACAGGAGGAAAACACATATGACAAAACAATGGTGGAAAGAATCAGTCGTCTATCAAATTTATCCTCGCAGTTTCATGGATAGCAATGGTGATGGTGTGGGGGATATCAAGGGAATCATTTCTAAATTGGATTATTTGAAAGAACTGGGTATTGATGTGATATGGCTATCTCCTGTCTACGAATCCCCGAATGATGATAATGGATATGATATAAGCGACTATAAAAAAATCATGGATGAGTTCGGCACGATGGCTGATTGGGAAGAAATGCTTGGAGAAATTCATAAACGTGGTATGAAGCTTGTGATGGATCTAGTGGTGAATCATTCTTCCGATGAGCACGGCTGGTTTGTGGAATCCAGGAAATCAAAGGATAATCCATATCGTGATTATTATATCTGGCGTGACGGAAAAGACGGTAAAGAGCCGAATAACTGGGAATCTGTATTTAGCGGTTCTGCCTGGGAATTTGATGAGGCGACTGAAGAATATTTCTTACATCTCTTTTCTAAAAAACAGCCGGATCTCAACTGGGAAAATCCGAAGTTGCGTCAGGAAATCTATGAGATGATGAAATTCTGGCTGGATAAAGGAATCGACGGTTTCCGTATGGACGTCATCAACTTTATATCGAAAGTGCCGACATTACCAGATGCGCCGAACCCTGAAGGCAAAACGTATGCTTCCGGTCATGAGTACTTTATGAACGGTCCACGCATTCATGAATTTCTCCAGGAAATGAATCAAGAGGTCCTCTCTCATTATGAGGCGATGACGGTTGGTGAGATGCCGGGTGTGACACCGGAGGAAGCCGTACTTTACACGGGGGAAGACCGCAATGAAGTGAATATGGTATTTCAATTCGAGCATATGGATGTCGATTCGGGTCCAGGAGGGAAATGGGACGTGATTCCATTCGATCTTGTGAAATTGAAATCAATCCTGACTAAATGGCAAACTGAACTGCACGGTAAGGGTTGGAACAGTTTGTATTGGAACAACCACGATCAGCCAAGAATCGTTTCAAGACTAGGCGATGATGGGGAGTATCGGGCGAAGTCTGCGAAGATGCTTGCGACCCTCCTCCACATGATGCAGGGGACCCCTTACATTTATCAAGGGGAGGAGCTTGGAATGACGAATGTCCGATTCTCGTCCATTGACGACTACAAGGATATCGAAACCCTGAACATGTATCGGGAAAAAATGGCGATTGGAATCCATCCTGAGGAAATCATGAAATCCATTTACGTAAAAGGAAGAGACAACGCAAGGACTCCTATGCAGTGGGACAGTACGGAGCACGCTGGATTCACAGAAGGAGAACCTTGGATCGCCAGTAACCCGAACTACAAAGAAATCAATGCCAAAAAAGCTTTGAACGATCCGGAATCCATTTTCTACTACTACCAAAAATTGATCGCAATCCGCAAAGAGCATGACATCATTCTATACGGAACATTCGAGCTTCACTATGCCGATCACCCTTCCGTATATGCCTATACGAGGACTCATGGGAATCAAAAGCTCCTCGTTCTTTGCAATGTGTCAGGAGAAGAGCAAGTCATCGACAACATTGCTTCATTTGATATCAATCAGGCTGAAGTCCTCATAACAAACGAAGGGCTGCATGAAAAAGATGCATTTACTTTAAACCCTTGGGAAGCAACGGTGTATTATTTCAAAGGCTAGTATGAAATGAAGCATCTGGAGCAGTAATCCACCACTGCTGGCTTTTCAAGAATATATAAAGACAAATCATATTTCTTCAAAAAATCCTCACCCCTTTGCTAAAATAAAAGAGATGGACTGTCATGAACTTCGTTTCAACAGTGCACTATAAGGGTATATAATTCAGGTATTTTATGAAGGAGTCGATCATAGATGGCAGAAAAACTGGACTTATCACAATTTGAAAAGAAAATGATCATCCGTCCAATGGAACATAAGGACATTCAAGATATTATCAATATGCAGTCTGTCTGCTTTCCGGGGATGGACCCATGGAAAGTGGCGCATCTGGAAAGTCACCTCGAAGTGTTTCCGGAAGGTCAGCTCGTAGCTGAATTAGATGGGGAAATCATCGCATCATGCTCGAGTCTGATCATTAACTTTGATGAGTATGACGACCGCCATACATGGGATGATGTAACGGATAATGGTTACATAACGAATCACAACCCCGATGGCTATAATCTGTACGGGATCGAAGTGATGGTGCATCCGGATTACCGGCGCATGAAGGTGGGGCATCGTCTGTATGAAGCAAGGAAGGACCTTGCCAGGCAGTGGAATTTAAAGAGTATCATCATCGGGGGACGAATCCCGAATTATCATAAACATTCCGATGAAATGTCTCCAAGGGAGTATGTGGATTCAGTGGGGCGTCATAAGATATACGATCCCGTGCTGTCGTTCCAGCTTCTGAATGGATTCACCCTGATGAGGATCAATCCGAACTACCTGCCGGATGATAAGCGGTCCCATAAATACGCCACACTGATGGAATGGAATAATGTCGACTACCGTCCATCAAGCAAACGTCACTTCAAAACGAGCTATCCGGTCAGGATCTGTGTCGTTCAATATATGATGCGGAAAATCAATTCCTTTGAAGAGTTTGCGAATCAGGTGGAGTATTTCACCGATGTGGCTTCCGATGCGAAATCGGATTTCGTGGTGTTCCCTGAGATTTTCACCACCCAGCTCATGTCATTCCTGAACATTCAATCACCAAGCCTTGCTGTCAGAAGGTTGACGGATTTCACAGAGGATTATATTGAATTATTCACGGACCTTGCTGTTCGGTACAATGTCAACATCATTGGAGGATCTCACTTCGTCAAGGAAGAAAACGATGAAATCTACAATATTGCCTATCTTTTCCGCCGCGATGGGACGATCGAGAAGCAATACAAGGTTCATATCACACCGAATGAACGTAAATGGTGGGGAATCAGCCCCGGGGATTCTGTCAGGGTCTTCGATACGGATTGCGGGAAGATCGCGATTCAGATCTGCTATGATATTGAATTCCCTGAGCTTGCCCGTATCGCAACAGACAAAGGGGCGAAGATCATCTTCACCCCATTCTGTACAGAGGATCGCCAAGGCTACCTGCGCGTCAGATACTGTGCGCAGGCACGTGCTGTCGAGAACCAGATCTATACAGTCATTTCCGGTACGGTCGGTAATCTTCCACAAACGGAAAATATGGACATCCAATATGCCCAGTCCGGCATCTTTGCACCGTCCGACTTCGAATTCGCACGCGACGGAATCGTCGGGGAAACCAATCCGAACATCGAAATGGTCATGATCGGAGACGTCGACCTCGAAGTCCTCCGCCGCCAACGCCAATCAGGAACCGTCCGTCAACTCAAAGACCGACGCCATGACGTTTATGGAGTGAACTATAAAAAATAATGCAAATTAAAAGGCCCTGCTGAATTGTTCAGCGGGGCTTTATCTATGAAAGCATGTTTACCATTCCACAGTAAACATACTGATTCTTTCAAATGAAAATTATGCTAAAATAAGGATTAAACGAATCTTGTCGACATGTGACGGATTGTTTTAGAAGGAATTCTACAATATATGATAGAATTCATTATTATACAGCATTAGGAGGGGATCGTTTTGAGTTGGAAAACATCTTGGGAAAAATGGAGCAGCTACTTACATCTGGACAAAGAAGTCAATGAACTTTTAGAGTCAATGAAAGACGACGAAAAGACCTTGGAAGACGCATTCTACAAAGACCTGGAATTCGGTACTGGTGGAATGAGGGGAGAAATCGGTCCCGGAACCAATCGAATGAACATCTATACAGTCAGAAAAGCCTCTGAAGGACTGGCACGATACATAGAAGAACAAGGGCAGGAGGCTAAAAATCGCGGAGTTGTAATCGCTTACGATTCCCGTTATAAATCACCTGAATTCGCCATGGAGTCAGCGAAAACCCTGGCAACCCATGGCATCCAAACATATGTCTTTGATGAATTGAAGCCGACACCGGAGCTTTCATTTGCCCTGCGTCAGCTAAATGCATTCTCCGGCATCGTTGTCACTGCAAGCCATAATCCGCCTGAATACAATGGGTATAAAGTGTACGGGGAAGATGGTTCACAACTTCCGCCACATGTAGCGGATGCAGTGATCGAGAAAGTGAACGCCGTTGAAAACGAACTGGAAATCCATGTTCAGACCGAAGAAGAATTAAAATCAGCCGGACTGATTAAAATGATCGGGGATGACATCGATCAATCATACCTGGAACATTTGATTTCGATTTCAGAGAAGCCTCAGATCGCCAAGGAAACCGATTTGAAAATCGTCTTCTCACCACTGCATGGCACAGCCTTGAAGATGGCAGAAAAAGGTTTGAAAGCATTAGGATATGAGCAGGTTCACATTGTGAAGGAACAGGCAGTCCCTGATCCTGAATTTACAACAGTGAAGTCTCCCAACCCTGAGGATAAAGCGGCGTTTGAATACAGCATCCGTGACGGGAAGGAAATCGACGCGGATATCCTGATTGCGACAGACCCCGATGCAGACCGTTTAGGTGTAGCGGTTAAAGGCGAAACAGGCGAGTATATCCTCCTTACCGGAAACCAGACAGGAGCCATCCTTCTGGATTATATCCTTGCCCGGAAACAGGAGAAGAACATGATCCCTGAAAACGGCCGGGTATTCAAAACCATCGTGACATCCGAATTGGGCCGTAAAGTCGCTGAGCATTATGGAGCTTCAGTCGAGGATGTACTGACAGGTTTTAAATTCATCGGTGAAAAAATCAAGCAATACGAAGAAACAGGTGAGTATTCATTCTTATTCGGATATGAAGAGAGCTATGGATATTTAATCGGCGACTTCGCCCGTGATAAAGATGCCATCCAAGCTGTATTGATGGCAGCAGAAGCGGCTGCTTATTATAAAAAAGAAGGTAAAACGCTATACAATGTGTTGAATGAATTATTCGAAAAACACGGATTCTACAAGGAAGGACTGAAGAGTCTTACCCTTAAAGGAAAAGAAGGGGCCGAACAAATTCAGGGAATCCTGAAGGACTTCAGGAACGAACCATTGAAAGAAGTGGCCGGCTTACGTGTTGTTTCTTCAGAGGACTATAAAGTAAGTAAGAAAGTGGATTCGGTATCCGGTGAGGAATCCTCCATTCATCTGCCTTCTTCCAATGTTTTGAAATACCATCTTGAAGATGGGTCTTGGATTTGCCTCCGTCCATCAGGGACCGAACCGAAGATCAAGTTCTATTTCAGCGTGATCGGTGAGACCGAAAGCGATAGCGATGATAAATTACAAGCTCTGCAAGAAAGCATCATGTCGAAAGTAGAGAAGATGATCCGTTCTTCTGTAGGGAAAGCGTAAACCTTTTCATCATTCAAAAAACAAGAGATGTGTTCCTGCATCTCTTGTTTTTTGAATTGTGATGAGAACATGTGTTTTCAGTCAAAGGTCGTAGGGTGTTATCATTCTTTTTGATAATACCGGATTTGTGAGAAATCTATATAATAGTAGTATAGGATCAGAGAGGACGATGAACATGAATTCTGAATCCCTTTCAAATATCGGACTTTTGAAAGAGATAGCCGAATTGCTGAATAACGAAACAGAGCTTGAATCCATGCTTTCGGGTGCACTGAAGAAGCTGATCGGGGGTTCAAACTTTACAACAGGGTGGATCTTTTTCATTGAAGAAGAAGGAAGCCACGAACTTGTTTCGTATGTGAACCTGCCTGGATCCCTCTCAGACCGCAAATGTGAGCCCATGAAAAAGGGTGGGTGCTGGTGTGTGAATCGATTTCGCAAAGGTAAGCTCACCAAAGCGTCCAATATTATTGAATGTCAGCGGATCGAGCAGGCCATCGAAGATAACAGGGAAGATACAGATGATATTACGCATCATGCGACGGTTCCCCTCCAGTCAGGGGATGAGTCCTTTGGGTTATTGAATGTCGCAGCACCGAACAAGACCCACTTCACAACAGACGAACTGGCGCTTCTTGAATCGGTTGCCTTCCAGATCGGATCCGCCATCAAGCGCATTCTGCTCACGAAAAAAGAGCAGGAAGTCGCATTGATCGGAGAAAGGAACCGACTGGCAAGAGATCTTCATGATTCGGTCAATCAATTGCTGTTCTCCCTTACGTTAACGGCAAGGGGAGGGGCAGAAATGACCGGTGATGAAGAAGTGAAGGATACGTTCAAAACGATTCAAGGTATGGCTCAGGAAGCATTATCGGAAATGAGGGCTCTCATCTGGCAATTGAGACCCCATGGACTTGAGAATGGAGTCGTGGAAGCAGCCAAAGGATACGCAGAGATGCTTGGATTAACCTTGGAGACAAAAGTTGAAGGAGTCATTTCCTTAAGCTCTAGAATAGAAGAAGTGTTGTGGCGTGTCAGTCAGGAAGCACTGAATAACTGTAAGAAGCATTCCGGGGAGAAACACATCCTCTATACATTGAAAAGTGATTTGCAATTCGTTCATTTGACAATTGAAGATAGAGGATATGGATTCCAATATGACGGAATGCAGTCCCTCCCTTCAGTAGGGATCCAAAGTATGAAAGAACGTGTAAAAAGCATTGGTGGTACGTTGACCATCGACAGTCAGCTTGGAATGGGAACGATCATAACAGTTCAATTACCGTATTAGGAGGTGCCGGGTAAATGATTAGAGTATTGATAGCAGATGATCACCACGTCGTGCGGAGAGGGTTGGTTTTCTTTTTGAAAACACAAAAAGACTTGGATATTGTCGGTGAAGCGAGTGATGGGAAAGAGGCCGTCCGAATGGCTGCAACCTTGAAACCCGATATCATTCTAATGGATCTGATGATGCCGGTCATGGACGGGATCCAGGCGACCAGGGAAATTAAAGAGAAATATCCGGATATTCAAATTCTGATGCTGACGAGCTTTTCAGACCAGAATCACGTCATTCCCGCTATAGAAGCAGGGGCGGCCGGGTATCAGTTAAAGGACATTGAACCCGATGAATTAGTGAGTGGAATCCGAAAACTCCTATCGGGAGAAAATTCTCTTCACCCGAAAGCAACCAATCATTTACTGACAAGGATTACGAAACAAGAGCCTCCCCATAAAATTCATGAGCTCACCAAGCGGGAGAAGGATGTTTTGATTGAACTGACGAAAGGGAAGAGTAATAAAGAGATTGCTTCAAGCCTCTATATTACGGAAAAAACCGTCAAGACCCATATTTCGAACATTTTTTCCAAGCTGGAAGTGTCAGATCGGACACAAGCGGCACTCTATGCCGTGAAACATCAGTTGACAAAAAATTAATCTGGAAAGGATTTTTATGACATGAACATCGTAATTATTAACGGAAGCCCGAGAAAACGTGGACGCACTGGAATTGCGTCAAGATTCATTGCAAGGACGTATGATTGTGACCTTGTTGATTTAAGTGATGGTTCCCTTCCTCTGTATACGGGAGAACAGGAACAATCGGAGGTCGCCGCCGTTCAATCACTAAAGAAAAAAGTGAAAGATGCGGACGCCGTCATTTTAGCTTCCCCGGAATATCACAGTGGTATGAGCGGGGCACTCAAAAACGCACTCGATTTCTTAAGCAGCGAGCAATTCGCCCATAAACCTGTTGCTCTTCTAGCATGCGCAGGGGGAGGGAAAGGCGGAATCAACTGCTTGAATAATCTTCGTATCGTCGGTCGTGGAGTGTATGCAAATGTCATTCCGAAGCAGCTTGTTCTTGACCCCCACTGCTTTGATTATGAAGGAGATGGACTATTAGAGGACCCTGCCAAGTTAGTGGATGACTTGATGAGGGAATTAAAGGTGTATGTAAAAGCGGCTGAACTGGTCAAATCTGAAATTTCGTCCCAATGAGAAAAATCGGCATTTTGCCGGTTTTTTTTTATGATGTTGTATCGGAAACAAATGGGGCAGTTCGAGCATAATAAAAGCTGATCCAATAGCGTATACTAATTGGATCAGCCGTAGGTGGAATTCTCTTTTTTGTTACATCTCTGCAAAGGTTTCCTGAAGTGGTTGCTCGACACTATAGGTGAAGTTTGCATGTTCGATATATCGTAAAAGCGTATAGAGATTACGCTCTACAACCGTGTAATCATTTGAAAAATGATACGCATGTAAGAAATGTTCAATTCTTTTTGAAAGAAGGTCATCCTTCGTTCTCACCATAAGGATCAACAGGTTATCCCATTCTGATCGGTGAGTGTAATACAAGGCCCGATCGTAATCGACTTTGTTCACTTGGTTTCCCTCCTTCTGAAGGGGTACTCCTATTGTATGGAGAAAACCGTTATTATTTCTCTGTAAAAGTTGGTACTGTTGCAAATGCTCGTTTTCCTTCTATTGGGTGAATAAAAACGCCTGATTAATTCATCCTATGTAATGAAACGTAAACAGAGGTGATGAAAATGAAGAAAGCAATCGTGATATTATCAACTGTATTTTTTCTAGTATTTTCAAGTCAGGCGCATGCCGAGCAGTCGGATTATAAGAAGTTTGGACGCATTGCGACAGCTGTCATCAAAGAGGACTATCCCGGGCAGCCTGTAAAGGATTATCAGTACCAGGGACGTCAGAAATTGGCGGAGAACAAAGTTTCTGACGCATTTGAATTTACCGTGCAAGAAAACAATGCAGAGAAAAAGGTCGTTGTCATCGTAGTGCACGATCTCGACAATGAAAAGGTACTCAACATCTCGGTGAAGGAATAACGGGAACAGATGAAGTCTCCTTTGAATAAGGAGGCTTTTTTTGTGTGTTATAGGTGCACCCCCACACCTAAATGAGGATAAACTAAAGTATTACCTGCAAAATCACCACTGTTTTGCTAAAATGAAGTCATACATAATTCGTTTTGATTCTGAAAGGGGATTTTTGTTCCGATGTGATGCTGTTCTTTTCTTACCTATATATAAACTGAATAGAGGGAGGAAGAGATATGCATTCCAATGCATTCAGAAGTCTATGGTTCGGTCAGGCATTGGCCAATATGGGGGATGTTTTCTATATCGTAGGGTTGATCTCCCTTGTTTACAACATGACCGGTTCTGCTGTTTACATGACAGCTGTTCCTTTAGTCATTACATTTTCACGATTCATCAGTAGTGTGGCAGCGCCTCTTTTGTTGAATCGTACACAGATGAGGAGCTTAATCGCGTACTCGCAAATGGGAAAGACATTTTTTTTATGCGTGTTCCTTCTGATGATGGTACTCAATATAGGAAATGTGTGGGTCTATTTCGTTTGTGCCAGCATCATTTCTTTTTTGGATGGATGGGCACTCCCGGCGAGGAACTCATATGTACCTTTCCTGGTGAAACGGGAAGAACTGATGGGGGCAAATGGCTTTCTCTCTACCGTGGATCAGACGATTCAATTTTCAAGTTGGGCATTGGGGGGAATTCTTCTAGCGTTCCTGAATGCAACGAATCTTTTTATTGTGGTGATCCTCTTATTCCTGGCCAGCACCTTTTTTATGCTGAAACTCCCGGTCATTCCAAGTAGCACGCTGAAAGTTCGAAAGGTTTGGTGGCAGGAGCTTGGGGATGGATGGTCGCAAGTTAAAAGGCAGAAAGGTCTGGTACCCGTTTTTTGGATATACGGGCTCGAGTCGGTGTCAGGGACCGTCTGGATTGCGGCTGTTCTTTATTTGTATGTGGATCTCTTGCTTCAACGGGGTGAAGAATGGTGGGGATTCATCAACTCAAGCTTCTTTGTCGGATTGGTCGTTGCCTCATTTCTCATGTTTAAGCTGCATGGCATTTTTTCAAAACACAGGCAAAAGTGGCTCCCCTTCTGTATGATCGTCACTTCAGCTGTCACCCTTGTATTTGCATGGAATAAAATTGCCGTGATGGCACTTGTCTTGTCGTTTGTGTTCGGGTTGTGTGACCAACTTAAGAATGTAGTGCTTCAGACGTATTTACAGGAGAGGGCGCCACCGGAAGAGCTTGGAAAGATTTACGCTGCACAAGGGGCATTAACCACTCTCTTGTTCGGCTTATCTTCAGTGGGGGTCGGACTTCTCCTTGAAGTGATGAGTGTTTCAATGGTTTTCACCTTGTCTGCATTCCTGCTATTCACTACGCTCATCCCAGTTAAAATACTGCAAAAGAATCTGAATACGTAAGGTTGATAAAAAGGCTGTTCCCTGGATTAGGGGAACAGCCTTTTTAGGGTGACTCGTCTTATGCTTGTCGCCTCTGAGCAAAGCCCTTCCGCTTTTCTTTTCATCAAATCCCCTTTGTCTACATACATTTAGATAAGAGTATAAAGAGGGGGATGAAGATGAATTTAGAGGAGCAGAAGAATTTGCAAAATGCGATAGGAGAAATTACTGAGATTGCAGCCGGGTTTGGTCTGGATTTTTATCCGATGCGTTATGAGATTTGTCCTGCTGACATTATATATACATTTGGGGCTTATGGGATGCCGACACGGTTCTCACACTGGAGTTTCGGAAAGCAGTTCCATAAGATGAAGCTTCAGTATGATTTGGGTTTGAGTAAGATTTATGAGCTCGTAATCAATTCGGATCCCTGTTATGCGTTTTTGCTGGATTCGAATTCTCTCATTCAGAATAAATTGATTGTGGCTCACGTGCTGGCACACTGTGATTTCTTTAAAAACAATGTCCGGTTCCAGAATACAAAACGGGATATGGTGGAAAGTATGGCGGCTACTGCTGAACGGGTGCGCAGATATGAGATTGAGCACGGAAAACAGGAAGTTGAGAATTTTCTCGATGCGGTCCTTGCCGTGGATGAACACATCGATCCTTCCCTGATGCGTCCGAAGCTGTCGTGGACAATGGAAGATGTAGAGTGGGAAGAAGAAGAAGTGAATCATGCATCCCCTTATGATGATCTGTGGTCACTTGACGAAAAGCCAAAAAGCAGGGAAAAGAAGAAGGTGAAGAAAAAGTTTCCGCCGCAGCCGGAGAAAGACATCCTTCTATTCATCGAGCAGTACAGCAGGGAATTGTCGGACTGGCAGCGGGATATATTGACGATGATGAGGGAAGAGATGCTGTATTTCTGGCCTCAGCTTGAAACGAAGATCATGAATGAAGGGTGGGCCTCGTATTGGCATCAGCGGATCATTCGTGAAATGGATCTGACAAGCGGTGAATCGATCGAGTTTGCCAAGTTGAATGCTGGTGTCGTACAGCCGTCCCGCACCCAGATCAATCCCTACTATCTCGGCCTGAAGATTTTCGAAGATATTGAGGATCGGTTCGATAATCCGACAGAAGAAATGAAAAAACGGGGGGTAAAGCCGAATTCCGGTCGTGAAAAAATGTTTGAAGTGCGTGAAATCGAGTCGGATATTTCCTTTTTACGAAACTATTTAACAAAGGATCTGGTTACGAGAGAGGATATGTACCTGTTCCAAAAGCAGGGGAAGGATTATAAAATTGTCGATAAGGAATGGACCCATGTCCGGGATCAGCTCGTCGGAATGAGGGTGAATGGCGGTTTTCCTTACATCACCGTGAATGACGGGGATTATATGAAGAGCGGAGAACTTTATCTTAAGCACTGGTTCGAGGATGTCGAACTTGATATTAAATATTTAGAAAAGGTTTTACCTTATTTGCACCAGCTTTGGGGAAGACCGGTCCATATCGAGACTCATGTGGAGAATCGGGATATGTTATTTACGTATGATGGAAGAAGTGTGCAGCGGAAATATCATCCTGAGGCGGCTCTTTTTTGGTTCTAAAAATGATGGACGGGTTTATACATTGTAGAGTAGGTATTGATTGATTGAGGAGGAGATAGAATGGCGGATGTTGAAGTCTTTATCGGTGATTTGACGGACCGGACATTCCATTATGAGGGGGGAGACTGGAATCATAATTACCCGAAGCGGATCAGTCCGTTCTTTCCTAAAGGTTATGAACTGTTTTTCGCCCTGTTGGATGGCATTTACTATAAGAAATTCGAAGGCAGGCAAACAGACTGGGGAAGCCATACCTGCCTGATGTACCCCGATGAAATGCTGTCGATGCTGGAAGACTATTATAAGAGAGAAATGGATAATGAACAGGTACAGCAATTATTTCAGTTCATAAAAAAACTGGACCATGATCGGCAATATGGATTAGTGGCATGCGAAATGTCATGACGTAAAAAGGACAAACTGCCTCAGGCTGTTTGTCCTTTATTGATCCAGCTTCGGCGGCTAGAGGCTCGAGGTCATAAGCTAAATGGTCCAAGAAGGCAAAGAGCCGCCTTCTCGGTCCATTCATCTTATGCTTGTCGCCTCTGATCAAGCCGCCTCCGCTTTTCTAGATGTCCAGCTTCGGCGGCTAGAGGCTCGAGGTCATAAGCTAAATGGTCCAAGAAGGCAAAGAGCCGCCTTCTCGGTCCATTCATCTTATGCTTGTCGCCTCTGATCAAGCCGCCTCCGCTTTTCTTTGCTCCTGTCAGGGAATCGGGTATGGAGTCTTTCTGTGAAGTATAGAAACGATTTTTGAAAGATGGGACTTTGGATGAACGTATAAATAAATGTGAAAACGAAGACAGGGCCGGAGAGGAGTAGACCGATCAGTAAGACGGTGCACTCGCATATGATCCGGACTCTGCTTATGGAAAGATTGGTCAGATCTGAAATGGTGAGCATGAATCCGTCCCTTGGCCCCGTTCCAAGATGAGCAGCAGAATACAGCCCGCCTCCAACCCCCATCAACAAAATGGCAGAAAGGAGAATCAGAATATCCATAACCGGACCCGTTTGGGGGGGAAGCAAATCATAAAAAAGGAAAAAATCAACAAGCATGCCGACCATTACTCCATTCAGGATGGTTCCGATTTGAATATATTTCCCTTTCAAAAGTAGCGTGCCTACTATGAGAGTGGCACCGACAATGATATTCCATGTTCCGATCGTCAGTCCGAACTTATCGAACATGGCGATATTCAATACATCCCATGGGTGAATGCCTAAGTATTGGACTTTAATGGACATGCTGATTCCATAGCTGAAAATAAGTAACCCGATCACAAAATAGCTGATTTGCCAATAGATTTTCATCTTTTCTCCTTTTATCCAACCGTCATACATACTCTAACATTATTTTACAATGAAACGCTTTATGATGAAATGGTCCTTTTTTCATTCTGTTTATGAAAAATGAGAAATGACTCAACTGACAAATTGTGGTTGATTCTTGTTTATACCGGTTTCTTCAAGGGGTATGGTCTTGTATGACATGAAAAGGGGGAATAGGTAAATGCAAACAGCGAAAGATGCTTGGAGAACGCTATGGATGTGGCATGATGATGTAATGGAAACGTTCAGGTTTTTTACATCAGGAAGTACTTCCGGTCAGGTAAATGGGAGGGTCCATACAGATCGTTCTCCAAAACCTGCTGCGAATCCCGGGCAGAAAATCGGTTTTATTTTAGGGCCGCTTTTATTTTTTCTCATCATTCTGTTCTTTTCTCCTGAAGGATTGTCCAAAGAAGCAGTGGCGGTCCTTGCCGGAACAGTCTGGATCGCGACTTGGTGGATAACGGAAGCGATCCCGATACCGGCTACATCCCTACTGCCGATCATTCTGTTTCCTGTTACAGGGGCACTGCAGTCGGGGGATGTTACATCTGCCTATGGGGATGGGACCATCTTTTTGTTTATGGGAGGGTTCATCATAGCGATTGCCATGGAAAAATGGAATCTACATAAGCGCATCGCCATGAACATCATCCTGCTGATAGGGACAAGTACAGAACGGATCGTCCTGGGGTTTATGCTTGCTACGGGGTTTCTGTCCATGTGGATTTCAAACACGGCAACGGCCATGATGATGCTGCCGATTGGAACCGCCGTGGTTTATCAAGTGAATGAAAGTTTACAGAAAGAAGGAGCGAAAAGGACGGGGCATTTCAGTAAAGTCATCATGCTCGGGATTGCCTATAGTGCATCGATCGGAGGATTGGGAACCTTGATCGGGACGCCTCCCAACACGATATTTGCTGCAGTGATCAAACAGCTGTATGGAATTGATTTTTCTTTTGCCAAGTGGATGCTCTTCGGGGTCCCTCTTGCGGCCATCCTTCTCATGGTTACATGGTGGTATCTTATCAAAGTAGCCTTCCCGCTGAAAATAAAGGAGCTTCCTGGAGGCAGGGCGATCGTGGAGAAGGAAAATCGCTCTCTAGGAAGGATATCTTTCGAAGAAAAGCTTGTTTTGACAGTCTTTGTCGCTACAGCACTTTGCTGGATCACACGTTCCTTTTTATTGAACGAATGGATTCCCTCTCTGGATGATACAATCATTGCTATTACAGGAGCACTCGTCCTTTTCCTGCTTCCCGGCAGGAAAGAGTCAAGGTTGCTTACATGGGACGATGCCAAAAAGCTTCCATGGGGTATCCTGCTTCTATTTGGAGGAGGACTTGCCATTGCCAAGGGTTTCAAGGAGACGGGACTGGCAGAATGGATAGGGAAGCAATTGACTGTGCTTGACGGAATATCGTTTATCATCATCCTTGTTGCCGTCACGGCTTTTGTTATTTTCTTGACGGAAATCACGTCCAATACGGCTACTGCCACGATGATGTTCCCGATTATGGCAGCACTGGCTGCTGCCCTGGACGTTCATCCCTATAGCCTGATGGTAGCCGCCGGGCTTGCTGCATCCTGTGCATTCATGCTGCCGGTTGCTACACCGCCGAATGCAGTAGTATTCGGGTCGGGTTATATAAAGATGGGGGACATGGTCAAAGCAGGTGTCTGGTTGAATCTTATTAGTATTGTGTTTATCACGCTCTTGATTTATTTCTTCATGCCAGTTGTATGGGGTGTGGACCTGGGCGTCTTTCCTGAAAACCTGAAGTAAATAAAAAGTCGGATCAGGGTTTTGATCCGACTTTTGTGTATTATTGAGCTGTATATCCACCATCCAACACAACCGCTTGGCCGGTTACACCCTTTGCTTTGTCACTTGCAAGGAAGATGGTATAGTCCGCAATTTCTTCTACTGATAGCAATCGTTTTTGTGGAACAAGGGGATAGATGACATCCTCTAATACTTTTTCAAGCTCAACACCACGGGTGGTGGAGATATCTTTCAGCTGGTTACGGACAAGGGGGGTATCCACGTAACCAGGGCACATTGCATTAACTGTAATCCCGTGTTCAGCTCCCTCTAAAGCTGAGACTTTTGTCAAGCCGATGACTCCATGCTTGGCGCTATTATAGGCAGCTTTGCCGGCAAACCCAATCAGTCCATTAATGGATGCCATATTGATAATCCGACCGAATTTCTGCTTTTTCATATGTGGAAAAGCAAATTTTGTTGCGATGAATGGGGCGGTCAGCATGATTTTGATTAATAGTTCGAACTTTTCAATCGGGAAGTCTTCAATGGGTGAAACATGTTGAAGCCCTGCGTTATTGATCAGGACATCAATCCGTCCGTAGTGTTCTACGGTCTTATCGATTCCCGCCTTCACTTCTTCTTCACTCGTTACGTCGCATTTCACGCCAAGGCAATCGAATCCCCGGCTTTTTAGTTCATCGACCGCTTCATCGAGACCTTCCTGGTTGATATCTGACAGGACAACCTTTGCCCCATTTTGAGCGAAATGTTCCCCGATTTCATATCCGATGCCTCTTGCAGCACCAGTAATAAATACCACTTTGTCATTGACCATTTTGATTTCCTCCTCGAATTAGTAAATTCCCAAATTGGCTAGAATGATTGAAACAATTTCCGCGATTGTCGGAATAAGCAGCCCGACAACGGCAACATCTAAATATGAATCTTTATGAGTGAGTCCTGTTACGGCAAATAGAGTCAGGAGAGCGCCATTATGAGGCAGAATCGATGCTCCGGAAGAAATGGAAGCAATCCGGTGGAATGCTTCTGCGCTGATTCCACTTGTCTGTGAAAGTTCATAATATTTATCCCCCAATGCTTCAAGGGCAATTCCCATCCCTCCGGAAGCAGAGCCGGTGATGGCAGCCAAAGTTTGAACAGCGATTGCTTCTGAAATCACCGGATTCCCTTTGATGCCCAGGATGAGTTTCGTTAACGTCTTGAAACCGGGTGCCGCTGTAACGACAGCCCCAAACCCAACTGCAGCACTTGTATTGATCACGGCCATGACCGATCCTTTGGCCCCTCCATTGACAGCAGGAATGAATTTCTTATAATGTTTGAAATTAATGAGCAATATTGAAAGGATTCCTACAAGAAGGGCAGTCAGGATATTCCACTTGAACACATTCAATGTAACGACGACGATGACAAGTGGCAGAAACGATAGGTAGAAGTTCGGAAGCTCCGATTCTTTAATTTCTTTCACATCATTCCCGCCTTTGGGTTCGGTGAAAGCATCTCCTTTACTCGTAAACTGCTTTTGACGCCATCTTAAATAAAAGTACCCTCCAACCGCCATGATTAATCCCCCTGTAATTCCGATGATGGGAGCGGCAGTAGGTGATGTCTTGAAGTAATCGATCGGTATCAGATTCTGGATCTGCGGGGTACCCGGGATTGCGGTCATGGTAAAAGTGAAAGCACCTAATACAAAGGTTGGAGGCAGTAATTTCCGTGTAATATTTGCCTCTCTGAACATGGCAATGGCCAATGGATAGATAGCAAATACCACCACGAATAAACTGACACCGCCATAAGTCAATACCGCTGCAGCTATCAGTACTCCGAGGATGGCTCGATCTTTCCCAATGATGTTGGTGATTTTGTATGCAACGGATTGAGCGGCCCCTACATCTTCCATCAACTTTCCGAAGATGGCACCGAAAAGGAAGACAGGAAACCATTCTTTGGCGAAGTTCACGAAGCCGGTCATATACGTTTCTGTATAGGCCGGCAGCAGATCCAGACCACTCATTAACGCAACCAAACCTGCAACTAACGGCGCGATCCAGATGATCGACCAGCCTAAATACGCTAAAACCATAAGCAGGATTAATCCAGCGATGATGCTAGTCATAATTCACCTCTTGAATATATATTTCCGCTTATTTTTCCATTTATGAAAAGATTTATCCTTTCCTGAAGTCTTGGGGAACACAAAAAAACGAACGGGCTCTTAGTGAGACTCGTTCGTTTCAGACATATACTTATTCATTTTGGTGACTTCCAGGTACTGAATATGATGGCCGTCAATTTGCTTGACTTTAAAGCAATAGCCCTGTTCTTCGATTTTATCTTCAGGCTTGACTTCATATTTTTGAGTGAGGAACCAGCCGCCGATTGTATCGACTTCCTCCTCTTCAATCGATATGCCCAGAAGGTCGTTCACATCTTCAATGAGCATGACTGCGTCGAAAATATAATGGTCTTCTTTTATCTTCTGGACTTCAGGAATTTCATCGATATCAAATTCATCCCGGATCTCACCGACGATTTCTTCGATGATGTCCTCCACCGTAACGAGGCCTGCCGTTCCACCGTATTCATCAATAAGAACGGCCATCGGGGCTCGTTCCTTTTGCAACTTGACGAGCAGGGCTTTAATCGGGATGGTTTCGATGACGCGGATGACAGGCTTAATGAAGGAAGTCACATCTTCATGCTCGCTTTTATGATTCACGAGGGTCGTTAACAGTTCCTTCACATTCACAACCCCCAGGATATTGTCTTTATCCCCATCCACAACAGGGTATCTCGTGTACCGCTCTTCTTTAATGACCGATAATACTTCATCTATGGTGGATTCTGCGGATAGAGTCACAATGTTTGTCCGGGGGACCATGATTTCCTTGGCGATGCGCTCGTCGAATTCGAATATTTTATTCACATACCTGAATTCGGATGAGTTGATTTCACCGCTTTTATAGCTATCGGAAAGAATGATTCTGAGCTCTTCTTCTGAGTGGGCGATTTCATGCTCTGAGGCAGGTTTCAAACCGAACATCCCTGTAAACACGCGTGCCGAACTATTCAAGGTCCAAATGAATGGATAAGCGATCCGGTAGAACCAGATCAAGGGCTTGGCAAATAGTAATGTGATTCTTTCAGCTTTTTGGATGGCAAATGTCTTCGGGGCCAGTTCCCCTATCACCACATGCAAAAAGGTAATGACAGAAAAAGCCAGTGCGAATGAAATGATGCTTGAAATGGACGGATTTAAATCAATCTTCTCAAATGCCGGGTGAAGGAGTGTTTCAATGGTCGGTTCCCCTAACCACCCAAGTCCAAGGGAGGTGATGGTAATCCCCAACTGACATGCAGAAAGGTATTCGTCCAGATGGGAAATGACCCTTTTCGCAGCAACAGCAGTTTGATTTCCTTCAGAGACCAACTGATCGATTCTTGAACCCCTTACTTTCACGATGGCAAATTCAGAAGCGACGAAGAACGCTGTCAGTCCGATTAATAGGACAATAAGTAGTAAATTAATTAAAATATCCAAATGAGTAGAAGTCAAAAGAACGGGTAGTTTTCCGTTTCTTTCGCTTCAATCACCTCCTGTATGAAATAGTCATGATAACGTAAGAATTGAGGGCAGAATGCCACTTGAAATCCATTCGCATTGAGTATATCCTTTTAACGTATTACATTCCCATCCAATTCGTTTGTCCGATTGTCATTGAAATGCAACACGCATTGGGTTATTCTGAAATATAACGATCAACCGGAATGATTCATGATTTCATCATAGTGAATATTTATGAACAATACAATCATTTAGGATTCAAAACACTGGATAGTTGGAAAGGAGGACGATCATGGCAGATGTATTTAATCAAGAGTTTGTTGTATCCCTTATCATTGCCTTTTCGGTTTATATCATTGTAAGAGGAGTAGCTATTTTCTTCGGCAAAGCAGGTAAAGGGTATCTTGAAAACCTTCAATCCCAGACAGGACGGTTATACCTGCAATTAATTGGAGGCTACTATATATTATCAGGTGTATTGGGCCTGCTTATTCCACGATTAGACTGGAAAACAGAAGACATCTATTTCGCCATCGCCATCTTCGCCATAACATCCGTTGTGTTCTGGGTAACACTTGACCTCTTCATGAAGCGTGAGCGTAAAAAGCTTCAACAAAATTAATCCTTCAGCGAGCCCCGGATTTTTGTCCGGGTTTTTTTATGTTCATATATTTTCTTCTGCAGCCTCTCTTGTCATAGTGTGCGTATCAGATTTTTGCCTAATGGGAGCGACGGTACGTATACTATTAAGTAGTATTAGAGTACGTAGAAGAAAGAATCGGAAGTGAGGGATATCATATGGGTCACGATCACAGTCATGGCCACAACCAAAATAAAAAAGCATTATTAATCAGCTTTCTTTTCATTTTTACTTTTATGATTGTTGAAGTGGTTGGGGGAGTGGTTACAAATAGTCTCGCCCTTCTTTCTGATGCAGGTCATATGCTCAGTGATGCAGCGGCACTGGGCCTTAGTCTGGCGGCTTTCTATATAGGGGAGAAGGCGTCGGATATGGGGAAGACTTACGGGTACAAACGTTTTGAAATCGTAGCTGCTTTTCTGAACGGGATCACCCTTATTCTCGTTTCCCTTTATATTTTCTGGGAAGCATACCGCCGCTTCATCGATACTCCGACTGTATCACCCGGTATGATGATCATCGCCGTAATCGGCTTGATTGTGAACATCATTGTCGCCTGGATCCTGATGAAAGGGGACAACGAACATAACATGAATGTCCGCAGTGCGTTCCTTCATGTTCTGGGGGATATGCTGGGATCAGTCGGGGCCATCATAGCGGGCCTTCTCATTTACTTCTTTGATTGGAATCTGGCAGACCCTATTGCCTCTGTCATCGTAGCGATTCTTATTGTCATCTCAGGATGGAGGGTGACGAAGGATTCCATTCATATATTGATGGAAGGTTCTCCGGGGGATGTTGATATGGAAAAGGTGTCCAAGAGCCTGTCTCAGATACCGGGAGTCATGGAAGTCCATGATCTCCATGTGTGGTCCATCACTTCGGATTTTAAAGCTTTAAGCTGCCATGTCGTCGTAGGGGACGATGTGAATCGGGATGCAATCCTGGTACAGCTGTCGGCTTTTCTTGAGCGGGAGTTTGACATACATCACTCTACCATCCAAGTGGAAGGGGAAAACGTGCTTGAAGGGCATCATCATAGTTGTACATGATCAGTTGGGAATAGTATGCAGCATTTCTCTCTAAGTATAGCAATGACGCGGTTTTTTAGTGTTGATTCAAGAAAACTGGGAAATGAATGTTTATGTCTCTCCATGATTGGGGTATATCCTCAACTGGAGGGATGAACATGTTACATCAAGAAACGAAATCAGGACTGAATAAAACACCCGAAAATAAAAAAGACTTTTATATACAACAATTATTGAGGATCGGTGTCTATAAATCGTTCGGGAAGCAGCTTTATGAACTTTCAATGGATGAATTACAGGAAGTGTACCTTGAATATTATGTTGGTGGAGATATAGCTCAATAAAAAGACGACCCTTTAAAGAAAGGATCGTCTTTTTTCATGTGCGCTTATCGTTTAAGGAACATCATGTCCCATGGACGTTTGCAGGATTTTAAACCACTGATCATGGTTCAGAGAGATAGAAAGAGAGTCGACGGCATGTTGGATCCGTTCCTTTTTACCTGAACCGACGATCGGCATGATGTTGGCCGGATGGTTAAGCAGCCACGCATATAGGACCTGGTCGATCCCTTTCGCCCCTGTCTCCTCCTGAACTTTCTTTAATGTGTGTTGAAGACGGACAGCTTTCCTATCTTCCCCCTTGAAGACCGCTCCGCCTGCCAATGGTGACCAGGCCATGGGTGCCACACGCTTTTCCTGACAGAGGTTTAACGTGCCATCTTCAAAGTTTTCCAGGTGGTAGGCGGATAATTCAATTTGGTTTGTAATCAATGGAAATGGTAAATAAGATTGAAGCATGCTCCACTGATGATCTTTAAAGTTGGAGACTCCAAAATGACGGACTTTCCCTTCTTCTTTTAATTGAGTGAAAGCTTCAGCTACCTCTTCGCCATTCATGAACGGATCCGGTCTGTGAATCAACAATAGATCAATGTAATCCGTCTTTAATTGCTGGAGAGAATTTTCAACGGAGGCGAGAATATGTTTTTTGCTGGTATTGTAGTGATGCGTCTTATTCTCCCGGCGATTGTCAGAAGGCAGGACAATGCCGCATTTTGTTACGATCTCCATTTTCTCCCTTAATGAGGGCTGGAGGGCAAGGGCCTCACCGAATAAGGTTTCACACGTATAAGAACCATAAATATCGGCGTGGTCAAACGTTGTGATTCCTTTATCAAGATTGTGTTGGATTAAAGAGAGTGTTTCTTCCTTGGACTGATTCCAGTCTGATAACCTCCATAATCCATGGATGATTCTTGAGAATGATAAATCTTCTGTCATTTGTATTCTTTGCATAGATGAAACCTCTCTTCATATGGTATGTAGATATTCTTTCATAGTCATACTACATGTATATTACTATGTATTGAAAGGAAATAGAAATGATTGAACCTCTTGAGGATATTGTGCGTCATTGGGGAGTGGAGCCTACTTCCATGAAAACGCTTCCTCTTCATCCGAATGTTACGAAAGTGAAGGGAGAAGGAAAGACCTTCTATTTGAAACGAAGAGAGTATTCTTCCTTTGAAAATCGAATGGAGGAGCTCTATCTAACCTCTTATATAATAAGTTATGGCCTGAACGTTGAGTCTCCTATATTAACTTCCTCACAACTACCGTATGTAAAAGAAGGAGAGCAAATCTATTCTTTTTATGAGGCACTTGAAGGAACCCCGTTAAAGAAATTTTCTATCGAGTCCCTGACAGATGCAGGGAAATACCTTGCGACCCTGCACCTCATCCTTAAAGAATATCAGAGTCATAATGAAGTGAAGGGTTGGGAGATTGAAAGGCATGTGAGAGAATGGATGAACGAGCTGGATTCTGAATCGATCGGAAGAAGGGGGCAGGGAATCCTCTCAAAGATGAAGTGGCGGGGGACAATCTATGAGGATTTGCCCCATCAAATCGTTCATAGCGACTACAATCCGGGGAATATTTTGATGCAGGGAGGAAAGGTGAGTGGGATCATTGATTTCGAACGCATCCGGTCGGCACCCCGTATTGCTGACATCGGCTATTTCCTCGCAGGTATGCTCAAAGGAATCCCTGCGGAGAAAAAAGATCATTCTATTGAATGGATCATGGCTTTTATGAAAGGATATGAAAGCCATGATTTTTTGACTTCAGGAGAGAAAAGGATGTTGCCGTCAATAGTCACTCTCTTTCTACTTCAGTATGCCTTTTTTTACTTTCAACAGGGATATTCAGAAGTTGGTTCTTCGTGCTTGGATTTCATTGAGGAACTGATTGAATCCGCCCATTTTCATGGAGTCTTTCAATATGAGAAGGAAAAGCTTGAATAACCTTTCGTTCTATGGCAAAGTAGGAAAGAAGATAACGTTTAATTTCATATTCCAAGTGTAGGGGGACCGGAGTGCCGGTTGAGATTGTATCCTGTAGATACTGACCCTTTGAACCTGAACTGGCTGATACCAGCGTAGGAAACATTCTCTTAAACGATACATAACCTGTTTAACGATGCGTCCCGCGGCTGAAGCTTGGGGCGTTTTTTGTTGTATCCCTGACTTTACGTCTCAAACTGCCATTGGTTTACATTCATTCTCCAGAATAAGCGAAGAATAATGGAATGAACGTTACGACCGCAAAGATCGAAGGAGGAATCATCATGAAAAAATGGATGTTCCTCATCTGCTCTGTACTTCTTTTAACCGCGTGTAACGGGGGAAAAGACACAGCCGATGAGAAGAAGGACAATCTAAAAAAAGTAAGTGTCGTACTCGACTGGACACCGAATACCAACCATACCGGATTATATGTAGCTAAAGAAAAAGGCTACTTCAAGGATCAGGGATTGGATGTAGACATCATCCTGCCCGGAGAAGCAGGTGCCGATCAGCTCGTTGCATCAGGGAAAGCTGAATTCGGTGTTGGGTATCAGGAAAGTGTCACTCAAGCGAGGGTCCAGGATGTACCCATCGTATCCATCGCTGCCATCATCCAGCATAATACGTCGGGGTTTGCTTCCCCGAAGAGTAAGGGTATTACTGAACCAAAGGATTTTGAAGGGAAAAGCTATGGGGGATGGGGGTCACCCGTGGAAAAAGCCGTCATGGATTCAATCATGAAGCAAGAAAACGCGGACGTGAAAAAAGTGAATTTCATTAACATGGGAGACACCGATTTCTTTACCGCTGTTAAACGCGACGTGGATTTCGCCTGGATTTATTATGGGTGGACAGGAATTGAAGCAGAACTTCGCGGTGAAGAGTTGAACATGATGTATGTAAAGGATTATTCCGATAATCTGGATTACTACACTCCAGTCCTCACAACAAATGAAAAAATGATCGATTCAGACCCTGAAACGGTCAAGGCATTCATGGCAGCTGCTTCCAAAGGGTACCAATACACGATAGACAATCCGAAAGAGGCGGGGGAGATTCTATTGGATGCAGCCCCTGATCTTGATAAAGAATTAGTCATGAAGAGTCAGGAATGGCTAGCACCCAAATATAAAGATGATGCTGACCGATGGGGAGAGCAGAAACTGGAAGTCTGGGAGAATTATGCAACATGGATGTATGAAAATGATTTATTAGATAAGAAACTCGAAAGCAAGAAAGCATTCACGAACGAATTCTTACCAAAATAAGAGGTGAACAAAATGGGGAACGCACTTGTAAGCATACAGATCATTCCGAAGACAAAGAGCGGTGAAGATGTGATTCCATATGTGGATGAAGCGATCGCAATCATCGAAAAATCGGGAGTACGATATGAAGTCCATCCTTTGGAAACGACGATGGAAGGGGATCTGTCACAATTATTCAAGGTGATTGAACAGATGAATGAGCGAATGATTGAAATAGGAAGCAAAAACGTCATTTCCCAAATCAAAGTATTGTACCAGCCGGATGGGATCGAAATGAACGACTTAACGGAGAAATATAAAGGATGAGAACATGGATTTCAAAAGGATGGAGACCCTTCTTGGTCCTCATCCTTTTATTCGTCATTTGGGAAGTTGCCATCAATATATTTGAGGTGCCAGCCTGGCTGATGCCGTCCCCTTCAGAGATATGGGAAGAAGGAATTGCTTCGTGGTCTGAGTTCAAGGGGCATTTCTCATCAACGGCATTTCTGACAATCACAGGGTTTGCGATTGGCTGTTCAATTGGACTCGGGACAGCGGTCGTGCTGCATCTCCTGCCAAAGGTAAGGGAAGCGGTTTATCCACTTATGATCCTGTCTCAGAATATACCTATCATTGTCTTGGCTCCTCTCCTTGTCATTTGGTTCGGATTTGGCCTCCTGCCCAAAATCATCGTCATTACCTTGATTTGTTTCTTTCCTGTGGCCGTTTCGGCGATGGATGGATTCAGGCAGACGAATGGAGAGTATATCCTTTATATGAAAATGTCCGGTGCAACAAAAGGGCAGATTTTCCGGAAAGTGGAGTGGCCGCATGCTCTGCCTTCCATCTTCTCCGGTTTGAAAATATCAGCTACCTATAGTGTGATGGGGGCGGTCATTTCGGAATGGCTTGGTGCTCAAAAAGGAATTGGCGTCTATATGACACTTGCATCCTCTTCCTTCAGGACCGACAGGGTTTTTGTCGCCATTTTCATGATCATGCTCCTCAGTCTGCTGTTCTTTGGACTCATCGTACTATTAGAAAAAATCATGGTGAAGTGGAATCGAAAGGAGGACAAATAACATGACGACGTTATCTATACAAAATATGTCCAAATCCTTTGATGGTGAATTGATTCTCGATGATCTTTCCATTCATGTAGGGGAAGGTGAGTTCGTTTCCATCCTTGGCCCTTCCGGAAGTGGGAAAAGTACGCTATTTCACGTGATCGGTGGATTATTCGCACCCGATTCAGGAGATATAAAGCTCGATGGACAGTCGATAAATGGCCGTAGAGGGTCCATCAGCTATATGCCGCAAAGTCCGTCCCTCTTACCGTGGAGGACGGTGATCGAGAATGTGATGCTTGGTCAGGAGTTACACGGAAAGAGGGATAAGGAAATGGCGATGGGGATGATTGAGCGTGCCGGTTTAAAGGGCTATGAGGACGCTTATCCTGAAGATCTCTCAGGAGGGATGAAACAGCGTGTCGCATTCATCCGTGCACTGGTCAGTCCTCAATCGTTTTTATGCCTGGATGAACCATTTTCTGCCCTTGACGAATTTACCCGGTTGGACATGCAGAGGTGGCTCCTTTCCATATGGGAGGAAGACTTAAGTTCGGTCCTGTTTGTCACTCATAATATCGACGAAGCCCTCTTCTTGTCGGACCGTATCATTGTGTTATCAACCAGACCGGCCCGTGTACAAAAGGAGTTCATCGTGCCATTTCCCCGACCTCGAGACAAGGAAATCCTTCTAACCGAGGAGTTCCTGAAATGGAAAACGGATATCTTTGAGGAATTATCTCAATATGTGTAAGTCATTGATTGTATAGAAAAACTTCTCCTGCAATTTGGATGTGGGGGGAGTTTTCTTTTTTTCTTAAAATGATTAAACATCTTTTACCATCATATTTCTATCACGATTGACAGAAAATGAATGTAATGAATGATAGGAAAAGGTGAGGAAAATGGAATTGAACGATCATTATACGCCATATCAAGCTGGCGATGTTGTTTACGTGATTTACCGTAACCCGCATACTCAAAGCGTAGCCAATGTACAGGAAGCAGCGGTTGTGCACGATCCCGAAAACCCAAACGAATTAGCATTATTTCTTTATGAAACCTATTATCCGTTAACACATGAAGTAGCCGTCTATTCTACAGAAGCAGAAGCAGAAGAGGCCTATTCACAATCATTTGGAGACCTGTAGGAGGGAATAATATGGTAAAGCCTTTCGTGCCTCAATTGGTCTATTTTGAACCCAATGCACTGGATTACCCATTAGGAAAGCAATTAAAGGAAAAATTCGAGAAAATGGATGTGGAAATCCGCTATACCACTTCCCACAATCAGGTTCGAAATCTACCTGGGGATAATCATTTTCAAAAATACAGAATCGCCAAATCAACGTTAGTGGTAGGCGTGCGGAAAACGCTGAAGTTCGATACCTCCAAGCCCTCAGCTGAATATGCCATCCCGTTTGCGACAGGTTGTATGGGGCACTGCCATTATTGTTATCTTCAAACCACAATGGGGAGTAAACCTTATATTCGGACGTATGTAAATGTAGATGAAATTTTTGAGGCAGCAGATCGGTATATCGAAGAAAGGGCACCAGAATTTACGCGATTTGAAGCAGCGTGTACCTCTGATATCGTAGGAGTGGACCATCTCACACATACGCTAAAGCGCGCAATCGAACATTTTGGTGAATCGGAGTATGGCAAGTTACGTTTCGTAACCAAATTTCATCACGTTGATCATTTGCTGGATGCGAAACATAATGGGAAGACAAGATTCCGCTTCAGTATCAACGCGGATTATGTCATTAAGAATTTTGAACCTGGTACATCCCCACTCGATAAAAGGCTGGAAGCAGCAGGTAAAGTTGCCAGGGCAGGGTATCCATTGGGCTTTATCGTAGCACCCATTTATTTACATGAAGGCTGGGAGGAAGGGTATAAGCGGATGTTCGAACACCTGGAAGCTCATCTGCCTGATGAAGCGAAAAAAGATTTAACATTCGAATTCATCCAGCATCGCTTTACGAAGCCGGCGAAAAGAGTGATCGAGAAGAATTACCCGATGACGAAGCTTGAATTAAATGAAGAAGAACGGCGATATAAATGGGGGAAATACGGAATCGGGAAGTATATATACCAAAAGGATGAAGAGCAGGAAATCAAGGATCATCTGTATGCTTATATGGAGAAGCATTTTCCGAAAGCAAAGCTTGAGTATTTTACGTAAAAAAAAGGGACTGATTACATTGAACGTTCCGTTGTAATCAGTCCTCTTAATGTAATTGTGGAAGTAAATGTTCTAAATCCTTTACCTTCATTGCAATCTCGTCGCAAATTTCCTGGTAATGTACCCATTCTTCAATTAATGTTGCAGCACGCTTTCTTGGATTTGGTAAATTCCAATAGATGACTTTTTCTTCTAATTCAGAAGGAAGTTCAATCTTATCATCGTATTCTCTATCCTGAATCGCAACGATAACCGAGGCATCACCAAGTTCCTTCATCTCGATGCGCGAGAGAGGGAATGAACTGATATCGATACATAATTCTTTCATTGCCAGAACGCTGAATTCGGCACGGCCATCAGCAACCCATCCGGCACTTTTAAATGACCAATCCGACACGTCGAGCTTTTCTGCCCAGGCCTCAGCCATCAAGCTGCGCTGTTGACTACTTGAAAGAAAATAGACGGTTTTATTCATAATCGTATGTTCCTTTCTAATTTCATGCTGTTATTACTATTTACCCAATTGCGTATCATTTAATCCATGAATGGTGAAAAGAAATTTTTGGAAAGGTTTTCTTAGTAGAATGGATTCATTGAACTGCCTGAAATTATGAAATCCCAATCCGTAAAACTAGTAAATTTGATGTGAATCTCCGTCAAACTTCTTTAATTTTATAAAAAATCAGTATAATGGTGAGAGAAGAATGAAGTTCTCGAACGAACAAGGCAGCCGGGGGATGACACGAGAGAAAATCATTCATTAAAAGTTCTAAACATTTTTGGTTTTATAAAAATGATATAAGGGTAATATCTTTATACTATTTGGAAAATTATAGGGAGGTACATCTATGAAATTTAATTTAACAACAAAGATTATTACAGCCTTGATATTAGGGGCAGTAGTAGGATTGATTCTGAACATTTTCGCAAAAGATTTATTCGATATATTAGATCCTTATCTGTTCACACCCCTGGGCAAGATTTTCCTCAACCTGATCAGTATGCTTGTCGTACCGATTGTTTTTCTTTCCATCGTCCTTGGATCGGCAGGATTAGGGGACCCGAAGAAGCTTGGAAGAATTGGATTGAAGACGATCGTATACTTTTTAGTGACAACCTGTATCGCCATTGTGATCGGTTTGACACTGGCCTACATCATTGATCCAGGATTGGTGGAAGGAATCGACGCCTCCCAATCAGAAGGCTTTAAAACAGAAAAAGCTCCTCCAGTAGGGGAAACACTTATGAACATCATCCCTAAAAATCCATTAACGGCCATGACCGAAGGCAATATGCTACAGATTATCGCGTTTGCTATCTTCATCGGATTCGGATTAACGGCACTGGGTGAAAAGACAAAAGGAATTTTAAAGCTTGTGGAGCAAGGAAACGATCTGATGATGTATCTTGTAACCCTTGTGATGAAATTCGCTCCATACGGAACATTTGGATTGATCGCTTCTGCAATCGGCAGTCAGGGGTCCAGTGCCCTGAAGGCCATGTGGCTTTATTTTATAGTCGTTTTAGCGGCATTACTTGTACATGCCTTTATCACCTATGGCGGAACGATACTCTTACTTGCAAAGAAAAACCCTATATGGTTCTTCAAGAATTTCAGTCCGGCCATGAGTGTCGGGTTCAGTACATCAAGCAGTAATGCGACCCTCCCGATTTCGATGGACGTCGCCCAGCAGCGACTCGGTGTTTCCAAACCGGTAAGCTCCTTCGTACAGCCTTTGGGAGCCACAATTAACATGGATGGAACGGCCATCATGCAAGGGGTAGCCACTGTATTCATCTCTCAGGTTTACAATGTCGATCTATCCTTGGAACAGCTGATTACCGTCGTCCTTACGGCTGTACTTGCAAGTATCGGTACAGCAGGGGTGCCGGGAGTCGGATTGATCCTCCTGGCCATGGTCTTAAGCAGTGTCAATCTGCCTGTTGAAGGGATCGGTTTGATCCTTGGGATAGACCGTCTGTTGGACATGGCCCGTACATCCATTAACATCTCAGGGGATGCTGCATGTGCCCTGTTTGTATCTGAGTCAGAGAAAAAACGGACTATAAAGATCCAAAGGGGCGAATCATAACCGTTCGCTCCATTCTGCAAGAAAAAAAGGTGAAATCAAATTGATTTCATCTTTTTTTTGTAAAACGAAGCGCGTATGCATGTTCTCCATAGCGATTCGACAAATTATAGAAGACGGACTCTGTGAAAAATCCGGTATGTTATCCTAAGATGGTGAAAGCCGCACAGTGATCACTGTAGTCCATTTAAGGAGTTGTTTTTCTTGAAAGTACTATTGATTGTTGCCCATCCGCGATTGAATTCCCTCACGTTTTCCATTACAAAGCATATTCAGAAAGGTCTGCATGACAAAGAATATAAGTCATCCATTTTAGATTTGTACAGGGAGGAATTCAATCCCCTACTTGATGAAAAGGGTGAAGAAGAGTGGGATAACCCTATGAAAGGGAAGCCTTCCTATATTGCTGAGAAAGAAAGGAAGAAATTAAAGCGATATGACGCCCTGATCTTTGTTTTCCCGATTTGGTGGTATGGTTTACCGGCCATCATGAAAGGGTACATTGATCGAGTCTTTACCTATCCGGCATTCACTCAGATTAATCCTCAAAAGGTTCTTTGGGTCGGGCTCGCAGGTGAAACGAAAGAGGAATTTATTTCTAATGGTCATGATGAAACGCTGAGACACCAGCTAATAAAGGGAATTTCTGAAAAAATGGGAGTCATAGACAAAGAAGTGGAGATCTTTTTTGACACAATGGACAGGGATAAAAAATTTGATTATGAAAAAACTATGAATAAAGCGTATCTGCTTGGTACGTTATTTTGATTAGGGTGAGAAAAAAGTACTGTTTTTCAATAAATTTAAATAATTTTTTGTGAATAAATATTGACTAATACTTGATATAAGTCAAAAATATCGAATATTAACGTATATTTATTCATTAATTTATTCCTGTTGAGAGCAGATGACTTTAAAATATTCTGGTTTATGGTATGATAATTCTTGTGTCTACAACAGCCGTAAACTTATCATTTAAAAATAAAGTGTATAAAAAATACACTTAATTGCATAAGGAGGAGGTACTGAATATGGGTGAAGAATTAACATTGGGAACCTGGTTATGGTTATTAATTCCGATGCCGACATTGATCATTTTATCAATCATTACTTTTTTTACAGAAAAAACAAAGGAGTAGATTATGGATATTAATATTCAAACGTTAACATCGATTATTATTTATTTAATTGGAATGGGTATTATTGGTTACATGGCAGCTAAGTTAACCAGTAATTTATCCGACTATGTGCTTGGAGGCAGGCGACTAACTGCCGGTGTAGCTGCCTTGAGTGCAGGCTCTTCCGACATGAGTGGTTGGTTGATGCTAGGTCTGCCAGGTGCCGTTTATGCCAGTGGGATGGGGTCAATCTGGTTAGCGATTGGTCTATCAGTAGGTGCTTACTTGAATTGGCAATTCGTTGCAAAGCCATTCCGGGTTTATACGGAAGTGGCGAATGATTCAATCACAGTACCGGATTTCTTTGAAAATCGTTTTCACGATTCAAGCAAAATTCTTCGAGTGTTCTCTGCTATCATCATCCTGATCTTCTTTACGTTCTATACTTCATCAAGTTTAGTGGGTGGAGCAATCTTACTTGAAGAATCATTCAATATGGATTACCGATTAGCATTATGGGTTGGTGCAGGGGTTATCCTCTCTTATACGTTCTTTGGAGGATTCCTTGCAGCCAGCTGGACAGACTTCATTCAAGGAATCTTGATGTTCCTTGCTTTGATCATCATCCCGATTGTAGCCATTTCCGAGATTGGCGGCTGGGATGCCACGGTGAATGCCGTATCAAACATCGATCCATCCTACTTGAATGTTTACACTGGAGCGACATTCGTCTCAGTTGTATCGCTTCTGGCATGGGGCTTGGGTTATTTCGGACAGCCTCACATCATTGTACGATTTATGGGTATCAAATCAACGAGAGAAATTCCTAAAGCACGCTTGATTGGTATGGTATGGATGATTGTCTCCCTGTTTGGAGCGATCTTCATCGGTTTCTCCGGTATTGCGTATTTCGCTGATTCACCGTTAGAAAACTCTGAAACGGTGTTCATTATGTTCTCACAAGTATTATTCAATCCTTGGGTAGCCGGTTTCTTACTTGCGGCCATCCTATCAGCGATCATGAGCACAGTGGATTCACAGCTTCTTGTTTCATCAAGTGCCCTGGCCCAGGATTTCTATAAAGCGATTTTCCGAAAAGAAGCAAGCCAAAAAGAAGAAGTATTGGTTGGTCGTATTTCGGTAGTAGTCATCGCGATCCTTGCGATTTTCCTAGGATATGACCGCGATAGTAAAGTGCTTGAGTTAGTCAGCTATGCATGGGCTGGTTTCGGTGCTGCCTTTGGACCAGTCGTGATCTTGAGCTTGTTCTGGAAACGCATGACACGTAACGGTGCCCTTGCAGGTATGATTACGGGTGCGGTAACGGTCATTGTATGGAAGCAGTTGTCTGGAGGACTCTTCGATGTGTATGAGCTCCTGCCAGGATTCATCTTCGCGACCATCGCCATCTTTATCTTCAGTTTTGTTGGTAATCCTCCTGCCAAAGAAGTACAGGAAGAGTTCGAAACGGTTAAGGTGCGACTAAAAGAATACCAATGATCTAAAAAAGGACCCGGTACGCTCGTATCGGGTCCTTTTCTTTGCATTATTTTATCTCCTCATAGTGCTCCAATGCCCTTTTCCTGGCTGCCTTGTGATCAACGACGGGATATGGATAATCCACTCCAAGGGTAATGTCAGTACTTTTTAACACATCTCCGGGAGCGTCTGAAGGCTTGTGTATATAGCGATTTGGGAGATGACTTAATTCAGGAAGCCACATCCGTATATATGTCCCTTCTTTATCAAACTTTTCACTTTGAAGGGTAGGGTTGAAGATCCGGAAGTAAGGTGCAGCATCAAATCCTGAGCCTGACACCCATTGCCACCCCATAGAGTTGTTGGCAAGGTCTGCGTCGATCAGCGTATCAAGAAACCACTCTGCTCCCCTTTGCCATGGGATGAGCAGGTGCTTCGTGAGGAAGGATGCCACAATCATTCGCACCCGGTTATGCATGAAGCCGGTTGCCCACAACTCCCTCATCCCTGCGTCGACGATGGGATAACCGGTTTGTCCTCTTGTCCATTGTTTCCATCCTTCTTCATCACTTTGCCAATGGAATTCTGCAAATTTTTCATTAAGTGGACGTGTCGGGGACTCGGGATAATGGAGAAGGGCTGAATAGGAGAATTCTCTCCATATAAGCTGTTTAATAAAAGGTTCAATCGGTTTGCTCTCCATATCAATGAGGGTATGATAGATACTCCTGACAGAAATGACCCCGAGAGCCAAATATGGGGACAGGGTGGAATGTTGTCCCTTGCCCGGGAAATCTCTGCCTTCTGAATAATCATGTAATCTTTTAGTAAAGAATGAACTCATCCTTTTGAATGCAGCTTCTTCACCGGGGTCCCATATGCTTTCCATGATGTGAAACCAGGGGATGGACGGGAGGAGATCTAATTCGTTCAGGGCCATCCCATCGTCTTGAAGTTGTGGAACCTCGATCCGTTTAAGAGCTGGAAGCGGCTTTGGGATTTCTTCTTTCCTGAGTGATCGGTAATAAGCCGAGTACACTTTATATGGAGTCCCATCCTCCTTTTTGATTTTCCAAGGGGGCAGAAGAAGTGTCCCTTCGAACGTTTTGACCTGGATTCCCTGGGATGATAAGGACTGGGCCATCGTACGATCCCGTTGGTATATGTCAGGGTTGTATTTCCGGTTCCAGTAAACAGCTTTTGCATTTGTGTTCTTCACCCATCGGGAAAGGACTTCTTCAACCTTTCCCTTATCCAGCCATAATCGGCCGTTAATCGATTGAAGGGTGTGTTGGTAGGTCTCGATATTCCGGTGCAGCCACCACTTCTTTGCGGCGCCGAGGCTGGCTTGCTCATCCAGGATATAAAGGGGGATCACGTGCCCTTCCTGGCAAGCTGCATAGAGAGCGGGGTGATCGTGAATCCTTAAGTCTTCCCTGATCAGAACGATGATGGGATTCTTCACCTTGATTCCTCCTTTGAAACGATAATTTTTAGCGCATCTTTGCAAAAAATTTTTAAATGAATTCTAAGTAGAAGTATAATGAATCATTGAATGGTATACAAAACTCAATGGGTTGCTTAAAAGATATTCGATTGGGATTGAAATCAGATATGAGATAGGTGTAATATTACACTATAAACAAGTAGGGTGTGAAACGATGACAAAAGAAGAAATCATATTAATCATCTCGGATAAATTACGGTTGGTACGGACAGAAGCGGGGTATACGCAGGATAAGATGGCTACTGTCATAGGGCTTTCGAAAAAAACCCTCGTACAGATTGAAAAGGGCAGAGTGATGGCCAGCTGGACCGCAGCCGTCGCCATTTGTGCATTATTTAAAGATAGTGAAACATTAACGACCAGTCTTGGTGGAGAACCCCTTGAGGTCATCGAGACTATCGCCCGGGAAGGCATTGATTATCGGAAGGAAAAAACACTTGGGGGCAAGATTTGGTGGAAGGATATCAAAAAGACGGGCGAATACATTCTTCAGCAAAATCTGTTCAGCAAACATTACCGAATACTCGATGCAGAGGCCTACCGGATCTATAGCAGCTTTGATGAGGAAAGCAGTCATAAGCGATTGGACGAATTGACGGCTGATTAAGATACATAACAAAGAGGAGGGACGGACCATTAAGGTCCGTCCCTCCTCTTTGTTAATTGCTTACTTTACTACCAGGACACTGGATTCACAGTTTTGTGTGACTTTTTCGCTGACACTTCCGAGTACCCATTTCTTCATGCCGGATTTACCGCTGCTTCCAACGACAACCAGGTCGGCCTGTATTTCCTTGGCGTATTCACATATGCGTTTCGCTTCAGAACCTGACAGGTGAATGAAATTGGCATCCACTCCATGAGGAGAAAGTTTTTCCCTGGCATTTACTAAATACGGATGGGTGGAAGAAGGTGTCTGGATTTCATGCCTATCTTCATCACGAACTTTGTTGTCAGGAGAAACCGATAGATTCCCCATGTACTGGTTATCGAAACCAGGAGACGTATCAGCGATTGCGTGAGTCGGTGTAAAGTTGTCACGAGGTTCATTCGCTATTTTTTCATCTGAAATATGAAGCACGGTTAGTTTTGAGTCTATGGAACTTTTCATTAATTTCGTTACTTCGTCTAATGCTTTTTTACTTCCATCTGTTTCATCGTAAGCTAATAGAATATGTCTATACATGTTAATCACCTCAACATTGGGATATCTGTTGTTTACCCCTTTTAAGAATTTTTAATCTTCTTTGGCGAATTCCCGAGATGGATGAAGAATCATTCAAAAAGAAAAATAAGGAGCAGAATGGGGGAAGATCCATTCTGCTCCTTCGCTTTCGATAATATAACTCAAATAATTGCAAGAATAATGTTTGGCTGATGTGGTCTTTCTTAAAGCATGCTGATGATCCAGCCAATAACAACAATTGCGCCAATGACCATTAAGATCGTACGTACCATGAAAATCACCTCGACTTATTGTATCGTGAAGAATGTTTAGTATTTCTAACCGGTTAAAGTAAACATACCCCGTTATCCATTGGTTAAAACATTCTCCCTCTGTTCATTTAGCCAATTTACTCCTGCAGGTGTTATTTCAGTTCCGATTCTCCCTCTTTGGATGCACACATATCCTAAAGCCTGTAATTCGTTCAATCTTGTCCTGATTTGTTGAACGGATAGCGGGGTAGGACCTTGTTGGAGTGTAGAATGAATCTTATCCCTGCTTGCCCTCTTTCCATTTTTAAAGAAATCCGCTAATGCAGTCAGGATATTGATATACTCCTGGGATTTAGACATGGTGACTTCCACCTGAGAATAGGTACCGTTAGTTTGCTCTTTATCAGTGAAATTATGATCGTTTCTCGGTAATTCTTGTAGTGTCAGCCTGTTGTGCCCGGCGACGGTCATCATATATAGGAGTGTATTCTTCAGTTCCCGAATATTTCCCCTCCACGGAGCTTTCTTCATTGATTCTAGTACGGAGCGGTCGATAGTGGTGATTTTACTATGTTCCATCAGGAGGAAGTGTTCGATAAGAAGAGGGATATCTTCACTTCTTTCCCTGAGGCTTGGCAGCTGTAAGGATAATACTTTTAAACGATGGTAAAGGTCTTCCCGAAACGTACCTTCTATTATTAAGGTTTGAAGGTCTTTGTTTGTAGCTGCGATGATCCTCACATCCACCGGAATATTCTTGTTTCCTCCGATCCTCCTGATTTCCATTTCCTGAAGGACCCTTAGGAGTCTTGCCTGAAGCTTCAAACTGATATCCCCAATTTCGTCAAGGAACAGAGTGCCTCCATCAGCCTGTTCGAATAATCCCTTTTTGCCGCCCTTTTTAGCACCTGTAAAGGCGCCTTCCTCATAACCGAATAATTCGCTTTCCAATAAATCTTCTGGTAAGGCGCTGCAGTTAACAGCGAGGTATGGGCTGTTCTTTCGGGAAGAATCATTGTGAATGGCGCTTGAAAACAGCTCTTTCCCAGTCCCTGTCTCACCGTAAATCAGAACCGGAAGCTCGCTTTTTGCAAGTTTCTCTGCAATCAATTTAGTTTCGTTAATAAGACGGCTGTTTCCTAATATGCTGTCGAATGTGTACTTAGCGATATATCCCCTTCGCTGAAGTTCACGTTTCCGTACTTTTTCCATTTCAATGGTCTCTTCCATATCTTTGAAAGTAGCCACAATGACACCTTCAGCCTCCAAACGGAAACGATACACCATGACATTCTGCTGTCGGAGCGTGAAATATTCCAGATCTTCATCCTGCTCTGAGGTCAGGAAATGATTGAGCTCGATGTTTTTGAACACCCTGCTCAATTTCTTCCCCTTTGCGTGAGTGGCGGAGATCCCGATCATTCTTTCAAGCACTTCATTGAAGACGGTGATTTCCCCATCCTCCTGAAAGGCGAGAATCCCGTCATTAACTCCATCGACTACTTTATTTAAAAATTTGTTTAACGTTTTTGCTCGTCGGTTGATGGCACCGAGCTTCTGACTGAGCTCAATGATTTTCCTCGTATAACGATCCGTTATGTCATAGGTCAATCTCTCTGATAATTGAAAGTGATGGACGATTTTCATGATCGTATTCAAATCGATCAGTCTGACACCTATATCGATTTTTTTTGGGATGGAGGAGGGGATGCTTGCCATTTCCCCTGGAGAAACAGCTGTATCAACTTGTCTCGTATCTCCTTCTCCGGATGGGGAGTAAGGAATATAGTCCACATGATCAATTCCGAGACGTTTTAAAGTAGCGACGGCTTCCTGAGCCGTTTCGATGAAGTCATTGACATAAAGGATCTTCTTTCCCGGAGGTAATTCGAATATTCGGTCTATGTATTCGTAATTTACCGTTCGACGGGCTTTCATGATGGTGCAGGAATCGAAATCGATATATTCTTGTACTTCGTCGGAAATGAGGGAAGAAGAGTACACGATCAATGCATTTGTAAAATACGTTGGGATTCCCTCATCACAGGCATAGCTTGTAATTTGAATCAGTTCGCCGAAAACGGATTGCAGCTGTTCCTTAAGTGCTCTTTCTGTTTGCTTGGTTCCGGCTAATAGAATTAATTCGCGTTTCATAATGTCCCTCCTAATGGTTATTGAAAGTTTAATGGTTATTAATAGTTTAACCTATATCAACCAATGAAGGGGATGGAGTTTGTATTTTCAGATAATTAAAGGTTGGCACGGAACTTGCAAGTTAGGAAATGAAGCACATCAAAATGTCTTATGGGGGGAATAGAAATGGAGAAAGAACAAAAAGCATGGAAGGTGCCGCATACGTTTGTTATTGTGTTTTTTGTCGTGCTGGCTGCTGCCATATTAACGTATGTCATACCTAAGGGGCAATTTGCGACGGAAGAGATCACGTACATGCAGGATGGGGAGGAACAAACCAAAACGGTTTTAAATCCTGATTCGTTTAGTTATTTGAAAGATGGGGATGGAAATCTCATCAGAGAAGGGACAAGTCTATTCGAACCAGGCGGGGGGATCGGCTTCCTGAATTATGTATTCGAAGGCCTCGTATCGGGGGATAAATGGGGATCCGCAGTCGGGGTAGTGGCATTTATCCTCATTATCGGGGGAGCCTTCGGAATCATCATGAAAACAAGGGCGATCGAAGAAGGGATCCTTAAGGTGATCGATCGGACCAAAGGGAAGGAATCTCTTATCATTCCGATCATGTTCTTCTTATTCTCATTAGGTGGGGCAGTCTTTGGTATGGGGGAAGAGGCCATCGCGTTTGCCATGATCCTCGTTCCGATCATGATTGCGATCGGTTATGATGCCATTACGGGGATCATGATCACATATGTTGCGACTCAGATCGGGTTTGCCACATCGTGGATGAATCCATTCGGTGTAGCAATCGCTCAAGGGGTATCAGGTGTCCCGGTTCTATCAGGAGCCGGCTTCCGAATTGTCATGTGGATCGTCTTTACTCTGTTCGGAATTATTTACACATGGAGATATGCCAATGCGATCAAGAAGGATCCTAAACGAAGCCTTTCTTACAAAACCGATGAGTACTTCCGGAAAGAAGGGAAAGTGGAAAATTTAAATGCGACATTCACTTTGGGCCACTCACTCGTCATTCTTACAGTAGTAGTGGGGATTGCCTGGATCATTTGGGGAGTAGTGGAGCATGCTTACTATATTCCTGAGATTGCGAGCCAATTCTTTACGATTGGTTTAGTTGCGGGAGTCATCGGAGTCCTGTTTAAATTAAACGGGATGACATGGGACGATGTAGCAAATGGATTCATCGACGGTGCCAAAGATCTTCTGCCTGCCGCATTGGTGGTGGGGATGGCAAAAGGGATCGTCATCATCCTTGGTGGAGATGCACCGGACGCACCATCTGTATTGAACACGGTATTATATGGTGCAGGGCAGGTAGTCGGTGATTTCCCTGAAGCCATTTCTGCCTGGTGTATGTATTTATTCCAGTCTGCTTTCAACTTCTTCGTTGTTTCCGGTTCCGGTCAAGCAGCGCTCACGATGCCTTTGATGGCACCACTTTCAGATATCGCCGGCGTTACCCGCCAAGTAGCGGTACTTGCTTTCCAATTGGGGGATGGACTGACGAATATCCTTGTTCCGACCTCTGCTGCCTTGATGGGATCACTCGGAGCGGCACGGGTCGATTGGGGTGTGTGGGCGAAATTCATCATTAAATTCATGCTCATTCTATTTGTACTGTCATCCATCTTTGTGATCACGGCCACACTCATCGGATTCTAACCTTTGAACTTTCGTGCCGGGTCCACCTTTCTGGCCCCGGTACAATCATTAACAAGAAATGAAAGGAGCAAACATCATGCTGACATTAATTCAAAACGGGGAAGTTTATGCTCCAGCATATCTAGGGAAAAAAGATATCCTCCTGGTCGGGGATAAAATAGGATTCATTGAAGACCATATTGAGCTTCCAGATTCATTTGTGGATATAAAAGTCGTGGATGCAACAGGGAAATTTGTTGTACCAGGATTCATCGACTCTCACGTACATATCATTGGGGGTGGTGGTGAAGGGAGTTTCCGTACAAGAACCCCGGAAATCCAGCTCTCCCAGGCTACTCTTGCAGGAATCACCACTCTTGTCGGAGTCATCGGAACAGATGGGACGACAAGGACGATGGCAAGCCTTATTGCTAAAGCGAAGGGGCTTGAGGAAGAAGGCATCACCTGCTACACACAAACCGGTTCATACCAGGTACCATTGAAAACGCTCACCGGCAAGATCGAGGACGATATTATCCTCGTGGACAGAATCATAGGAGTTGGTGAAGTGGCGATTGCCGATCATCGCTCCTCACAACCGACGGTCAACGAATTAGCAAAAATTGCGTCTGCTGCAAGAATCGGAGGAATGCTGTCTGGTAAAGCCGGTATTGTGAATGTCCACGTGGGAGACAGCCATGATCATTTAGGTCTGCTTGAAGAAATAGTTGAAACAACGGATATTCCGATCAAACAGTTCTACCCGACACATATCAACCGAAATGCCCATCTTTTTGAAGCGGGGATCCGATACGCACAAAAGGGTGGATATGTGGACTTTACGACAAGCACGATCCCACAGTTTCTTGAAGACGGGGAAGTCAAATGCAGTAAAGCACTTAAACACATGCTTGATGCAGGTGTACCGGTGGAACAAATCACCTACACTTCCGATGGACAGGCAAGCCTGCCGGATTTTGATGGGGATGGAGAACTGATCGGGCTGCAGATTGGCCAGGTATCCAGTCTCTATAATGAAGTGAAGGACGCTGTTTTGGTGGAAAGAATTCCGTTGGAAACAGCGATCAAGGTCATAACCTCAAACCCTGCCAAAATCCTGAAACTAAAGCATAAAGGCCATGTGGAAGTGGAAAGGGATGCTGATCTTGTACTGTTGGACAACGACAGCCTTGAAGTGAGATCGGTTTTTGCGAGAGGGAAGTTAATGGTCGACAATGGGGAAGCCGTGGTGAAGGGGACATTTGAATGATTTGCTGAATGTAAGAATGGCTTGGAGCATTTATGCTTCAGGCCTTTTTGTTGATTGAGGGATGGATCTCACCTGGGAATAGTCAATTTCCTAAAGATATCGGAGGTACGTTGAGAACGTATTGAGATTTTATTCATATGCGAAATTCCAAAAATATCAGCGAAAAGACAAATCATCACTGCATCATCGGAAATACCCGATCC
The DNA here is from genome assembly GCF_001305855.1 of Rossellomorea vietnamensis. Lineage (GTDB taxonomy): Bacteria > Bacillota > Bacilli > Bacillales > Bacillaceae_B > Rossellomorea > Rossellomorea vietnamensis_A. Next base: position 560,936 of record NZ_LIXZ01000001.1, on the reverse strand, counting down.
CCATCCGACCCGAGACTGAGGAAAAAACCACCAATAGACCCTCATGCTCATAAGTGAATTTCTATAAAATAAAGATAGTTAATCATTGATGGGGGACGGTTTGTATGAAAAAAATGATAGAAATTTTTAAGAATCCGGTATTTTTAAAATTATTTTTCGCGAATTTCACTTCACATATGGGAAGTGTGATCGGTCTTACGGCGTTTATGTTTTATCTTTTGGATCGATTTTCTGATCAGCCCATGTATGCTTCTATTACAGAAATGATGTATTCAATCCCGACTCTTGTTGTGTTTTTCCTAGTGGGGGTGTTCGCTGACAGAATGGACCGTCAAAAAATTGCGTATCACTGTGATACGATCAGTGCCTTTCTCACACTGTTATTATTCGGAGCCATATTCATCGGTTGGCTGCCACTCATCTTTGCCGTTCTTTTCCTGAGAAGCGGCGTGCAGAAATTTTTCTTTCCTGCAGAACAAGGCATCCTGCAGGGGGTACTTTCCAAGGATGATTATGCTACAGCAGCCGGATTGAATCAGATGGTGATGAGTTTGTTTATGCTGCTCGGAAACGCCGTTGCCATATTTGTTTATTGGACCGCCGGGATTTACGGTGCCATTGTGGTGGATTTCGTTACGTTTGTGATTTCAGCCATCTTGATTAGAAAATGTGTTATTCCCGAAGAAGTCCGTCTCCCAAATGGCAAGCATTCCTGGAAGGATTTGAACATACAATCTGTCGCGAAAGACTTTACAGCGGGAATGAAGTATATCCTGAACCATAAGCTCCTATTATCGTTGGTTGGCGGGTTTGTCGTGTTCGGAATCGTGAACGGCGGGTTCTCGGTGATTCCTATCTTTATATTGAAATATAAGCTTGCGCCCGCTTCTTATGAAGAATACTCAATTTTATTAGGTGTCGCATTCGGGGCAGGTGTGCTGATCGGAAGTATCTTCTCTTCGATGCTGACCCAGAAATTCAAGCTTCATGTACTGATTGTGTCAGGTCTAGTGATTTCGGGGACATTCATCATCGCTGCATCTTTTGCTCCGACCACATGGATCTTCCTTGCCATCATTTTCTTGGCTGCACTCGGGTTGCCACTCGTAAACATTGCGATTGGCGGGTGGATGCCGAGTATCATCGACCCCAAAATGATGGGAAGGGTTCAGGGGTGGATCAATCCACTCATGATGCTGTCTCAATCGATTACTCTTGGAGTCATCGCTGTGACATTCCCATCCACCGTCACCGTAGAAATGCTCTACTGGCTCGTCGGCGGCTGCCTCCTCATCGTAGCCGTATTCTATACCATCATCCTTCCAAAATACGTGAAAGAAGAAACACAAACCGCAGTTGTGAATGGATAGAAATCCAATCCCCCCTATTGAATAGGCAGGTCTATTCGATAGAGGGTTAAATTGTGTCAAATATAGAATGAAAAATATTTTGAAAAAGTATACTGTTTTTATGAACGATATTTCCTGTTATACGTCTTATCAATGAACTCACCGGATAGGGTGGATAGAAAGGACAGTAATGGATGGATGAGAGAAAATGGATTAAACTAGCAAAAAAGGGGAATCACGAAGCCTTTGCTCTGCTTTTTAGAGAACATTATCCTTTTCTAGTGAAATACTTGATCAAAGTGACAATGAATCGGGATCAGGCAGAAGATCTTGCCCAGGATACGATGGCTAAGTGTGTCGAGAAAATCCATCAATACAACGGAAAATCCAAATTTTCCTCCTGGCTGATTTCAATTGCGACCAATCGATATATCGACCTTCAGCGCAAAAATAAGAGAGAAGAGACGTGGCAAAAGGAAGAGATGAATGGTAGGAAGCTGAAATGGGAAATGGAGTCAAGAAATGAGGAGTGGAATGATGTGTTAGCTGCACTGTCCACATTATCTGAAGATATCAGGCTCCCAATCATCTTGAAACATTACTACGGATATTCCTATGATGAAATCGCTCATATGACGGAAATTCCAGCAGGTACAGTCAAATCGAGGGTTCATCACGGAATCACCAGGTTGAGAAAGGAGTTAAAGATAGATGAACAAGGATCGTGAACAAGATGAATTAAAGAGATTACTTGGGGACGGATTCCGATCTATTGAAGAAGAAGTCCATCAAAACACGCCAAATCTGCAATGGTTTGAAGAGTTCGTCTCCGAGAGACAGGAGCGGCAAAAAGCCAGATTCAGACGGGATCTCATCATTTTTCTCCTTCTGGCCGGCTGCATCCTGACTTTGTTTTCCCTAACATTATTTCAAATGCCCGTATTGTTTCTGCTTCTTCAAATTATCATCTTTCTGGGAGCATCGATTTTTACAGGGATTACCTATCGGAAAAAGGTGAAGAGGGTATGACGAAAGAAGAACTTTATATTTTACCCCTTGTCATTCCCATTCTTTTGACACAAAGCATTTATCTGTTCATCGATGCTCGTAAAAACGGTCACAATTACTGGTTCTGGGGAATTTGGGGATTGATACAGTGTCCATTCCCCATCATCTTCTATTTATTATTTGCTAAAAAAGTATGGAGGAAATTCAAGAGAATAGAAAAATGATGGTTCACGAATGCATAATTGGATCATATATTGTATTGAAAATTACTAATAAAGATAATATTGACACAATTCGCGCCATATAGTATGGTTATTAATGGAATAAACACATTAAATGAATGGAGGGTTTGTGATGATGAAAGTGTATAGAATTAAAGGAGCACCATCAGCTTGTCCTATCAATTTCATATCATCACATGACCAGTAACTCCTTGCGATTTTATATGAATCAATGAGCACAGGTTATGAAGGTAATCTGTGCTTTTATATGTCCAAAATCGAAGACGGACGTTCATAAGGCGCAAAAGATCCGGTTGGTCCAATGGTGGGCTCTGCTGAATCTAACCGCTTTAGGACGTCCGTCTGTTTTATTTTTGGTGTATCCAAGGCAATCCTTGATCACATATGCATTTAATTTATTGAGGAGGAAATGAAGATGGTAATGGTTCAAATGAAGAAGATGATGACTGCAGTGGAGACAGAAGGCGGATAGATGGGAAAGTCAACTTGAGGAGGTAGAGTGGGATGTTTAGTATTTTTAAGAAATTATCATGGTTTTTTATTGAGAATTGGAAACGATATACAGTCGCAATCGTCCTATTGACGATTGTCGGGATTCTTGATGTGATTCCACCTAAACTTGTGGGGAATGCCATCGATGACATCCACCTTGGTGCGATGACCTGGGATGTGGTGGGGAAGTATCTTTGGATGATTGCCGGGATTGCCCTCATCTCATATGGGATGACATATGTGTGGATGTATCAACTGTTTGGCGGAGCCTTTCTCGTTGAGAGGAAGCTGCGCAGCAAATTTATGGGGCACCTCTTAAAGATGACCCCGACGTTCTTTGAGAAGAATCGCACGGGTGATTTAATGGCGCGGGCGACGAATGATTTGAAGGCGATCTCGGTTACGGCAGGTTTCGGTGTGCTGACGTTGATCGATTCCAGCGTGTTTATGTTAACGATCCTGTTTACGATGGGGTTTCTCATCAGCTGGAAACTGACGATAGCGGCTGTTTTGCCGCTCCCGATCATGGCTCTGTTAATGAAGGTATACGGCGCGAGGATCCACAAACGGTTCACCGAAGCACAGGATGCGTTTGGAGACTTGAATGATAAGGTGCTTGAGTCGATTGCCGGGGTCAGGGTCATCAGGGCTTACGTACAGGAAAGGGCAGATGAGAAGCGATTCGCTGATATGACGGAAGATGTATATAACAAAAATATAGGTGTAGCAAGGATTGATTCACTCTTTGAACCGACCATTAAAGTCCTTGTCGGGTTAAGTTATTTAATCGGATTGGGCTATGGGGCCTACCTGGTGTTCCATCAGAGCATAACGCTTGGGCAGTTGGTTTCCTTTAATGTGTACCTGGGGATGCTGATCTGGCCGATGTTTGCGATTGGTGAATTGATCAATGTGATGCAGCGCGGGAATGCGTCCCTCGATCGGGTTCAGGAGACCCTTGATTATGTCCAGGACGTCCAGGATAGGGAGAATCCTAAATCAATCGATTCCCCTGAACAGATCGGATTTAAGGATGTGGACTTCAAGTATCCGTCCTCACAGGTATTGAACCTTTCCAACATCAATATGGACATTCATCAAGGAGGAACTCTCGGGATAGTCGGAAAGACCGGAAGCGGCAAAACGACATTCATCAAGCAGCTTCTCCGTGAATATCCAGCGGGAAGTGGTTCGCTATCCATCGGAGGTATCCAGATAGACGACTTGTCCATTCAGCAGGTAAGGGACTGGATTGGCTATGTACCACAAGATCATGTTTTATTTTCCAGAAGCGTACGAGAAAATATATTATTCGGAAAGCATGATGCAACAGAGGAAGATTTGGAAAAGGCGATAGAACTGGCTGATTTCAAAAAGGACCTCGAGATGCTGCCTGATGGGTTGACCACTCTTGTAGGTGAAAAGGGTGTGGCTCTCTCAGGCGGGCAGAAACAACGGATTTCGATAGCAAGAGCTCTCATCAAAAATCCTGAAATCCTGATTCTTGATGACTCATTATCGGCCGTAGATGCAAAGACAGAAGCAAAGATCATAGACAATATACGAACAGAACGTGAAGGGAAAACAACGATTATTACGACTCATCGTCTCTCGGCGGTTCAGCATGCAGATTGGATCATCGTATTTGAAGATGGGAAAGTGGTAGAAGAAGGGGTCCATGAAGTGCTCCTCGAAAATGGTGGTTGGTATAAAGAACAATTCGACCGCCAACAAGTTGAAGATTCCTCGCGTGAGGAGGTGGGCACATGAACGTCGGAAGAAAACTAACCGAATATGCGCTTATTTATAAAAAAATCATCATAGCGGCCCTCCTGATGCTCAGTGTATCAGTGGCGGCAGAACTTGCCGGTCCTTTCATAGCCAAAAAACTGATTGATGACCATATACTAGGGATTGAGTCGACCTGGTATGAAACGGTGGAGGGGAAAGAAGCTGTACCTTATGAAGGAACTTGGTATAAGCGAGATCAATATTTCCAGGAAGGGGAGACAAAAGGAGAAGACGTCCGTATCCTTCAGGTTGGCAGAGCGTTTTATTTCGTTCCTGCCACGGTTTCCTTTGACGGGGAACGATCTGTGTCATCAGGGGAGATGACGATTACAAAAGGCGGGGAATCAGCAACCTATCCCGCTGAGAAGTTAACAGGGGATGAGCTTCTCAGGTTCTATAATCCGGAAATCCCAAGGATCATCCGGTTGATTGCCTTTTATTTCGGCTTGCTTGTCCTCGCGGCCTTCTTCCAATACGGCCAGCGGTTCTACCTTCAGAAGGCAGCAAACCGTGTCATACAAAAGATGCGTAATGATGTATTTCAGCACATCCAGAAGCTACCGATCCGCTATTTCGATAATCTGCCGGCAGGGAAGGTCGTTGCCAGAATCACAAACGACACGGAAGCAATCAGGGACCTTTATGTAACGGTATTATCCACATTCTTCTCAAGTACCATCTATATTATCGGGATTTACATTGCACTCTTTATCCTTGATGCAAAATTAGCGGCCATCTGCTTGATCCTGATACCGATCCTTGTGGTGTGGACGTATCTTTATCGTATTTATGCGTCGAAATACAATCACATCATCAGATCGAAAGTGAGTGATATCAATGCCATGGTCAATGAATCCATTCAGGGCATGAGCATCATTCAGGCTTTCAGCAGAGAAAAGAAAACAAACGAAGAATTCGAAGATCTGAACGAAACCCACTTCAAGTATCAAAATAAGCTATTAAGCTTAAATTCAATGACCTCCCATAACCTTGTAGGGGTTCTGAGGAATATCACGTTCGTGGCGTTCATTTGGTATTTCGGGGGATCATCGATCGGAGTGGGATCTGTTGTCACGCTTGGTGTGCTTTACGCCTTTGTTGACTACATCAACCGGTTGTTCCAGCCGGTGACAGGGATCGTGAACCAGCTTGCCAACCTTGAACAGGCCCTTGTTGCGGGTGAACGGGTTTTCGAGCTGCTTGAAGAGACGGGAACCCCTGTAAACGATGAAAAAATGAGCAGGTATGACGGAAATGTCAGCTTTGAACATGTATTCTTTGGATATAAAGAAAATGAGTATGTATTGAAAGATATAACGTTTGAAGCGAATAAAGGGGAAACCGTTGCACTGGTGGGACACACGGGTTCAGGAAAGAGCTCGATCATGAATCTGTTGTTCCGTTTCTATGATAGCAATGAAGGGGAAATCCGGATTGATGGAAAAGACATTGTCGATATTCCCTATCAGACGATTCGGGAACATATGGGAATCGTCCTGCAGGATCCTTATTTGTTCACAGGGACGATTGCTTCTAATGTCAGTCTCGATGATCCAAGGATTTCACGGGAACAGGTGAAGGCAGCACTCGATGCAGTAGGTGCGGAAAAAGTGTTCAAAAACTTGGAGAATGGATATGATGAACCGGTGATCGAGAAAGGCAGCACCCTTTCATCCGGTCAGCGCCAACTGATATCATTTGCCCGTGCACTTGCCTTTAATCCAGCAATCCTAATTCTCGATGAAGCGACGTCGAGCATCGATACAGAGACTGAGGCCATCATTCAGGAAGCGATGGAAGTCCTGAAAAAAGGCCGAACGACCTTCATCATCGCTCACAGGTTATCCACGATCAAGGAAGCCGATCAAATCCTTGTGTTAGATCGAGGGGAAATCGTTGAACGTGGGAATCATGATGAATTAATGAAAAGGCTGGGGCGTTATTATCAAATGTATCAGCTTCAACAAGGAACAAAAAATAATCTGGCAGGATAGAAGAGGAAAAGCGTCTGACGATAGAAGTCGGATGCTTTTTCTTATTGACCTATTATGATTTTGAAAATATCCCATTCTACTTTATAAATATATTGGTGATACGGGGGATCAACCATGTGTAAATACAATTTCCTGTTAAGAAAACAGGACTTTCGTGGGATTTTGTCGTTTTAAATCGAATTTATCTCTTTATCAATGTATAATTTAATTGATGAAAAAGTTTCATAAAGGGAGGATCCTATGATGGGATGGGCAATCGCCATTTTATTTGGGTCAGCAGTTGTGCTGCTCATTTTATCGTTTATTAAAACGACACAAACCAACTCGAGGCTTGAGCAACAGATAGAGCATGTATCCATTTCTGTATTGAATGAGGTTCATGAACTGGAGAAGCAATTACGAAATATACAATTGGATGCAGAAATTACAGCCCAGCAGGCAGGAGCTGTACCAGCTGTATCCGAGGAGCGCCAATTGCTCCGTGAGATGCTTGATTTGTATAAAAGAGGCTATTCTGTTGAAAGTATTGCTGGAAAAACAAAGCTCAAACCTAATGAAGTGGAGCATATGCTTGCGCCGTTCATGGCTCAAAAGGGTGAAAGGGGCTTAGTGGCACAATGACAGTGACATCGAATTCGTTACGGAGTTTTGCTGGGGGGATTTTGATCGCAACCTCATTGATTGGGGCTGTGTATCTTTTTGGTCCTTCTGAAGCAAGTAGTACCGGGAAAGAAGAACCTGCTGAAGTGCAAAAGCTGTCAGAGGATGAAATGGTGAAGAAGCTGACTTCAGAAGGCTATGTCATACATACAGAAGACCAGTGGAACAAACAGCTGAAAGCTATGAATGAAAAGCAGGATGAAAAAGCATCGGATAAGAAAGATGACGATAAGGTGGTCTACAAAACGATGCTCACCGTTTCTACCGGTATGACAAGTATCGACGTAGGAAACGCTCTGGAACAAGCCAATATCATAAAAAATGGGTTGGATTTCTATAAAGAGGTAGAAAAGCGGGGGCTTGAGAACGAGCTGCGCCCAGGTACCTTTGAAGTCGAAAGTGGAATGAGCACGGACGAAATCATTTCTACCATCTTTAAATAATAGGAAAACGGGACTGATATTCAGCCCCGTTTTTTTTATACTCAATAACTGATACCAACCCGAGTTTTGATGAAGGATTCGTCTGAGAGTTGTTTGTATATGAAATCTCCGGTGTCATACATGGAAATGCTGCTTCCGCCTTCAGGTAGAACATCTCTTTCCGTTCGGTAATTCCCCAGTCGTTCTCCATCCGGCAAATAGGTCGGACAAACGATGGTCCAGTCCATTCCGGATGCCTGAAGCATGAGAAACGCCCTTAAATGGTCTTCCGCAGCGGTTGTGCTCCTTCGTTTCGATTCACTTGACTGAAAACGATAGAGGCGATCATCTTTCCGCGCCTGGAGGATGCCCGCCGTCCCGCACGTGATAATTCGTTTCACTCCATAGTTTCTCATGGCTTTCAACAGGATTGGCATGCTTTTTGTGAGGACATCCTGTTTATCTGTATTCAGGCAGCTGATCACGGCATCTGAGCCTTCGATGGTCTTCCTCACATCTTCTTCATTCAACACATCCCCGACAACTTCCATACCGGAGGCGTCTTGTCCACTGCCTCTCCGTACCAATCGATTTACTTCATGTTCTGACACAGCCAGTTGGAAGACTACGGAACCAACCCGGCCCGTGCTCCCGAATAAAGCAATTTTCATATCATGCCCTCCCATTTTCTTATAAAAATAGTGTATCTTATAATCGGAAATTTTTACATGTTTGTGTATTCAGGGATACATACTAAAGACATGAAGAAAAAAATCTTGAAATGAAACTTTTATGTTGACTTATTTCTGGTAACGTTTTATGATGACATTCGTAACAAATTTAAATCCGATAAGAATAGTGGGGGTTTTACAATGAAAAAATGGAAATTATCCATCATCATGCTAATCGCCTTATCCATGGTATTAGCTGCATGTGGGCAATCTAAAGATAAAGAAGAATCAAATGGTGATTCGAAAAAGACATCCCTTTACGAGAAGGTAAAGGAAGATGGCGAATTGCTTGTCGGGACGGAAGGTACATATCCTCCTTTCACATTCCATGACGAATCAGGAAAACTGACCGGGTTTGACGTAGAAATCACCCGTGAAATCGCGAAACGTCTTGGTGTCGAAGCGAAATTCCAGGAAACGCAATGGGATGCAATGTTTGAAGGTTTGAACTCCAAGCGATTCGATATGATCGCAAATCAGGTGGGGATTCGTGAAGACCGCGAGAAGAAATACGATTTCTCTAAACCATATATCGAATCAAGTGCCGTAGTGGTCGTGTCAAAAGACAACAAGGATGTTACCTCATTTGAAGATATCAAAGGATTGACTTCAGCTCAGTCCTTGACAAGCAACTACCGTGATATCGCTGAGAAAAACGGGGCAAAGATCCAAGGTGTGGAAGGTTTATCACAATCAATCCAGCTTCTTGAACAAGGCAGAGTGGATGTGACCGTGAATGATAAAATTTCCATTCTTGATTACTTAAAGAAACAACCAAACGCCAACGTCAAAATCGCTGCTGAAGCGGAAGATGCGGGTCAAAGTGGTTTCATGTTCCGTAAAGGGAATGATAAGCTGGTTGAGGAAGTAAACAAAGCGTTAGAGGACATGATGGAAGACGGTACGTACAAAGAAATCTCTGATAAGTGGTTCGGAGAAGATGTATCTCCTAAGTAGCATTTACCAGGATCCTGAAGCAATGATTGATATTTTACAAAGCTCCCTGCTTCCAATGTTAGAGGGGGCTTTGTATTATTCTATCCCTCTGACGCTCATTTCTTTTGCTTTAGGTATGATTCTGGCTGTACTCACTGCTCTTGCACGTCTATCAAATGTATCGATCTTACGGGGAATTGCCCGATTTTATGTTTCGGCCATACGGGGCACGCCTCTACTCGTGCAATTATTTATCATATTCTATGGGTTACCTACTCTAGGAATCAAATTTGATCCATTCCCATCAGCTATCATTGCCTTTTCATTGAACAAAGGTGCGTATTCATCAGAAATCGTGCGTGCGGCGATTCAATCGATTCCAAAAGGCCAATGGGAAGCGGGATATTCGATCGGCATGACCTATTCACAGGCGTTAAAAAGAATCATCCTGCCCCAGGCGACGAGAGTATCGATTCCACCATTGGCCAACTCATTCATCAGTCTAGTGAAAGATACGTCCCTTGCTTCCTTGATCCTAGTAACAGAAATGTTCAGAAAAGCCCAGGAAATCGCTGCAACGAATTATGAGTTCCTGCTTATGTATATGGAAGCAGCCGTACTTTACTGGATCATCTGCTTTATATTATCAATCATACAAGGCCGCATCGAGAACAGGCTGGACCGATATATTGCGAAGTAATTTAAAAGGAGATTGAATATGATTTCCATCAAAGGATTAACGAAACGATTTGATCAGTTAGAAGTCTTAAAGGGAATGAACGTAGAAGTCGATAAAGGACAGGTAATCGTCCTGATCGGACCTTCAGGCTCCGGGAAGACAACTTTCCTCCGTTGTCTGAATGCCCTTGAAATCCCGAATGAGGGGACCGTTTCAATAGGAGGAACGGCGGTAGACTTCACGAAGAAAGCCTCCAGGCAGGAGCTTCTTCAACTAAGAAGAAAAACCGGGATGGTATTTCAAAATTATAATCTGTTCCCCCACATGACAGCTCTTGAGAACGTCATGGAAGGTCCTACGGTCGTGCAAAAGCGTAACAAGGGAGAAACAAGGAAGAAAGCCATCAGGCTGCTTGAAAAAGTGGGCCTGGGTGATAAGGTCGATTACTATCCATTCCAGCTTTCAGGTGGGCAGCAACAGAGGGTCGGCATTGCAAGGGCCCTCGCAATCGAGCCGGAAGTGATGCTCTTCGATGAGCCAACCTCTGCACTCGATCCCGAACTGATAGGTGAGGTCCTCAAGGTCATGAAAGACCTTGCTGAAGAAGGAATGACAATGGTCGTCGTGACACACGAAATGAGGTTCGCGAAAGAAGCGGCCGATAAAGTCATTTTCATGGATGGGGGCTATATTGTCGAAGAAGGCCCTCCACAGGAAGTATTCGAGAACCCGACGAATGAACGGACGAAGCAATTCCTTAACTTAATACAATAAAGTGAGAAGGTGAATGGGGCGTGGGCTCATTCATCTTTTTTTAGATTTTGTTCATATAGTCAGCTAACGTTAATAAACTTTTCAGAAAAAGGTTAGAAGGGACGTTTTAGTGGAAATATGGTAGTAGTTGGATCATTTACAGGGAGGAATGACAATGGAATACCGTATTGAACGTGACACAATAGGAGAAATGAAGGTGCCAAAGGAAAAATATTGGGGGGCCCAGACTCAAAGGAGTAAGGAAAATTTCCAGATCGGCACCGAGAAGATGCCCATCGAGGTTACATATGCCTTTGCACAGTTGAAGAAGGCGGCTGCAGTCGTCAATCATTCACTTGGAAAGCTTTCTGAAGGGAAGATGAAGACGATTGGAAAGGCCTGTGATGAGATTTTGGAAGGGACGTGGGATGACCATTTTCCCCTGGTCGTATGGCAAACGGGAAGCGGGACACAGTCCAATATGAACGTAAACGAAGTAGTGGCTTATCGTGCCAATGAACTTCTCGGTGAAAACGGCTCGGAGGAGAGGGTTCATCCTAATGATGATGTGAACATGTCTCAAAGTTCCAATGACACATTCCCGACTGCCATGCACGTAGCGGCGTATCAGGAAATCGAATCCAAGCTGTTTCCCGTGCTTCAGGAATTCATTGCAACACTGAAAGAGAAAGAAAATCAATTTCAGGATATTATAAAAATCGGCCGTACCCATCTCCAGGATGCAACGCCGTTAACTCTTGGGCAGGAAATCAGCGGATGGCGCTCCATGATGGAAAAATCCTATAGCATGACAAGAGAAAGTGTACAGCGTTTGGTCAACCTTGCCATTGGGGGAACAGCAGTAGGAACCGGGATCAATGCAGATCCGACTTTTGGCAGCAAGGTTGCGGCACAATTAGAAGTACAGACAGGCATCAAATTCGTTTCATCTGATAATAAGTTCCATGCCCTGACATCCCATGATGAAGTCGTGTTCGTCCACGGTGCCATCAAGGCATTGGCAGCGGATCTAATGAAAATTGCGAATGATGTCAGATGGCTTTCAAGCGGACCACGAAGCGGCATAGGGGAAATGACGATACCTGCCAATGAACCAGGCAGCTCCATCATGCCGGGGAAGGTGAACCCGACACAAAGCGAGGCTGTGACGATGGTTGCCACACAAGTGTTTGGAAACGATGCGGCCATAGGCTTTGCCGCAAGTCAAGGGAACTTCGAACTGAATGTATTCAAACCGGTCATCATTTATAATATGCTGCAATCCGTAAGGCTGCTTGCGGATGGGATAAAGTCCTTCAACGACAAATGTGTGAAGGGTTTAGAGGCAAATCGGGAGGTCATTGAAGACTTTGTGCAAAGGTCACTCATGCTCGTGACGGCACTAAACCCGCACATCGGATATGAGAAGGCTGCAGAAATTGCGAAGAAGGCCCATCAGAACGGGTCTACATTAAAAGAAGCAGCCCTCGAGTCAGGTTACCTGACAGAAGAACAGTATGATAAATGGATCGATCCGGCAGCCATGGTCCATAATAAATAAAGACATAATGAAACTCCCGGCCTAAAGACCGGGAGTTTTATCCATTCATATTAACTTGCTGATTATTTTTGGTACCCGCCACCGATTTGTTGTTCAGCCATTTGAACCAGGCGTTTTGTGATTTCTCCACCTACAGAACCGTTAGCACGTGCTGTTGCATCAGGTCCTAATTGTACGCCAAATTCAGAAGCGATTTCGTACTTCATTTGGTCGATTGCTTGTTGAGCTCCTGGAGCTACTAGTTGGTTAGATGAATTGCTGCGAGATTGTTGCTGTTGCATAATCTGTCATCTCCTTAAAATGTATATGATTTTTTTGGTTGGGTTAGCTGGAATTGCACCAGCCCGCTATTCCATGAGCGACCATCTTATTATGGTATAACCCATCGGGTGGGGTTTAGTGAAGGCTTGTTTCTGCCTTGTTACTAGGTATTATGGTTTCTCTGAAGGATTATATTCAAGGGGATGACAGGGAATTTATTCCTATTAAATCCCTGCAAGTTTTCTACATAAATCACCATGATTGTAAAAAGGATAACACTATACAAAGATTTAGATTGAAAGTATGGTGACACATCATGAAAGCTTGCGCGTTATGTAACGGAATCGTTGAATACAGGGGACTTTGCAAGAAATGTGGAGACTCGACAACGGATCAGGGCAGATATTATGATTTTTACGATGAGTATAGTGCGTATATGGATATTCAGCACGTGCAATTAGCCGACGGCATTCCGAATAGCAGCTGCTCTGATACTTGTCTTCATCTTTTTACATGCATCCGGTGTGGGGAAGAAGAAGGCAAAAGTATAGACCTGACGGAATTTTAATAAAAAATGGCGCACCCTGCTTTCGGGGTGCGCCATTTCTTATATGATTATCGAATTCTTGACTCAGACTCTGAATCAAAGAAATGAGCTTTATTCATATCAAATGCCAGGTCGATCGTTTGACCTGCAACGATATCTGTACGGGAGTCAACACGGGCTACAAACTCTTGTCCTTCTAATTGAGAATATAACATCGTTTCAGCACCCGTTAATTCAGATACTTCAATCTTCGCCGTGATCTTCGCACCTTGAGCAGTATCAAGGAAAAGAGGCTCGTCATGAATATCTTCAGGACGCACACCAAGAATGATGCTCTTTCCTACATGTCCTTGCTCGCGAAGCACCTTCATTTTTCCTTCCGGTACAGAAACTTTCGTATTACCGATGACGAATTTCCCATCTTCGAGTGATCCGTGAAAGAAGTTCATGGCAGGTGATCCGATGAATCCGCCTACGAAGACATTCTCCGGTTTATCATAAACCTCTTTAGGAGAACCGACTTGTTGAATCACACCGTCTTTCATGACCACGATACGTGTGGCCATCGTCATCGCTTCTGTCTGGTCATGTGTTACGTAGATCGTTGTTGTTTGTAAACGTTGGTGAAGCTTGGCGATTTCAGCACGCATCTGTACACGAAGCTTTGCATCAAGATTGGATAAAGGCTCATCCATCAAGAACACTTTCGCATCACGGACGATGGCACGGCCAAGGGCTACACGCTGACGCTGACCACCTGATAATGCTTTCGGTTTACGATCAAGCAGTGCTTCAAGACCGAGAATCTTAGCTGCTTCCTGTACGCGGCGGTCAATTTCCTGTTTATCGAACTTCCGCAGTTTAAGACCGAATGCCATATTATCATACACACTCATATGAGGGTATAGGGCATAGTTCTGGAAAACCATTGCGATGTCACGGTCTTTAGGTGCCACATCGTTCACGCGCTTGCCGTCAATCGAGAAGTCCCCTTTTGAAATTTCTTCAAGTCCTGCGATCATGCGCAGGGTAGTGGATTTCCCGCAGCCCGATGGACCGACAAATACGATGAATTCTTTATCTTGAATGTGAAGGTTAAAGTCATTTACCGCTGTTACCTTACTATCATAAATTTTGTGGATATTTTCTAATTTTAATTCAGCCATTTCTTTTTTCCTCCTCGAAATGCAATCGTTTTCATCTATAGATTCATTGTAGAGAAAGCGGATTCATAACGATATGGTCAACCTGCACAAAGTTGCCTAACGATTATTGGGCAGGTTGTCAGATTGGTAGCTTAAACAGGCAAAGTAGGCAAGGATTCCTCCTTGAAAGCTTTTAATATCTATATTTGTTTTTTCGATAAACTTATCAATCCGGTACTGGACGCTGTTCCGGTGCATGAATAATGTCTTGGCGGTTTGACTGATATTGGATTGATTTTCAAGAAAGGCCCTAATGGTGTGAATTTGTTCAGGATCTTCAGAAAAGAAGTCGGCGACCTTTTTAAAGAAATGCTCCTCCCACTCGTGTGGAAAGTGGTAGAGGGCGAATTCAGGCAGAACCGTCACGGCCGACTGGATGAATGCCTGCTTATGAATGGTTCTTGAGAACGAAAACAGCTCTCGCTCATGGGCAAAAAAAGCAGGGAGATGTGAATCGGTTTCATGAAACTGCCCTATGTAAAAAGAAGGGGTGACGAAGAAGTCCGATTCAATGACATGGGAAATCGACAGCAGCTGTTCCGCATCCATGTTCCACTCATGCTTCTTTTCTATAAGCAGGCCCATACGTTCGGCCAGGAAAACGAGAATGGTCCCGTGTGGTAACAAATGTTGAAACGCTTCTCTCAGTTGAAGCTGATCCCTGTCTTCCTTCAGCCTGAATTGTATGATGCGGAACTCTCCATCATTCATTGTGGGGACAGGACCGTTTTCCAATAAGTAATTGTACCACTCCGCGGAACCGGGAGAATCATTCACGATTCCCGCTGAAGGGGTGATCTCTTTAAACAAGCAATATAATAAATCCAATTCCGGCTGGGAAATCTCTGATTGATCGATCCCTATATACTCATTTTCTTGTTCGTTTGTAAACCAGACTTTCGTAGACTCGATGCTGGCGGGATAATGGTGCTGAATGATGGCACCAGGATATTTTTTACGTAAAGATGTAAACATGTGATCCCTCTTTGTTCATTATTATAGTAAAAAAGGTTATAATGACATTGTACTGAAATAGCTGGAGTAATCAAAGAGTGCATGATTGCAAAAGTACAATAATTTTAATACTATTGTATAATGAATAATTCTTATGGGGTGTCCTGAATGGAATATACAAAAGAAGTAACCAATCGAATGAAACGTCTTGAAGGTCAGGTCCGCGGTGTATTGAAAATGATGGAAGATGAGAAACATTGTAAGGATGTCGTTACTCAACTATCAGCCGTCCGTACTGCCGTTGACCGCACGATCGGCCTCATCGTGGCAAAGAATTTGGAAGCGTGCATACGTGAGTCAGAAGAAGAGGGCATAAAGGCGGAAGATGCGATTCAAGAAGCTGTCAATATGCTCGTTAAAAGTCGATAAAAGGTAAAAGCTGCCGTAGGGAAGATTCCTGATTGGCAGCTTTTTTTGTCCATATTATCTTGGTGGCTCTTCGTAGTCTGTGATTTCAACTGCTTCTTCAATGTTCGTGGTGTTTTCCCTCATGTGGACGGAACCTCCGGACATACCTTCGTTGATGAAACGGTCGACATCGAGAAATGCTTTTTCTTTTCCTTCGTAATTCGTATCAGGAAGGAATTGATCGTTTTTATTATCTTTTTTCATGCTTATCAGCCTCCTTTCTTTAGTTTTAGAAAGGGGGCTGAAGTTATGCATGGAGGAGGATTAAATTCTTTCGGACTGGGGTATTATGTAATTTGCATCACTCATAAACATGGAAAAGCATCAGTTCATGCAGCTGCTTCTTAAGGACCTCTTCCTTGTCAGCCGGAGGATTGGGGCCGGTCCATTCAATTCGTCCATCCTTATGATATGTTCCTGTATATTTCGTCCCGCTGTAATAAAAGGAAAACGTCCAGCCGGGAAGCTGTTTATTTTCGTACATGTTCTTAAATTGAAAATGTTGAATCATCATTTGTCACCTCCATTCATATTGTAAACGTTTTAACTCGAACTGTGTAGGACCGGGCTGTGAAATGTATCATAAATGGAGTGCTTCTCTAATAGAATTTACTGAAGAGATAGGGGAGGGACGAAGAATGAATTCGTTTATTCGTGATTTAGAGAAGGCGATCAGTGATGAATGGACAGGTTATTATTTCTATAAAGAGTTAAAAGCGCGGACCAATAATCCACTGTACGTTGAGTTTATTGAACACGCTCAAAAAGACGAAAAAGAACATTATGAAATGTTTCAATATCTTCATTATTTATTGACGGGAGAGTATTATGAACACAAGAAAGAAAAGGTGGGGTTCACCACCTTTAAAGAAGGGGTGCTGCGTGCACTGAAGGATGAACTTGAGGGTGCGGAGTTTTACCGGGATATGCTCCTTGAGATTCCCAATCAGCAGGCGTATAAACCACTTTTTATTGCCATGACAGATGAACAGGAACATGCAACCAGATTTTCAACCATCTATAATTCTTTACGATAAGCAATAACGAAAAAGGTTGAACCTTGTGTCAATCACGAAGATTCAACCTTCACTGTTTTGTGCACTGAGTGTCATGAATGTACGGACAAGCTGTTTTCTCCGCTTCGTCTCAATCTCAATCTCATCAAAACACATCGGCTTTGAATTAATTTCAAACAAAACGAATCCCCCTTGTTCCCTGGGAGCAAGGTCAATGGAAAACTCCCCTACATAGCCAAACGATTTGGCCAATTCTTCCCCGCATATTTGAACGATCCTCGAAATTTCTTTTTTTGTTTCTGCATCTGCTACTTCCTTCAAGGAAATGATTTTGCCACCGGCAGGTACATGTGTTGTGACTTCCTGACGCTGGGACATGCGGACCCCAATACCGATTAAACGGAAATCTTCTCCTGTGTGAAGGACTAATATGCGAAAGTCGAAACGGTGTTCGTGCACTGTTTTACAAGGAACCGCTTCCTGCATGATCCACTGATTGCCCAGAAACCATTCGTTATACGTTTGATGAAGACGGGAGATCGATACGAACCTCTCTATCTTCTTAATGCTTTTACATAAGACTCCGCCTCTGTCGTCCATTTCTATCAGACGGATGCCTTTTCCCTGTGAAGCGAGGGAGTGTTTCACATATACTTTCTGATGAGTGGCCAAAAAGCGTGAAAGGGAAGCTTCATCGGTAATCAGTTCGGTCTTTGGCAGGTATGCTTTGAGTTCATCATTTTTGGATAACAGCTGGTAGATTTCCCATTTGTTAAAGAAATGGGGATTGAAGAAAGGAATCCCATGCTTTTTGATGAAACGAAGAAGCTTTTCGTATGATTGATTTTGCTCGGCATGCCTTGAGGGGACCCGGTTGTATATTACGTTGGGAACTGGAAATAGGCATCTTACCCATTTGTGTAAATCATGATTATACATGATTCCCTCGATCGAATCACCCAGAACATCCTGCGGGGAAAAGACGAAACAGATTCCTCCAGACTGCTCGACATCCTGTTGTATCGACCGGAATAATTCAAAGTTTCCCTTATATTTGTTTCTTCCCTCCTTACTCGAGACGATGCCGACTAAGGGAATCGCGGGACGATTCCTCATTCGGGGGGAGATGGAAAATGTATAGCATTGATTGGAAGCTTTAGAGGATAAGAGAAAGGAATCCTTTGCAAATGCATAGGTGGTAATAGGTTCTTCCCTGTGAAAAAAGGTCTTCTTTATTCGGTCGTAAAGGATAATCATGGAATCATTTCCTCGGGATGATCCAGGCTTTGGTGGGTGAGGAAAATTCCAAATGATAAGGCGAGTTTCCTTGTTAATAAATCAAACCTTTTTAAGTCAGGATGGGAGAATATCGACCTGCCTGGCTTTGAATTTGCTTCAAACATCCAAATGCGATGTTGATCGTCCACACCGAAATCGAATCCTATTTCACCGATGAATCCTTCAAGGTTTCCCTCGATGGCATGTGACAGCAATAAAGCCGCATCCTTTAAAGCCTCTTCAATGGTCTGTCTTTCACTTGCTTCCGGGAATAGTTCTGAAAGGATCTTCACTTCTCCTCCATTGTTCGCATGTGTCGTCACACTTCCTGCTCCTGCCACTTTTCCCGCCATTGCACTGACTTGCCAGCTGCCATCTTCGTCTTTATTCGTATGGACCCGGAAGTCAATAGGGCGATTATTCTCTTTCAGTAAGGAGATTCCCTGCTGGACGACAAAGGAGTCCAGGTTCCTGTTTTTTAACACTGTATTGGCCAGCTGTTCCAGTGATTTAAACTTAAGTAACCGGTTCTTCTGATCTCCGTCCCTGAAACGGCAATAATACTCTTCTGTGGACCGGTTATACGTGATTTTGTGTATTCCGTTCCCGAGACTTCCGTTTTTCGGCTTCAAATAAATATGGTAATAGGCGGAAAGCATTCGTTCCATTTCCTCAAATGATTGGAATGGTCTGGTTTCTGGAAGAAAGTGTTGAACCGTGCGATCATTTTCCAGTCTCTCGAAAAGGTCGAGTTTATTGAAGAACCCTGGATTATACCACGGAATGCCGTACTCTCTTTCCAATCTCTCCTTTAGTCCCTGATATGTTTTCCGCTTTTCGCTCTGCCTGTTCGGAAGTCTGTCATAAATCACATTCGGGAAAGGGATTTCTTCGATTTCCCACCCTTCCCCAAAATGAAAAAATCCTTTGATGAGTCCATTTTCCCAATCAATATGCCGTTCTCCAAATACAAATGGGATGACTCCCAAGGAAGATTGAACCGATAACAGCTTCTTGAAAAAGTGGGATCGTTGTCCGATGGGACTTAATCGGAAACTTGTGAAACCGGCAGTGAATATTCCTATGAGTACCCCTGCGTGTAAGCATTCATCTTTACAATAAAGGGAGAGGGAATCGACTTTTGATGGTAGGTGCAGCTTTTCCGCTAAACCTGTACTGATCCCCAATACATTCCGGCCATTCGGATGACGCCTGCAGATGGCAGGTTGTCTTCTGGTCCCAAGTATCACAGTATGTGGAAGGATGTCCTCCTCGATTCTGAATCCGGACGGAAGGTAGAGGATGCTTTCTTCATCTTGGAAGTATTCGACTTTATATGCATGAAGCATTAGAAATCACCTCGCCTTAAGGATGAAAGAGATTGTGAGGATAGAAAGTCACAATAATCTAATGGTGCCTGATATAATGTTGATAATTTCCCGGGATGTAATGCCTCCACCACCTTATGCCCGGGCTTGGAGTTAAGATCCAGGATCCATAGGGAATGATCATCCCCAATAATGAGGTCGACTCCAATTTCAAAAAGAGGGGAAAAATGTTTTTCAAGAAGGATAGGGACTTCTTCCAAAATGGATGTGAGTTCTTCGTCGATAAAATCCCATGCATGCGAGTCATGATTATCCTTCCACTCCCTGTAGGAAAGATAGGAAGCACCGCGGCTGATATTCGTCAGGATTCCATTCTCTTCACCTTTACGGATCGCACGTTGAAATTTCCTCCATTCTCCCTTCTGATCTTTATTCATGAGAACGCGCATATCGAAAGGGGCATTTCCTTTCGTCAGGTTTGGCAGCCTTTTTTGACAAATGAACGTGTTAAGCTTGAGTATGTGGTCAACCCATTTTAGAAAGACATCTTCATTTGCAAAAGATTGTTCTATGATTCCCTGCTTTTTGGTGGTGCGAACGACAATTTCATGTGGATGTGCAACGAGATGATAAACGGCAAAACCATGAGCTCCGTCGACAGGTTTGATTATTATATCTTTATGTTCGATGAGGAGATTTAATAAATGTTTTCCATCGGATACTAAGGAGGTTGCAGGGATATAGGGGGCGAGGGAGGTCTCTTTCAGCTTTTCATATAGATGCCATTTGTTAGGTAATCCGTAACCAAGGAAACGGATATGCTCTTGGTTCTTTAACCATTGAACGACGGCCCTCGCCTGCCGGGACTTCAGATCCTTCTGATAATATGTTCTGTCATAGATATACTCAGGGATTTCAAAGGCATCTTTTTCCCATTCCCCCGTCACCCTGTCAAAATGAAAACCTTCCACGGTTTCGTTTAAAGGGGATATCCCCTGTGGAGAAAACAGGTAAAGATCAATTGGGTAGGCAAGAGACTGTTTGGCGATTTCGAGAAAGTATTCGTTCGTCACATCCGGTGTAAGGGTCATGATGCCCAGTGAGTGATTCATTTGTGTTGTTCCTCCTTATTTAGTCCATTTGGCAAAACTGAATTCATAAAGGGCTTTAACCGATGGACGAATTCTGTCGTTCTCTAAGTAGGTTCGTTTAGATGGCTTGGAATTGACCTCGATCAGCCATGGCTTTCCCGACTTATCAATTCCAATATCGATGCCAAACTCTGCGAAATGGCCTTCAAGGCTATCGGCAAGAAGCTTTGAAGCATGGATACATAATTCTTTCATCTCTTTCATGATAGCGGCGCTCTCCCTGGGTGAAAAAATCGTTTGCAAGACCACGAGGGGCTTTTCGATCCGGCCACCCTGGTCGACATTTGCCACGAATTGGTCTTGAGAAGCAATTCTTGCAACCGATGAGACCAGCCCCCATTCTTCATCGCGATTCTGATGACAAAGAAATCGAAAGTCCAAAGGCTGTCCTTCGACTGTAAGAAAGGGGATCGTCTCCTGAACCAGGTAAGAACGATTGCACCAGGCCTTAAGTTGTTTGTACAGAGCAGGGTAGGTCGGGAAAGTTAGAGGATTCTCAGGAGAAAATGAATTCTGCTGCATGTGATAACCATCTTCTCTTTTTTGGATCCTCATGATGTAGCGTCCTTTGCTCCCATTTATCCCTTTGACGAAAACATCGTGATATAAGGTAAGCATCTTCTCCAAGGGATGCAGTCCCTTTACGGTCTCGGGCAGGTGAGGAGAAAGGATGGGACTGTCTTTTAATGCGTCGTAGACCTGGTCTTTGGACAAAAAGCCGGTATTGAAAACCTTGATGCCCTGGTCCAGTGAGCGGTCAAGAGCCTTTTGAAAGGAAGGTGACCTCTCTGTTTTTCGTGAGTGACATCGATTGTACAGGACATGGGGATCAGGCAGCGGGCCGGTTTCCCAATCGTTACCGTTATAATAAACACCCTCCGCGTTATTCCCGACGAAGGAGGAAAGGGGGAGCAGGTAGAAAAATCCACCTTTTCGTTGAAACCATTCCTGACACTCTGTAAAATATTCTTTTAAAGAGTGGGAATGGATGGTCTCAAGCGAAGATTGATTGAGTAAGAGAGCCACAACAGGTCCCATATGGATCACGGCATTCCTCGTGTCGATGGAGATCCATATATTTTGCAATGGAGGGATGGATGCGAATAATGAATCCGATGTATCCAACATAATCTGTATAGAATCCGTTTTTGTTTCCACGCATGTTACGTCAAGATGGGAGCTGCCACATTTCAACGTCATATGCCGTTGAAAGGGGAAGCGGTCCATCAATTTTCCTGGAATATATAAATGATGATGCTCCTTATTATGTTGATGCGAAATAAATGAACATTTTATCTTCATCCGACATTCCCCGTTTGCATAACCCGTTCGATTGACTTTATAATAATTTATTGGGCTAATGTTGATATAGCATTCTATGTAAACATAGGCAAAATGTTCAAACGAGAAGTAGAAAAGGAAGGTGCACTCATGCTAGATGCTTTCATCCTGGTATTATTCATGGTAATCATTGGGGCCATTATTGGGGGAGTCACCAATTCACTCGCAATAAAAATGTTATTCAGGCCTTATCGGGCATACTATATCGGAAAATTCAAAGTCCCATTTACACCCGGACTGATCCCGAAACGCCGGGGGGAGCTGGCGGAACAACTCGGGAAGATGGTGGTGGACCACTTAATCACCCCTGAAAGCCTTCAGAAGAAAGTGATGAATGAAGACTTCCAAAAGGATGTGACCCATTGGCTATCTGAAGAATTACAGCCGGTATTCTCATCCGATAGAACGGTGAATGAGTGGCTCGACACCCTTCAAATCCCCGTCTCTTCCGATCGAGTCAATGAATGGCTAGAGGACTGGATCGCAGTAAAGATCAAGGATGCAAAGACGTCCTATACCTCTTTGAAACTGGAAGAGGCACTTCCAGAGAAGTGGCAGGAAAAGGTTTCAGAAAGTATTCCGAATCTTGTGGACTTCATTGCAAACAGGGCTGAAACATATTTCACAAGCCCGGAAGGAAAAATGAAAGTGAAGATCATGATCGATGATTTCCTGAAAGAACGCGGCATGCTCGGAAATATGCTTGGCATGTTCCTTGGTAACACGTCGGTTGCGGATAAAGTGCAGCCGGAAATTGTCAAGTTCATCAAGCATGAAGGCACACAGGAGATCCTCTTTAACCTCTTGACCCAAGAGTGGTCGAAGCTGAAACAAATGAAGCTGGAAGAATTCATCGACAGATTGCCGGAAGAGGACCTCATCCAGACCGTCCAGACGTCACTGGTCAAACTCGTCAACATCGACGGTCACCTCTCCAAGCCGCTCAGGTCTTGGCTCGAACCGCACAAGCATTCCTTCTTCGACAAACAACTGCCGAAATGGGTGGATAGAGGGACGGATCTATTATCCAAGAAGATCCCGAACCTCATGGAGAAGATGCACCTTCAGCATATCGTTCAGGAGCAGGTGGAATCCTTCTCTGTCGGCAGGTTGGAAGAACTCGTCCTCGGCATTTCGCGGCGAGAATTCAAAATGATCACCTATCTCGGGGCTTTGCTCGGCGGCGTGATCGGGATCATTCAGGGAATGATCGCTCTTTTCATCTCCTGATAAGGGTCCTTCCTAGAAATCCACCCCATTGTTTGTTATAGTGAGGGAGACTGAAATTTTAGGAGGTACGTATTTTGGCTATTAACTTATATGATCAAGCAAACGAACTGGAAAGTGCATTGCGTCAGAGCGATGAATTCCTACAACTGAAAAAAATGTATGATGAAGTAAACAATGACGAATCTGCTAACAAGATGTTTGAAAACTTCAGAAACATTCAAATGACGCTTCAACAAAAACAAATGAGCGGTGAAGAGATTTCACAGGAAGAAGTGGAGCAGGCTCAAAAAACAGCTCAACTTGTTCAACAGCACGACAAGATTGCGAAGCTTATGGAAGCTGAGCAACGCATGAGCATGGTGATTAATGACTTAAACAAAGTCATCATGAAGCCGCTTGAAGAACTTTATGGTTCCATGCAACAATAATACTGATGAGTAGGGACCGACTTCCTGATGGGGAGTCGGTCTTTTTTTGTTGGGCTTTTCCCCCCCTTGGCATATTTGTCTCCCATCCTTCATAAAAGTAAAGAAAGGGAGTAGACAACATATAGGGGGACACCAATGATGATCTATCGAATGCTGGCTTTGAATATTGATGGCACGATTGTAAATGAAAACGGAAAAATTGCGAAGGAAACGAAGGAAGCGATTGAGTACGTTCAAGATAAAGGGGTTCCGGTCACATTGGTTACAAGCCGGAGTTTTACTTCTGCAAAGAAAGTAGCCAAAGCCCTGAAGCTTGAAAGTCCGATTGTGACACACAGCGGTGCCTATATTGCAGGAGAGCTTGAAAAACCGATGTATGTGAAAAAAATTGCGGAAGACATAACCTATGAAATCTCACAATTCCTTGAAGGCTTTTCATGCCAGATACACCTGTCCCATGAAAAGCGGTCCATCGTAGGTAAAACCAGTACCGGGGCACGTGAGATGGCAAGGGTCTCCTGGCAAAGAGAATCGAAATTACTTTACAGCAAACAGTTTGTGGACCGGGTCAGTGATCACCTGTTGGAGAATCCAATGTCGGTACCGAAAATTTCGGTAGTGATGGAGAACAAGGAAGACGTGTGGGACGTTGTCGCTTCGTTAAAAGGAATGTATGAAGAAGTGGACGCGATTCCGACGTCTGACTATAAGGTGGATATCGTGCCAAGAGGTGTTTCAAAGCTCAGGGGATTGATGTACCTGTCTGAGCGTCTCGGAGTGAAGAAGCACCAAATCGTGATGGTCGGATCCGGGATAGATGACATTGATTCCATGGAGTGCTCGGGCCTCGGTGTCGCCATGGGGGATGCACCCCGTCAAGTGCGGGAAGCGGCGGACTGGATCACACGCAGTCAGGTTGAAAAAGGGATTCCGTACTTTGTCACTGAGTTATTCCGTAAACAACATCCCATTCCATTCTTGAAAAAAATGAACATCATAAAATCGTAACTAGAGGAACACCCCGTCATTCCAACAGGAATGCGGGGTGTTATTTTGTTGGGAGGTTTCGGACCATTGACCATTCCCACCCCTTTCTGTACACTTATAAAAGCTTATTAGTTTTATGAAAGGTGATTAGAACGTGAATGTTTTGATAAAAGGAATCGAGGATGAGCGTTTTGAACGTCCCCTGCGATTGATAGCGAATTTATTCTTTGAAGAGTCCGCCATACACTTCGGTGATTGTGTTGAGCCCGATCTTCAAGTCCAAATAGAACTTTCTTCAGATGACAAGATAGAGGCGGAAGCCGTATTAACTGACTCAAGGGAACAAGAACAATCATACACGGCACGCTATGAGCATGGCTGGGTGCCTTATGAAAATGAGAAAGAACGGTTCAAACAGTTGAAAACGGCTGTTTCCCATGTGTATTTAAATGTTCTTCAAGATTTGACGGGGATCAGGCAGAAGTGGGGCATATTGACGGGAATCCGTCCCACGAAACTCATTCATAAGCAAACCCAGCTCGGATTGCCCAAACAAGAGATTCATGAGAAATTAAAAAAAGAATACCTGATCACGGATGAAAAGATCGAGCTGATGCAAAACATCGTCGACCGCCAATTATCCGTTGTACCGGATCTCTATGATCTACAGCATGAAGTGAGTATTTATATCGGTATTCCATTTTGCCCGACCAAATGTGCTTATTGCACATTTCCTGCCTATGCCATTCTCGGTAAACAGGGGAGGGTCGATTCCTTCCTGGCGGGACTTCACTATGAAATTCAGGAAATGGGACGCTGGATGAAGGAAAACAATATCCAGATTACGACCATCTATTACGGCGGGGGTACACCAACATCCATCACAGCCGAAGAAATGGATGCCCTGTATGAAGAGATGTACCGTTCTTTCCCGGATGTCGACAAGGTAAGGGAAGTGACAGTGGAAGCAGGGAGGCCGGATACGATTTCCGAGGATAAGTTAAAGGTCCTCAATAAATGGAATATCGACCGGATCTCCATTAATCCTCAATCGTACACACAGGAAACATTAAAAGCGATCGGACGTCATCATACAGTGGAAGAAACGATTGATAAGTTTCATTTATCCCGTGGTATGGGAATGAACAACATCAATATGGACCTCATCATCGGTCTTCCAGGGGAGGAGCTTCCTGAACTTCAGCATTCTTTGGACGAAACAGAGAAGCTTATGCCGGAATCATTGACGGTTCACACCTTATCCTTTAAGCGGGCGTCTGAAATGACGAAGAACAAGGACAAGTACAAAGTGGCGGATCGGGTTGAGATCGGGAAGATGATGAATCTTGCTGAGGAATGGACGAAGGAGCACGGTTATGAGCCGTACTATCTATACCGCCAGAAGAACATTCTCGGTAACCTGGAAAATGTAGGATATGCGCTTCCCGGGCAAGACAGCATCTATAACATCATGATCATGGAAGAAGTCCAAACCATCATTGGAATCGGATGCGGGGCGGCAAGCAAATTCATCGATCCGAAAACCGGAAAGATCACGCATTTTGCCAATCCGAAAGAACCAAATGCGTATAACCTTGGATTCAAAGAATATACGGACAAGAAAATCAAGATTTTGAATGATTTATTTTCATAAAAATGAAACGCGCCACTTCACAACATGAGTGGCGTGTTTTTTTATTATGAAGTCAGTTTCCTTGCTCATTTCATGAATATTTCATTCCTTCTTAAAGGAGATATCATCATAAAAGGAGAATTAGTAAGATAGACATAGGAAATCAGACATTTATTGTAAACGCTTACTATATTGAGGGGAGAGATCGAATATGATGCAAACACCTCTGCTATTGACACAAATGATTGAACGAGCCGAAAAGTATTTTCCCAAGAAAGAAATCGTATCCCGAACAGAGTCCGGTATCAACCGCTTCACATACAAACAGTGGGGTGAGAGAACGCGGCGGCTTGCAAGCTCCCTTTCGAAACTCGGTATCGAAGAAGGGGACAAAGTCGGTACACTCGCATGGAATCATCATCGTCATCTGGAAGCATACTTTGCGATTCCATGCAGCGGAGCCGTACTACATACGATCAATATCCGCTTATCGCCCCAACACATCGTTTACATCATCAATCATGCCAGGGATCAAGTATTGCTCATCGACCCGGACATTGTCCCGCTCATTGAAAAGGTCAAAGATCAGATCCCGACGGTTAAAGCCTTCATTGTCATGACCGATGGAGACTTGCCTGAAACGACTCTTGAGCCAGTGTATCACTATGAAAGATTGTTGGAAGAAGGAGATCCATCGTTCCAATTTCGCAGCGACATTGATGAAAATGCCCCTGCGGGAATGTGTTACACGTCGGCCACGACCGGAAACCCTAAAGGAGTCATCTATTCCCACCGTGGAATCGTGCTCCATGCGATGGCACTGGGACTGGCTGATACGACAGGCGTCAGTGAAAGGGACGTTGCCTTGCCGGTGGTACCTATGTTCCATGTGAACGCCTGGGGACTCCCGTTTGCGTCTGTCTGGTTCGGTAGTAAGCAGGTTCTGCCGGGACCTTATTTCACCCCTGGCCTCCTTGCCGGGCTCATGCAGGATGAGAAAGTGACCATTTCCGCAGGGGTACCGACGATTTGGCTTGGATTACTCAATGAATTGGAGAAAAATGAGTATGATCTCTCAAGCCTCCGTTCCGTTCTTTGTGGGGGATCAGCAGCCCCAAAAGGGATGATCAGAACATTTGAAGAAAAATTCGGCATCCCGTTCATGCATGCATATGGAATGACGGAAACGAGCCCACTCGCTGTGATCGCTGCATCCAAAAGCTATCATGACGACCTTTCTGCCGAAGAGAAGCTCGACTTGAAAGCGAAGCAGGGGATCCTCGTTCCCGGATTAGATATGAAGATCGTCGGGAAAGATGGGGAAGTGGCATGGGATGGAATTGAAATGGGGGAGCTTGCCTTAAGGGGTCCATGGATTGCTTCTGAGTATTATGAAGATGATCGCACCGAGGATGCGTTCAGGGATGGCTGGCTTTATACGGGAGATGTCGTCACCATTGATGAAGAGGGCTATATCAAGATCGTCGACCGTACGAAGGATTTGATCAAATCAGGCGGGGAATGGATTTCTTCCGTAGATCTTGAAAATGCCCTCATGGCACATGAGCATATCTTTGAAGCCGCTGTGGTGGCCGTTCCCCATGAGGAGTGGCAGGAACGTCCGATTGCCTGTGTCGTCTTAAAGGAATCGGGAAAAGGGAAGGTGACGAAAGAAGAAATCATGGACTTCCTGAAACCTCAGTTTGCAAAATGGTGGCTTCCGGATGAGATTCTGTTCCTGGATGAAATCCCGAAAACCTCTGTGGGGAAATTTTTGAAGAGAGCTCTCAGGGACCAGGTGCAGGATAAAATGAAACAAACTTAATTGAGACGGGAGATCGGCTCTATGTCGATCTCCATTTAAAATTATTGTACTTTTCTAAATAATCATTCTGCGCTATGCTAGTAGAAAGGGGAGGGATTTTTTTGACAGTGTCAAATCAATATGAAACAGTAAAATTACATAAGGATGGGAAGGTGGCGAGGGTTCACTTGAACCGGCCGCAGTCCCTGAACGCATTGGATGCCCGGCTTATGGAAGAGTTGCTGGCTGCTTTGAAGGAAGTGAAAAATGATCCATCGATTTCTTTATTGATCCTGACAGGGGAGGGTAAGGGATTTTCTTCCGGGGGAGATATTAAGTCCATGCTGTCATTAAGTGGAGAGGAGCAGTTTTCACGGATCATGGATACGATCAGTGAACTGGTGATGACCTTGTATTCCATGCCGAAAGTGGTCCTGACAGGCATTCACGGGGCAGCGGCTGGGCTTGGGCTGAGTCTCGCCCTCGCTTCTGATTATATCCTTTGTGAAGAAGATAGTAAGCTCGCCATGAACTTTATCGGAATCGCCTTGATCCCGGATGGAGGAAGTCATTTCCTTCTCCAGGAACGCCTGGGGACGCATAAGGCAAAGCGTTTGATCTGGAATGGAAAAGTATTTGAAGGACAGGAAGCCCTAATGAAAGGACTCGTCGATGAAGCCATTCCTTCAGGGAAATTGGAGGAAGGCATAGAACGCTACACGAAACAGGTATTGAGTGCGCCGACGAAAGCAATGCTGAAAACGAAAGAAGTATATGTGGAGTTGAACAAAGAAAGATTGCAGCATGCACTCGATCTTGAGAAGGAAGGTCAGTGGCTCATGCGCCAAACCTCCGATCACCAGGAAGGCATTCGCGCATTCGTGGAAAAGAGAAGACCTGAATTCAAGGGTGAATAGTGAATCGATAAAGGGAATCAGCCTTAGAGGGTTGGTTCCCTTTTTAAAAATGTGCAATAAAAAAATGCATTACAGCCATTGAAGTCTGTAATGCAAGAAGGAATCCTACACGTGAAACAGCAAGAGTTTCCCAAGCGGGGACGTACAGCGATGCGTATGTTCAGAATATCCTTTTTCCTCAAGCATTGTTTCTCCCATCTTCTTCGCTTCGCTGTCGGAAGAAGCTTCGAATGATTCGTCCAGGATCTTTTTTCCGTCACGCTCAAATACCGTCAGTTTGTATACTTTCATTATGTAATACCCCTTTTTCTTGAAATGATGTTCTTCTTTATTTTTTCATATTATCATTTTTTTGGGAAGTCTAAATAGTTTGATAATGAAAAAATACTGGGAAATGAAACCTTTTATGGATAGAATCGTAGAGTACTAGAGAGATAAGATACAGGATTTCAATAATGGGCAACAGGAGGGAAAGCGGAAGATGAGTTTAAAATTACAACAGGTGACCAAAAGGTTTGGGGATTTCACAGCGGTAGATGAGCTGTCACTTGAAATTCCCCCAAGTGAAATGTTCGGCTTCCTTGGAGCGAATGGAGCCGGAAAGACGACGACGTTCCGAATGGTGTTAGGATTGTTGGATGCAACAGAAGGCAGGATCACGTGGGACGGCAAGGGGATTGATTATTCCACCAGTCCGGAAATCGGGTATCTCCCGGAAGAAAGAGGACTATATCCGAAAATGAAGGTGAGTGATCAAATCGTCTATTTGGCACGCCTCCGGGGGATGGAAAAGAAGACGATCCTGAAAGAATTGGATTATTGGCTGGAGCGATTCAATGTTCCTCAATACCTAAATAAAAAAGTGGAGGAACTCTCCAAAGGGAATCAGCAGAAAATTCAATTCATCGCATCCGTCATTCATAAGCCGAAGCTATTAATACTCGATGAACCATTCAGCGGTCTTGATCCCGTGAATGTGGAGCTATTGAAGGACGCCGTAAGGGAAATAAAAAAGAACGGAACGACCATTGTGTTTTCAAGTCATCGGATGGAGCATGTGGAGGAGCTTTGTGAAAGCTTATGCATCATGCATAAAGGCCGTCCAGTGGTGCATGGCGGACTGAAGGAAATCAAACGTTCCTTTGGAAAGAAGAATGTCGTGATCCATGCAGACTATGATCTTACGTACTTAAGGGACATGCAGGGAGTGACAAAGCTTAAAGAAACGACGGAAGGAGTCCTGCTTCAGGTGGAATCCGAGGCTGCCGCTCAAGGGGTATTCCATGATGTCGTCCAAAAGGGCTTCCTGCGCAAATTCGAGCTGGAAGAACCTTCACTGAACGATATATTTATAGAAAAGGTGGGCACTTCATATGAATAATTTCTTCTTGATCCTCGGTCATTCCTATATGTCAAAATTGAAAGCCAAGTCCTTTATCATATCCACCATCATCATTGCCGCTGCCCTAGTCCTACTGGCCAACTTCGACAGCATCATTTCGAGTTTCACAGATGATGAAGGGAGCAGGGTAGCGGTTCACGATGAAACGGGCAAATTATATGAACCGCTCCTGCAGCAGTTGAAGACGATGAATAGTGAGATTCAATTAGAGCCCGCAGCGGAATCAACAAATGAAATCGAGAAAAAAATAAAGTCAGAAGAATTTAAAGGTTTACTGGTATTAAGTGAAAACAGTGATGGGCTCCCACAGGCTCTGTATAAATCGAACTCATTATCAGAGTCCGCCGTGACCGGGGAATTGCAGGCAGCCCTGCAAAATGTAAAATCGTCCCTTGCTGCGGGTAAACTGAATCTGTCCGGGGAGGAGCTCTCCTTGTTAAGTGCCCCCGTAGATTTCGAGAAAGAAGCACTCCTTGAGGGGGCGAAGTCTGAAGAAGAACTGAGTCAGGCGAGGGGCATCGTTTACGTCTTATTATTCTTTATCTATTTCTCGGTCATTGCCTATGCGAATATGACTGCGATGGAGGTCGCCACCGAGAAAAGCTCCCGGGTCATGGAAATCCTCATCTCAAGTGTGTCACCGGTAAAACAAATGTTTGCCAAAATCATTGGAATCGGTCTCGTTGGCTTGACTCAATTAGCCGTTATCCTTGGTGTCGGATATTTTACCCTGATCCGCAAGAAGGATGAACTGGTAGGAGGATTCTTTGAAGGATTCGGATTTGAATCCCTGTCACTCAGTGTCATCATTTATGCTGTCATCTTCTTTCTGCTTGGTTACTTCCTGTATGCAACCCTGGCAGCGTTACTCGGCTCACTCGTGAGTAGAATCGAAGATGTCCAGCAGATGATCATGCCGATGACCTTCCTGATCATGATCGGATTCTTCATATCCATGTTTGGCCTTGGGAGTCCGGAATCGGGCTTTGTCACGGTTACATCATACATTCCATTTTTCACTCCGATGGTCATGTTCCTGCGTGTAGGGATGCTGAACCTCCCTGTATATGAGCCGATCATCGGGATACTCGTCCTGCTTGTGTCCATCACTCTTCTTGGAGTTTTCGGTGCGCGGGTCTATCGTGGAGGAGTGCTCCTATATGGGAAGTCCAATTCGTATAGGGATATTAAGAAAGCAATCGATTTAACATCAAAGAAATAAGTGGAAGGCTGTCACGTTTAAACTGGCAGCCTTTTTTTCATGAATCGGATAAATTGTACATACATACTGAAATCTTCGCCGGTTTTAGGATATAATGAATGAATAGCAGAACGTATATTCGTAGTGTTGAAGGAGGGGACTTCATGGAGGACATAAAGTTTTTTCATGTAGCAGACTTGCATTTGGACAGTCCGTTTAGGGGTCTGAAGCATTTACCAAAAGAAGTATTTGAACGAATACATAATAGTACCTTTGCTTCTTTTGAAAAAGTGGTGAAAGAAGCGATAGAGAGAGAAGTCGACTTTATGATTCTCAGTGGGGATCTGTTTGATGAAGAAGACCGGAGCATCAGGGCGCAGGCTAAGTTGGCGAAACAATTTCAAATACTTCATTCACATGAAATCCCTGTATACGTCGTTCACGGAAATCATGATCATCTCAGCAGCCGACGATTAGAACTTGATATGCCGGATAACATACATATTTTTCACGAGAAAACCGAAGTGAAACAGCTTACTACAAGGAAAGGTACCCTGGTTGAACTTGTGGGGTTCAGCTATGGAACAAGGCATATCCGGGAAAGAAGGATCGGGGAATATCCTAAAGGAACGGCAGACCGTTTCACGATCGGAATCCTGCATGGAAGTGAAGGGAGCATGCATTCTTCTCATGAAACGTATGCCCCTTTTACGATAAATGAGTTATTGGAGAAGAATTACCATTACTGGGCACTCGGGCATATTCATCAACGCCGGATATTGCATGAAGAGCCCTTTATCGTTTATCCCGGAAATATCCAGGGGAGGCATCGAAAGGAGACTGGTGCAAAGGGATGCTATGAAGTCATACTTGGTGAGCATGGGACAGAGCTGACGTTCATTCCCACCAATGATTTGATATGGGAAACATGTGGTGTATCCCTGCATGGTATAGGGAGGTTTGGTGAGGTGTTTCAGCGCATCCAAGGGGCGATGGAATCCATAAGTGAAGATAGCTTGATTGAAATCGTCCTAACCGATGGAGATTCCCTCCCAGAAGATATGATGAGCAAGGTTGAAAATGGTGATCTCCTGGAGGCGCTGCAATCCGATATAGAAAATCAGGGGAAATTGAAATGGGTTCACTCCATACGCCGGTCTCCCGGCACCACAGTGTTAAAGGAAAGGGATCCCTTTCTACAGGATGTGATTTCAACTCTTGAAAGCTTGGAAGGGGAAGAGTGGAAAGAAGTCCTGGCAGAGCTGTATGAACATCCGTCGATCTACCGATTTCTTGAACCTTTGGAGGTCGAAGAGAAGAACGAGCTGATAGAAGAAACAAAGCACTTACTTAAAAGTGGGGGTGAAAGAAATTGAAGCTGAAGGAACTTCATATTTACGGATATGGGAAGCTTGAGAACAAGCATTATACACTTAGCGATCTTCAATTATTCTATGGAGAAAATGAAGCGGGTAAATCGACGATCATGTCCTTCATCCATAGCATCCTATTCGGTTTTCCAACGAAACAGCAATCTTTGCTGAGATACGTACCGAAATCATCGACCGAGTATGGTGGGAAAATCCTTTGTCAAACGGAAGAGCAAGGGGTTGTGAGCATCGAGCGGATCAAAGGGAAGGCTGCAGGAGACGTAACTGTCCAATTTGAAGATGGAAGAGTGGAGGGAGAAGAAACCCTCCAACAATTGTTGGGGAATATGGACCGGTCCACCTATCAAAACATCTTCTCGTTCAACCTGGATGGCCTACAAAACATCCAACGACTCAAAAAAGAGGAACTGAACCAGTATTTATTCACAGCGGGTTCTACAGGGACGGACCTTCTATTAAAGCTTTCACAGGACTGGCAGAAAGAAAGGGAACTGCTGTTTAAGAAATCAGGCAGAAAACCGAAGATCAATGTAGTGCTTTCCCAACTGAAAGACCTTGAAAAACAAGTTAAGGAAGGCAAAGAGAAAAACGATCAGTACCTGCCCCTCATAGCGAGACGAGGATCACTGGAGTCGGATATATCAGCCATGGAAAGGGAAAAGGAGCTTCTTTCTGAAAAGAGGGAAAATCTTATTTCCGTAAATGAAAATTGGGATACCCTTGTCCAATTTTATGATGTGGAAAATCGCCTTTCCGTACTGAATGACCTCGATTTCCCTCCAAACGGATTAGAAAGAATGAACGAGCTGAAAATCGAAGAAAGACAAACGTCAGCCTATCTTGAGACCCTGAAGAGCAAGCAAAAGAATCTACAGGAAAAGTTGGAATCAGATGATCTGGACCTTACATTAAGTGAAGACATTCCGTATATGGAGAAACTATTGTCCCAGCAATCCTCTTACCTGAAATGGAAAGAAGAGAGCAGTGAACGAAGCAGGGAATTGAGAATGGTCCAAAGTAAAATCAGCGACACAATCCGTGAATTGGGACTGCAGATTGACATGGAAAATATCCCGTCATTGAACACTAGCCTGATGATGTCTGAAAATATCCAGCAGGCTTTGGACCATCAGACCAAACTCCTTCACGAACAAGAAAGCCTGGATAAGCTTCAAGAAGAGGAAATGGAAGAACTTCAGGCCATTGAAAAAAAATGCGAAAACTTAGAAAAACGATTAATGGAAGAGGATGAATATCAAGAATTACAACGAAAGGTCAAAGCTCTCACCGGCAGGCATTCTACGAAGGAGCAGATGGAATGGGTGAATCTGCAAGTAAAGGAGGCAGAGGAAAACTATAGCCGAAAAAAAGCCTCCTATTCGTATCAGATGCTTATCAGTGGTGGAGCACTCCTGATAGCAATGGGATTCGGTTTATGGGGGATGTTCTCCGGCAATTGGATCATGGCGGGTATGTGCTTGCTGGTTATGATGGCTGTCGGTGGAACCATCTTTCAATCGAGGGAGAATGTCAGGAAAGAAACCCTCACCCTCCAAAAGCTCAAGGCAAGAGCTAAAGAAATTCAACCGGAGAATACCGGGACTCTGGATACAGCAGAACAAAGCCTGTCGGAACAAATGGAATTTCGTAACGAGTGGAAGCAGCGGGTCCTATCGTTAGAGGAACAGGAGCTGAAGATGCAGAAGCTTCACGAGAGAAAGGAAGAGCTTGAGAAAGCAATCGTCCAGGGAGAGGGAAGGATAGAACGCCTGAAACGGGAATTATACTTACCTTCCGATTTTCATTGGAAATGGCTGCGTGATGCATTTGCCAAGATGAAAGAATTAGTCTCTTCCTATGAAATATGTACTCATCTATCCGATGAAGTGGCTTATTCAGGAGAGAAAGTGAAAGAATTCACTGAAGAATGCCGGGATTGGTTTCACCGTCACTCCCTCTTGTTCACGACGGTGGAGGAAGCACTCCTTCAATTGAAAAGGATGCTCCAGGATCTGGAGAAACGTCAGCTGGTAGTTGAAAGTATTGCTGCAGAGTTAGAGCCATTATCCTTGGACATCGAAAAGCATTCCATAGAAGTTGGGAAGATCCGTCATGATATGCATGACCTTATTCATGTAACTGGTTGCTCCGGGGAAATGGAATTTCGGGAGAAGGCTCTGAAGGTTCAGGAACGAAACGAACTCTGGTCTCAATATAGGGGGATGAAAACGAGATTGACCAAAAAAACCCTTGATACGTTTCTTGAGTTTCCGTCGTTGGAAGAAAGCAGGAGAGAATCATCCCGGGTCTTACAATCCATCGATGAGTTGTCAAAGGAACTCTCCGCTCAGCAAAAAGAACTCGCCTCCCTTTCGTATGAAATCAAAACGTTAGAGGAAGGTAAGAGTTATTCGACCATCCTTCAAGAATTCCAAAGTAAAAAAGCCGAGGTTGCAGAGCTAGCCTTTGAATGGTCTAAATATACATTGGCAGACGTCTCCTTAAAGAGAACCATGGAACTATATCAGAAAACCAAAATGCCGAAAGTCATAGAACTTGCAGAAGAAAACTTCAGGGAACTGACAGAAGGGCATTATCAACGCATTTTCTTGTTGGACGATGAGATGATCAAGGTTGAGAGGAAGGATGGGACGATCTTTCATGCAATCGAACTCAGTCAAGGTACGAAAGAGCAGCTTTTTATTTCGATTCGCTTTGCCCTCATTCAATCTATCGGTGATAAATATCCTTTGCCTGTTTTGATAGATGATGGGGTAGTCAATTTTGACCTGGCCAGGACAAAGGCATTTCTTTCGCTCCTAAGGAAAGTGGCAAGGGACCATCAAGTGTTATTCTTCACCTGCCACCCCCATATCAAACAATCGTTTACGGATGACGAGATGATTGTGTTAAAGAGGAAGGAGTCGATCCGGACTTCTTGAGTACAAAAATATGATATACTGAAACTACTTTTATAGTGGAACGGAGGAGAAGAGATGTCAGGTATTACACATTTTAGCGTAGGTGAGACGATTGACCTGCCATTATTGATCAAGCAAATGACCAAAGGTACCACCAATACAGGAAAGCCGTTTCTCACGCTGATTCTGCAGGATAAGAGCGGAGATATGGAAGCGAAACTCTGGGATGCTTCTGAACAGGATGAGAAGGCATACCAGCCTGAAACGATTGTCAGGGTTGTCGGGGACATACACAGCTACCGTGGGAAGAATCAGCTAAAGATCAAACAGATCCGGCCAACTTCCCCGGCGGATGGCTTTGCCATTTCAGACTTCCTTGAAACGGCACCGGTGAGCATAGATGAGATGACGAGCAAGATTACACAGTATATCTTTGAAATGAGAAATCCGAACATCCAGCGCATCACAAGGCATCTGATTAAAAAATATCAAAAGCCTTTCCTTGAATATCCGGCAGCTACGAAGAATCATCATGAATTCGTATCAGGACTCGCCTATCATGTGGTCTCGATGCTGGATCTTTCGAAAGCCATTGCAGGACTGTATCCTTCCCTGGATTCGGATCTTCTCTATGCCGGGGTGATCCTTCACGATTTAGGGAAAGTCATCGAGCTGTCGGGCCCTACATCGACAACGTATACGATTGAAGGAAATTTGATCGGGCACATTTCGATCATGGTGAATGAAATCGGGAAAGCAGCGGATGAACTGGGAATTGAAGGGGAAGAGGTCATGATCCTTCAACATCTCGTATTGAGTCATCACGGGAAAGCCGAGTGGGGAAGTCCCAAGCCGCCACTCATCCGGGAAGCTGAAATCCTTCACTACATCGATAATGTCGACGCAAAGATGAACATGCTTGACCGTGCACTTGAGCGGGTGAAGCCTGGAGAGTATACGGAGAGAGTATTCGCACTGGATAATCGTTCGTTCTACAAACCTACTTTTCATAAATAAAGATTCCAAGAATCCGGTCCATTGATCGGATTCTTTTTTTACATAGGGTCATGTTTTCTTCCCCAGTCTCATATAGTGTTAATAAAAGAGGACAAACCTATAAGGAGATGAAGCAAATGACCCTGCCTATTTGGATGTACCTGGTTGTAGCAGGAATTTTCGGGAGTGCCTTTATGACGATCAAATCGGCGAAGGAAGAAAAGACGCTGGAAGATGAGTGGATTGAAAAAGAGGGAGAAGTCTATATTCATCGGATGGAAGAGGAGAAAGAGAAGAGACGTCACCTAACGTCATGATCAATTCATTAAAAAAGGACTGATGGCTTATAATAGCCGTCAGTCCTTTTCAATTATTCCTGTTTCTCCGTTGCAGGAGCTTCGCCTTCAGGTGCAGGTGTTTGTCCGCCTTCAGGTGCTGCAGAAGAATTCAGTACCTGATCGAATGATTTCTTCAGATCTTTATCTTTGATCTTCAGATCAGCTTTTTCGATTTCAGCTTTCATCGCTTCCTGGATTTTTTGAGGATCCACTTTGGAAAGTTTCAGTTCTTTTTCGATTTCCTTTTTCATTTCGTCAAAGGATTTCTTTTCTTTTTTATCTGTCACTTCAATGATATGGTAACCATAATCTGTTTTGATCGGCTCACTTACTTTTCCTTTTTCAAGAGTGTCCAGGGCTTTCGAGAATTCAGGAACAAAGTTTTGGCGACCAGCGTAGTCTACCCATCCTAAGCTTCCGCCGTTTTCAGCAGAACCGGGATCTGTGGAGTATTCCTTTGCAAGATCTTCGAATTTCGCTCCATCAGCCAATTTTTGTTTGACTTCTTTCGCTGTTTTTTCATCTTCTACAAGGATATGGCGAACTTTAATTTCAGGCTTCCATTTCTCGTAGTACTCTTTCACTTCTTTATCCGTTACTTTCACATCGGAAATAGCGGATTTTTCTTGTAGCAATTGAAGCTTTAAGTATTGTTTGAACGATTTTTCGTCCAGGTTATATTGTTGTAAGAAACTATCGAATTGAGGCCCTAATTGATCTTTCGCTTCATTCAGCTTGTCATCGACTTCCTCTTTTGACACGTCATACTTTTCTTCAAGGACTTTTGTATACACCAGCTCCTGAAGGGCCTGTTCCATTTGTGGAGTGAATTTTTGTTTCATTGATTTGTAAAGTTCATCTTTTGTTACATCTCCGGCTTTTGTTGTTGCAACAACGTCATTGTTTCCTTCAGCACCGTCACCGCTGCATCCTGCAAGTCCTACGACTCCCGCAGCCAATGATACTGAAATGATCCATTTTTTCATGGTGACCAACTCCTACAATAAATTCGTTTGATAGTTTGTCAAAAATCTACAAAACATACTATAACACACTTCTTCCATTTAAAAAAATATTTTCCAAACTAATCTTCGGAAAAATGGGCATTTTACACACCCATTTCCTAGGTACTTTCATATGATAAGAGCGAAGAGAGAAAAGGAGGTAATAAATATGAGCTGTGGATACAATTCCGGATTCGCGTTAATCGTAGTGCTGTTCATCTTATTAATCATCGTTGGTGCCGCATATATTTGCTAAAAAATTAAATTTATGACATTAGCCTAAAACAAAAGGCAGCTAACTTGAATAAGATAAAGTAGCGCTTCAAAGGAGGTGGAAAGTTATGGGTCACGCATAC
Organism: Rossellomorea vietnamensis; assembly: GCF_001305855.1. Classification (GTDB taxonomy): domain Bacteria; phylum Bacillota; class Bacilli; order Bacillales; family Bacillaceae_B; genus Rossellomorea; species Rossellomorea vietnamensis_A. The sequence goes on along the minus strand of NZ_LIXZ01000001.1, from coordinate 522,161 downwards.
GGCGGAGGTTTCGCGTTAATCGTAGTACTGTTCATCCTGTTAATCATTGTAGGTGCAGCATGGCTATAATTTAGCCTCAGGGTTTAGGTTCACCGGATAAAGACTGTAAGAGGGGGCAATACCTTAAGAAAGGCTGGCCCCTTTTGCTTCATATTCATATGTTTATGCTTTTCATACATGAAAGGAGGAAGCGCATATGTCAGGTGCTTGCGGCGGGTACGGCGGAGGTTTCGCGTTAATCGTAGTTTTATTCATTTTGTTAATCATCATTGGTGCAGCATACGTTTGCTAATATAAATAAATTAAAAAGCAGATCCGGTTTTTCGGATCTGCTTTTTTCTTACATTTCATGTTCTATGTAAATAGTATCTCTATGTAAGAAGAAACCAGCAGTATGGTGATTAGGATATTGATGGTCCTAAATACCTTAGGTTGGCGTTCTTCAGGTATTTCTTTTTGTAAACATAATGCGTTGGTCATTTTATTTATATAAAATAAAATGAAGACAGCAAATACTAAAAACATGGAGATCATCCAAACCCCTCCCCGTTATCTCCTATAGACTATACATTACCAAATTATTTCCCTAATTGGTAGCAAGAGTGTTGCCTACGTTCATGTAAATGAAGCTTTTTTGGTATATGAGGCCCTTCCGGTATGAAGAACAGGAAAATGAAAGCAATTATCCTGAAAAATAAGAGAAGGATGATTTCATCCATCGAGTGTATGCATCAATGGCCATCCATCATCCTTACTGATAAATCAATATTTCATATCCATCTTCATTTTCTTCGATTAATGCATTCCTTGGTGAGTCCATCAACTGTTTCGCATAAATGAAATCAATGGCACAGATCCCTGAATGAAATGCAAGGAGCATTGTAAAGTAATGCGAATAGTGTGGGAAATGGAAGCACCCGTATAATAAAATACTGTTCAGTACAAAGAATGGAGCCACAAGGGCGACCAAATAACGGTATTTTGAAATTGGCTGATCCACCCGCAATGAAAGTATCGGCAAAAAATACATTTTTCTATTGCATTTGCATTTTATTTTTCTCACAAAAGGCAAGATGGGCACGATGTGAAAAAATTTATGCAATGGATAGATACTGACCAGTCCCACGAAGAATCCCAGGAAATGCTTATCGTAAAAAGCACTCGGAAATAGTAAGTTGATTGGTACGTATATTAATGAGAATACCATCATCATGATGATGGATGAAAGTAAAAAGACTCGGTAGAATCCAAATTGTTTTTCCAGATTGATTGTTTTCCAGCAATGCATAAAAAAATCGCCTCCATTAGACGAATAGTGGTTAATTAAGTGCTTTACATACTTTATTACGATTGCCGGAAAAAATCAATACATTTTCGAAGGATTTTTCTTATTTTTTGGAGAGAGTTTTGGGCGACATGTATGTTATAGTTTTGTACAATAAGAGTATGAGATAAATAGCGGGTGATAACGATGCACGAACTAATGAAGCGAATAGAAAAACTTGAATACCATCATAGGTTGATGGTGGAAATGTGTCCCGAAAATGGGTTTCCCTTTAATCGTCTGATCATTCGAAATGGGCTGTCAGAGAAGGAAGTGAAGGAGTTCTTTCAAACTTGTGATAGATTGAGCATGAAACTTGAAAAACAAAAAGCGGAAGGGTTCGTATACAATACTCCGCTTTTTAAAGAATTTGAAGATGAGCTTCATGCAAAGCTGAAGGTGCATGAAGTCGTAGAAGGTTGCCTGGTTCAAAATATTTATCCAGCTTTGATGAAACAATTTCAGAAGAGCTTGTAGATCAGGCCAGCTCTTCCTCATCTTCAAATAGTTCACCGAGCTTACCATTATCATCAGAAAAATCATTTTCAATATTGTGAAATGACTTTTCGAATATTTCCATAAAATCATTTCCATAAATATTACGGACGACGGTCATCATTTCGATCATTTCAGGGAACTTACCATATAATTCCCGTAATGGAGCCACTCCCTGGAAGATGGAATGATTTTCAGGCTGATAGTTCTTCATTAGATCGAGAAGGATATTTTCCCCCTTGGCCGTCAGTTGAATATAAGTATTCCGCTTATCATTCTCCCGTTTGGAAAACTCAAGAAGTTCACGTTCCTCTAATTTCTTCGAAAAGTTAAATGCCGTAGAAACATGCATAACACCGAATTTGGCCACGTCCGAAATGGAAGCACCCTTTAAATGATACGCAATCCAGAGAATATGATGTTCATTGATATTTAAGTCGTATGGCTTGAGCCATTGCTGCCAGTCCTTTTCAATGGCCTTCCACAAAGCTTTACTAAGCTGAGCCATCCTTTGACTGAAGAGCATTGCCTCTTTCAGAGTAAATTCTCTTTCCTTCATCTCATTCACCCACTTTGCTTGAAAATCTTTTTTTAGTATAAGCTGTTCTTGAAATGGTTGCGTTGTAAGCCGTTCCAAAGGATTCACTGAAACAACGGTCATTAAAAAAGAAAGCGCTTATATTTTATTATGCCAATAAAGTAATAATTAATAAAGGCTAAATTGACAAAATTTTTCGAAGTATATAATTTCTGGTTGGTTTACCGGCTTCAAATTGGAAATATAAGAGGGTTTGAACCCTGTAATGATGGGATTCGTATAGGGAATCACTATTCTGAAAAAAATCGAGAGGAAAATAAATTTTATTTTAAATAAAATAGAATCCCCGTAAGCCAAAACCCATAAATGGGTGAATGGCAAAACGGGGATAGGGTTACTGATTCGTCGTGTTGGCTGAGTTGATCGATTTTTCCAGCTCTTCGATGGTTCGTTGGATGGATTGGATTTCTTCCTGAAGACGCTGGTTGTTCGGCTCGGTTGAAGCCTGCCACTGCTTGAAGGAAGCTTGAAGATCCTTGGAAAGCTGAAGGACGGTTTCCTTTCCTTCCTGTGACAGGGTGCCGATGGACTCTTTCAATTCACCGATGTGGCCTTTCATCTCCTCGATGACCGCTGTCCAATCGTCTTTTTTGTCTTTGATTTGTGCACGGATTTCTTTACCTGATGAAGGGGATGTCAGCAGGGATGCGATTCCTCCGACCACTCCACCGATTAATAATCCGTAAGCAAGAGATTTTTTATTCACTATGTTCACCTCGTTCTTCTATTTCTATAATACTATATTTCTACAATCAGTTTGTATTCTCCTTTTCCCTTTTAGAACAGATTAAAACAAGTCGGTTCATATCTTTCTCTTCAAACGCATAAAAATAAGAAAAGAGGTGGTGAAGAGGGGGGAGGTCCTAACAGCATGGATGGAATAATCTTTGGTTTCTTTGCTCTCAGTACTGTTTTATTTCTAAGTATGGTATATAACTTCATTAGTATTCAAAGACCTGGAATGTATCCTCCTAAAAATATATTGAAAAAGCGTGCGACCATATTGGGTGCAGGTGGATTGATTACGTTTCTCATAGGGATACTGCTCTGGTTTGCAGTCAGTTAATAAAAAAAACCCCCCATTATGTGAAGGATCACAAACATGGAGGGTGTTTTTATTATTTCGTTTAGGATAGCTGTTCTGTTGTGACAGCTTCTCGAATGGTTGAACGTTTTAAGATACCGTTGATAATCGGATACACAACGAACATTGCGCCGGCGTTCACAAGTGTTGCCGGAAGTACGACTGCTGCGAATAGAGCGAAGAAAGCTCCAGGCAGGCCTACGATCACATATGCAGAAATAAGGAAAATACTTCCTGATACGAGGGTGCCGATTGCGGTTAGAACAGAAGCGCCTAACAGTGAACGAGTGATTTTCTTTGTTGCCAGGAATAATCCGTAAAAAACGAATGCCGTGACCGGTTTATCGATCAGGTTTGGTAAGAATCCACCAGGGAATTGTGTTGTCAATCCTGAAATGACTCCTGTCAGTAAACCTAATAGCAAGACGTTTTTCTTTGCAGGGAACAGAATGATTCCCAAGAACATCATCGTCAGCATCATATCCGGCTTCATTCCTAAGAATATGCCCGGGATCACTGTGTGCAGAACTGCTCCGATCCCTACTAATAATGACAGGGATACAAGTGTTTTTGTATTCATTTCTCATCTCTCCTCAACTAAGCTATACTTTGTATTCTGCTTCTCCTAATGTGCACTGTTGCCATTAGCGAAAAGATAGGTACATTATAACACAGAGAGACTGGGTGTCAAAGATGAATATTTCTGAAAAAAGCCCGGCCGCTTTACTCACAAAGGGCCGGGCTTTCAATTCTATGACAGATGACTGGCGATGGAATCCGCGATCGTTTTTAAATCTTCGTGGCTGTAGTCGTCGTTATGGGTTTTCCATACTGCTCCGAAACCATCTCCATTGCCGTAGCGTGGTATGAAGTGCATGTGGAAATGGAAGACGGATTGTCCCGCTTCTTCACCTGCATTGCTTAAAAGATTCATTCCCACAGGGTTAAACTCAGCCTTGATGCTGTTTGCGATCTTTGGTGCTACAGAGAAGATGTGACTTGCCACATCAGGGGTCAGCTCGTAGACATTTTCTTTATGTACTTTCGGAATAAGGAGTGTGTGGCCTTTCGTCACTTGGCTGATGTCAAGAAACGCAAGCACATGGTCATCTTCGTACACTTTCATAGCCGGGATTTCTCCATCGGTGATTTTACAAAAAATACAGTCACTCATGCTCATTTCCACCTTTCAGTAATAGTGTATGTATTTTACCATTAAAGTAAAAATAAATGAAGAAGAGACAGGAACGATTTTCCTGCCTCTCTTCTTAGAAGGGGTAAAACTCTAAAGGTTTAAATGTCAGGCTTCATTCTCTTTGATAAACACCTCATTCGCTAGTAGCTACTGTAGTGATACCATTCTTGGGTAGAATGAACATTGTTCAATGCGACCATCCCCTTATCTTTTTGCTATTTAAGCATTCAGACAATAGAAACTGTTAGCCGTCTTGGACAAACACCTCATTTGCTATAAGGATGATATGTGTAAATCGTTAGAAACATGAATGACTCTGTGCAAACTGACCATCCCCTTATCTTGTAGGCTAAAGAAAGCTTAGTAAGAAAGTTGATTTAGTCAAAATGTGCTTTAACAAACACCTCATTTATCAATTTTTTGATGAAATGAATTGGGTGAGTGTGTCATTCACTAAAGAAGACGACGAATCCTTCAAGTCGTACACAATAGTGAAATCGGTTAGCTGGTCTTTAACAACCATCCCCTTTTTCTTATTGCTGGCCCCTTCTGATAATATGTTGTGCAGAAAGCATGATGGTTATGAATACTAAAATATGGAAGGTGTGTTCTTCAACCGTTTGTCGTGAAAACTTCCACCTGAGAAGAAGTGAGTGCTGGCTGATTTCCGCTGCAGGTGCTCGCTTTCCGCGGGGCGTGAGTTGAGCCTCCTCGGGCTTTGCCCTGCGGGGTCTCAACTGTCTAGCTACGGCGGCTAGCCCCTCGAGGTCATAAGCTAAATGGTCCAATAAGGCAAAAAGCGCCTTCTCGGCCCATTCATCTTATGCTTGTCGGGGCTGGGCGAGCCGCCTCCGCTTTTCGTACTTTCCCGCTATTCCCGTCGGAGTCGAGCACCTGCAGCGAGAATCAACTTTCCAAGTGAAGTGTTAAACTAAAACAATTTAATGACGAGATTGCTACACCATTGAATACAGCACAGCACTCTTATCATTTTAGTTGTAGTAATGCCTCTGCTAATACTTCCAAACGACCGAACATTCGAAAACTATAGCCTGGGTATGAAAAACGAAAACCCGGTGAAACGGAATTTTTGCAATCTAAAGCGCATTCAGTTACAGCAGGGGCTAGCTATTGATTGGAGTGCAAGACGAAGACTCCTGCGGGAAAAGCGGAATAGGTAAGACCCCGCAGGAGCGTAAGCGACGAGGAGGCTTGCCTTCCGCCCCGAGGAAAGCGAAGTCTTGCACGGAAATCAATAGCGGTGTAGTAGAAAGTGATCTCGACAAATTACTTGCTTGTTCTTATTTAGAGATCTGTTGGGAAAATGATTCATATTCAAAGCATGCCTTTGCTTTAAAGTTTTGATAAAATAGAAATAATACATATAGAAGAGAAAGGACGTTGCTGCTCGTGTCTTTATTAGAAATTAAGCACCTTGTTGGCGGGTATACAAGGAAGCCGGTTTTGAAGGATATTTCCTTTTCCATTCATTCGAATGAAATTGTTGGATTAATCGGATTGAACGGAGCCGGTAAAAGTACGACCATCAAGCATATCATCGGACTCATGGAGGCAAAGCAAGGCGAAGTTTCCATCAATGGCCATACGTTGAAAAAGGATGCGGATCAATACCGCAAGCAATTCTCATACATACCGGAAACACCTATTTTATATGATGAATTAACCTTGGAGGAGCACCTGAAGCTTACGGCCATGGCCTACGGATTGTCAGATGCGGAATATAAGGGAAGAATCGATAAATTATTAAAAGCGTTCCGCATGGAGAAGAAGATGAGTTGGTTTCCTGCCCATTTTTCAAAAGGGATGAAACAAAAAGTGATGATCATGTGTGCGTTTCTTATCCAGCCCAGTCTGTACATCATAGACGAACCGTTTGTTGGATTGGACCCACTCGGGATCCAGTCTTTACTTGATTGGATGCAGGAAATGAAACAAAATGGGGCGGGCATCCTCATGTCTACCCACATATTAGCTACGGCCGAGAGATATTGCGATTCATTTATCATCCTTCATGAAGGGAAAATCCGGGCAAAAGGGACTCTTGAAGAGCTTCGCAGTGAATTTACCATGCCTGAAGCCACCTTGGATGATATATATATCCAGCTGACAAAGGAAGAATCCCATGATGAATAACGTGGAGGGCATCTGGAAAAAGCGGATTGTAGAGTATAACCAGGAACTTCAAAAGTATTTGAAGTACATGTTCAATGATCATTTATTATTCGTCCTGATCTTTGCTTTGGGGGGCGCGGCATTTACGTATAATCAGTGGGTGAAGACACTAGAGCCAACATTCCCGGCTCCTCTCATCATGGCGGTCATTCTTGGTCTTTTATTGGCATGGAGTCCCGTATACACATTTCTCCGGGAAGCGGATGCTGTATTTCTTCTACCTCTAGAAGGACGCTTATCCAGTTATTTTACGAAATGCATCTGGATCAGCTTCATGTTCCAATCCTATATTCAGCTCCTTGTCCTGGCTGCCCTTATGCCTATGTATGTAGCTGTATCCGGAAACAGTTTCAGAAGCTTCTTTCCGTTACTTGCCTTAATATTGATCATAAAAATATGGAATCTTTATGTTCGCTGGTTCATGTTAAGGTTTCAGGAGAGGGAAGCTCACCTGACGGACAACCTGGTCCGTTTTCTGTTGAGTGGGGCTCTTGTGTTCCTTGTGTTATCGGGAGCTGACCTTTGGATGACAATCGTCGTCGCCGTCTTGATGCTAGGCTATGCATTTTATTTTCATCAAGCAACAAAGGGTAAGAACCTTAAATGGGATTTATTGATCAATCTTGAAGAGCAGCGCATGCTGATCTTTTATCGGATCGCCAATATGTTCACGGATGTTCCAAAGCTGAAAGGGAAAGTGCACCGGAGAAAATGGCTCGATTGGCTTGTGAAGGCGCCTTTCTCACAAGCATCAACCTATCGCTATTTATATCTTCGCTCGCTTGTGAGGACAAGTGAATATTCAGGTCTGTATATACGCTTGACCCTAATCGGTGTGTTGCTGATTTATTCAAATTCATCTTTCATCTTCAGTATCCTGACGGCTCTTGTCTTTCTATATTTGACTGCTTTTCAGATGATTCCATTATTCAAGCGCTTTGACTATAAGATCTGGGTGCTCATTTACCCGGTTTCTAGAGAATTGAAAACATCATCTTTTCAAAAAATCATGAGTCAGGCGATGATGATTCAGGCACTTGTGTTTTCCCTGCCCCTATTTATAAAAGGAGAATGGCTACCTGGATTGATCACGCTGCTTGCAGGCTTAACCTTCTCCATCTTTTTCAGTCAGTTCTACCTGGTTCAACGGTTGAAAAAGATGGAAGAAACGCTTTTTTAATGAAACAGAGAAAATGAACATATTATGAGTAAAGGCTGACGAAAAAGGATGGTGGTTCATAATGAACCATGAGAGAGAAGAGCTCGAGGTGTGGAAACGAAGATACACCAGGAAATCATCCATCTTTCAGAGGGTTTCCAAACAGGCCCAAACGAAAGTGAATGGGTGGATACCTGAGAAAGCACATAAAGTTGTCACGGAAAGCATCAAGAAAATGGTGGAGGTCACTTTGAAGGGCAGCGAATGGGTGTCCCTTCAGACGATCCCCTGTAGACCTCTGCTTCAGGAACGGGAAGTCGTGATGAAGGAGCGAATGGAATTTTACCGGAAAGCAGCCACCATCGAAGGGGCGGGAACCGGTGCCGGGGGGATCTTCCTCGGTCTTGCGGATTTTCCATTGCTCCTGTCCATTAAGATGAAATTTTTAAGCGAATGCTCCCTGATCCATGGGTATGATCCCAAGCAATATGAGGAACGTCTATTTCTCCTGTATGTCTTTCAACTTGCATTTTCAAGCGACACTCATAAGAAGAAGGTCCTCTCCATCATTGAGAATTGGGAGGAAGAGAAAGAAAAGCTGAAAGAGCTTGACTGGAAAACTTTTCAACAGGAGTATCGGGATTACATCGATTTCGTGAAGATGCTTCAGCTCATCCCGGGTGTCGGGGCTGTTGTGGGTGCCTATGCGAACTATCAGCTTTTGGATCAGCTTGGTGAGGTGGCAAAATTTGCTTATCGGATTCGCTACTTTAATGAATTAGAATAGTACCGTATGAAGGTCGATCGTCATGATCGGTCTTCTTTTTGTTGGGGGTCATTGTGATTACATACCCATCTTTTTATTTCCGCAATGACTTCATGTATAGTGATAAAGGTAGGGTAAATTGTGTTTAGTGAGGTGTGAAATAGATGAATAAACGGAAAAAAGCATGGAAGATAGTGGGGCTCATTTTATTCTCCTTTTTCTTCTTTATGGCAGGAGTCTTTCATTTTATTGAAGCTCAAGGGTTTGCGAAAATGGTCCCTGCGTTTATTCCTTTAAGGGAAGAGCTCGTATATATTACGGGAATTCTTGAATTCATTCTGTCAGTCCTGCTGTTGATTCCGAAGACTCGCGAAAAAACCGGAATCATCACCGCGATCTATTTAGTTCTTGTATTTCCTGCAAATATCTATGCGGCCATTAAAGGAATTCCGGCCCCGGGACAGGAAGATGCCAATCAACTGCTGCTCTGGGTCAGACTTTTGTTTCAACCTCTCTTGATCTGGTGGGTGCTCGTGGTCAGTAAAATTGAAAAGACTCATCGCTTTTATTAAATATGAAGGATCGGATACGAGCGCCCGATCCTTCTTTGTGTTATTTCGAAACGGCTTCCGAAACGGAATGTTTATCCTGGTAGTGAATTGTTGCACTTGCCAATGATTTTGCTGCAATGAGAAGCGCTTTTTCGTTAAGATCGAACTTGGGGTGGTGGTGTGGGAAGGCCGTTTCCACATTGTCTGGCTTGGCTCCCGTAAAGAAGAAAGTGCCCTTTACATGTTCTAAATAAAAGGCAAAATCCTCCCCGCCCATTTGCATTTCGATTTCTTCAACTGTATGCACTTCATCTACAGTTTCTGCACTTTGAATGAATAGGTCTGTCTCTTCAGGGTGATTGACAACGGCCGGATACCCCCGGTCATATACATATTTATAATCACAGCGGCCGGATATGCAGGCCCCTTTCAGGATCTGTTCGATTTCCTCTTCAATGAAGTCCCTGACTTCGGGGTTGAAGGTCCGAACAGTTCCAATCATTTTAGCTGAATCGGCTATGACATTAAACGCATTATCAGCTATAAAGGAGCCGATTGTCACGACAGCTGGATCGATCGGGTTTACTCTTCTGCTGACGATTTGCTGGAGCTCTGAAACAATTTGGGCTCCGATCACAATGGAATCCTTCGTCTTGTGGGGCTGTGCCCCGTGCCCCCCGGATCCTTTGATCATAATTTCAAAGCGGTCCGCAGCGGCCATGATCGGTCCTGTCCGGTGGAGGACCTTTCCAAGAGGTTCCGTTGCCCATAAATGGGTGCCGAAGATCACATCCACACCTTCGAGGCATCCCGCATCGATCATGGACTTAGCTCCTCCAGGTGCATATTCTTCAGCGTGCTGATGAATAAGAACTACTGTTCCTGAAAGGGATTCGCGCATTTCTTGAAGGGTTTTCCCTAATACGAGAAGGGTCGCGGTATGGCCGTCATGACCACAGGCATGCATGACACCCGGCACGGTAGAACGATATTCCACTTCCTTTTCATCCTGTATGGGAAGGGCGTCAAAGTCTGCACGGAGAGCTACGGTCTTACCGGGGAGAGCGCCTTCAACTCTCGCTACGACACCATTGCCGCCGACTTGTTCCTGAACGGGGACCCCGATCTCTTTGTAGTAATCCGCAATATACTTTGCCGTATTTTTTTCCTGGAAGGATAATTCCGGGTGTTGATGAAGAAACCTTCTGATTTTAACCATTTCTATCCAACGATCTTCTAATTTCTGATATAATTCATTCAGCAAGTCCCCAACCTCCTAATGTTTGGTGAATATTACGAATATTATAACACTAAATCTGTACCGGGAAGAGGGGATAAGTGAAATTGTAGGAGGGGTCCCATGAATAAAATCTTATCCATAACGGCTATCATTTCATTTGTACTTTTTATGACCATTGCACACTTTGTGTATCATGACATGGAGATTTTCGAGGAGGATTATCTTCTGACAAAGATGAATGACCTTTATTTTTTAAAGCTGTTTTCAGTGATAGGAACCGAACCGGTAATTGGAATTGTCACAATCACCTTGATTCTGTTCCTTTGGTGGGTTAAAAAAGATTATCCGGGAATCATTACTGTCGTGGTACTGGTTGCGGGGAGTAACGTCCTGAATAAAGCCATTAAAGGTTTGATGAAACGTGAACGGCCTCCATTTTCCCATGGAGAAGAAGGATTCAGCTTTCCAAGTGGTCATGCCATGGTGGGACTTGTCTTCCTGCTAGTCCTCGCTTATTTCGTGAGTAAAGAGATTTCGTCCCTCGGAATAAAAGTCGCGATTTTCACTATGGCCGTCCTCCTTTCCCTGTTGACGGGATTCAGCAGGGTAGCGGAACAGGCTCACTATCCCACTGATGTAGCTGCCGGTTTCCTTCTGGGATACTCGTTTTTCGTGCTATGTATTTTCCTATATGAAATGCGCCCTGCAAAATAAGAGGGACGGACCTTCCGAGGTAAGGTCCGTCCCTCTATTTTTAGATTAAAAACATCGCTACGATGGTAGTTGCGATCAGTCCGATGACGACTGGGAGCAGATTCCGCCTGGCGAGTTCGAATGGGTCGACTCCGCAGATGGCGGCTGCTGGAATGAGTGCCCATGGTACGAGAGTCCCGCCACCGACCCAGATGGCTGCCACTTGACCAAGGGCCGTGAGGGTAGCAATACCGGACCCGATGCTTTCAGCAAATAAATTGGCGACGGAACCGGCAAGGGAAATGCCAGAAAAGCCTGATCCATCGAGTCCCGTAATGGCACCGACCGTCGTTAGGGTAATGGCACCCACCGCCTTGGAAAGCGGGACGGCAGCAGCAAGGGATGCACCCAGGTCATTGACGATTCCATGTGAGGTGGCCGGAAGAAAATCCCCAATGATCGTTTGAAATCCTGAGTCCCCTAAGTAGAAGAAAGCGGCAATCGGAATCACGGGACCGAATACTTTAAATCCGAACTGAAATCCGTCAATCATGAAACTGGTCGTTTTCTCCAATCCTTTTCCTTTATAGGCTGCCAATGAAATCAATAATAGAATGATGATGGAGGTTCCCCCGATAAGTGCGGTAGCATCCCCACCTTGCAGATCGAATAGAACCATTGCCGTAATATCAGCAGCGAATAAAATGGGGATGAGGATAGCGATTGCCTTTTTCCAACGGGAAGAGAGAAGATCATGTGAAGAATCCTGCTCCGGACCGATGGCATCAAGGGAGCTGGAATCGACTGTGAGGATCCCTTTTTTCATATCTCGCTTTAGGAAGATAAATGCAGTGATGGTCGTGACGACTCCCATGACAATGATGAGGGGAATACTTGCTGAAATAACTTCAGAAACAGGAATACCTGCAGCGTCTGCCGTCAACTTTGGAGCAGCCTGGATCACAAAGTCACCTGAAAGGGCGATTCCGTGACCGAATAAGTTCATGGCCATGGCGATACCGAGAGCGGGTAATCCGACCCGTAAGGCAACGGGTACCAACACGGCTCCCAAAAGGGCCACTGCTGGGGATGGCCAGAAAAACCACGAAATGAACATCATTACAAGACCTATTGTCCAGTACGCAAGGGCAGGGGTGCGGATGAACTTAGTGAACGGTCGGATCATCACATCATTAATCCCTGTCGACGTCAGTCCTTTACTCATGGCCACGATGATGGAAATGACGAGAATGGTCGAGAGTAATTCAGTGATGGCAAAGATAAAGCTATTAAATATACTACTGATCGACCCACTGATCGATCCCGTAGCAACCAAAGCGATACTGAAGATTCCGAGAATGCATACGATGGTTGTGTCTTTTCGGAAAATCATAAATAGGATGATCAACCCTATGAAAATTAAATAAATCCAATGAAGAGCAGTCAAATCAATCCCCATTAGAAAAACCTCCTCAACATTTGTTCCACAAACCTTGGGCATTTGCCCTGATCTGTACTATAGATTATGAAAATGCAGATAAGGTGTGATACAGGTTAGAAACATTTTTTCAGCCTCTGGACTGAGGAGGAATCATTCCGATGCTCGTCAAACAACAAGGGAAATCAATCTATAATGGAAGAAGTAACAGGAATAGGCAAGATCAATAGCGAAAGTTATAAGTGATGTGAAGGTGGTGTTCGTATGAGATACAAAGGAAGAAAACAATGGTTTTTCTCATTTTTGCTGATGGTTATAGGATTGTGGCTATTATTACTGAATATAGGTGTCATTTCCTTGGAAATAACACAGATATTTGTCAATATTATTCCTATTTTGTTGTTGCTGCTGGGTTTGAAGTGGTCAGTAGACAGCTTCTTGAAAAAAAGCTTCGGCAAATTACTATTCGGCCTTTTCAGCCTGGCACTTGGGGTGCTGATCATCCTGGATAGATATGATGTGGTCGATTTCGATTATGGAAACTGGTGGAAGTTATGGCCGGTTATCATCATAGCCATTGCCATTCATCGGATAGTCAGGAACAAACCGTTCAAAGTGAGTATAAGCAGCGATTATCCGTTTGATAAAGAAGCTGACTCAGATGATTTGGGTCAGCCGTTGGATCAAAAGATCCTCCAGAAGAAGAATAAGGTGAATAGAGGATTTATCGTTGGGGACATCCGTTTTGCCGAACCGAACTGGCCCCTTGAAAACATGAAGCTTTATAACGCTATAGGAGATTACTATTTTGATTTCAGCAAAGCCTTCATTCCTGAAGGGGAAACGCCTGTTGATATCAAGGGGTGGATCGGCGATGTAAAGATGATCATACCGGAAAATGTTCCTGTGGAAATCACTTTGAAGGTGCAGGTGGGGGATGTGAAGTTGTTTGACCAGAAATCTGCTGATATTCGTTCGGAACTGTATTATCGATCACCCCGGTATGTCGAGGCAAGTAAAAAAATCAAGCTGACAATTGATGTGAAAATCGGTTCTATCCGGATTACCCGGATTTAAAGGCAGTGGACGAGGAGGAATGAGTTTGAATAAAACCTCAAATATTCGAAATTGGATCTTTAAGAGCTTTTTGATGATGTCTGTCATGGCCATCCTGCTTTTTTTTATCGTTTTGCAAGTCTATCTGTATCTTTCAGAGGATCCCAGTATCTCTCTTACACTTTCAATTTATTTGACCACTTGGTTAGCCCTTATTTTATTATTATTAAGTATTTATTTCGGTTTTCGTACAGGGTATCTATTCAAAGGCAGAATTGACGATATCTCCACCTTCGTCACCTTACTCCGAAGTGGAAAGTTCTCTGCGAGGGTGGACCGGTATGATCATGACGAGTTGGGGATTTTATCGCACGAATTGAATCAGCTAGCGGTATTCATTCAAGAGCAGGTGAAATCGCTTCAGAGGCTGGCCGATGAAAAGTCAGAGCTTGCCGATCAGGCTCACCAGGCTGCGGTCATGGAAGAAAGGCAGAGGCTTGCCAGGGACCTGCATGATTCTGTCAGCCAGCAATTATTTGCACTGAATATGCTTTCTTCTGCGGCGCAAAAAAGCATAGGGACTGATTATAAAAAGGTTGAAATCATCGTGAAACAAGTAGCCGACATTGCAGGAAAGGCACAAGGTGAGATGAGAGCCCTCCTTCTTCATCTACGACCGATTGACTTAAGGGGTGAAAGTCTTCGAGAAGCGTTAATCATCTTAATCAGGGAATTGAAGGAAAAAACGCAAATTGAAATCGATGCCACCCTGGATGGAATGGAAGACTTATCGAAAGGTACTGAAACACATATGTTCAGGATCATCCAGGAAAGTCTTTCAAATATCCTTCGTCACTCGGAAGCAACGAAAGTGAAAATCGTGACGGAGAATAAAGGGGGCTACGTCTCCTTGTATATCAGTGATAACGGTAAAGGGTTTAATCTAATGGAAACTAAGATGACCTCTTACGGACTTCAAACGATGAGAGAGCGGGCGGAGGAAATAGGAGGATTATTTCAGATTCGCTCGAAAGAAAAAGAGGGGACGTATATTGATCTCCGCATCCCGGTTTAATTCAAAGGGGGAAGACACTTGGAAAAGATTAAAGTGATGATTGTCGATGATCATGAGATGGTACGGCTGGGCATGAAAACCTATTTGCTGACAGAAGATCGAATTGACTTTCTTGGAGAAGCGAAAAGCGGGAATGAAGCGGCTCAGCTTGCCAAGCTGTATAAGCCAGACGTAATATTAATGGATTTATTAATGGAGAATGGAAATGGCATCGAAGCCACAAGGAAGATCCTATCCTTTCATCCTCACTGTAAAATTATCATCCTAACAAGCTATTATGACGATGAAAAGGTGTTTCCCGCAATCGAAGCAGGTGCCCATAGTTACTTATTGAAGACGGCAAGTGCAGAAGAAGTAGCCGGGGCGGTTTATAAAGCGGTTAAGGGTGAGTCTGTCATAGCAAGCAAGGTAGCCGATAAGATGATGAACCGATTCCGACCGCAGGAAAGGAAGGCTCATGAAGAACTTACGACAAGGGAAATGGATGTGTTGAAATGTTTGGGTGAGGGCATGACGAATCAGGAAATTTCAGAAGAGTTATTTATCGGAATCAAGACCGTCAAGACCCATGTGAGTAATATTTTGAGTAAGCTTGGAGTAGCAGACCGGACCCAGGCAGCCATTTATGCAAATCGAAACGGGATCTTGCATAAAGCCGGAAGGGAAGAGTAGAGAAGTTTTATGAAAAGCAGAATGGGCTTAGTCAAAAGGAATGAAAGCATTCCCATTGACTAAGCCCATTCTGCTGAAATCGAAAATAATTATTATAAAATGACCGGCTTCGTTAATTTCAATCGGGATGATAGCAGGGACTCCGTTGAAGAGATGGAGGCAAATTCTTGGTGTAGATTTGCCAGGGACAGACCATGAACAATTTCAGCGGAAAATAGGGAACCGTCAAACGAATAGGTTTCAAAGCATGCAGTGGCATCATAAGGGACTGTCACTTCATACCCCAGATCCGCGGCCATACGGACAGTAGTGGAAATTGCGTGATTCGTCGTGAACCCCATTACAACAAGGGATTTATATTTTTCCCGTTTTAAATATAAATCCAGATCTGTATCGATAAAAGCGCTATTGACATGCTTAATGATGTGTTTTTCTTTTTGTACAGGACGGAAACTATCTATAAAATCAAAACCTGCTGAACTTGAATGAAGTGGTGATTCCATATCGAAAGAAGAATGTTGCACGTGTACAACCGGCCAGGCCTTTTCTCTCCAGCCGTTCAAAAGCTGAAAAGCGTTCTTTTCCATACTGGGATTATTCCGCTTTCCCCGAGAAGAATCACTAAATGCCTTTTGAAAATCAACCAGGATCAAACATGTTTCACTCATCGGAACTCCTCTCCTTTCATTCAGGATGTCTCAAACCAATACGATTAAGTATACTGTTAATCATTTGTAATTATGTATGTACACCTTCAAAGCAATTGTAAAGATTGAAAAAGAAAAAAGCTGCCGGAATTGGCAGCTTTTTCTTCAGGATTGACCAGAAACATAGTATTTACTTACATAGGAAGCACGTGGGAATATATCCTTTTGATTATCAATTCCTTCTTCAGTGCCCCTCTTTGCATGAGCCTTCTCGTATTGTTTGGATTCCTGCCAGCCAAGGAAGCTTCGTTCGTCCTCCCAGAGGGTCATGATCACATATGTATCGTTGTCGAGTGGTCTAAGAACCCGAATCGCGGTAAACCCTGGTACCTCTTCAATCAAACCCGCCCGATTTTTAAACCGGTATTCAAAAAGCGGCCTGCCTTCGTCTGATACGGGGATGTTGTTGAAGACAACGTATCCTTTGCTTTCAAGTTCCCCCGATTGATCAACAACCTCATAGCGGCGAGGAGATTCAAAGACACTTTCTCCACTTGTTTCATGTAAAAGCAGTGCATCTTCGCCCTGCATTAAAATCATTTTTTCCCCCGCGTGCTGATCCATTATTTTTTGTAGGAAATCATGTGTACCTGTAGTCATATAGATCTTCATCCAAATCACCTCAATAAAGTAGTCACTTCTATTATACTCTTCCCTTTTCTGTCTCTCTTGTAACATGAATGATGGATATTTTTTTACCACCCTTCAAAAATCGGCAAATTTATGACATTTTCCCTTGATAACTATACAATTCTCCCTAAAACGTCTATAGTTTAAAAGGGTTACAATCTGTACGTTCATATTAAATATAGGACAATTTTAGAATCTACTCAAATTAGTTTACAATAGGGTTAATGGAGTTACATAGAAAGGTGGACGAACAAAGGTATGAAACAGATGAATGATACTTTTTTACGAGCGGCAAGGGGAGAGAAAACGGATTATACTCCGGTTTGGTATATGAGGCAGGCGGGTCGTTCACAGCCTGAATACAGGAAGATCAAGGAGAAATATTCTCTTTTTGAGATCACGCACCAGCCTGAACTTTGTGCATATGTGACAAGGCTGCCTGTGGAACAATATAATGTCGATGCAGCCATTCTTTATAAGGATATCATGTCACCTCTTCCTTCGATTGGAGTGGATGTCGAAATCAAATCAGGCATCGGTCCTGTGATCGATAACCCTATCCGTACGGTTGCTGATGTTGAAAAGCTTGGAGAAATCAATCCCGAACAGGATGTTCCTTACGTATTGGACACAATCAAGTTACTGACACAGGAACAATTATCGGTCCCGTTGATCGGTTTTGCCGGAGCTCCGTTTACGATGGCGAGCTATATGATTGAAGGCGGTCCTTCCAAAAACTATAATAAAACAAAAGCGTTCATGTATGCAGAACCACAAGCATGGTTTGCTTTAATGGATAAATTGGCAGCGATGACAATCACTTATGGGAAAGCCCAAATCAAAGCCGGGGCGTCTGCCTTCCAAATATTCGACTCTTGGGTAGGTGCATTGAATGTACAGGATTACCGTACATTCATCAAACCGGTCATGGAAAGAATCTTTAATGAATTGAAGGAAGAGAATGTACCATTGATCATGTTTGGTGTCGGTGCAAGCCACCTTGCAAATGAGTGGCATGATCTTCCCATCGATGTAGTCGGACTTGATTGGAGATTGCCGATTAAAGAAGCAGCAGAAAGAGGCATATCCAAAACGGTGATGGGTAATCTGGATCCTGCTATCCTGCTTGCCCCATGGGACGTAATTGAAGAAAAAGCTAAAGAGATCCTGGATCAAGGGAAGGACCTAAGCCACATTTTCAACCTCGGACACGGAGTATTCCCTCAAGTCAATCCAGATACACTAAAGCGATTAGCATCCTTTGTGCATGAATACAGTGCCAGGTAGAGAACATCCACACGTCTCTATAAATGGATTCTATTAAAGAAACATGGCACAATAATGTAATGTATGAAACTGACAATGAGGTGAAATGGTATGTCAAAGAAGAAAATGGGCCTATTGGTGATGGCCTATGGTACACCATATAAAGAAGAAGATCTGGAACGCTATTATACACATATCCGTCATGGAAGAGTCCCTTCCAGTGAACTGCTTGAAGACCTGCGGGGACGTTACGAGGCGATCGGGGGGATTTCCCCACTGGCGAAGATCACCCTTGATCAGGCGAAAAGCCTGGAGGAGCATTTGAATACGGTCCAAGACAACATTGAATTTAAAATGTATCTTGGGCTAAAGCATATCGAACCGTTCGTAGAAGACGCTGTGGAACAAATGCATCAAGACGGCATTGAAGAAGCAGTGTCCATCGTACTCGCACCTCATTTCTCCACGTTCAGCGTCAAATCATACAATGGACGTGCGAAAGAAACGGCGGAAAAGATCGGCGGTCCAAAGATCACATCGATTGAAAGCTGGTATGAGGAACCTAAATTCATTCAGTACTGGGTGGACAGGGTAAAGGAAACCTTTGCAGGAATGAGTGATGAAGAGCGAAACAAAGCGGTTCTCATTGTATCTGCACATAGCCTTCCTGAACGCATTCTGCAATCCGGAGATCCATATCCGAAGCAATTAGAAGAAACGGCGAAGATGATTGCAGAGGGAGCTGGCGTCACGGATTATGCAGTAGGCTGGCAAAGTGAAGGGAACACTCCCGACCCATGGATCGGTCCTGACGTTCAGGATCTGACAAGGGATCTTCACAGAGATAAGGGCTATACAACGTTTGTTTA
Source organism: Rossellomorea vietnamensis (assembly GCF_001305855.1). Lineage (GTDB taxonomy): Bacteria > Bacillota > Bacilli > Bacillales > Bacillaceae_B > Rossellomorea > Rossellomorea vietnamensis_A. The sequence continues at coordinate 503,150 of NZ_LIXZ01000001.1, read as the reverse complement.
CACCCCGGTAGGATTTGTAGCTGATCATCTTGAAGTACTCTATGACAATGATTATGAATGTAAAGTCGTAACAGATGATATCGGAGCTTCCTACTATCGTCCGGAAATGCCCAATGCCAAACCGGAATTCATTGATGCCATGGCTGATGTCGTGTTAAAGCACCTTAAAAAATAATTTCCCGTTTTTGGCTGTACAGGAAGGACTGAAGCGAGTGGGTTCACTCTCACCGCTTTAGTCCTTCTCTATTATTGAACATGAAGATATTTCGTTAAAGAAGGCGATGAACGTGTTGGAACAACAAACCAAAAAGATTGTAGTCGTTGGTGGGGGGATCACCGGCTTAACCACGGTCTACTATCTGCAACAGAAAATAAAAGAAGAAAACCTGCCCATCGAAGTAAAGCTTGTAGAAGCCACCCATCGGTTAGGCGGCAAGGTCCAAACCCTCAATAAGGACGGCTATATCATCGAAAAGGGACCCGACTCTTGTTTATCAAGCAAAACTGAAATCTCCCGTTTAGCGGAAAAACTGGGTATGGAAGACAAGCTCGTTCGAAATCGCAAAGGCACTTCCTACTGTATAGCCGGTGGTGAACTTTATCCAATACCCGGGGGATCCATTGTAGGAATTCCAACCCAAATCGCCCCTTTCATCACAACAAGTTTATTTTCACTATCAGGAAAAATGAGGGCTGCTGCGGATTTTATCCTTCCACGCTCCCAGGAAAGAGAAGATCAATCATTGGGTAAATTCTTCAGGAGAAGAATGGGGGATGAGGTTGTTGACCACTTGATCGAACCGCTCTTAACGGGCATATTCGCCGGGGATATTGATCAACTAAGCTTAATGTCTACATTTCCGCAACTCTATGAATTGGAACAGAAACATCGGAGTTTAATAGCCGGCATCAAAAAGAGCGGACAAGCGGGAGAATCAAACGAAGAAGGGAACTTCTTGACTTTTACCGAGGGTCTTCAATCATTGATCGATGCCATGGAAGCAAGTTTGGAACCAAATACGGTATACAAGAGCATGAAGGTGACCAACATAGAAAAAGAGATCAGCGATGACTATACAATCACTTTCACGAACGGGGATCAAATGGAAGCTGACAGCGTCATCGTCACGACCCCGCATCACGTATTGCAATCCATGTTTCCCTCCTATCCATTCTTACATTTTCTGAAGGAGATGCCTGCTACGTCAGTGGCGACTGTTGCAATGGGATTCTCACAAGAGGCCATAAAGAAAGATATCGCCGGAACAGAGTTCCTGGTATCGAGAAATAGCGATTACTCCCTGACTGCGGGAACGTGGACACATAAAAAATGGCCACATACGGCTTCGGAAGGAAAAGCATTATTGCGTTGCTACCTTGGCAAGTCCGGTGACGAAACCATCGTGGATTTATCCGATGACCACATCGAGCAAATCGTGCTCGATGATTTGAGTAAGATCATGGAAATTGAAGGTCCGCCTGATTTCACAATCGTCTCACGCTATAAAAATTCAATGCCTCAATACACGGTTGGCCACAGGGAACGAATTCAAAGTATGTATGATCAAGCAGAGGCCACTCTGCCAGGAGTATTTATCGCCGGGAGTTCATATGATGGATTGAGTATTCCCGACTGCATCGGGCAGGGGGAGAGAACCGTATCGAAAGTGTTGGATTATTTGAACTAGTTAATTTTGAAGACTGCCGGGAAACTGGTGGTCTTTTTTTGTGGGCATCCGGAAGTTTCTCTATGCCGCACTTACAGATGAAAGAAGGCACCCTCTATTGAAGGTGCGTCCTACTTCACCACCCGATATCTTGAATGCTGAAGCACCCAATTCTGTGGAAAGGCAGAACCTAGCACCCAGTAGCTTAGTCCCCTTAATTTATAGGCATCCACCACCATTTGCTTTGAAAGCATGCTTCTTGCATCTTCAAACCAGACTTCATGCTGCTGCCCTGATTCATCCCAATATTTGAAGAATGGAGACTCGTATTGGTCATTGTATTGAATCCGCACCCCATATTTGCTTGCAAGGTCAATGGCACCCTGAGGAGAGACGGTTTTCGCAAAGGTCCCATCCACCCATGGGAGTTTCCAGTCTCGACCATATAAAGGAGCCCCCATGAGGATTTTATTGCGGGGTATGACTGTCACGGCGTAGTCCAGTACTTTTTTCACTTCATTGATAGGTGCAATCGCCCATGGTTTCCCGCCTGCCCATCCCCACTCGTAAGTCATAAGGACAACAAAGTCGACGATTTCTCCGTGAGCCTTATAGTCATGGGCTTCGTATAATAGCCCTTTTTGATCTCCCTTGATTTTTGGTGCGAGTGCAGTTGAGACAGAATAGCCTTTTGGTTTCAATGCAGAGACCGTCCTCCTTAAAAAGGAATTATAATTTTCCCGGTCTTCGGGGTAAACGTATTCGAAATCAATGTTCAATCCTTTATAGCCCTTCTCTTCCATTTTCTTCAGTATGGAAGAGATTAATGTGTTTTGCAGTGATTCACTTCTTAATATCGTTGCAACAAGATCGGAGTTGAATTTGCCGTCCACATAATTGGTCAGTACCAATAGCGGATCGACGTTTTGATTATCCGCAGCCGAAATTAGACCGGTATCGTTCAGTTCTGTAATCGAGCCTTCTTTTGTAATGGAATGGGTAAAAGGAGCAAGGTATGTGAAGTAGCTTCCCAGCCCATTCACTTCGGCTACTCCTTGACTGTCGGTCCTCGTGGTGTACGCATTCACCTCAATCACCGGCTTCGTGTTCGGGATCCGAATCTGTTGATTAGGGTAGATAAGGGATGGATTCGAGATGGCATTCGCATTTAAAATCTCTTGCATGGGAACTTTATAATTATAGGAAATGGTATAAAGGGTATCACCTGTTCGAACGGTATGAATGAAAGCAGGCATTACGATCAACTGACCGATAAATAGTGTGGAAGGGTCAGAGATCTGGTTGAATGTCTGTAGTTCATTGAGATCCATATAATACTTTTGACTGATCTTATAGAGCGAATCCCCTGGTTGGACGATATATTCTTTTAAAGGTTCCGGGATGAGAAGGCTTTGTCCGATAACAAGTAGATTCGGGTTTTTTAACTGATTTCCATAAGAGATCTGGTTCACCTCAACCCCGTACCTCGATGCAATCGACCAGAGTGTATCCCCGCTTTTTACTACGTAAATATTCATATGACACCTCCTGAACCGTCTTATATCTATAGCCTATTCAACAGGGCTTATTCGATATGAAGGAACAGGGGTAAAGAAAATGAAAAATATCACTTGTGTAATCCTTGCAGATGTGATAAATTTATCAATGTTAACAAAATGACTAAATTACAAATATGGTCAAACGGTCAAACGAGAGGAGTGAATTCATGGCGATTGATCGAAAGAAACAGATCCTCGAGGCAGCTACCAATTCTTTTTCATTGTTTGGATATAAAGCCACGACGATGGATCAAGTAGCTAAAATTGCGAATGTGGGAAAAGGAACGATTTATACATTCTTTAAGAATAAGGAAGAATTGTTCGACGAGATCGTTTCATCGTTAATTAATGAGATGACCTTTGAAGCAGAAGAAGTGATTAATCCCGATGCTACCTTTTCTGAAAATGTCCACCGTGCGTTGTTTCGTCTTCTCGAATTTCGAAAAGAGCATAAGCTGACGATCAAGTTATATCAGGAAGCTCGTGAAATGGGAACACCTGCTGTATCCGAGGTCATTGACCGCATGGAAAAAGTGGTCATAGAATTCTTGAGTCACCGGATTGAAAAGGCCGTTGCTTCAGGAGCGATTAAGCCCTGCAACCCGGAAATGACGGCATTTGTCCTGTTGAAGCTATACGTTTCCCTGATCTTTGATTGGGAACGTACACATGGTCCACTCGATAAAGATGAAATAGCCGACCTGTTTGAGCTGTATATCATTAAAGGGTTATCAAACTGATAGTCCTTCATTTTTAGGAAAAAATGACCAATTGAATAAAATAGTCATTTATTTTTTACCTTGGAATGACCGTTTCGATTTATTGGTCAATGGTTCAATTATTTAGATAAAACATAGGAGGAAGACATGAAAAAATCATTTATTGGTTCAGAATTCAAAGCGATTTTTCGCAATAAGAAATTGCTCATCCCGATCCTTGCCGTGCTATTTATTCCTGTACTATACAGCGGCATGTTCCTATGGGCATTCTGGGATCCGTACGAACAGCTTTCAGATCTTCCTGTAGCTGTTGTGAACAGTGACAAGGGTGCAGAGTTTGATGGTAAGGAGCTGCACATCGGATCGGAGCTTGTTGATAAGCTGAAGGAAAGCGATCAGTTCGATTTTCACTTCGTCGATAAAAAAGAAGGATACAAGAATCTGGAGAAACAAGACTACTATATGCTTGTGGAAATTCCAGAGGATTTCTCTGAAAACGGCACTACGCTGTTAGAAGAGAATCCTCAAAAACTTTCTCTGAAATATGTCCCGAATGAGAGCTTTAACTTCTTATCAGCTCAAATCGGGGATACGGCTATGAAAGAGATCAAAGCGAGTCTCTCTAAATCCGTTTCAGAAACGTATGCAGAAACAATGTTTGATAAGATTCAGGAAATGGGAGATGGTTTCCAGACTGCCAGTGACAAAGCGGGGGAAATCAACAATGGGGCCATTGATCTTTCTCAAGGTGCCAAGAAGCTAAAGGACAATTTAGCTGTTCTTGCTGAAAAGAACGTCGAGATGACAGACGGCGTGGCTAAAACCCGTGCAGGTGCCGAAAAACTCGCAAAAGGTTCTCAGGAATTATCTGACGGGGTCGGTGTCATGACGGATAAATCCCAGCAGCTATATAAAGGAACGCAGGATGTCCAATCCGGGTTGAATTCCCTTGCTGCCGGAATCGATAAAAGCAAGGCCGGTTTGGAACAAGTGGACGCTGGGCTTGATAGTGCCGTTGACAATACGGCTAAATTGCAGGCAGGTTCCCAAACCCTTGCAGAAAAAATCGGTGCCCTGAAAGGTGGGGCCGATAGCGCGCAAGCAGGCGCTCAGGCGATTGGTGCCGGGGCTTCAAAGCTTGAAGAAGAATTGGCTCCATTCATGGGAAGCCTTCCGGAAGAAAAGAAGGCTGAACTTCAGGCAGCCATCGATCAGATTAAGCAAGGTGCATCGGGACTTCAGACAGGTACAGGTGCTTTAAGTAATGGTGCTGGCGAACTTCAAAAAGGAGCGAACTCGCTTGCGGGTGGCATCGGTGCATTAAATGAAGGCCAGAAGAAACTTCAGGGTGGCGTGGATCAACTCGTAGCAGGTTCGGCACAGCTTGACGAAGGCTCGAATCAGCTTGTAGCCGGTCAAAACAAAGTGGTGGAAAACTACGGTTTATTAAATCAAAAACTTGGTGATGTATACCAGGGAACGGTAGGTCTTGCTTCAGGAGCAAATGAGCTGAGCTCAGGACTTAACCGGGTATATGATGGGTCCAATCAGCTGGCAGACGGATCAAGGAAACTCGCCGATGGTTCCACTGAGCTCGCAGACGGTTCAACGAAACTATCAGACGGAACAACGGAATACGAAGCGAAATTAAAAGATGCAGCAAAAGAAGCCAACGGTGTCAAAGCGGATGACGATACGTATGACATGATGGCGGGTCCAGTCGATGTGAAAAACGAGAAAATCAATCATGTTCCAAACTACGGAACAGGGTTTGCTCCTTATTTCTTATCTCTTGGACTATTCGTAGGGGCATTATTAATCTCGATTGTGTATCCGCTCCGAGAACCATCCAACCGCCCATCCAGCGGAATGAGCTGGTTCATGGGTAAATTTACTGTCCTTACGACAGTCGGGATCATCCAATCACTAATTGCAGCAGCAATCTTACTCTTCGGATTGGGCCTTGAAGTGGAAAGTGTACCATTATTCTTACTTTCTACTATTATTACAAGTCTTACATTCCTGGCATTGATTCAAATGCTGGTTACAATCCTTGGTGATCCGGGACGATTCGTCGCCATTATCATCTTGATTCTGCAATTAACAACGAGTGCCGGTACATTCCCACTCGAACTAATTCCGACTGCACTGCAACCAATCAGTGCGCTGTTACCGATGACGTACTCGGTATCAGCCTTCAAAGCGATCATTTCAAGCGGGGACTTTGCCTTCATGTGGCAAAACCTCTTCATCCTGCTTGGATACTTCATTGTGTTCGTTGCATTGACTGCCGTGTTCTTTGTAGGGTTATTCAAGAAACAATATACAAAAACAGTAGAAGCTTAAGGAAAAAAACGGTAGATGTCACACACATCTGCCGTTTTTTCTTCATAAAATGGACAAACCCCGGGTATACATGAACGTGTATACTAAATGGTGAGAGGTACATAATGGTGATACGCTGAAAGATACGAGGAGGATCAATCATGAAAAAAATAAGTTTGTTTATGCTCGTAGGGATTCTTGCATTGTTTATCGCTGCATGCGGTAATACAAATGAAGATAACGGAGCAAAAGAGGACGAAAAATTAGAAGCAATCGACGCAAAGTTAGACGTGCCTGAAAAAGGAGAAAAAGGCGAACCCGTTTCCCTTTCCACGAAAGTCACTCAAGGTGATGATACCGTCGATGATGCAGGTGAAGTGAAATATGAAATTTGGAAAAATGGTCATAAAGAAGAAAGCGAAATGATCGAAGCCAAGCACGAAAAAGGCGGACTTTATAAAGCGGAAAAAACATTTGAAGAAGACGGAATGTATACTGTTCAGGTTCACGTAACGGCCCGTGACATGCATACGATGCCTAAAACGGAAATTGCGATTGGAGAAGTAGAAGGCGGCGAACATGGACAAGCAGGTGAAGATCACCACCATGGTGACCATGAAAGTACCGTTTCCATACATTTGATGAAGCCGGATGTGGTCACAGCTGGTGAAGTAGCGGAAATGATGGTGCATGTAGAAAATAAAGAAGACGCACTGGAAGACGCCAGAGTCCGTTTTGAAATTTATCAGGAGGATCAAGAAAAGCATGAATGGGTTGATCTGAATCCAGGTGAAAAGGGAGAATACAAAGGCTCCTATACATTTCCGGAGAAAGGTTCCTATAATGTTCAGGTCCATGTCACCAAAGGAGAAGAAATTCACGAGCACACAATGGAAACAGTCGAAGTACAATAATCATAAAAAGGATGCTCTTCATTTTGAAGAGCATCCTTTTTCGTACCCCTTGATTTTCATGAACTCAGTATTCGTAGTCAGTCGTGCATTTTTCGCAATAAATGCCGTAGCATTCATGCTGCTCCTCAATTGTATCTCCACACTGTGCACAAGACTTAGGCGGCAAATTTCGAAAGAACTCAACAATATTTTTTACCATGTTCATCACCCTCCGTAAATTTGTATTCACCCATCAATTGTTCGTGTTATATAACTGATGTGTTAATTTATTTTATTGTATTATAACAGTATGAGTTTCGTCAACAATAAATTCTAAAATGGGCGGAAAAAATGAAAAAATAGGCACAATGAAGTATAGTAGGGGTACAGACTAAAGTGAAAGGAGATGTTCAAACATGAAGTTAACCATTATTGGTCAATGGGGCGGATATCCGAAGGCAGGAGAAGCGAGCACCGGGTATTTACTTGAAGCAAATGGCTTTAAACTGCTTATTGACTGTGGAAGTGGTGTACTATCCCATCTTCAACATCATATAGAAGCAACAGAGTTGGATGCAGTCCTTCTGTCCCATTATCATCCCGATCATGTCGCAGATATAGGTGTACTACAACACGCTTTATTGATTCAATACTTCCTGGGTAAAAACAAAGGTACCCTGCCTGTGTATGCCCACCGGGAAGATCAGCAAGGATACAATTCCCTTACATACAAAGATCTAATGACAGCCCACGAGTATACGGAGGACTCTTCTTTATCCCTTGGTCCCTTCACGGTCACGTTTGTGAAATCCAAGCATCCCGTCCCGTGTTACGGGATGAGAATCGAAGCAGGTGGGGAATCCCTCTTTTATACAGCAGATTCCGCCTACAGGGAAGAATTCGTTTCATTCGGACAGGATGCTGACCTGCTTCTATGTGAATGTAATTTCTATGGGGAGATGGATGCATCAAACGCTGGTCATATGACTAGTCTCGACGCCGGAAGACTTGCTCAGAAAACCAATGCCCGGAACCTCATCCTCACACATCTGCCTCATTTCGGGGACTTGGAGCAGTTAATTACAGAAGCGAAAACGATTTATAGCGGTCATGTATCATTAGCAGAAAAAGATATGGTAGTAGAAATTTAGGAGGAAAAACGATGTTATTTATTGATAATAAAGGGATCACAGATCCGCGGATCAATCTTGCTATAGAAGAATATGCACTGAAGAACTTAGATATTAATGAGAGTTATTTATTATTTTACATCAATGAACCTTCCATCATCATCGGAAAGAATCAAAATACAATCGAAGAGATCAATACAGATTACGTGGAGAAACAGGGGCTTCATGTCGTACGCCGTCTTTCCGGTGGAGGAGCCGTGTATCATGACCTGGGAAACCTGAACTTCAGCTTTATCACGAAAGATGACGGGGAAAGCTTCCACAATTTCAAAAAATTCACTGAACCTGTTGTAACGGCCCTTCATAAACTCGGAGTGAAAGCAGAGCTGAGCGGTCGTAACGATATCATCGCAGAAGGCAGAAAGATCTCCGGAAATGCCCAGTTCTCCACCAAAGGTCGGATGTTCAGTCACGGGACGCTGCTGTTCGATTCCGAAATGGAAAACGTCGTGTCCGCTCTCCGGGTGAAAAAAGACAAGATCGAATCAAAAGGAATTAAATCGATCCGGAGCCGTGTAGCCAATATTTCAGAATTCCTGACTGAACAAATGACCATAGAAGATTTCCGCTCAACCCTCCTTGATTTCATCTTTGAAGGGAGCGACGTAGAAGAATATGTCCTGACGGAAGAAGACTGGAAGAACATCCATGAACTTTCAAAAGAACGCTATCAGAACTGGGATTGGAACTATGGGAAATCCCCAAAATTCAATCTCCAGCATTCCCACCGCTTCCCGGTCGGTTCAATCGATGTCCGCCTCGAAGTGAATAAAGGGAAGATTGATAACTGTAAAATCTTCGGTGATTTCTTCGGAGTGGGAAATGTAGAAGACATCGAAGAAAAGCTGGCAGGTACACGCTACGAGCGAAAAGACATTGCCGGGGCATTGGAAGGTGTTGATATACAACACTATTTCGGTAATATCACAAAGGATGAATTTGTTGATTTAGTGTATTGATAAATGGAAAAACCGTCCAAATTGGGCGGTTTTTTTACATCAATATACTTGTATTAATACTATTCTTTATATAGAATATATTTTGAATACTTTTAATAGTTAGATGAATGACCATTCATTCATTTCATTGAAAAAGGGGAGGGATACAATTGAATATTGCTACACGGTTAGATCAAATCGCTCAAGAGAAAGCAGATAAAACAGCGTATCATTTCTTGAATACCTCAAGTACATACGGGGAATTGAATGGTGCTGTATCGAAATTTGCAAGCGGCTTAGAGCAATTGGGTCTGAAAAAAGGAGATCATATTGCGCTTGTATTGGGGAATTCACCGCATTTTGTCATCGGATTATATGGAGCCCTGCGTCTTGGATTAAAGGTCATTCCGATCAATCCGATCTACACGCCGGATGAGATTGGCTACATTCTGAAAAATGGTGATGTGAAGGCCATTCTTACACTTGATCTGCTCGTGCCTTTAATTGAAAAAATGCAGCATCTGTTATCGGATGTGGAGCACTTCATCCTGTGTGAATCTGGAGATGAACGGGCGAAGGATATTGATTTAGACAAAATTTCTCTTGCGTACCCTAAAATGAAATCGTTTACAAGTGTTTTGGGGAAAGGGGACCCTGGCTTTAAAGGTGAGTCAGTGGATGAGAATGAGGTTGCCATCATTCTTTACACTTCCGGAACAACAGGGAAACCAAAAGGCGCCATGCTCACTCATAAAAATATTTATTCCAATGCGACCGACGTTGGCAGCTATTTACGAATGAATGAAGATGATACCGTCATTACCGCTCTGCCGATGTTCCATGTTTTCTGTTTAACAGTGGTCCTGAATGCACCGCTTTTGAGAGGAGCCACCTTGTTAATCGTTCCACGCTTCAGTCCAAAGGCCATTTTTGAGTTATCAAAGGCGTATCAGCCAACCGTATTCGCCGGAGTCCCGACCATGTACAACTTCCTGTTTCAGTATCCTGATGGGGACCCGGAAGATCTATCATCTCTTCGTCTCTGTATTTCAGGCGGCGCATCCCTGCCGGTGGCTCTCTTGAAAAACTTTGAAAAGAAATTCAATGTCATGATTTCTGAAGGGTATGGATTATCCGAAGCGTCACCTGTGACATGCTTCAACCCGCTGGATCGGCCCAGAAAGCCGGGATCGATCGGAACATCAATCATGAACCTGGAGAATAAAGTCGTCGATGAAATGGGAGAAGAAGTCCCTGTCGGACAGGTCGGCGAACTGATCGTCAAAGGACCGAATGTCATGAAGGGCTATTACAAGATGGAAGAAGAAACCGCCGCAACGATCCGTGACGGCTGGTTATATACCGGGGACCTTGCCCGCATGGATGAAGATGGCTACTTCTACATTGTGGACCGTAAAAAAGAGCTGATCATTGTAGGGGGTTACAACGTTTACCCTCGTGAGGTCGAAGAAGTGCTATACAATCATCCAGGTATCGTGGAAGCAGCGGTCATCGGTGTACCGCATCCTGAACTTGGTGAAGCCGTCAGCAGCTATGTTGTAAAAAGCGATCCATCCCTGACGGAACAGGATGTGCTGGAATACTGTAAAGAACATCTTGCAAAATACAAGCTTCCGGCAGCCATTGAATTCCTTGAGGAACTGCCGAAAAACACAACAGGAAAGATCTTAAGAAGAGCGTTGAAGGAGCAAGTACTTCAGTCATAAAAAAGAAGATGTTCAGTGGAGCACTGAGCATCTTTTTTTTTCATTTCATAGCTTTACTGGCCTGTAATAGCTTTGATTCACCTTTTTCCCACGTCTCAACCTGCTCAATTGCCTGCTCGGGAGTGAATCCCTGGCCGACCAATACACCAGATAAGATAAATTCCTGGAAGAGGTGAGTAAGGTTGATACCTTCTTCCACCTCCGATAATGCACGGGTCACGAGTGGTTGGATATATTCCACCCACTGATCGGGAAGGCTTTTCGTTTCACGGTAGTACGGATTGACATATTGGTCCGCTTGTTGGTGTTGGAAGTAAGGGTTTTGATTTGGATGTTGATACATAATAGCATACAGCTCCTTTATGGGTAGATGTCACGAACAGTCTATGCATCAGCACGGGAAATGTTCTGCCCTTTTGAAAAATGAAAGGGTTTTCTCGATTCGTGTCGAATCATACATAAGGAGGAAACACTTATACAAAGGGGAGAACAAACATGGAATCCATTTTACTAGAACAAAAGGGTAATGTTGCAACAGTGACCATCAACCGGCCGGATGCAATGAATGCCTTTAATTACGATACACTGAACGAGCTTCAACAGGTCGTCGAAGCACTCCGAATCAACCCGGACGTACGGGTCGTCATCTTCACAGGAAGCGGGGAAAAAGCCTTCTCCGTCGGAGCGGATCTTAAGGAACGCAAAACCTTGACTGAACAGCAGGTCATTCGCAACGTCTACAAGATCGGCGAAGTCTTTCAATCCGTCGCCACCCTTCCGCAGCCGACCATTGCTGCTATGAACGGCTATGCATTCGGGGGAGGGATGGAACTTGCTCTTGCATGCGACTTCCGAATAGCTGTTGCGGGAACGACAATGGGACTGACCGAGACAAGTCTTGCCATCATTCCGGGAGCAGGAGGGACTCAGCGTTTACCGCGACTGGTCGGTGAATCCAAAGCCCTTGAACTTATTTTGACGGCTAAACGTTTAACCTCAGAAGAAGCATTGGATATCGGACTTGTTACGAAGGTAGTAGAAAAAGAGCATTTCATGGGTGAAGTCCACGGATTCGTGGAACCGATGTTAGCGAACGGACCGGTTGCCCTTCAGCAGGCTAAGTTTGCTGTTAAAAATGGGATGAACGTGGACCTGCAGACAGGATTACAGATTGAGAGAAAGGCATATGAAATCACGATCCCGACTGAAGACCGGGTGGAAGCTTTACTGGCATTCAGTCAGAAGCGGAAGCCGGATTTTAAGGGGAAGTGATTTGAACGTATTGCCTGATTGATGTTTTATGTGAGTTTGCAGATCTGCTGTGGAGCCAGCCTGGCTCTCGTGGCGGATCTTTTTTTTGGTGACGACTGGTGGAAATTCACTTTTGAAAATAAACGTGGTGTTTTTGAAAATAAAATCTTGTTTATGATAATAAAATCCTATTTTTGAAAATAAACGAGTTAGTTTTGATAATAATTTTTTCTTTCACAGGTTGTTCTTAAGGGGTTCCATATGGAGCCTCTTTATTTACGAGGGTCTATCATAAAACCAGATTTCATGTAAAATAGACAATCATACCAAACTGCACAGGAGTGACTCCCGTGAAAAAGAAAAAGCTTAAACTGAGTACCATCATCATTCTTTTCGTCTGTGTCGTTGTCCTCGTTTCCCTTGTCATAACCGATCTGCTGATTTCAAGGACGATCAATGATAATATAGAAGCGAATATTGAAGAGAAAGCCAAGATTGTGTCAAGGACCGTGGCTCACTCGACGATTGTGAAGAACGGCCTTCAGAATCAAGAAAAGGAAGACAACATACAAGAATACACTTTGGATATCCAAGATTCAGCAGAGGTCCTGTTTGTTGTGGTGATGGATATGGAGGGCATAAGGAAATCCCATCCCAATCCTGATCGAATCGGCAAGCACTTTGTCGGTGGGGACGAGAAAGACGTGTTGGAAGGCAAAGAAAGCCTGTCCATTTCTGAAGGCACTCTAGGTAAGTCTGTCAGGGCTTTTTCTCCCGTTTACAATGAGAAACATGAACAGATCGGGGCAGTATCTGTCGGGATTTCCCTAAATAGTGTGGAGGAAGCGCTGAATCAAAGCCATTACAATATTTTAGTGGGGTCGGCTCTTGGAATCATTGTCGGGGTCGTAGGTGCTGTTATCATTGCCCGCTATATAAAGAGAATATTATTTGGGCTTGAACCCTTTGCAATCGCGAAGATCTTGGAGGAGCGGAATACGATGCTTCAGTCTGTCCATGAAGGAGTAGTGGCTGTGAATAAAGATACCACCATTTCCCTGGCGAATAAATCAGCATTGAAAATATTCAATAAAGCTGGACTGAGCTCTGATCCGATAGGTATGCCCATTAAGGAATACATGCCGCATACCCGTCTTGAACGGGTGATGGAGACGGGGAAACCCGAACTTGACGAGGAGCAGACGATCAACGGGGTATCTATACTCGTGAACCGGGTTCCATTAATCGTCAATGACGAAGTGGTCGGAGCGATTTCCACCTTTCGTGATAAGACAGAAGTGAATCAATTAGCGGAACAACTAACCGGTGTAAAATCATATGCGGAAGCTTTACGGGCCCAGTCACATGAATTCATGAATAAGATGCATGTGATTCTGGGACTCGTAAAGATGAGGGACTACGGCCATTTAGACCGGTATGTGAAAGAACTGGTTTCCTTCCGTGTCGACGAAGTGAGCATGGTGACCACTAGAGTGAAAGATCCCGCCCTTGCCGGTTTTATCATGGGGAAACTAAGCTACGCGAGGGAAAAGAACGTTTCGTTAACCTTCGAATGCCACGACTTTCTTCCGGAACCAAGGGACCCTGCGGTTACCCATGAACTGATAACGGTCATTGGAAACCTATTGGATAATAGTATTGATGCTACGATGGATTGTGACGAAAAGGAAGTGTTGATGGAAATATTTTATCAGGATGGTCAGTTAGAAATGGTTGTGACCGATACAGGAATAGGGATGCCGGATGATATGGTAGAGGATATTTTCACCAAGGGGTATTCTTCCAAGGGAGAAGGACGGGGCTACGGTCTTTTCCTAGTGAAAGAGAGTATCGGTAAGCTGAATGGGACCCTGCATGTTGAATCGAAGGAAGGTTCTGGGACGACCTTGATTGTTCAGGCTTCATATGAGGAGGGGATGAAGGGTGATTAATGTATTGATCGTGGAAGATGATCCAATGGTGGCCCGGTTTAATCAAAGGTATCTGGAAGAAATCAATGGATTTCATTTAATCGGCATTTCGAATTCTATTGAAGATGCAATGGAGAAGGTAAATGAGCACAAGGTCGATTTAATTTTATTGGATGTTTATTTACCCGGGAAACAAACGGGAATGGACTTATTGGAGCAAATACGCAAAGAACAACGGGAAATAGATGTCATCCTCATCACAGCGGCATCAGAAGTCGAAAATATTCAAAGTGCCCTCAGGATGGGCGTTGTGGATTATCTAATCAAGCCCTTTGAATTTGAACGGTTTAAAAAAGCGTTGACGTCTTACCGGGAGAGTAATTCTATGCTTCATAAGCATTCTACCATTGGACAGGACGAACTGGATCTACTTTTACTAAGGGAAGTACAACAAACCCGGGAGGAGGTGCCCCTTCCTAAAGGATTGACTCGAAGTACATTAGCGTCTATTTTCCAAGAGCTTGTTAGTTTCGAAGAGGAGTCATTTTCAACAGATGATATAGCAGATGTGACGTCGATCTCACGGGTGTCGATCAGAAAGTACCTGAGGTTCTTGAAAGAAATCGGGGTGGTGGATGAAACCTTGGTCTATGGAATCGGAAGGCCGGTATTTCGGTATACGTTAAAGAAAATGAATATCCCCAGAATCGAAAGTTATTTATAAGCAGCTTATGGCTGCTTATTTTAATTTCAAAAAACAAACAATAGTTTCATAATCTATGAAATCATAAAACGTTTTCATAAAATGAATATAAATGTAAGCGGTTGCTAAAGTGCGATTACAGGGGTGTAAGGAAGAGAGTGCTGGAAAGAGCGGTACAGCATTTTAGTTCGTACGTATAAATCGACAAAGGGGATGAACAAGATGGGACAAACAGCTTCAACACTTTCATATGAAAATGAGAAAACAAAAGAGGATGGGACGGATACGAGAGATCGTGCTCTAAGGGTTTTCAATATGCCGCTCCTTTGGTTCCTGATCTTTACGGGGATTACGCTGGTTAGCATGTATACGGGGAACCTGCCTGGAGGGATGATCGGAAGCCTTCTTGTCATGATGGTCCTGGGTGAATTATTTGGATGGGCGGGAGACAGAACACCCATCGTGAACACATTCCTGGGAGGCGGTGCTATCATAGCGATTTTCGGCGCGGCTTATATGGTCTATGCCGGGTTGCTTCCTGAGGACACGGTCACATCCATGACCGACTTTATGAAGTCTGGCGGATTCTTGAATTTTTATATTGCGGCGTTAATCACCGGAAGTATATTGGGGATGAATTCGAAAGTATTGGTAAAGGTGGGCCTCCGCTACTTCTTGCCAATCTTCGGGGCTGTGGCAGGAGCAATCATCGTAGCAGGTATATTTGGATCTCTGGTCGGCTTTACCCTTAAAGAAGCCATCCTTGTCATTACCATGCCAATCATGGGTGGTGGAATGGGAGCGGGCGCAGTGCCAATGAGTCAAATCTATTCAGAAATGATGGGTAATGATCCGAGCTATTATATATCGATGCTTGTACCGGCACTTGCGTTGGGAAATGTTTTTGCCATCATTCTGGCATCGGTACTTGATATTATCGGAAAAAAGGTCCCTTCCCTGAGCGGGAACGGGCAGCTCATGAAAGGCTTTACCTATGAGAAAACAAAGCAGAAGTATCATATTGAAAAGATGGGAGTAGGCTTACTTGCTGCCCTGACATTCTTTACGGTCGGTACCTTGCTTGGATCCATTCTTCCGCTTCATCCTTATGCAATCATGATCATTCTAGTGGCTGTGGCGAAGATTTCAAATATCATTCCACAAAATGTAGTAGAGGGAGCGAGTCAGTGGTATCAATTTGTAGCCGCTAACTGGACTTTCGCTTTACTATTTGGGATCGGTGTTGCGTACACGGATTTGAATACGGTCCTTGAGGCCTTGACTCTTCAATATATCCTGACCGTACTCGGAGTGGTCCTGGGGGCGGTCATCGGTGCAGCAATCCTTGGGAAACTGGTTGGCTTTTATCCGATCGAAGCAGCTATCACAGCGGGGCTGTGCATGGCGAATATGGGAGGAACAGGGGATGTTGCCGTATTGTCAGCATCCAAACGAATGGAGCTTATGCCATTCGCACAGATTTCTTCACGACTGGGTGGCGCATTGATCCTGCTGTTAGCCGGATTAATTATCCCACTCTTGTAAATGTGGTACACTTAGGCTTGACTCTAGTAGTCAGGCCTATCTTTCATTTTAATAGATTGTGGTGACATGAATGGACGTAATATTAATTGTACTGCCTGCCTTACTGGTCTTTGCTGTTGGATATATAGGACAAAAGAAACTTGGTTTTGAGATCAATTCGATTTCGAAGATGGCCATCTACTTAATGTATCCTTTCCTGGCGTTCAAGACCTTTTACGAAAATGAACTGAATATGGATTATCTTTATATTTTTCTCTTTTGTATCGCACTTTGTGTAATATTGATTGTTTCCGTTAAAATAGTGGCTGCGATCAGGAATTATTCAAAACCGAAAGAATCGGCTATGATCCTTTCCGGCGTTTTCATGAATTCGGGTAATTACGGTGTACCCATCATTCTGTTCGGGTTTGGCGAACTCGGTTTTCGCTATGCGGTCATCATGATGGTGATTCAGTCGTTCCTCATGAATACGATTGGTTTATACTACGCCATTAGCGGGAGTGACAAAG
Organism: Rossellomorea vietnamensis; assembly: GCF_001305855.1. Lineage (GTDB taxonomy): Bacteria > Bacillota > Bacilli > Bacillales > Bacillaceae_B > Rossellomorea > Rossellomorea vietnamensis_A. The sequence goes on along the minus strand of NZ_LIXZ01000001.1, from coordinate 486,193 downwards.
CAAGGGGACCGAAGGAAATCTGGATAAAGATCGTCAAGATGCCAATCTTGTATGGAGCGTTTATCGGGCTTGCCTTTCAAGTATTGCATCTTCACGTTTCACTATTTTTAACTCAAACGATAGATTTGATCTCCCAAGCAACGATTCCTACAATCATGGTGGTTCTTGGGATGCAGCTGGCCACGCTTGGAGGGAAGAAAGTGGAGAGAAGGGCATTATCCTTCATCGTGATCATGAGAATGGTCGCTTCGCCAATTCTGGCATTGGCGATCGTCTCCCTGCTGCCGATTTCCTCTACACTCGGTTCGATTCTTATTATATTGGCCAGCATGCCGACCGCTGCAAATACAACGATGTTTTCACTGCAATTCAATACAGAACCTGATCTCGTGTCAGCAAGTACTTTAGTCACGACCCTTTTGAGTATCGTGACGATTCCGGTTATGTTGGCACTGGTTTCATAGTGTAAAACCACTTGAGCGTTCTTGCTCAGGTGGTTTTTTTATGGAAGCTCATCTTTTGACAGAAACCGAAGAATCCATTACTATTGTAAAATGAATTCCAACCAAATCAATAAGATTAAGGAGGATTTGCTATGGCTGACTATGTTCAACCAATCAATGAACAAAAAGGTCCGGAGAAAAAGAGTACCGAATTGAACTCACCACAGACGTCATTAGTGGCTGTTGGGCTCATCGTATCAGCGGTTCTTGGCCTATACCTGCTCTTTACACAGGAATTGGCCCAAACCGTGCTTCTCGTTCTCGGACTTCTGTTAGGATATACATTATTTCATGCACGATTCGGATTCACTTCTGCCTTCCGTAGGGTAATGTCTGTCGGAAACGGGCAGGCGATGCGTGCCCATATGGTGATGCTTGCCGTTGCCGTTACCTTGTTTGCACCGATTCTTGCTACAGGGTACACATTTTTTGGAGGGGAAGCGGCAGGCTATGTGTCACCAGTCGGTGTCAGCCTGATTGTTGGTGCCTTTCTGTTCGGGATCGGGATGCAGCTCGGGGGAGGATGTGCTTCGGGTACCCTTTATGCAATTGGCGGAGGACGTTCCGTCATGTTCATTACGCTGTTATTCTTTATTGTAGGTGCAACCGTCGGAGCGGCTCATCTTCCCTTTTGGACAGAGGAGCTTCCTTCCTTTAAGCCGATTTCGCTGGCCACATCCACTGGATTAGGTTATTTCGGGGCATGGGTCGTCTCCATGTTATTCTTCGCCTTCGTTGCATGGGTCACCCTTCGAATTGAAAAGAAGAAGAATCCCCCTCGTATGGCAGTTCTTCCGTCAGCAAAAGGGTGGAAGCGGATCTTCCGTGGATCCTGGCCGCTTCTTGCAGCTGCCATCGTTCTTGCGGTATTGAATGCCCTCACTCTCATGACAAGGGGAAATCCATGGGGAATTACGTCGGCCTTTGCGTTATGGGGATCCAAGGTGGCCGGAATGTTCGGTGTGGATGTTGCTGGCTGGGGCTATTGGTCGGGAGCCAATGCCGAGGCCCTTCAAGCGTCAATCTTTGCTGATTCCACAACCGTATTGAATTTCGGTGTCATTCTTGGAGCATTCCTTGCCTCTGCAGCCGGAGGGTTATTCCGTTTCAATAAGATTACTGGTAAAAATGCCATGGCATCGGTCATTGGCGGACTGTTGATGGGATACGGTGCCCGATTGGCATTTGGATGTAACATCGGTGCGTACTTCGGAGGAATTGCTTCCTTCAGCCTTCATGGGTACATCTGGGGAATCCTGGCCCTTGCCGGCACATTCCTTGCACTATATCTTCGTCCACTGTTCGGCTTGTCCGTTCCAAAACCGAAGGATACGTTCTGTTAATGGTAAGCGTGGGAAATTCTTGTTCCCACGCTTTATTTTTTTCTAGAGATGTTTTAATTCCTGTCTCAGGTAAGCGCCGCGAGCTTCTATGAACTGAAGGATGAAGGAAGGTTCCCGGTCATACAAATCAATATCTTTCTGAAAATGGGGGTCCATCAGGATATAGGGTCTCAGGGAAGAATGTAAGCTCATCACTTTGTCTTCAAGGTATGCCACAGTGAACGTCGTATCGAGAATTTCCTCCAATATATCCTTATATAATTTCCGGAATCGGGATCGTTTCATCAGCTGTGTGGTCAGTTTGTTTTTCGTTTTTCCCGTAATCGGCACATAATCCCATTCCATGACGTCCCCGTTCACACGTCTTCCAAACGTAGCGTCGTAATCCCACGGTATGATGGAAAATAGTTGATCTCTCCTGTTCAGATACAGAGCGTAGTTATGGGTGAATCCATCATTATTCATCGTACAGACAGCCCCGGCAAGCCACCTCAAGTAGTTTTCAATGTGTAAGAGCCGAGGGATTTCATGTAGGAAGGTGGAAGGTGAATTGATTTTCTTGATGAAGTGGATGAGTGTATGATCATCTTCCATATTTCCGAGTTTTCGCTGGTATCCTGATGTCAGGCCCCGTTTTCCCTTTTGTGAGAAGTCAGCTTTGTCGCTGACAGCATAATAAATCGTCCCCGGGGGAAGATCTCTCTTTTTCAGGTAGATCTCATCCACTGATTCAAGCTGAAGGTATAAACCTATAGGCTCTCCATTCAGGGTAAGGAATACATGCTTATTCTCCGGTGTGTGGATGCCTGCTTCCCTCATGAAATCAAGGGAAAGTTTATTCCGGAAATGGGAGGGGTCAATGGACTCTGCGTTCAAGTGTAGTTCTGATGATTCGTCAGAAGCGCGTTGGTTGGCAAATTCTATATGATACGACTTTTTTTCCAATTCCCTTGTATAGGATCCCCTGTACCGGATATGGATATCATGTACGGCATCTTCCATTTTCAATTGAGCCGGAACGGGAGTGTTACTCCATACATCACGTTCCAGCTCCCGTAAATCAGCATGATCGAATTGGAGGTCAAATGAGGGCAGGGAAGGGGTCATGTTCATTATTCTCCTCTCAACTTAAAGATGTAATAGTATATTGGTCAGTTCCAAAGTTTGACACGAGAAAAATAGCAGTCATGAAATGGAGGTCCCATTTCATGACTGCTTTATTCTTCCCCGTAATAGATGACCATTTGGCAGACAGCTTCTTGATTCGACTCGTTGGAGTATTCATGACCGGAGTCGGCGGCGAATCGAATCGAACTTCCTGCCGTCAATTCATACTTTTCCTCTGCAATCTTCAGGGAAATCACTCCTGAAAGGACCGTGATGTATTCCTCCACACCCTTCGTATGTCCTTCATTCCGATAGGTACAGCCCGGTTTCATTTCCACCCGATAGCTTTCCCATTTCTTTAAGGGATCGAAAGGGAAGATGGGATATACGATGTAGTTCCCGTCATCTTCAAGCACAGGCTGCACGTCTTCATAATGAATGATGGACACCAGGCTGCTCGGCTTTTCGATGAGGGAAGAAAAGGATACCTTCAAGCCATTGGCAATCTTCCACAGAATTGCAACGGTAGGATTCGAATCACCCCGTTCAATTTGACCGATCATCGCCTTGCTGACCCCTGTCCGCTCAGCCATTTGTTCAAGGCTGAACCCCCGTTCTCTCCGGATCTTTCTGATATTATCACCAATTTGTATCGGGAAATTTTCCATGAACAAAACTCCTCTTGTCTAACATAACGTCTATATGTATAATATAATAAATTATCAAAAAATTAAAACAGTGAATAACACTTATTATAAAGGATGTGAGGGGATGGAAGCACTTCTTTCTTCGAAAAAAGTGAGTGATTTTCGCTATGGCCTGCAGGGGGGCATCAGCATTGCCATTGGGTATATGCCTGTCGCCCTGACGTTTGGACTGTTGGCACGGACTACGGGGCTTACGGTGACGGAGACAATTCTGATGAGCATGCTTGTCTTTGCAGGTGCCGCTCAATACATATCACTGAGTTTGATTGCGGTTGGAACCGGGGTCATCGAGATCATTTTTACCACGTTCATCGTTAACATCCGTCACTTTCTCATGTCTGCGTCGCTAAGCGAGAAGCTTGAGGAAGACCGTTTGTTTAAGAAACTTTTCTATGCGTTCGGCATCACGGATGAAACCTTTTCGGTCATCAGTATCAAAGAGGGGAAAGTACGGACGGGGTTTGCCTTTGGGGTCATCCTCATTTCATATGGAAGCTGGGTCGTGAACTCCGGCGTGGGATATTTTATCGGAGAAATTCTCCCGGAATTCCTTCAAGCCAGCATGACGATTGCTCTTTATGCCATGTTTGTCGGTCTTCTCGTTCCTTCCATGAAAAAAAGCGTCAAGGTCACGTTTTTGGCGGTTGTGGCAGGTGCCCTGAATAGTATCCTGCTGTTCACCACAAATCTTTCGAACGGTTGGTCGATCGTAACAGCCACGCTTGTTTCGGCTGTTATCGTGGAGGTAGTGGACATGATGAGAAGAGGGGGAAGTGCTGATGAATAGTGCAATTGTGTGGATGATCCTCGGGATGGCAATTGTCACCTACATCCCCAGGATGCTTCCCTTCCTCGTGTTCAAAGGGAAAGAGCTTCCTCCATTTCTCCAAGGGATTTTGCGAAATGTCCCATTTGCCGTATTGGGTGCGTTGATCTTTCCAAGCATCCTGTTAATCCAGGAAGGGAATGTCCTGTTTGGAGTGGTTGGGACGGTAGCTGCCTTTGCCATCGCGTTTTTGGGTGCCAATGTGATCCTTGTGGTGATTGGGGCGATTTCAGTTTTGTCACTGTATTCCGTTTTCTTAATGTAGGAGTTTATTGGTCACGATCTAAAATCGTGGCTTTTTTTATTGAGGATGATTTTTGGGTTTTTTAGAATGGCAGATAAATTTCACAAATGACAAATTTTTCTTCTTCCGGCAGATATAATGAATATATGGCAGATGAAAGATTTTCCATGCACGAACGGCGCCATTTCACTCACCGTCCGTGTTTAGGTTCTAAAACTTTGGACAGGGTATTACATATAGTAGTGAAGACGAGAAGGGAGGAAACATGTTGGCTAGAAAATGGGCGCTCAGGTCGATACTTGCTTATTTGCTATTAGGCTTATTCTTATATGTGTACTTATTTTTCCTGGCGGATTCCACTTTACCTGAAATGTATAAGGGAAGCAGTGCGGACCCGGCCACCTTTATGAATAATAAAGAAATCATGTTAAGTGAGGACTTTTCAAAGATCAAGAATCTTTTGTTCTTCTTATCGACTCCGTATGAATGGATATTCTATTTCTTGATCCTGATTTTCGGTGTATCACGTGTGTTTGAAAAATGGGCGAGGGGAACGGTGAAGAACGGCTTCCTTCAAACGGCCATTTTCTTATTCTGGTTATCGATCTCTTCTTTTGTGGCCATTTTCCCCTTGCAGTATATTTCATATAAAATTTCAAAAAGCTACAATATTTCCACTCAGACGTTTTCCATGTGGATGAAAGACGAAATCACGGATTTCTGGGTAAATTATCTTTTGATGTTCATCATCGTCTCGGTCCTGTATGCCCTTATGAAGCGCTTCAAACAGCGCTGGTGGCTTGCGGCCTGGGCTTTGTCGGTGCCATTTACGATTTTCATGATGTTCGTACAGCCTGTCCTGATAGATCCCCTCTATAATGACTTCTATCCATTGAAGGATAAAGCGTTGGAGGAACAGATCCTATCCCTTGCAGACAGGGCGAAGATCCCTGCAGATCACGTATTTGAAGTCGATATGTCTGAGAAGACCAATTCCCTTAATGCCTATGTCACCGGAGTGGGATCCAATTCCAGGATCGTCTTATGGGACACAACCCTTGAAAAGCTGACAGACAAGGAAATTCTTTTCGTCATGGCCCACGAAATGGCCCATTACGTGGAAAAGCATATCTACATCGGAATCGGGATCTATCTCGTTCTGTCCTTCTTCGGACTATTCCTGACAGCTAAGCTGATGAGGGGGCTCGTGGCAAACCATAGTGATGATTTGAAAGTATCGAGCGTATCGAGCCTTAGCTCACTTCCTTTATTCTTAATGATAACGTCCATGCTTTTGTTTACAATCAGTCCACTCAGTAACTGGATCTCCCGGTATCAGGAAACGAGGGCAGACCGCTATGCCATCGAAATGACCGGTGACAAGGAAGCGGCCATTTCGTCCTTCCAGAAGTTATCAAAAGTAGGCTTATCACAAGTGAACCCGCCGCTTTTGGTGAAGATCTTCCGGTACGGACATCCGACGATGCTTGAGCGCTTGTCGATGCTTGAAGAGTATGAAGCGGAGAAGAAAGAAGAGTAATGAGAAAAGGCCGAGTCAAAAATTGACTTGGCTTTTTAATTTTTGAATGAACGGGGAAAGGATCAACCAGCTAAAAACTTGAGAACAGAAAAATTAAGTGAATTAATTACTCTAAATTATAACTTTTATGGTAAAATAAGTAATATTTAATAAAGTTTGATTATTAAAATTGGATGGAGAGGCGGAAGAGGATGGAAGTACTCATAAACCAAAAACTGTTGCTTTTTTTTAGCAAGGTTGCTTTTACTATGTTGGTGTTACTGGGATTGCCATTTTGGAGTTATCTTGAAACGGGCCGCCCAATGATGGAATGGTCATTGATCATCGGGATATTGATCACGTTGATCCTCATTTATGCGTACGGAGGTGGTTATCGGTATCAAAGGATCCAACACATGCTAAAAGGGAAGCAGAAGAGATTTTATCACTCGATTTCATTTTGGACAGCCTTAATTTATACTGTAGTGGTATTTTATTTAACGATAAATGCTTACGGGAACATTTTTTATTGAACTCTTGAAGTGACATAAAAGGGAAAAGGCCTAGTCTGCCTTTTCCCTTTTGCTGATGACCAGATTCTTCGCTTTTTCCGTCATATAGGCGAAGATGACATCTTTGTGATGCAGGTTGGAGTTGGTTAGTTGAGTTTCCAGCCATTCCTTCGATTTTCCCAGGAGTTTCAAATTCCTTGCTTGGATCTTACCGTCCACTATGACTGAAATCGGAAGACCTTCGTCGTCGATTTTTAACTTGAGGTGTTCCACGGTAACCGGAGTATTTTCTACCTTGGGAATGATGCTCACTTCACCGATGGGCTCGAGCATCGCATAGTCCACATCGGAAATCTTGGGGTATCCTTGAGATCTGAGGATGGACGTTAATTGAATGAGTGAGATTTTTGATTTTTCAAGGTTATCTTCTAATATTTCCCCGTTTTTTATTAACAATGTCGGCTCTCCCAGGAAGAACCGGTTTCCCCATTGACTTAACGTAAGGAATGAGAATAGTACATGGAGCCCGACAAGAAAGATGAGGGCTGTGATGGTCGGCCAGAATTTTGTTGAAATGAGTGGCTCGGAGGCGATGGTACCTACGATGATGATGGCCACCAGGTCATATGGAGTCATCTGTACAATCGTAGACTTACCCATCAGCCTCATAGCAGCTATGGTGATCAAGTAGAGGACCAGTACTTTTATCAATAGGATCATGATGATTCGCTCCATCGTATATAGATTAGCTATTAGGGTTTGCAAATGGAGAAAAAGTCATGCATGGAGGTACCAAAGGCCCGTCCAATAAAATGGGAATGGCTGACTCAGATGGAGTCAGCCATTTAGTATGATTATCCGTAACTAACATTCAATTCATTTAATTCTTTTGATAATTTCATAAACAATATTTTATCCTTTGTATCCAGGGCGGCATCAATATCAGTTAAGAGCTTAGATCTTTGTGTCATTAGAATGCTTTCATGCAGTACCATATCGATATAGATTTCCATTACGCTTCTTTCTGTTGCTTTCTTCCGGGTCATGGCAGCGGCTTTCATCATTTCTGTATAGGACTTTTTGCTTTCCATATACCTCACCCCTGAATTCTTTTTATTAGTATATGGGGAAAGAGGTGAAAATTCAACCAAAAAAATTAAATATTCTGATAATTTTTTATTCATAAATCAGTAGAAGAGGATAAATATCAGAATTTTTAAAAATAAGAGAGACAACCGTCGAAATTTGTGGTATTATTTTGGTGAAAAATGTAAATGGAGGCGATGGAATGAGAGAAAAATCTCGAATTATAGAAGAATATGAAGTGAATCCCCATACGATGATCCTTCAGCCTATGGAATATGGCGCCAGGACATTCACGAAAATAATAGAGGTGGATGACGTATTGATTTCTCCGTTCAAACCTTTTGAAATCCTGAAGAAAAGTTGTGAGTTCTTTGGCTGTTCTTATGAAGGCAGGAAAGAAGGAACGAAAAAACTTACGGGTATCATCTACAAAGCCCCCATTATGGTCAACCCTGATATGTCCATGTATCTATTTCCGACATCTTCTCCAGTGAAGCAGGAATGTGCCTGGATCTCCCACTCCCATGTCCGGGGATATGAACGAATGACGAATGGATCAACACGGATCTTCCTTCAAAACAATGAATCCTGTACGGTTCCCATTTCTTACAGTTCTTTTGAAAATCAAATGCTCCGCACCTCGGATTTACGCATTGCCTATACACAACGAATCGCCGAAATGGAAAGTAAATATAATACGAAAGTCCAGACTGAAATGAATAATGTAAAGACGTTCTATTTGAATCGACATATACACAAAACCGATGCGTGAGCAGAGTATCACGCTTCTTTTGTTGTATCTGTCTTTGTTTCCGTGAAACGGCGGAATAAATAATGTCTCATTAAATCCTCCACCCGGTTCCGAAGGCGTGGATTGAAGTAATTATGATGTTCTTCATATCCCTTATACAAAAACATATACATCGTAAAAGCATCATCGGATTGAATGCGTTCCACCTTCATCTTATTCGTCCTCATATATTTTTTAACATGGGCGAGTTCCCCCTGAATGACCTTCATCGTCTCCTCGATCATCTCTAGATAAGGTCTCTTTAACTTAAAAGGGCTGCTGTCTACGACTTGCAGATCGCGATTCAATATCGTCAGCACCATGGGCAGATAGATTGCCTGCTCCAAAATATTCCGATCGGTCTCCGGTATCCTTGTCATATGAAAAGACTCCTTTTCACTTTGGTTTAGAACGTATGTTCGTATATAATATTTTACGTTGATTTCAATTTACTTTCAATAGGGAAAATTGTAGAAGTTGAATTTGTTTCTATTATGAAGGGGATCACACGTTTTTATCCGTGAAGGGATTCGCATTTTCAGTGTCGAAAATATAAAGGGTACAGAATGAAAGGAAGGTGCAGTAGCATGAAGAATAGCATGACCATAAAAGACCTTTACGAATTGAAGGCTGTATCGGATCCAAGACTCTCACCGGGTGGAGAAGAAGCTGTATTTGTTCAAACGGTGATGAGTAAAGAAAAAGATGAATATTTCTCAACCTTACATAGTATCGGCCTAAAAGAAAAATCCATTCGTCAATGGACGTTTGGGGAACAGAGAATTTCGTCACCAAGATGGTCACCTGATGGTAGGAGGATTGCATTCATCTCCAATCGGTCCGGTGTCAATCAGCTTTATCTCATCAGTAGGGATGGAGGAGAAGCAGAGCGAGTCACGGACTGTCCGACAGCGGTCTCGAATCCTGTGTGGTCTCCATGCGGTGAAAAGATTGCCTTATCCATTCGCTTAGAGAAAGGCGGAACGTTCGATCATAAAGAAGAAAAAGAGGAAAAACCAAAGCCCTTTGTTACGACAAGCATGAAATATAAAAGTGATGACCGCGGCTTCCATGATGATTCATTTTCACAGATAGCATGTGTGAATTTAGAAACGAAGGAAATGAAAAGGCTCACGGATGATGAGCATGACTACACGCTTCATTCCTGGTCCCCGGACGGAAAGTACCTTGCCGTGTCGACTGACATGAGAGAAGACAGGGACTTTTCATTCCAGTCCGATTTATATCTTTTTCACCTTGAAACTGGAGAATTGAAACAAGTGAACGGGGAGCCGGGGTACTACGGAGAAGCAAGCTGGTCCCCGGATGGCATGCGCCTCGCCTATATAGGCCATAATCGTGAATTTGAAAACGCCACTCATAATAAGATATGGATTCACGAACCTGCGACCGGACACTCCATTTGCCTGACTGAAGGAATGGATGTTCCGGTAGGGGATTATCTTAACAGCGACAGTATCCAGGGCTCGTCGCAGACGGGGATACAATGGTCAAAGGACAATGAAAGTTTTTATTTTCTGGCATCAGATTCGGGAAATACAGTCCTCTATTATGCTCACATCGATGGTGCCATTTATCCAGCGCTCTTACAGGAAAAGCAGCACGTCTACGGATTCGACCTCGATTCGGACCGCCAAACCATCCTTCTGGCCATGAGCACACCGACAGAGCCTGGCGAATTGTATACGCTCCATGTCCCGACCGGGGAACTGACCACCATCACCCGTTTAAACGGGGACCTGCTTGCCGCGAGGGAACTGGCCTCTCCGGAATCGTTCATGTACAGCGGGGCAAAAGATTGGCCGGTACAAGGCTGGATCATGAAACCTGCGGGATTTGAGGAAGGGAAGAAGTATCCCCTTATCGTCGAAATTCATGGTGGTCCGCACACGATGTACGGAAACACATTCTTTCATGAGTTCCAGGTGCTGACAAACTGTGGCTATGCTGTCTTATACGTCAATCCCCGGGGAAGTCACGGCTATGGTCAGGAGTTCGTCGATGCCGTAAGGGGTGATTATGGCGGCGGGGATTACGAAGATATCATGAAAGCAGTGGAATATGCATTAAAGGAATATCCGTTCATCGACGAATCCCGCCTTGGCGTAACCGGTGGAAGCTATGGAGGCTTCATGACCAACTGGATCATCGGTCACAGCGACAGATTCAAAGCGGCGGCGACCCAACGCTCGATCAGTAACTGGATCAGCTTTTATGGAGTGAGCGACATCGGCTACTATTTCTCCGAGTGGCAGATCCAAAGCGACCTTAGGGACGTTGAAACTCTGTGGAATCACTCTCCCCTCGCCTACGTGAAGGATATGAACACTCCTCTATTGATCCTTCACAGTGAAAAGGATTACCGTTGTCCGATCGAGCAGGCCGAGCAGTTATTCATCGCATTGAAACGTGAGAAAAAAGCGGCGAAGTTCGTCCGTTTCCCGGAGTCCAACCATAATCTTTCCCGGACAGGAAAGCCCTCCATGCGGGAAGCAAGGTTACAGGAAATCGTGGATTGGTTCGGGGAGCATTTATAGAAAAGATGGAGAACTGCCATTCCGGTGTGGATGGCAGTTCTTTTTGTTGAAGGGAATAGGGGAGTTGATAATATATTGTTGAATGCCGATAATAAAATGAAGAAGTTGATAGAATAATGCCCAAAGTCGATAATAGGTGGATAGATGTCGATAATAAAGGATGACCTATGAGGTTTACGATCCCCTGGTTTAGGAAAACGTGTATTAATAAAAACGACGCGTGAAATTGCAATATGGAAATCCTGTTCCGGTGTGATATGATGAGAGAGTAAGTAGTGAATGCGAAGTTCATGGTCGTTTAAGGGGAAACATATCATATGAATATCAATAAGATAAAAGATTGGTTTACGCTTGAAAATATGATGGATTTGATTCAGCAATATCGTTCATTTGGACCGATTCCCGGAATCCTCCTTCCATTGTTGGAGGCATTTCTTCCGTTCCTGCCCCTGGTGGTGTTTGTAACGGCCAATGCGAATGCTTTCGGTTTATGGTGGGGCTTTTTGTTCTCGTGGATCGGTGCTACGCTTGGTGCACTGATTGTCTTTCTATTGGTAAGAAGATACGGGGAGGCACGGGTCTTTCGCTTCTTAAGAAAGAATAAGCAGGTGAAACGGTTGACGAAATGGGTAGACCGGCATGGGTTTGGACCACTGTTCATCCTTTTGTGTTTCCCATTTACTCCGTCGGCGGTTGTGAATGTAGTGGCAGGATTATCCTCCATCAGCATCGCTCAATATATGCTTGCGGTGGTTACGGGGAAAATGGTGATGATATTCACCATAAGTTTTATTGGATATGATATTATATCATTAGTTAAACAACCAATTCGTACAGTCATCGTCGTGGCCATTATTTTCGTGTTATGGTTTGTTGGAAAACGAATTGAGATACATCTGAATAAGAAAATGGAATTAGACCAACGAATTGAACGGAAAAAGCAGGAGGAATCAAATTGAGAGAAGAGGTAAAAAGAGAAGGACTTGAATGGATCAAAGCCTTGGGAATTGGATTAATCATATTCATCATCATTCGGACCTTTCTCTTCTCCAACTATGTGGTGGAAGGCGAATCCATGATGCCTACACTGCAGGATGGAAATAAACTTGTTGTCAATAAAATTGGCTATCATATAGGAGAATTGGACCGCTTTGATGTAGTGGTGTTTCATGCAAATGAAAAAGAAGATTATGTGAAGAGGATCATTGGTTTGCCTGGTGATAAAATCGTGTACAAAGATGACAAACTTTACGTGAATGGGGAGTATTATCCAGAACCCTATTTAAAAAAATTCAAGCAGGAATACATCGGGAGTAAGCTGACGGGTGACTTTACCCTTCAGGAAATCACCGGTGAAAAAATCGTTCCTAAAGGTAAGATATTCGTCCTCGGGGATAATCGCCGGGGAAGTATGGATAGCCGCTATTTCGGATTTGTCGACCGTGAGCAGATTGTCGGGAAAGTGGACCTTCGCTATTGGCCGATTAATGAATGGGATGTGCAATTTAGAAAATAGAGAGACAGAGAAGACGACTTGTAAGGGGTCGCCTTCTTTTTTTTTTGACAATTATGTACTAGTTATCCTCCATTGCCCAATATAATTATGATAGAATAGTAAGAAAATTCGTTCGTTTTGAGGGTGGTTATGTGACAACAGAAATTCCAATCATTGAAACCAAGTTTGTGCCGCCTGTTGTCAAGGATTCATATATTAGGCGTCCAAGCTTAATGAAAAAAATGAGAACGGTTACAGACTATAAATTAGTGATCGTCCATTCGGGGGCAGGCTATGGGAAAAGTACGGCCATCAGCCAATTCTTACAGGATGTGAAACCAGATTATTGCTGGTACTCCATTACGCAGACCGATGATGGCCTGATCCCTTTTGTCACAAATATCGTATATGGAATCCAAAAGCGGATTCCAGATTTTGGCCAAGAACTAAGAGAGACGCTCCGGTCCATGGGGCAATATATGAAGGAAGATGATATCCACCGGTTAAGTGCTTTGTTTATTAACGAATGCATGAAAATCCCCCACTCCTTCATCATGATTGTAGATGACTATCATCTTGTGGATCATTCCTTTCTCATCAACCAGTGGATGGAGAAGGTCATCGAGCATTTACCCGGAAATATTCATTTCTTTCTTTCTACACGCACCAAACCTGCCTGGTCCTCATTTATACAGCTTAAGATATCCGGTCAACTGATGGAGATATCAGAAAGTGATTTGTGCCTCAAGAAAGAAGAGGCGGAATTACTCCTGACGGGATTTCACGAAACCATCATCCCTGAATCCCAGCTCGACGCCATTTATAATTTGACCGAAGGTTGGGTCATCGCAGTCAGTATGATCCATTCACAGCTTAAGGAAAATCCGGATATTCTTATGGTGGAAAAGCAGCATTCCTCCCTTGAAGAACTCTTTCATTACTTGGCTCAGGAAGTACTCTCCAAGCAAACACCAATCGTGCAACAGTTCCTAAAGCAGATTTCGATTCTGGATGAAATCAACGGAAGTACGTGCGAAGTGATCTTTGAACTGCCGGGATCCGAACAAATGCTGAAGCAGCTGTCCGAAAAGAATGCTCTACTCCAGGAAATGAAAGGTTCTCATCATTTCCGACTGCATGCCTTGTTCCAAACGTTTTTAGAACGAAAATTGAAAGAGGAAAGCCCAGGTCTCTATAAGGAACTTCAATTGAAGTGCGCCCGATTCTTTGAAGGGAACGGGAATTGGGAGAAAGCCATCTTTCACTATTTGAAAATGGGAAATATCGAGGCAGTGTCCACGATCCTGGTCAAAGAAGCTGAAGGGATGATGAAGGGTGGGCAGCTCGAAACTCTGGGGGATTATTTAAGCGGGATACCCGATCACGTAAAGGATCAATATCATTCCCTGTGGTTTTATCAAGGAGAATTTTTTCGCTATCGTTCATTTTATGAAAAAGCAGAAAAAGCTTACACGAGGGGAGTACAGCTGTCAGAAAATGATCCGATTATGTTGAGTAAAGCATATGAAGGAATCGGACGGATCTATCTAGATACAATTCAGCCGGGTAAAGCGCAGCGGTTTTTACTTAAGGCCATTGAATGCCTTGAAGCCGGGGAGCAAAAATATTTGGAAGAAAAGAATCACCTGTACGTATTGACAGCCGAAAACCTTGTAAACTCTGGAAAGGCGATACAGGCAAAGCTATGGTATGACAAAGGAAAAAGGAACGGATTCATGAAAGAAGAAGGCAACCTCGAGGCAAGGATGCTGCTCAGGACAGGAAATCTTCAAGAAGCCAAGCAGGTCCTGCTCTACAAGGAAGGGGAAGATCAGCTTCCTCAATCCCACCGTGAGAAAGAATTGCTATTGTCTCTCATTCAATCGTTTATGGGGAACGGGACCGAAGCCAAATCATTGGCACAGCATGGAATCAGTCAGGGAATCAAAGGGAAATCTCCATTTGTTGAAGCCTGCGGGTGGATCAGGTTGGGACATGCGGTTCAGCTGATCAGCGACTATGACACATCCCTGGCGAAAAACTGCTATGAAACATCCCTTGAATTAATGAGTCAGATCAACGTCTCCAGGGGAAAGGCAGAACCGTATATGGGATTGTCCATTCTTTATGCCCGGTTAGGTGAGTTTCAAAGAGCGAAGGAGCTGGCCGAAGAAGCGCTGCATGAAACGGAAAAGGTAGAGGACATGTGGCTGTATTCCCTTATCCTGCTCAGTATTGGGATCACGGACTTCTACCGTGAAGAATGGGGAGAAGCAAGAACAAGCTTTGAACGGGCGGAGAGACAATTGGATTCCTGTGGTGACCGTTACGGTAAAATGATGACAAAGCTGTGGAAAAGCGCAGTCGCTTATAAAAACGATGATACCGCCTTGTTCATGGAAAGCATGTCCTCCTGTTTGAATGAAGTGCAGACAGGAGAATATGAATTTATCTTTTTTAAGCCAACGACATTCGGGCCGAAAGATTTGCAAAGCCTGGTTCCATTAATCGTAAAAGCTCATCAGGAAGGAATTCATGCTCCGTACTGTCATCAACTGCTAACAAGATTGGGGTATGATTCGATCCCCTCTCATCCGGGTTACTCAATAAAGGTTCAAACTCTTGGCCGCTTTGAAATCCAGTTAGGGGATCAAAGGGTCATTGAGAAGCAGTGGCAAAGGGAGAAGGCAAAGGAATTATTTCAATATCTGCTGATCCATGGGACCCAATTAAAGAGGAAGGAAGAAATCATCGAAGAGCTGTGGCCCGAGGGGAGCGGTTCCGACCGTGATTTCAAAGTGGCACTCAATGCCTTGAACAATGTATTGGAGCCCAATCGACAAGCAAGGGGAAAAGCTTTCTTTATCGGAAGGCACCAGGAAGGCTACGGACTGAATCCATCGGCGAATATCGAGTACGATGCCGAACAATTTACGGGTTGGATCATGGAAGGGTTGAAGGAGAATGATGTGGAAAAGTCCGTTCAATATCTTGAAAGGGGACTGCACTATTACAAGGGTGAGTTCCTGTCCGACCGGAAAGGCATGTGGTGGACCGAGAAGGAAAGGGAAAGACTGCAGCACCTGTACTTAAGGGGATTGGAAAAGCGTGCACAACTCGCTGTCAGGACGGAACAGATAGACGAAGCCATCGACTACTGTCTTGAAATCATTGAACACGATCCACTTTGGGAGGAAGCTTACAGAATCCTCATGTACGGCTATTATCAAAAAAATAACCGTCCACAGGCCGTTAAATGGTTCAGGCGCTGCAAATCCACTCTTGAGTCTGAACTCGGTGTCGAACCGATGACGGCGACCATCCAAATGTATGAAATGGTGATGGGGATCGACAGTGGCGGAAAAGCACTTTAGATAGGAGAAGGATCCGGTCGGTTTGACACGGATCCTTTTTGGCATGGGGTGGCAGTGTTCATCCTGTCTGCCTTGTATCCCCGGATGCCTTTTCCATCCCCTTCAAAAAGGCATCCACAAATTCCTTGTCCCACTGTGTCCCTTTTCCTTCCTGCAGGATGGAGAATGCCTTCGCATAAGGCATCCCTTTACGATAAGGACGGTCAGACGTCATGGCGTCAAATGCATCTGCGACAGCGATCAACCGTCCGAATACGGGTATTTCGTCTCCTTTTAATCGATCGGGATACCCGTAACCATCCATACGCTCGTGATGGTGCTTAATCCCGGGTAAGATAGGCAGGAGTTCTTCCGTCAATTGAACCCCTCTAACAATTTCTTCACCGATCACAGGGTGACGCTTGATCTGATCAAACTCTTCATCTGTCAATTTCCCTTCTTTTAAAAGCACATCATCGCGAATCCCTATCTTTCCGATGTCATGAAGGAGGGCCGACTTATTGAGTAAATCGATGTCTTCTAAAGACCATTCACACTGTCTGGCAATCATAACGGAATATTCCGCCACACGCTTACTATGACCGGCAGTATAAGGGTCACGGGCATCCAATGTACCTGCCACCACTGCGAAAAACTGGTCGAGGAGCTGCAGGTTTTTCTGATCCCGGAGATTGATGGCTTCCACCATATGGTTAAATCCCGAAAAGAGGTGGGCGAACTCGTCCGTATACGTATTTATAGCAGGTGCAACATGACCCTGTTCCACCTTTTCAAAACGATTGACCAATTCCTTTACGGGCCCTTCGATGCTTTTGAAAATAAGGATCGCCCCATAGAAGGCGAGTACCGTGATAATGAGGATCAAGGCACCAGCCCACCTCCAGTAGTCTACTAGAAGAGCAGAGTCCGTGATGGATAAGCGAATCTGAGAGGCAAGTGAAAACAGCAGAATCGGAAACAGGGCAAGAAATAACGAAGCAGCCAGGATTTTTTGTTTAAGACTGATAAATAGAGTGGACTGATTGGAGGGATCAACTCCATACCTTTCCATCGCTTTCCGGATCAGATCTCCCTGGAGATTGTGACAAGCTTTGAAGGTTAAGAAAAATTCAATCAACGCATGAAGGATCGCCACTAAAAAAGCACCACACCAGGCGTAAAGAATGTACGAGTATGGAATGGAAAGAGAGCCTCCCCGGATGAAGACGACTGTCAGCAAGGTTGACGGTACAGCAAGTCCCAGAAAATGGGGAAACATGATCCGTTTAACCGTTAACAGGGGGAACCTTTCTGTTTGTTGATAGGCGGTTAGGAGAAGCTCCAATCTGATGGATGGATCCTTCTTAATGTAAACCTCTTTAATTGGACGAATATGCTTCTGGTATACGAGAAATTCAAAACCGAACATCGTGACAATCGAAAGGAAGATGATGCTTACCATGGCGATGAATTCTTCTTCCTTAAGGGATAGGGTTTGGAAAATGAACACTGACCCGACACCGAACACGGCTATGAAACTGCCTAAAAGATAATTTTTGATGATGGTACTCTGAAAATGATGAAATATCTCCAAGGATGAATCCTCCAATTCCACTAACATTTAGTAGATTCATTATATAGGAAAATGGGAGTGGGGAACACGGTAGTTTTTAAAGATTTGTTTGAGAGAGGGGCACTTTGTTGAATCCTTTTTTTTATATATTGGCGGAATCATGTCGAGAGAGGCTGTTTTTTTAGATGCATCCATCTGGAATTCAGGAGTAGCCGGGGGAGTCCGGGCGTAACCGATAAGGATAAGGGTGGTTTTCAAGGTAATTCTGGCGGAATGGATAAGGATCCGGTCGTTATCCAGGGTAAACCAGCCGAAATGTCGCAGAAACCAGCCGATTATCAGAATAATCCGGCCGAAACAGTCGAGAATTCAGCCGTTCTCGAGGATAATCCAGCCAATTCCTCAATAAATCCAGCCTTTTACCTTTTTTATCTAATCTCATCTCATCTCATAGCATGAGCAAGCACAAACCTGGAGCCAAACACCCAAACATCCTGTAACTCATTTGTAACTCCCCTCCCCTAAGATGAAATCAAAGCTATTATCGCTTTAGTTCAATCTTAAGGGGGAAAAAGAATGAAACGATCATTTAGATGGACGGCTTTCATCCTGATGTTGTCATGCCTGTTGGTTTCTGCAAGCGCCTGCAGTTCGGAAAGCAGCAGTGGATCAGGGGACGGAAAAGGGAAGGAAAAGGAGACGGTGAAAATCGGGGTACTTGCTTCCCTTACCGGGGCGCTGGAGTCATACGGTAAGCAGACGAAGCAGGGATTTGAATTGGGTCTTGAGTATGCGACGGATGGAAAGATGGAAGTGGCAGGAAAGAAGATAGAAGTAGTCTATGAAGATACAGAAACAAAGCCGGAGGTAGCGGTTCAGAAAGCGACGAAATTATTAGAAGAGGATGAAGTCGATTTCCTGGTGGGATCTTCAAGCTCAGGTGACACCCTGGCCGTGCTCCCTCTTGCAGAGGAATACGAAAAAATCATGCTTGTCGAACCTGCAGTGGCAGACAGTATTACAGGATCAGAGTTTAATCCGTATATCTTCCGGACAGCACGTAACTCTTCACAGGATGCTATTGCAGGTGCTGCGGCAATCGCAAAGGATGGAGTGAAGATTGCCACTCTGGCACCGGATTACTCTTTTGGACGCGACGGGGTGGCAGCCTTTAAGGAGGCAGCCGAAAAGCTCGGAGCCGACATAGTCCTTGAAGAATATGCCGACCCGGCAGCGACGGATTTCACCTCCAACATCCAGAAGGTCATCGATAGTAAACCGGAATATCTTTTTGTCATCTGGGCAGGAGCCAATTCTCCTTGGAATCAGATAGCGGATATGAAGCTTCAGGAAAAAGGGATCAAAATATCCACGGGTGCACCTGATATTGCCGCCCTTTCCGCTATGGAACCCCTTGTCGGGATGGAAGGATTCAGTGTGTATTACCATGAGCTGCCTGACAATGAGATCAATGACTGGCTAGTGGAAGAGCATCAGAAGAAATATGACGAAGTACCGGATCTCTTTACTCCTGGCGGGATGAGCTCGGCGATTTCCATTGTCGAGGCGATCAAGAAAACGGAAGGTGATCTGGATGCCGATACACTTATCGACACAATGGAAGGCATGAGCTTTGAGACGCCAAAAGGGACGATGACGTTCCGTGAAGAAGATCATCAGGCTCTACAAACACTGTACGCCATTAAGCTTGAAAAGAAGGAAGGAGTTCCATATCCTGTACCGGTATTGATCAGGGAACTTTCTCCTGAAGAAACCGCGCCGCCAATCCGTAACTAAACTGAACATAAACGAATTAATGGGGGTGACTGGCATGGTGTTATGGCACTTTGTTTACAGTCAGCCCCTTTCATAAAAAATCCAAGCGGGGTGAAAAAACGTTGAGTATTTTAGAAACCAAGAACTTGAGTATCGCATTCGGAGGGCATACAGCCGTGGACAATGTGACATTTTCTGTACCGGATAAGGAATTCAAATCGATCATAGGACCGAATGGTGCTGGGAAAACGACACTCTTCAATCTATTAAGCGGCCAATTAAAGCCATCGAGTGGAGATGTATATCTAAAAGGACAGAAAATCACCAGGCTGTCCCCGACAAAACGTGCCCGTCTCGGCATCGGCCGTTCCTTTCAAATGACGAATGTGTTTCCGAACTTAACGGTGTTGGAGAATGTGAGATTGGCCGTACAGTCCAAACAGGGAATTCGGTATGTGGTGCACAGGAATATTAACGCATTCAGCGACGTGATGAGCGAAGCCCATGAATTACTGAAACTCGTCATGCTTTCAAATAAAGCCGACTCCCTTGCCGTAAATCTTGCACATGGGGAAAAAAGAAAGCTTGAAATTGCCATGCTCCTTGCACTGGATACGGAAATCTTATTATTGGATGAACCGACGGCAGGGATGTCCCTGGAGGAAGTACCGCAGATTCTGGAAGTGATTCGTGCCATTAAATCTCAAGGAACCAAAACGATTGTCCTCATAGAGCACAAAATGGATATGATCATGGATTTATCAGACAGCATCATGGTGTTATTCAATGGGCGATTGCTTGCTGATGATCATCCTAAGGAAATCATGAAAAATGAGCAGGTGCAATCGGCATATTTAGGGGGGCTATATGATGAGCACACTGCTTAAAGTAGATCATATTGAAACGTATATC
Source organism: Rossellomorea vietnamensis (assembly GCF_001305855.1). Classification (GTDB taxonomy): domain Bacteria; phylum Bacillota; class Bacilli; order Bacillales; family Bacillaceae_B; genus Rossellomorea; species Rossellomorea vietnamensis_A. Next base: position 465,889 of record NZ_LIXZ01000001.1, on the reverse strand, counting down.
GGGCAGTACCATATCCTCCAAGGAGTTTCGTTTGAAGTGAAAAAGGGTGAAGTAACGGTGCTTCTAGGACGAAACGGTGCGGGGAAAACGACCAGTCTCAGGAGCATCATGGGACTGACTCCGCCATCTAAAGGAAAAGTCATCTATAAAGGCGAAGAAATCCAGGGGCTTCCAACCTTTAAAGTGGCGGGTAGAGGCATCGGTTATGTACCGGAGGATCAAGGGATATTCGGAGACCTGACTGTAGAAGAAAATATGAAGGTGGCAATGAAAGCCCAGGACCGGGAGACGGAGGATCGCGTGAATTGGATCATCGATCTGTTTCCTGATTTAAAGAAGTTCTGGAGGAAGGCCGGAGGGAACTTAAGCGGCGGGCAGAAGCAGATGCTTTCCATTGCAAGGGCGTATTTGAATAATAATGACCTCATCTTGATCGATGAACCGAGTAAGGGGCTTGCTCCGATCGTCGTCGAGAAAGTCATGCGTTCCATTGAAGAAATGAAGGAAAGGACGACAATCCTACTTGTGGAACAGAATTTTTTGATGGCGAGTCAGATTGGGGACCGTTTTTATATTATCGACGATGGAACCACTGTTCACCATGGACAGATGAAGTCATTGGTGAAAGATGAAGAAATGAAAAGGAAATACTTAGGAATCGCGTGAGGAGTGAATGGAATGGACCTCATCATTACCCTGGCACTGAATGGATTGGCGACAGGGATGCTGATCTTTTTGCTGGCAGCAGGATTGACACTAATATTCGGATTGATGGATGTATTGAATTTTGCTCACGGCGGATTATTCGCCTGGGGTGCCTATAGCGGGGTTTGGGTATACACCGTGACAGGGAGTTTTGTGATCGGCATCATCGGAGCAATTGTGACGGGATTGGTATTAGGTTTTGTGACGGAAAAATTCATCATACAGCCTGTGTATGGAAACCATGTGCAACAAATCCTCATTACTCTGGGCTTCATGCTCGTCCTGACAGAATTATTGAAAGTGGTTTGGGGGCCGAATCAGCTATCGGCCACAGCGCCTGACTATTTAGCGGGAAGCTTTTCAATCGGGGATATCATTGTCATTAAATACCGTGTCTTCATCATCCTCATTGGTCTCTTCATTTTCACGATTGTTCAGCTGATTTTGAATAAAACAAGAATCGGTTTGATTGTCCGGGCTGGGGTCATGAATAAAGAAATGGTGGAAGCGTTTGGAATCAATATTAAGAGGGTGTTTATGTATGTGTTCATGGTCGGGTCAGCGTTAGCTGCCCTGGGCGGGATTCTCCTCGCACCCTATTCAGGTGTCATATATGCGGAAATGGGGATGGAATTCGCGATCCTCGCCTTCATCGTCGTGGTGATCGGGGGAATGGGGAGCTTTCCGGGTTCATTATTCGCAGCCATTTTAGTTGGATTGTCCGGCTCGTTCATGACCTATTATGTTCCGGAACTATCCCTCGCCGTCAATATGATCTTAATGGCTCTCGTACTCATATTCCGACCACAGGGGTTATTTACAGTAAAGGGGTGAGGAAGTGAAGATTCTCAAAGACAGATCGAACACATTTTTAGGGTTGGCTTTAATCATCTTGATCGTTTACCCATTTTTTAACGATTCGAGAAGCATGATGATTCTTCTGACGCAGATATTCATCTTTGGCATTTTCGCCATGAGTTATGATCTCCTGCTTGGATATACAGGGATCGTCTCCTTTGGCCACGCCATGTTCTTCGGGATCGGCGCGTATTCTACAGGGATCTTCCTCGACCGGATGGAGCCGACCATGTTTTGGCTTGTGGTCTCAATCCTGGTCGCGTCCGTCATTGCAGGGATCGTCAGCTATATCGTTGGACTCTTGACGTTACGCCTTAAGAGTCATTTCTATGCCATGCTGACCCTGGCCTTCGCAGGTTTGTTCCTCGTCGGTGCGGAAAAGTGGAGAAGCCTGACTTTCGGGAATGATGGATTTACGTTCCGGACACCGGATTTATTGAAGGACCGTCTTGTCTTTTACTTCGTTTGTCTCGGTGTCATGGTCATCATTTTTCTATTATTAAAAAGGTTTACCCACTCTCCGGCGGGCTCCGTTCTCCAGGCGATCCGTGAAAATGAGCAGAGAGCGGAATCGATCGGGTTCCAGGTTCTTCATTACAAGATTTTAGCCAGTGTGATAGCCGGGGTGACAGCGGGCTTTGCGGGTTCTTTGTACGGCTTGTCCTTACGCTTCGTGAATACGAGTGTATTTACAATGGATGTGACCCTTAATGCATTATTGATGACGATCATCGGCGGGGTAGGGACTCTGATCGGACCGATTGTCGGTGCAGGGTTAATTGAATTTGCCCATCACTATCTGACTGAACTCGCCAGAACGTATCCGATCTTTGAACGATGGATCATTTTCTTCGGTATCCTTTATATCCTGGCCGTGATGTTCTTCCCGGCCGGCATTGTGGGATCATTCAAGAAATTCAAGAAGAGAAAATGGACAAAAGAAGAGGACAGAGAAGAGAAAAACATCGCAAGCTAAAAGGGAGGATCTTCATGAAAGTCGGTATGCTCAGTACAGGGGTATATTTACCCTCATCCACTATGACGGGTAAAGAAATCGCAGAAAAAGCAGGACTTCCAATAGAGGTTGTAGAAAGCAAAATGGGGATCAAAAGGAAAACGGTTCCAAATCCTGAAGACCATACATGTGCCATGGGGATTCAGGCGGCAAGAGAAGCCATTTCAAAGGCCGCCATCGATCCCAAGGATATCGATGTAGTCATCTATATTGGGGAAGAGCATAAAGAATATCCCCTCTGGACCGCAGGCATCAAGCTTCAGGAAGAAATCGGTGCGTATCACGCCTGGGCATTCGATGTTGCACTGAGATGCGGAACCACCATCATGGCCATGAAACTTGCAAAAAGCTTACTGGAAACGGATCCTGCCATTAGAACGGTTCTTATGGCAGGAGGCTATCGCAACAGCGATTTCATAGATTATGAGAATAGCAGGACTCGCTTTATGTTCAACCTGTCAGCAGGAGGCGGGGCGATGATTCTACAAAAAAACCTGAAGAAAAACCAGGTAATGGAAACATCCATCATCACCGACGGCTCGTTTTCAGAAGACGTCATTGTGCCGGTCGGAGGAACGAAGGAGCCTTTGACAGGGGAGTCCATACACCGTTATAAGCTCGATGTAACCGATCCTGATGGAATGAAGAAGAGACTGGAACAAAAGTCCATGGGTCACTTCTTAAAGGTGGTGCGGGAATCCGTTTATAAAAGTGGCTACGAAGAGAAGGATATATCTTATGTTGCGATGCTGCACATGAAAAGGTCGGCCCACCGCTATGTACTAAAGGAATTGGGGCTCACGGAAGAGCAATCCATCTACCTCGAGGAATACGGGCATATCGGGCAATTCGATCAAATCTTATCACTACAATTGGCGGAAGAGAGAGGCAAGCTGAAGGATGGCGATGTGGTCGTCCTCGTCAGTGCAGGTATCGGATACGCATGGGGGGCAACCACCATCGTCTGGGGGAATTCATAAAAGGGGGATCAACAGTATGACAAAAGTTCAATTGAAGAAAGCATTGCTCGGAAATGGAGAAACGCTCGCTTATCGGGAGAGAAGCGGGGGGCATATTCCCCTCGTTCTCGTTCATGGGAATATGACGTCATCCAAACATTGGGATATCGTCCTCGAAAATATGGATGAGCGCTATAAGATGTATGCGGTCGATATGAGAGGATTTGGAGAATCCAGCTATTATCGGGAGATTAAGAGTATCAAAGATTTGTCTGACGATCTTAAGGATTGGGTGGATGGTCTTGGACTTAAGGAGTTTTCCATTATGGGATGGTCCACAGGAGGGGCGGTCGCCATGCAATACGTTATTGATTATCCCGATGATTGCAAGAATCTGATATTACTCGCTTCCGCATCTACCAGGGGTTATCCATTTATGGGGACGAAAGAAGATGGCACAACTGATCTTGGGAAACGACTTCGTACGATTGATGAAGTGAAACTGGATAAGGGAAAGACCATTCCGGTACAAGCGGCCTATGACAGGAATGACCGGGAGTTCCTCCGTAACCTCTGGAATGCCCTGATCTATTCCCATACCCAGCCTGACGTAAGATGCTATGAAGAATATATCGATGACATGAGAACCCAGCGGAATCTCGCTCATATTTATCATGCGCTCAATACGTTCAATATAAGTGATGTACACAATGGTCTCGTTGATGGAAGTGGTAAGGCAGGCACGATCTCCATCCCTGTCCTAGTCCTCCGGGGAGAGCGGGATTATGTCATCACAAAAGAAATGACAGAGGAGATCATCGAGGATATAGGAGAAAACGCTGTATTTGTCGAATTAAAGAATAGTGGGCATTCACCGCTCATAGATGATTTGGATCAATTGCTCGACACGATCCATTCGTTTTTGCAAACGAAGGAGGAAATGGCATGAGGCTTCTCGGGAAAGTCGCATTAATCACGGGTGCAGCCAACGGAATCGGATACGCTGCATCAGAAACATTTGTAAAAGAAGGATGTCATGTGGCCCTTGTGGACTTCAATCAGGAAAGAGGGGAAGAAAAAGCACGCCAGCTGAACGACCTTGATAAAGGGAAAGCCGTCTTCTTTCAAGGAGATGTAGCCGATCGCTCTTCGGTGGATTCATTTGTGCAGGGAGTAAAAGAACAGTTCGGCAAGATCGATATTTTAATCAACAACGCGGGGATCACGAGGGACGGCATGGTTCATAAGCTTTCGTCCGAAGATTTTCAGAAGGTGCTGGATGTCAATTTAACGGGTGTATTCAACTGTACCCAGGCGGTCCTGCCACATCTGATCGAAAATGGCAAAGGGAAAATCATCAATACCTCGTCTGTCAGCGGGGTTTACGGAAATGTCGGTCAGACCAACTATGCTGCAACGAAGGCAGCGGTCGTTGGGATGACGAAAACATGGGCAAAGGAATTAGGCCGCAAAGGGATCAACGTCAATGCAGTCGCACCGGGCTTTACCGAGACGAACATGGTGGCGGCTGTGCCGGAAAAAGTCATCGATCAAATGAAAGCGATGATTCCACTTGGCAGACTAGGAAAGCCGGAAGATATCGCAAAGGCCTATTTGTACCTCGCATCGGACGACAGTGACTATGTCAATGGCACCGTCCTCCATGTTGATGGCGGAATCATGATGTAGTCAGACACGAAAGGGAAGTGACAAAATGAGAAACGTAGTAATTACATCGGCTCTCCGTACGCCGGTTGGCGCATTTGGGGGATCATTCAAGGATTTACTCCCAACGGACTTAATCGTGCCCGTTATGAAGGAAGCCGCAAAGGAAAGCGGGTTATCGGCAAGTGACATTGATGAAGTGATCCTTGGGCATTGCATTCAACGGACCGATCAGCCTAATACGGCCAGAACGGCTTCACTACTTTCAGGCTTTGATGACACAACGACAGGCTTTACGATCCAGCGTCAATGTGCAAGCGGCATGCAGGCCATCATATCGGCTGCCATGCAAATTCAAACGGGCTTATCCGATATCGTCATGGCAGGCGGAGTAGAAGCGATGAGCTCCAGCCCTTACATTTTAAAACAGCACCGATTCGGTCAAAGACTGCAACACGGAGAGATCCGTGATTCGGTTTGGGAGGTGCTTGAAGATCCCATTCATGGCATCATGATGGGGGAAACCGCTGAGAATCTTGCAGAAATTCATTCCATTTCCCGTGAAGAGCAGGATGAATATGCGCTAATGAGCCATGAGCGGGCAGTGAACGCAATGGAAAAGGGATACTTCGATTCGCAGATTGTACCGATTACAGTGAAGGAGCGAAGAGGCGAGAAGATCATTGAGAAAGATGAAAGTCCCCGTGCAGGAATGGAAATCGATAAACTCCAGAAATTAAAACCGGCGTTCCGGGAAGGGGGATCTGTTACAGCAGGGAACTCGTCCAGCTTGAATGATGGTGGGGCGGCCTTGATCTTAATGAGTGAAGAAGAAGCTCAAAAAAGAGGATTACAGCCTCTTGGAAGGATCGTCGGATATTCAGTGGCGGGCGTCGACCCCAAAGTGATGGGAATCGGTCCGGTACCTGCCATTCAGAAAGGATTACATACGACGGAAAACTGGTCCCTGAATGAGGTCGACCTATTCGAAATCAACGAGGCATTCGCTGCCCAATATTTAGCGGTGGAGAAAGAACTTGGGCTGGACCGGGAAAAGGTTAATGTGAACGGAAGCGGGATCAGCATCGGTCATCCCGTCGGTTGTACAGGCGCCAGGCTAGTCGTGTCATTGCTCCATGAAATGAAGCGCCGTGAATTGAAAAAAGGAATTGCGTCATTATGCGTGGGCGGAGGCATGGGTGCTTCGGTTTTTGTGGAAGGAATGTAGTGTGGAAGGTGTGTGCCGGTCCTTTTAATGGACCGGCACTTTTTACGTTCCTGACATGTACCAAAATCACCATCCGCCCCTTATGAAATTTGACTCATTTTCCCTTATTTACATAAAATTTACCCTATAATGACAATCGATAATGTACGCTAAATGTGTAATGCATTCAAAGGAGGCGAAGCAATTTGAAATCTATGCACAAAAAAGTCATCGCTATTTTTGCCATTGTATTTATTTTTACGATTGCGTGCAGTCAGGTATCCCCGAGTCAAATGAGTGCTGCCGGAAATGGGACGTGGAATTCCCCTTATACGGTGGATCAAGCCATCTCAAATCAAAATGGATCCACACAGTCCGTAGAAGGATATGTGGTCGGGCAGCCAACCTCTGGCTCATCGGTTGTCACAAATAATTTTCCGAACGATTATGCATTGGCATTGGCGGCTTCCCCGTCAGAAGCCAATACGGATCAGATGGTGTATGTCCAGATTCCATCTTCTTACCGTTCAAACTACGGTCTTCAGAGTAACCCGGGACTGATGGGTGAAAAAATCAAGGTGACGGGCAGCTTAACGGCCTACTTTTCCCATCCGGGAATGAAGTCGACATCGGCGTTTGAATCGATGGAAGGTGGGGAAACCGATCCTGCCGATCCTCCAACAGACCCGACCGATCCACCGGCTTATGAAGAATATTACAGCACGGCTGAAGGAAAAACGGGTGATGCCCTGAAAACAGCACTACATAACATCATCGATGATCATCAAACCCTTTCGTACGATGCTGTATGGGGAGCGTTGCGAAATACGGATGAAGATCCTGATAATCCGAATAACGTCATACTTCTCTACTCAGGACGTTCACAATCGAAAACGACAAACGGCGGCGGAGTGAACGACTGGAACCGTGAACATGTATGGGCTAAATCCCATGGTGATTTCGGAACGGTCAAGGGACCGGGGACGGACCTTCATCATTTAAGACCGACAGATGTAACGGTCAACTCTACACGAGGGAACCTTGACTTCGATAATGGTGGAACCGAGCAGAGTGAAGCCCCGGGAAACTATTATGACAGCGATTCATGGGAGCCTCGTGATGAAGTGAAAGGCGACGTGGCACGGATGATTTTCTACATGGATGTCCGCTATGAAGGGGACAGTGGTGAAGTGGATTTGGAATTGAACAATAACGTCAACAACGGGAGTGCCCCTTATATGGGGAAAATGTCTGTACTCCTTGAATGGAACGAAGAAGATCCAGTTGATGAAAGGGAAATTCGCAGAAATAACATTATCTTTGAACAATATCAAGGAAATCGAAATCCATTCATTGACCACCCCGAGTGGGCAGAAATGGTCTGGTAAAGAGTTTGGGCCTGGAGTCTTCCGGGTCTTTTTTTGGTTGAGGGAAGAACCCGTCAAGACCAATCCTGTAACTCATTTGTAACCTCCGATCCTTATGATAAATACAACCACCCAAAGGAGGAGATGAGTATGGAAAGAGTCACAGATTGGTTGCATAAGCGATCAATGATCTCTCCTGATCGAATTGCGTTACAGAATGCTGCCACGAACGATCGAATTGATTACCGCACTTTAGATGAACGGGCGTCTAAGTGGGCTCAATATATGTGTAATCACGGGATCACGAAAGGGGACCGTGTGGTGTTCATTTCTACGAATCATACGGTCTGCTTCGAGATTTTATTTGCCTGTGGAAAGATTGGGGCTGTGTTTGTTCCACTCAATTGGAGGTTGGCGCCATCTGAGATAGAATCGATTACGAAGAATTGTACCCCGAGTCTACTTTTTTATAAAAAAGAACTTCAACCCCTCGTTACTCCAATTTCTAAGTATTGCCAACAACTCTGTTTAGATGATATTGCAGGGGAAGTTTCCTCAGTGGAAAAGGGTGTGTCATCCTCTACTATTCTCTCACCCTCTGATCCCTGGCTGATGATTTATACAGGAGGCACGACCGGGAGTCCGAAGGGGGTCGTCCTTTCACACAAATCAGTGACATCAAATGCCCTGAATACAGTGGTGAGCTGGAATTTAATCCAAGAGGATTGCACAGTGACGTATTTGCCTACATTTCATACTGGAGGATTAAATGCTTTATCGATTCCCCTGTTAATGATAGGGGGAAAGGTCGTGATTGCTGAGAGGTTCGATCCGGATCAGGCGATACAGGCTTTAATTGAATATGGATGCAGCATTGTTCTCCTTGTACCGACAATGTATCATCTGCTGATGGAAAAGGAGGAGTTTAAATCTGCCCTTTTCCCGAAGATGAAGGTGTTTCTATCCGGGGGAGCCCCTTGTCCGGGGAAAGTATATGAATTCTTTAAAGAAAAAAAGATTCCCTTTAAAGAAGGGTATGGTTTGACAGAAGCCGGGCCGAATAATTTCTACATTGACCCTTCCCGTATGAAAAAGGGTTCAGTCGGGAAAGCAATGATGTTGAACCGGGTGAAGGTCGTCGATGACAGGGGGGACCCTGTCGGTCAGGGGGAAGTCGGGGAGCTATTATTAGGTGGAGATCATTTATTCAAAGAATATTGGCAGAATCCTGAACAAACACAACAGGTGATAAAAGACGGATGGCTTCATACAGGAGACCTGGCGAAATTCGATGAGGATGAAGATTACTTCATTGTCGGCCGGAAAAAAGACATGATCATTTCAGGTGGTGAGAATATTTACCCGCAGGAGCTCGAGCACTGGCTATCGGAGCACCCTGCCATCTTTGAGTGTGCGGTGGTCGGTTTGCCACATGAAAAATGGGGGGAAGTCGTCACAGCCTTTATTACGTTACAAAAAGGTGCTGGTATATCAACGGAGGATGTGAAGACATTTTGCCTGCAAAAGTTCGGTAAATATAAAATCCCCAAGGACTATCACTTTGTGAAAGAATTACCGAAAACCGATGTGGGCAAAGTCAACAAACAGGCATTGACAAACCTTCTACAGGGTCAATGAAGGAAAAGAAAGGGAACATCTCGAAATACATATATCGAGGTGAAAAAGGTGAAACGGTTACTATCCGGTACAAGAATATATCTATCAGGTTTTCAGGAAGAAGACGTTTCGGCTATAAGGGAATGGAATCAAAATGAAGAAGTGCAGAGACTATTGGATGCCCTCCCCCATAAACCGAAATCAGAAGAAGAAATCAAGAAATGGATGGGAGATCCCGGTGACAATGCCTATCGTTTTGCGGTCCGTCTGAAGGATGACGGCAGGATCATCGGATTTGTTGAATTGGACGGAATTCTTTGGTCTCATCGTGTGGGATGGGTTTCGATATCCATCGGTGACGAGCAGTCATGGGGGAATGGATTCGGCAGGGAAGCCATGCAGTGTCTCCTGGCCTATGCCTTTCATGAGTTGAATTTACACCGTCTTCAGTTAACGGTATTTTCGTATAATGAGAGAGCGATCCGATTATATGAATCTCTGGGCTTCACGAAAGAAGGAAGCTTCCGTCAGTTCCTGCAACGAGACGGGAATCGATATGACATGATATTGTATGGATTATTAGTGGATGAATGGAAAGAAGGATGAGGGTGTCCTTCTTTTTTTTGTTGGAGAGAGGTTGGGGAGGGATTGAGCGCTCAGTCATTTTCCTTTATTTATCAAAAGACGCAATGACCATCCAGAACGACGCAATAAATGAAAATACGACGCAATAAAATCCAAAATGACGCAATCCCCGTCCAAAATGACGCAATTAAGCCCAGGAGTGCCAATTCCCATGCAACAGACACTCTCCAATTACAGCTCCACACCTTAAATTCCCCCAAAGAATCGAGGTCGAGAGCTAATCCCCCGCCCCCCAGCTCTTCCGCCCCACATATAACAAGCCTCCCATCCATGCATGGAACAAAAAGCATCCCACTAACAGAAACAACGATTGGACATACGTTAGGTGCATGATGACCAACGGTGCCACACTGGTCCCTCCTAACAATAAGAAAGAGTAAAGGCTGAGTGCCTGGCTTCGTCCCTTGCCGCTCATATTTCCGATCAGGGTGATGACGGTGGGAATCAATAAAGAGATGGCCGAGACAAAAAGAATGGAAGAAAGAATGATGATGAAGGGTTCGTGACCATATGCATAAATGAAAGCAGCCACCACACTTATCAGCGATAGAGCGACTCCGATAAACAGAGTTTTGTAGATTCCCAGGGCCTCCATAAAACGGCCGGTGAAAAGGGATAAAACGGCTCCGATCAGACCTACTGCCCTTGTGAGGAAAAGCAGGTCGGGATCTTCTGACATGTAGCGGGTCAGGCTGTCATAATAGGCGATGAATGTAGCGAGAAGGGTGAAGACTATTCCGTAACAGTAAAGAAGTTCTTTTCTCTTGAGCAGCTTCACGATGGTGGCGATTTGCTGTGAGGGTGAAACAGATACCACATTTGCGGGTGGAAGTGTTTGGTTTCCGATTAAAAAAAGGGAAGCGTATACCATGGCGAAAAAGAAGAATACAGCAGACCAGCCGGAGTAGCGTGTGATTCCTTCACTGAGCAACTGCCCGAGGATACCGGCAAAGAGAAAGCCTGAATTGATGAAGGCCAGAAGCAGGGTCCGAGGCTTTCCTGAAAACAAATCATACGTATAGGCAAAAGCGACGGGTGCAAAGCTCCCCAGACAGAATCCCTGCAAACCCCTCGTGATAAATAAACTCCAGAAATCGGCTGATAGTCCGACGAGCCCCGAAGAAACGGCAGATGCAAGCATTCCCCAGACGAGGATCCTTTTTTTGCCGAAATGGTCTGCGAGGTTGGCGAATGTCAATAAACCGCATGCGTAGAAAAAGATAAATGATGTTCCGGCCATGACGACTTCACTTTGCGGAATGGAAAGAGTAGCAGCGATGCTTCCATAAATGGGGATGAATGTGTAAATATTACAAGCTACCATCACGGCCATCACAACCAGGACAGCAGTGATTCTGTGGAAATACTGATTCATGATGATTTCACCTGCCTATCTTTACTGTATGCAGATGATCCAAATATTTTCAATCAAATTTGAGACGGGAAAGATTTGTGGTTGTGTACTATAATGAACCTATACAAAAATTCATGAACCCTCTTGGTTAGAATAGATAGAGTATAAGAAAAGGAGTGAGAGGATGTCTGTACATTTTATTCTCGGACGCTCCGGTACGGGGAAAACCCATCGCATATTGGATGAGATGAAAAAAAGTTTGTTGGACGCACCGAATGGAGATCCAATCATCTATATCGTACCGGATCAAATGTCTTTTATATCTGAATACGATCTCGTGAACACGCCGGGATTGAACGGTATGATCCGTGGACAGGTGTTCAGCTTCACCCGTCTTGCGTGGAAGATCCTTCAGGAAACGGGTGGGATGAGCCGATATCATTTATCTGACGTTGGGTTAAATATGATGATCCGGAAGATCATAGACGAAAACAAGGAGCATCTCCATATTTTCACCAAGGCATCGGACAAGCCGGGGTTTATTCATCATGTGGAGGCGATTGTAAAGGAATTCAAACGCTACTGCATAACGCCCGCGGACCTGCAGGGATTTAATGAAGACGGTGATCGCTCCAAGGTATTGAAGGATAAGCTTCATGATCTTGAACTGATTTATGAGAAATTTGAGGAAAAGCTTTTCGGAAAGTACATTGATTCGGAAGATTATTTTCAATTGCTCGCTGATCATGTGAAAAATTCCGACCTCCTGAAAGAGGCAGAGATCTACATAGATGGGTTTCATAGTTTCACTCCTCAGGAATACCTCATTATCGATCAGCTCATACAACATACGAAGAAAGTGACGGTTGCCCTTACAACGGATCCTGAGCAGCCAATCGACGCCATAAATGAGTTAAGCCTGTATCGGATGACAAACGAAACTTTTCATACCCTTCAGGATATATGCAGGGTGGCAGGAGAAACGGTGAAGGAAGAGGTGCTCACGAAACCGATTCGCTATGGAAGTGAAACGATGCTTCATTTAGAGCGTCATTTTGAAGAGCGTCCAACGATACCCTATGAGGGAGGAAAGGCCACCATTGAATTTCTCGAAGCGTCCAACCGTCGTGCTGAGGTTGAAGGAATCGCTAGGGAGATCAGAAAGCTTGCCCGGGAAGAAGGATACCGCTACAAGGATATCGCCGTATTGGTTCGAAACAGCCAGGATTATCGTGATAAGGTCGAAACGATTTTTCAAGATTATGCGATTCCCTTTTTCCTTGATCAGAAGCGGACGATGCTCAATCATCCTCTCATCGAGCTCATTCGTTCCACTCTTGAGATCATGAACACCAACTGGAGATATGAACCGGTCTTCCGGGCAGTGAAAACGGACCTTTTATTTCCTTATCAGAAGAATCCTGCCGATTTGCGTGAAAAGATGGACCGGCTTGAGAACTATGTGCTTGCTTATGGTATAAAGGGAGACCGGTGGACGAGGAAAGACCGTTGGAAATATCGTCGCTTCAGGGGACTTGAACATGTTAACGCCCCACAGACCGACCGGGAGAGGGAGCTTGAGCACGAGATCAATGAATTGCGGTTATTTATCTCGGCACCGGTCATCCGTCTGGGAAAACGTTTAAAGAAGCGTGCTACGGGACGGGAATACTGTGAGGCTATTTATCTTTATTTGGAAGAGTTGGATATACCGGCAAAGCTTGAACGAATGCGCATAGAAGCAGAGGAGAAAGGGGATTTGATCGCAGCAAGGGAACATGATCAAGCGTGGTCGGCAGTGATGGATCTGCTTGATCAATATGTAGAGATGCTTGGTGATGAAGAAACGACCATGAAGAAATTCTCTTCCATCCTTGATGCAGGTATTGAAACGATGGAATTTTCATTGGTCCCCCCTGCCATTGATCAGGTCATTATTGCAGATCTTGAGAAATCCAGGCTTGGCGACATCAAATCCGCTTTCATCATTGGAGTGAATGATGGGATTCTCCCGGCAAAAATGAATGAAGACGGGGTCCTGTCCGATGAAGATCGTGAGTCATTGATCACAAGGGGATACAAGATCGCCCCGAGTAATAGGACAAAACTGTTGGATGAAGAGTTTGTGGCGTATAAAGCGTTCACGACTCCGAGTGAACGCCTCTTCATCAGCTATCCCATCGCAAATGAAGAAGGAAAGGCGCTCCTGCCATCTTCATTCCTCAAGAGATTGAATGAAATGTTCCCGGATGCACATACGAAGCTTCTCATCAATGAACCGTCTGAACTATCTGAAGAGGATCAGCTTCATTACGTCTGTCATCCGAATGTGACGATTTCCCATTTGACCTCGCAGCTTCAGTTGAAGAAAAGGGATTATCCGATCTATGACTTCTGGTGGGACGTGTATAATTTTTATGCTTCGTCCAATGATTGGAAGTGGCATTCGGGCCATATCCTGTCTAGTCTTTTTTATGAGAATCGTGGTAATCAACTGTCCGAGGATACGAGCAAAGAGCTGTACGGGGACCATATCCTTGCGAGTGTTTCCCGTATGGAGCTGTTCCACAGCTGCCCATTTTCTCATTTTGCCAATCACGGCCTGAAGCTCAGAGAACGGGATTTCTTTAAATTAGAGGCACCGGATATCGGTGAAATGTTCCACTCGGCTTTGAAGTGGATATCAGAAGAAGTGGAACGACATGGACTGACGTGGGCATCGCTCTCGAAATCCCAGTGTTTGCAGTTGGCGAAAGAAGCGGTCCTTATGCTGGCACCGAAGCTTCAGCACCAGATTCTATTAAGCTCGAACCGGCATTACTATATCGCTCAAAAGCTTGAGCAAATCATAAGCCGGGCAAGCATGATTTTAAGTGAACATGCAAAGGCAAGCGGGTTTGTACCCGTCGGGGTGGAACTTGGATTCGGCCCGCAGGCGACTCTGCCGCCTTTCCAGTTCCAATTGAGAAATGGTACGAAGATGGAGCTGCAGGGAAGGATTGACCGTGTGGATAAGGCGGAGGATGCAAACGGTGTGTATCTCAGAATCGTCGATTACAAATCGAGCGCAAGGGATCTGGATATGACGGAAGTATATTACGGCCTGGCCCTGCAGATGCTGACGTATCTGGATATTGTGTTAACCAATTCGAAACAGTTCGTCGGGAAGGAAGCGAAGCCTGCCGGTGTACTCTATTTCCATGTTCACAACCCGATGATCAACAGCAAGAAGATCTTGACAATGGATCAGATCGAGCAAGAAATCTTCAAGAGCTTTAAGATGAAGGGTCTCGTCCTTGGGGATTCCAACATTGTCAGATTAATGGATCAGACGCTCGAGACAGGGAACTCTGATATTATTTCAGCAGGAATCAAGAAGGACGGTACGTTATCTTCCCGTTCGAAAGCGGCTTCTGGTGAAGACTTCCATTATATGCGTCAACATGTCAGAAAGCTCTATGAAGCCTCCGGAAACCGGATCATCTCAGGAGAGACGGATATAGCTCCATATAAACTGAAGGACCGGACTCCGTGTCAATTTTGTTCGTTCCGTCCGGTCTGTCAATTTGATCAGTCTTTGGATGAAAACGAGTACAGAGTGCTGCCGACTGCGAAGCCGGAAGATTTATTGCGGAAAGTGAGAGAGGAGGCAGAATCCAATGAATAATGGTGGTATTCCAGTCAAGCCCGATCATGTTACATGGACAGATGATCAGTGGAAGGCGATATGGGCGAAAGGGCAGGATATCCTTGTCGCTGCAGCGGCGGGGTCGGGTAAAACAGCTGTCCTGGTAGAGAGGATCATTCAGAGAATCCTCTCAGAAGAAGACAGGATGGACGTGGATGAATTATTGGTGGTTACTTTTACCAATGCTTCAGCGGCAGAAATGAGGCATCGGATCGGCGGTGCCCTCGAGAAGGCAATCGATGAGGATCCCCATTCTCGTCATTTAAGGAAGCAGCTCAGTTTGCTGAACCGGGCGTCCATTTCGACCCTGCACTCCTTTTGCCTTGAAGTGATACGAAAATACTATTATCTCATTGATATCGATCCGGGATTCAGGATCGCAGATGAGACAGAAGGAGACCTGCTACGGGATGAGGTTCTTGACGATCTCTTTGAAGAGGAATACGGCAAAGAAGATAATCATGACTTTTTTAAGCTGGTGGACACATTTACTAGCGATCGAAGTGACGGTGCCCTGCAGGATATGATCAGGAAGCTGTATGATTTTTCGCGCTCCCATCCGAATCCCGATGAGTGGCTGAGAAGACTCGAGGATCTGTATGAGGTGGAAGAGGGCGAGGGAATTGATCAACTTTCCTTTATTGAGCCCCTTCTGACAGATATCCGATTGCAGCTTCATGGCGCAAAAAGTCTATTTCAGCGTGCACTGGATCTCTCTCGTGTGCCCGGGGGACCTGGTCCGAGAGCGGAGAACTTCTTAAATGATATCGAGATTGTCGAGAGCCTGGAGGAAAGTCTGGCAATTTCCTGGAACACTTTATACGAAACGATTCAAACCCTGCCCTTTACGAAGCTAAAAGCTTGCAGGGGGGACGATTATAATAAAGAACTAGTGGATGAGGCGAAGAAACTCCGGGATCAAGGAAAGAAAACGTTGGAAAAGCTTCAGGAGGATTTCTTTTCAAGAAGACCCGGTTCATTCCTTGAAGATATGAGGAAGATGAAGGACGTAATTCACACCCTGGCAGAAGTGGTGATTGAATTCGGTAAACGTTTCAGGGTAGTGAAAGAAGAAAAAGGACTCGTCGACTTTGCCGACTTGGAACACTTTTGTCTCGACATTTTAAGGGACCCTTCATCTGATGCATTAGTTCCTTCAGAAGCAGCGAATCTGTATAAAAATAAGTTCAAAGAAGTGCTGGTGGATGAATACCAGGATACGAATATGGTTCAGGAATCCATTCTCCGTCTCATTACAGAAGAACGTGAAGAAGTTGGGAACCGCTTCATGGTGGGGGATGTAAAGCAATCCATCTACCGTTTCAGATTGGCGGAACCGAATCTGTTTTTAGGAAAGTATACCCGTTTTCTCCCGGAGAGAGGGGAAGCCGGATTGAAAATCGATCTTTCTCAAAACTTCCGAAGCCGGAAAGAAGTGTTAGAAGGGACGAACTTCTTATTCAAACAGATTATGGGTACAGCTGTCGGTGAGATGGAATACAACAGGGAAGCTGAACTTGTAAAAGGTGCCCCTTATCCAGAAGAAAAAGAGTACCCGATTGAAGTGGCGATCATCGATCAGGAAACGGAAGAGCCTTCTCCAGGTGGTGATGAAGAGGGACTATCCATCTTTGATGAAGGGGATATCGAGAAATCAGTTCTGGAAGCCCGTTATATGGCAAACAAAGTCAAAAGGATGATCGAAGAGCGGACACCGGTCTATGATGCCAAAACGAAAACCGAGAGACCGATTCAATACCGGGACGTCGTGATTCTGCTTCGCTCCATGCCTTGGGCGGCAGAAATCATGGAAGAATTCAAGCGGCAGGGGATCCCGATTTATGCGAATTTATCTACAGGGTATTTTGAAGCGACCGAGATTGCCATTATGCTTTCACTGCTGAAAGTGATCGATAATCCGTACCAGGATATCCCCCTTGCTTCCGTCCTAAGGTCTCCGATTGTCGGACTCGATGAGCAGGGTCTTGCCAGTATCCGGATCCATTCCAGAGCAGGGACGTATTACGAAGCGTTGAAGACATTTGCCGGTGAGAAGCCGGGCAATCCCCGTGAAGAGGAAACATTCGAAAAGGTCAAAGTGTTCCTATATCAACTCGGGAACTGGAGGACGAAGGCGAGGCAGGGATCTGTGACAGAATTGATCTGGCAATTGTACCGGGACACCCGATTCTATGATTATGTAGGAGGGATGGCCGGTGGGAAGCAGCGTCAGGCGAATCTCAGGGCTCTTTATGACCGTGCCCGTCAATACGAAGAAACTTCCTTCAGGGGCTTATTCCGGTTCCTGCGATTCATCGACAGGATGAGGGAACGGGGGGACGACCTGGGAGTGGCGAGAGCACTGAGTGAACAGGAAGATGTGGTACGGTTAATGACCATCCATTCCAGTAAAGGCCTTGAGTTCCCTGTCGTATTTGTCGCTGGTACCTCCAAGCAATTCAACCTGATGGATCTGAATGCAGCATACTTATTGGATAAAGACCTAGGATTGGCCGTGAAATACACGGATGCAGCTAAACGGATCAGTTATCCGTCCCTTCCCCAATTGGCGTTCAAACGGAAGAAGCGGATGGAGGCGGTCTCAGAGGAGATGCGGGTGCTTTATGTGGCGTTGACCCGGGCGAAGGAGAAGTTATATCTGGTTGGTACCGTGAAAAGCCTGGAAAAATCCCTGAAGAAATGGCGCGGGGCTTTAAGTCAGAAAGATTGGTTATTATCTGATTATGACCGGGCAGGGGCGAGTTCTTATCTTGATTGGATAGGTCCGTCCCTCATGCGCCACCCTCAGTGCGGAGAGCTTAGTGAGGCAGGGGCGTCAGATGTCAGCTTGATTAATGAAGAGATTCTCACGCATCCTTCCTGCTTTCATGTGACGCCGATTCATAAATCTGAGCTGGTTGCAGACGATGATGAGGAAATGAGTGAAGAAAAAACGTGGCAGGAGAAAGTGAAGAATGGGGAAGTGGTGGATATCGTGTCTTCCCAACAAGAAGAGGTGTTAAAACGGTTATCGTGGGAATACCCTCATGTTCGCGCTACAAACCTACGTTCAAAGCAATCGGTCTCCGAGCTGAAACGGATGGTTGAAATCCGGGATGAAGCCTCAAGTATTGATATACTGAGGCAGCATCATAAGCCTGTGTATAATCGACCCCAATTTATGCAGTCGAAAGAACTGTCCCCTGCTGAAAAAGGGACAGCCATGCACACAGTCATGCAGCATATTTCATTTGAAGATGGCGTTCCGACAGAGGAGAAGGTTGAAGACCTTTTATCGAAGCTTGTTCATAAAGAAATCCTGACGGAAGAACAAAAACTGGCAGTATCAGTCGAACATATCGCAGGATTCTTCAAGAGTGGACTTGGTCAGAGGATGGTAAATGCCCGGAATATCCAACGGGAAATCCCCTTCAGTATGAGTGTCCCACTTAGTGAAATATCAGAAACGGGTGAAGAAGCACCTGAAGAAACCATTCTTGTTCAAGGGGTCATCGACTGTGTATTCAGGGATGAGTCGGGAATCGTCCTGTTGGATTACAAGACAGACGGCATCCATGACCGCTATCAGGGCGGATTCCCTGAAGCGAGACCTGTACTTGAAGAGAGGTATAAAGTACAAATCGAATTATACACCCGGGCATTAGAATCCATATGGAAGGAACCAGTATCAGAAAAGTATCTGTATTTCTTTGATGGAGGACATGTGTTGGAGTTGTAGCAGGAAAACACTTCGCGGCTTTGCTTCGAAGTGTTTTTTTATGCTGTTGCGGGGAATACCTATACTAATCACTTTATGAGGAATGGTTAAAGATGAGTAAAAGTGCTATTGGTACATGTGAGTTATGTGCCCGGAGAAATGTAGAGACGACGATTCATCACCTTACACCTAAAGAGGTCGGGGGAACATTCCTCGAAACGGCGCGATTATGTATTCCTTGTCATAAGCAGATTCATTCCCTTTACACAAACGAAGAGCTTGGGGCAAGATTGAACACAATTGAAGATTTAAGAAGAGATGAGAAGATTCGTTCATTCATAAAATGGATCCGCAAGCAGCCGCCTACCAAATTAATCAAAACGAAGAAAAGTCAGGAACGAAGGAAGAAACGATAGCGATATCAAAATAAAAACCAAAAAGCCTGCGGATGGGCTTTTTGGTTTTTTAGTTATTCCCTGTTATCGGTTGATCTACGACATTACAATCGAATGTGGTATTTACACTGAATACATTGTATGTTAACTGAAAAGGGCCGGTATTGAATCCGCCAGATCCACTAAACGTTTTTGATGCGGACTTAGGCGAAATAATACCAGTATCTCCAAACTGAACACTTCCTCCACCAACATTAAGAATAGCGACGGGACCTACTAAAGCGGGCATATTCAACATCCTCTTTTATAAATATCTATACAGTTAACCTATGTGAAACAGAATAGAATGTTCATGTTCCTATAGGCTTTTAGTCTGGCTGGTCTATAGTTTCGAAATTTTGCAGATCTTCTTCATGCTTTTTAGATTCAAGCTGACGGATGTGTTTCACTCTTGATTCCATGGCTACATTCGAGGTATTTCCAATATGGATGATGGAAGAAAAAGCCGTAGCCTTGATAAATACTTGATCGACTTTGATCGGACAAAGATTTAGCCGGCTGACCCTCACAGTGGGATCAACAGGGGGTTTAGTGATTGGTCCTTGAAAAACGCTGGAATCAAAGCTTCCTTCACTCGTCAGGTAAAATTCCTTCTCCCGTTGAACAGCATAGGCGAAGGATAAGGCGTTTATGTTTTGAGAATCGCCTATTTGATAGAGAGAGCTGAAGGATAAGGTAATGCCGTCTAATTTATTAACAATCGAATATCGCTTAAACATCTATTATCCTTTCGGTGTCAGCGGGACGAATGGACCGATGATCAATGACTCAGGCGGTGTATCGAATGCAGAAGTAAGCTGAATGATATCAGCATCCCCGATCAGGACAAGGGAGGAGCTTGCTACCCCTGCAATATCGATACTGCCGACTGACAATTCACGATTGATTACTTGGAGGTTCATTGTTATTCATCCCTTCCATATTCTCCGGCATCTGGGACATAAAGGAAAAGAGTGCCGTTTGAATATCCTGTTTGATTTTTGAAATGATTTTTCTTTCCCATTCCCCTTCAGATTGTTTGGATTCGACATGAGGTATGTTTTCCAAGTAGAAATCGATTCTTTGCGGCATTTGATTTAGCAGATCCTGCTGTACCATTTCATAATAAGAAGGGTCGAGGGATCGTTGGAATTGCATTTCGTTGTCTTGAATGAGGGCAGGCAATTCGTTTTGAATGTACGCATGTATTTCTTTCGTAATTCTTTCTTTGTAAGGGGTCAAATCTTTGATCGATTCGACATTCACATTTTGATCAACGGCTAAATCCTCTATGGTATCCTTTAAATTACTTGGGTTAAGGCCGATATTCAATGTACCATCCAGGGACTCGACTTTAAGCTGATCGAATTTGTATTCAATTTTTTCTACATTAATCTTCGGAGTATCCTTGATCGCCGTCAATTCCTGTGAGAGCTCATCTACTTTTTTTTCTAACGCGACAATTCTCGTATTCAACATGTCGATATACTGATAAAGTTGTTGGGGTGTCATATAGTAATTAGTCATCCTGCCACCTCTTTTCTTGTCGCGGACTCTTTTAAGGCTTTTGAAGAGGAACTAAAGGTGATGCTGATGGTCCGGTTGTCACACTCCCGCTTTTTTCTGCCTCAGGAGCCGGTTCTGTATAACCCCCGGTATTATACAAGTAGTCATTCGTGTTTATTTGTCCACAAGTACCGATCTGTAATACGGAAGAATTGGACATTCCCCCGATTTTAATGAACTGAATCTGTATGGATTGTTGAACATAATAATTCGTCATTCGGCATCACACTCATAGGTTTAAATTTATTCCTTGATCCATTCCATCGTCGTCTACCGTGTAGGTCAAGGAACTTTCATTATAGACGGAAATCCCTCTTCCTGTAATAAATGAACCTGCACCGGCAAAGGTTTTGGCTGTTGATATCGGGCTGATGTTAAACACATCCCCAATGTGAAAAACGGCGCTGGAACCGACGTTTATGACTTGTGCAATTCCTACAATTGCAGGCATTTCGACTCACACCTTTAAGACAAAGTTAATTATTGTTATTCTATGTTTAGAACATGAATAGGTGATAATCGCCTAATTTCCCATTTAAGGTTAGAATAGATACAAGATTAATGATTCCGGAGGAAGATGAATGAACAACTTGTCGCCAATTGAACAGAAAGAACGTATTGTAAGTCTCGATGTGATCAGGGGATTCTCTCTGCTCGGCATCTTCATCATCAACATGATATCCTTCCATTCACCATTTCTTTATTATGATCCGTATACATGGTGGAAAACACCTGACGATACAGCATTATTTCCTTGGATCGATGTGTTGGTTCAAGCGAGCTTCTATCCCTTATTCGCCATGATGTTTGGATATGGGCTTGGGATCCAGCAGCAAAGGGCAGCGATGAAAGGAACATCCTTCTACCTGTTTGGGGTAAGAAGACTTGTTGTTTTATTGGGAATCGGCTGTATTCATGCCTTCCTGATCTGGTCTGGGGATATCCTGATTAATTATGCCGTATTCGGTCTGATCCTTCTTGGTTTCATGAGGCTTTCCGGTAAGGCCTTGATGTGGCTCGGAGGTTTATTATTTCTAATGCCACAAACGTTTTTCAGTATTTTACTAGTATTGATGACCTTTTCTGATCCGACAGGCGTGACGAATTATACGAATATTGCCGCACTGCAGGATTCGGTCGCGTCCTATGCTTCAGGAAGCTTCGGCAGTATCATGGCACAACGCTTTCAGGACTGGTATATGGTGAACTCACCTGACAATCTCTTATTCTTATTTCTTTCGATTCTTCCTATGATGATGATCGGGGCAGGAGCAAGCAAACAGCAACTATTGTCCAAGGTCAGAACCCATAAGAAGATTTGGATGATAACAGGTGGATTTACGTTACTCATTGGAATTATCATTAAATCATTGCCACTATTCTTTGAACCCAATTTCGCTTACAGCTATATACAGGACTTTTTGGGAGGTCCGTTCTTATCAGTATCTTATGCAATAATCCTTTCATTATTATTGTTGAATGAAAAAATGATGAAATGGAGCAAGCCATTGGCTTCAGTAGGGAAGATGTCCCTCTCGAATTACCTGTTGCAATCCACCATCGGCACACTTATCTTCTATTCTTATGGATTTGGCCTCTACGGAGAAGTGACCTTAACGACAGGGACGATGCTTGCAGTTGGGATTTATATCATACAGGTGATTCTATCTGAAATTTGGTTATCCAGGTTTCGATATGGACCCGTTGAAAAGCTCTGGCGGGTGTTAAGTTACGGGAGAAGCAATGTGGTTAAAAAGGGAGAAGTATAATACTGGAAAAGGGGATGAATAAGGATGAAATTCGTTAGTTTTAAGTGTGAGGGAAAAGAAACATATGGAGTGGAAATGGACGACAGGATCCTTGATGTTGCGGGGGCGGAAGATTTACCCGGAGATTTACTTCAGGGAATTGAAGCAGGGGAAGGCTTTCTTGAACGTGTAGAAGCAATTCTTAAGGAGAAGAGTGGAACTCTGCCATCTTTCGCAAAGGATGAAGTGAAATGGCTTTCCCCCATTCCGAATGTGAAGAGAAACATCATGTGTGTAGGAAAGAACTATCGTGAACATGCCATTGAAATGGGCGGTGAACAGGATATCCCGAAGAATATCATGATTTTCACGAAAGCAACCCATACGGTCATCGGTCACGGGGAAACGGTTCTTCATCATGATGACATAACGGAAGAACTTGATTATGAAGGAGAACTGGCCGTGATCATCGGGAAGAAAGGGAGAGGGATTTCTCCTGAAGAAGCGATGGACCATGTCTTTGGTTATTCGATCCTGAATGATATCACAGCCCGTGACCTCCAAAAAAAGCATGGCCAATTTTTCATCGGAAAAAGCCTGGATACAACGTGCCCGATGGGTCCATTCCTCGTGACAAAGGATGAAGTGGAGGACCCTCAGAACCTGTCCATCACCACGAAGGTAAATGGTGAAGTCCGTCAGTCTTCCAATACGGGACAAATGATATTCTCGATCCCGACGATTATTTCCACCCTGTCTAAAGGAATGACGCTGCTTCCGGGGGATATCATTGCGACAGGGACACCTTCTGGAGTGGGGAAAGGCTACAAGCCTCCACGCTTTTTGAGAAAGGGAGATGTAGTGGAGATCGAAATAGAAGGATTGGGAATTTTGACAAATCCGTTACAGGCTTAGTTAAAATTTCTGTTGGTGAGAAGACTGTGGTAATATTATGAGCGTAAACTATCTACCTGTAGGAGGTTCAATATGTTTGATAATACACATGCCCATATTACAACGTGGGTCGTTGCCATCATTCTTTTCTTTGTAGCGGTCGGCTTACATAACGCAGGGAAGAAAAAAGGCATGAAAGTTGTACATATGATTTTACGATTATTTTACCTGCTCATCATTTTAACCGGTGCGCTTTTATTCTGGAAGCATCAGGGAATCAATCCGGCCCTTTACGGCATTAAAGGATTGGTGGGAATATGGGTGATCGGGATGTTTGAGATGATTCTGGTCCGCATGAATAAAGGGAAAAGCACGAATGTATTGTGGATTGTCATGGTTATCGCCCTGCTCATCGTTCTGTATTTGGGACTGCGGTTACCACTTGGTCTTCATCCATTTGCATAACGTATAAAAGTCTGCTCATTATGGAGCGGGCTTTTTTATTTAGCACTTTTCGGCAGGTGAAGGAAATGAACTGCTACTATTTTCATATAAATGGATATCCAAATCTGTCGAATTGTGGTACTTTGATAGAAACGATGTCTTTCAAGTAGGTGTAGAAAATGGTGAAGTCCTTTCAATACATATATAATGATGAACATTCCTTAAACCAATTTATTCAAGAGCACGGTATAGATCAATATCCCTCCCTCCTGATCCAGGCATTTGTCGGCGATTCCCCGTTAGCGGTCATAAAAGGTCTGCAACGTCACATTAACCGCATTCTCCCACGTGGGACCCTCATTGGCTGCAACTCGAACGGTCAAGTCATAGGAGGGTCGATTGTTTCAGAGATCGTCTTATCATTTACGATATTTGAAGTAACCGTGATTGAGTCCCTCTTACAAGAAAGGTCAGGGTCGAGTAAACAACTCGGTCAACAATTAACCGGAGTTTTGGGGCAATCCGACACCAAAGCGTTCATCGTCTTTGCGAGTCACTTACATCTGGGGGTTCAGGAATTTCTGGAAGGGGTGTCCGAAAGAGGGGACGAAATCGTCATCGCCGGTGGGGTATCTTCCGATTTGCCGGATAAAAGACCGACATATGTCTTTACGAACGACGAAATCACCAGTGAAGGCTTTGTGACGGCATCATTGAGTGGGGAAGAATTGAAAATTCATTCCCATAGTATAGAAGAGTGGCAGGAAGTCGGCCCCGTTTTCACTATTACGAAAGCAAAAGGAAATATCCTTGGGGAAATCAACCATGTGAAACCCATCCGTCTCCTCGATACGTATCTAGGGGAAAGATTTGTGTCAGCTCTTCCTGATTCCTCGATCGAGTTTCCATTTCTGTTGCGGAGAGAGAATGAGAAGGTTGCGGTATATATCATGAACGTGCTGCCAGACGGGAGTGTGGAACTCAGTCATGGAGTGACAGAAGGGGATACGGTGTCGTTTGGGTTTGTGGATGTGAGGGATTCGATCCGCTCCACAACTAAGCTCTTATCCCGATTGAAACGCCATCCTGTAGAAACGCATTTTGTGTACAATTGTGTAGCCAGAAGAAGGTACATAAGGGATGTAACGAATCAGGAGCTCTCCTTTTTCAATCAGGTGTCACCCTTGACCGGTTTTTTCTCATATGGAGAATTAGGCGGAACCGGGGGGAAACCGAAGCTCATGGCTCATTCCCTTTCGTATCTTGGTTTGTCTGAAAGTGTACGTGAACCCATCAGGGATATGAAGATCGATTTTCAACTGACGCCCGAAGCCGACGTGATGATGAGTTTAACCCATTTAATCAATACAGCTGAAAAGGACATAAAAGAATTAACGCAAAACATCCAGATATCAGAGGAATATTACCGATCACTCTTTGATAATAATACGGATTTTGTCTACAGTACGGATCTGAATGGCCGATTTAATTCCCTCAACCCTTCTTTTATGAAAACATTCGGTTATACGAGGGAAGAGATTCTTGGGAAATCCGCCCTCAACTTTATCAGGGAAGAGGACGCGGTTCGGGTAAGGAGGCATTTTTACCGTGCCATGGATGGGAGGGAGCAGTACTATGATCTTCCTATTGCATCCAAGAAAGGTGAGGTGAATTTCTTTCAAATCAAGAATATCCCGATTACCGTTGATGGAAAATGTGTCGGGATCTTCGGGATAGGGAGAAATGTCACGAAAGAACGCCAATTTGAGAAGAAAATCACGCAGCTCGCATATTATGACGGTGAAACCGATCTGCCTAATAAGATGAAATTCAGGGAAATCGTAGATGAGCATATTCAGAGGGCGAAGAAAAAGAAACGGCAGCTTGCGGTTTTATTTCTGGACATGGACCGTTTCAAGATGATTAATGATACCCTTGGTCATTTTGTGGGGGATGTCATTATTAAAGAACTTTCCCAAAGGATTCAAGGCATTCTCCCTAAAGGCGCCTACCTTGGCCGTTTCAGTGGGGACAAATTCACGGTGCTTCTCACCAAAGAGGTGAATGGGACAACTATTTCAGGTATCACGCAGGATATATTGGAAACCGTGCAGGCACCTTTTTCTTATCAGGGCAAAGAATTCTACATATCTGTCAGTATCGGTGCAGGCATCTATCCCCAAGATGGGGAAGAGACTGCCGACTTGTTGCGTAATGCCGACTCTGCCCTGAATTGGGCCAAATCGAAGGGTGGGAATAATACCGTTTACTTTTCAAGGGATATGGAAGAAGAGATTACGAGGAAAGTGGAAATGGAAGCGCATCTCAGGAGAGCCATTGAGAAGCAGGAGTTGTTCATCGCATTTCAACCCATCATTAACATACAGAGTCAATCCCTGATCGGCTGTGAGTCATTACTCAGATGGCAGCATCCATCCTGGGGGTTGATCTCGCCGGGTGAATTCATCCCACTGGCAGAAGAAACAGGGCTGATTCATGATATCGGAAAATGGGTCCTGGTCGAGTCCTGTATACAGTTAAAAGAGTGGATAGATCGAGATGCGGGGAAGTTCTATATTTCTGTGAACGTCTCAGCACGGCAATTCCAGCACCCTACGTTTCTGAATGATGTGGAAGAAGCGTTGGCAATATCCGGTCTGCCGGCAGAATATCTTTGCTTGGAGCTGACTGAAACGATCATGCTGCATGATGCCTCGCGTACCATCGACGCCATGAAATCACTTGCTGATCTTGGGGTGAAGCTTGCGATTGATGATTTCGGCACGGGTTATTCTTCTTTAAGTTATTTGAAGCATCTGCCCCTTCATATACTGAAGATCGATCGTTCGTTTGTACAGAATATGAGCGATCATACACCTGATGTAGCGATCGTTCAATCCATATCCACCATGGGTAAGGGGTTGAACATGAAAGTGGTGGCTGAAGGTGTGGAAACCCCCGGACAATTGGAATTACTGAAACAGCTTGGCTGTGACTTTGCTCAAGGCTTTCTAATCGAGCGGCCCATGCCATTGGAGAAAATGAACACATTTTTAACGAAAATGCACCTCGTGACAAACCTGGATATATAAAAGGCAAATGCCTGTCGGGTACCTAACCTGACAGGCATTTGTCTTTTTGATGTAACGGATCAAATGTTGAAACTTTCAATCACAATTCGTCTACCCGTACTTAAAGTAAATTCAAAGCGGTCGCGTTTCTTTTTGTAGTAGGTGAAATGATGCTGGACTGCGCATACTTCCACACCGTTATCGAAAGTGATGAAGTTTACGCCTTCCTTGATCTTTTGGTTTCCGAGGAATACAAGGTGGTTATGGCAAAAGATACTGTCATAAATCGAATAGCCCAGGTTATTCAAGGCTGTTGTAAACTGATGAAAGGCATCATCAGAAATCTCTTCCAATAAATTTTCCAACGAATACAATATATTCTTCTTTATTTGAATTCGATCACCATTCTCGATTCTTATTCGCTCATAGGGGGTGACGATGATACCATCTTCTAAGAGAACTCCGGAAAGCCATTCTCCATCTCTATACACTTTCAGTTCATGATTGAGGTAAAATTCGAGCTCAGACTCTTCCTCGGCGTCGATCTCGAAAAAGAACCATGTATCTTCTTCAAATAAAGCAGTGCCTTCGGAAAAAGATCTTTTTTGGGATTTTAAAATGTTTGATCGAAATATGTTGCTCAAGTGAATATCCCTCCTTAACTACATTTCTTGTCATAATTATCATATTTCATTCATGTAAAGATTGATTGAGACAATTAACCATTTCTCTTTCGGGGCATAGAATAATTTATGTGTCAGTGAGCCCAGTTTGTTTGACTAGAAAGTGAGGATGATCACTATGTGCGGAATTACAGGTTGGATCCATTATAAACAAGATATGTCCAATGAAAAAGATGTTGTTGAAAAAATGGCTGAAACCCTTTCTAAAAGAGGGCCTGATGAAACGAATGTCTGGGTTGACCAGCATGTTGCGTTCGGTCATAAACGATTAATCGTAGTCGACCCGGCAGGAGGAAGGCAGCCTATGAGCCTCGACCATAACGGACACCTTTTCACCATTTGCTATAACGGAGAACTTTACAATACAGAAGATTTGAGACAAATACTTATAGAGAAGGGATATACCTTCAAAGGCCACTCTGATACCGAGGTCCTGTTGACCTCATATATTGAGTGGAGGGAAGAATGTGTCCACCATCTGAATGGGATTTTCGCCTTTGCTGTATGGGATAGTGAGAAGGAGCATGCATTTATAGGCAGGGACAGAATGGGGGTAAAGCCTTTATTTTATGTTGAAAAGGATGGCGGTATCCTGTTTGGTTCAGAAATCAAAGCTTTACTTGCCCATCCAACTGTTTTGCCACAGGTGGACCTGCAGGGACTTTCAGAAGTGCTGGGGCTCGGTCCATCCCGCACCCCAGGGAATGGGGTCTTCAAAGGGGTGAAGGAACTGCGTCCCGCCCATAGCATGATCTTCTCCAAGGAAGGTTTGAATATATGGAGATACTGGAATGTAAAAAGTGAGGAGCATACGGATTCGTTCATCGAAACGGTCTCGAAAGTCCGTTTTCTGCTTACAGATGCCATACAGAGGCAGCTTGTTTCCGATGTGCCGCTATGCACATTCTTATCGGGAGGACTCGATTCCAGCGCCATAACGGCAGTGGCAGCAAATTCATATAAAGCAGAGGGTAAAGGGAGTCTTCATACGTACTCCATAGACTATGAAGAAAATGATCAATACTTTAAAGCGGATGATTTCCAACCGAACTCCGATGCCCCTTGGATTGAAAAGATGACAGCTGAATTCGACACGATTCATCACAAATGTGAGATCAGCCAACAAGAGTTAAAGGACCATCTGATCGAAGCGGTTCATGTAAGGGACCTTCCGGGAATGGCCGATGTAGATTCATCTCTCTTGTGGTTTTGCAGGGAAATCAAAGAAGACTTTACCGTTGGGCTGTCAGGTGAATGTGCAGATGAAATCTTCGGAGGGTATCCTTGGTTTCACCGGCCGGAAGATTTTAACCGCAGAGGATTTCCATGGATGCGTTCCACAGAGGAACGACAGGGTCTTCTCAAAGAAGAGTGGAGTAAGAAATTGAACCTCGAGGAATATGTACTGGAACAGTATGATCGCACGGTTGCCGAAACCCCGTTGTTAGAAGGGGAAAATGAAGTGGAGACCAAAAGGAGACAATTATTCTATTTGAATTTACTATGGTTCATGACGACCTTGCTGGATAGAAAGGACCGCATGAGTATGGGAGCGAGCCTCGAAGTAAGGGTGCCGTTTGCCGATCATAGACTTGTAGAGTATGTGTGGAACATCCCGTGGGAGATGAAAATGCACGAAGGCAGGGAAAAAGGCATTCTTAGAAAGGCACTTGAAGGCGTTCTTCCCCATGAAGTCCTTTATCGAAAGAAAAGCCCTTACCCGAAAACCCATCACCCGGAGTACACCAAATTAGTCGGTGACTGGCTCAATGAAATCCTGGAAGACAAATCAAGCATTCTCTATGAATTATTTGACGAAGAAAAACTGAAGGAAATCGTCGCAACCGGCGGAGCAGCCTTTGAAGTCCCCTGGTACGGCCAACTCATGACCGGTCCCCAACTACTTGCCCACCTCGCCCAGATCCATGTATGGTTCAAGGATTATAATATTGAAATTGTGGAGTAGAGCAATGGATGGAGCAAGAATTTAGAGACAGGTACAAACATAGAATGAAAGTATGAATGATTGAAATGGAGGCATAGTAAAGGATAGAATCCTTTACTATGCCTCTTATTTGTTCAGGATTGAATTATGTTGCTAAGTAGCAACAAAATGATGGAAAGCGAAATACGGTTACAGTTCTAAAGGGTTTATTGAATGTAGGACAAGTTCAAAATTGAGGAAAAAACAAATTTAATTGGAAAAATAAAGTTTATTGTTTCTTCATAGTGGAAAACAATTGTATAAGTGTTGTATAATAATTGTACAAATAAAATACATTGGAGGCTATAACAATGGCCGAAAAGATAATCGTCATTGGTGCAGGTCCTGGGGGCCTGGCCGCGGCAATGCTTCTTGCCAGTAAGGGTTACAAAGTAGAAATCTATGAGAAGCAAACATTTGTGGGCGGACGGAATGGTTCTGTCACGATGGATGGTTATACATTCGATATTGGACCTACATTCCTCAGCATGCCGGAAATAGCAGAAGAATTATTCGAGGCGTCTGGAAGGAATCTTCATGATTATGTTGACCTGCGGGAGCTTTCCATGATGTATGAACTCATTTTTAAAGATAAAAAAGTAAAAATGTATAAAGATCCCGAAGCGTTATCGGGGGAAATCGAACGACATTATCCAGGGAATGCAGAGGGCTATTCGCGTTTCATGAATGATACACGTAAAAAAATGGAAAGGCTGAAACCGATTTTACAGAGCCCGATGGATCGATATTATCAATATATCAGTTGGAAAGTCTTGAGGGCACTTCCTCAATTATCCTTGGGTAAATCCCTATACAACGTGTTAAGTGATTACTTTACAGAACATGAATTGCGTTTGGCGTTCACCTTCCAGTCCAAGTATTTGGGTATGTCCCCATGGGAGTGTCCCGGCGCATTTTCAATCCTGTCTTTCATGGAGCACGAATACGGTATCTTTCACCCGATCGGCGGATTGAATCAACTATCGAAAGCCATGGCAAGAGTGGTAGAGGAGCATGGAGGCTCAATCCATCTCGGGTCTGGCGTCAAGAAGCTGTGGATTGAAGACGGTAATGACGTAAAAGGGATCATAACAGAGGATGGAGAAAGAATTGCCGCAGATGAAGTGATCATCAACGGGGACTTTGCACATGTCATGACCAACCTGGTGGAAGATGGGGTCTTGAAAAAATACAGTA
The DNA here is from genome assembly GCF_001305855.1 of Rossellomorea vietnamensis. Classification (GTDB taxonomy): domain Bacteria; phylum Bacillota; class Bacilli; order Bacillales; family Bacillaceae_B; genus Rossellomorea; species Rossellomorea vietnamensis_A. The sequence goes on along the minus strand of NZ_LIXZ01000001.1, from coordinate 435,070 downwards.
AAGAAAAGCTGAAGAAGAAAAAATACTCCTGTTCCACGTTCATGATTTATCTTGGGCTTGATAAACAATATGATCTCCCCCATCACAGCATCGTGTTTGCGGAGGATTACAGGCGAAATGTAGAGGAGATAACGAAGACATTTACCCTCTCGGAGGATCCTTCCATTTATATTCAAAATGCCTCAGTGACGGATCCAACACTGGCGCCGCCCGGACATTCAACATTATACATCCTTGCCCCGGTCCCTAATAATGTAAGCGGGATTGATTGGACAGAGAATGAACAAACGTTCCGGGATCTGGTATTGGATGCAGTGGAGAGCAAGACAGGTTTAGAGAATATCCGCGATCATATCAAGGTAGAAAAGATCATCTCACCCCATCACTGGGAGACGGATTTCAATATTTATGAAGGTGCCACCTTCAATCTTGGCCACCAATTAACGCAAATGATGGCACTCCGCCCACATAACAAATTTGAAGAACTTGAACACTGCTGGTTAGTCGGCGGGGGTACTCATCCGGGGAGCGGACTGCCTACCATATTAGAATCAGCCAGGATCACGACCAATATGTTGATGAATGAAGACCCTTCGTATTCGTTCACTAAAGAAGAAACGATGGAGGAAGCTTTATGAAAACAGCAGTCGTAGGATCAGGGATTGGTGGATTGATTTCGGCATTGTTACTCGCGAAAGATGGTCACGACGTCACGGTCTATGAGAAAGAGCCGACGATAGGTGGACGTCTTGCCTTTGTTCAAGAAGGGGAATACAAGATTGATAAGGGACCTACCATTGTCCTCCTGCCAGAGATGCTCCTTTCCATTCTTTCAGAAGCAGGAATAGACACGAATGAAATAGAATTCATCCGCTGTGATCCCCTCTATGACGTTCATTTTGCAGATGGGCAAACGTATAGGAAGTATGCCGATATCCATAAGCAATATGAAGAGATCAAGGAGAAGTTCCCCGGCGATGAAGAAGGGTTTCTACAATTCATGAGCGATATGGATGAACGATTTGCAATCGGGATGCCACAATTTCTTGAAACGTCTTTTCTGAAAACGAGGGATTATCTCAATACTCAAACGCTTGGGTCGTTGCTTAAGCTAAAGGCTTACCGCAATGTGATGGGAAACTTAAAGCATTATTTCCATCACGGGAAGCTGCAGACAGCCTATGGACTGCAAACACTGTATATCGGTGGGAATCCCTACACGACTCCGGCGATCTACAGCCTGGTGTCCTTCAGTGAACACAAGCACGGCATCTACTATATAAAAGGGGGATATGCGGGTTTACTGGACCATGTGAGGGAAGCGTGCAACCTGCATGGCGTCACGATCAAGACGTCCTCACCTGTCTCAGAAATCGAAACGAAGGAAGGGAAAGCGACTCATATCATCCTTGGAGAGCACAGGGAGCCGGTCGATTCGGTCATCATTAACGGAGATTTCCCTACGGCATCAAAATTAGTAAAGAAAGAAGCACCAAAACCATATAAGCCTTCTTCCGGCTGTGTGCTTTTATATATGGGGATCGATGGGAAGTATGATGACAAGGAAATGCATCAATTTTATTTGAATGAAGATTTCTCCGGGAACATGGAGGATATTTTCAAGAATAAGAGAATTCCTAAAGAACCTTCCTTTTACGTATTTAATCCTTCCAAGGTCGATGTTTCACTTGCCCCTGGAGGTAAGAGCGTCCTTTATGTCCTCATACCGGTTCCGGTGTCGGATAAAGCGGACTGGAAAGAAGCTTCAGAATTTCTTTCCAACCAGGTATTGGATACAATGGAGGAAAGGGGATTCGAAGAACTGAGAAAGCGGATTACGTGGATGAAAATCAGGACGCCTGAAGAGGCATTACAAGAGGGGCTGTATTCAGGGGGGAGCTTCGGAATTGCGCCAAGTTTGGGTCAATCCGGTCCGTTCAGACCCCAGGTACAACCCTTTCCGGAGAAGAACATCTTTGCTGTCGGAGCATCCATTCACCCTGGCGGAGGAGTACCGATTGTCATGCAGGGTGCGAAGCTCGTTGCCCAAGCCTTTAAAGAACATTGTAAAACAGAATCAGAAAGGAAGGATGTGTCCTTACATGAACAAGATCTTGGAAGCATACGATCACTGTGAGAATATCATAAAGGTTCATTCCAAAACATTTTACAGAGCTTTTTCCTTACTGCCGAAAGACCAAAAGAAGGCTGTGTGGGCTGTGTATGCCTTTTGTCGCAAAGTGGATGATATCGTTGACGAGGGCACGAATCCTTCAGAGGAATTAAGGCGATTCGAGATGGAATTTGAATCGTATTTAAGCGGATATTATCCTCAAAATGAGCCGATGTGGATTGCATTGGATGATGTGTTTAAACGATTTAACATGGATGTCGGGGCTTTCCGGGACATGATAAAGGGGCAAAGGATGGACCTTAGTGAAAGGGTCTACGTGAAAATGGACGATGTCCTTGACTATTCGTATCACGTAGCAAGCACTGTGGGTTTAATGCTCCTGCCCATCCTTGCCCCAGGCAAAGAACAGCTATTGAGGGAAGATGGAATCTATCTTGGTTATGCCATGCAGCTGACGAATATCTTAAGAGATATCGGCGAGGATCTTGAAAGGGGCAGATTATACATCCCTCAGGATCTTTTAGTGAAATATGAATATACCGTAACGGATTTAAAAGAACATAGAATCAACGACGCCTTTCAGTCCATATGGGAAGAAATGGCCCGACTTGCAGAAGATTACTATGAAAAAGCTTTTCGTACCATGAATCTTTATCCTGTGTATTCGAGAACCCCGGTAAAGGGTGCTGCCCTATTATACCGTGCGATTCTTTCCGAGGTTAGAAACAGTCACTATAATGTTTTTTCCAAGAAACATTTCGTATCAAAAGATGTAAAAGAGAAAATCATATCATCCATCTCTTAAATAAGCTCGTATGGAGGCTGCACTGATGCCTTCCATATGAGCTTATTGTTGTCCAGCAATCATTTTAGGAAAAGAAAAAAGAGCCGCATAAAGCAGCTCTTACTCAATTTAGATTGTATTCCGTTGCTTCATGTCACTCACTTTTCCCGTTCCGATCGAGTTCAATCGCTCGACTAAGTCAGATCCAAATGGGGAAGCGGAAGAAACGTTCGACTCCAACACGGTATCCTTTAATTCATAGGCATTGGAACCGTGCTCTGTAAAATCAAGTCCTGACAGTTCTTCTTCGCGGGAAACGCGAATACTTGATACCCTCGTTACGATGAATAGGAATCCACCAACGGTGAAAGATGTCCAGGCGATGACGGCCAACACTCCGAGAGCTTGAGTGGCGACCAAAGCAGCACCTCCGCCATATAAAAGCCCGTTCTGAACGTCGAACAATCCGACAGCGACGGTACCCCATATTCCACAAATTCCGTGAACGGCAATGGCTCCGACTGGATCATCGACTTTCAATTTCGAATCGATCAGTGTGACGGCTTCAACCAGTATGACTCCTGCAATCAGGCCGATAATGAGGGAACCTGCCAGTGATACATTGGCACAGCCGGCAGTGATACCTACTAGTCCGCCGAGGGCACCATTTAATGTAAGGGATGGATCAATCCGTTTAAACCGGATCAACGTGTAAAAAGCGGATGAAAGAATGGCTGCCGAAGCTGAAAATAAGGTCGTCGTGATGACGTGTGGAACAAGGGAGGGATCAGCGGCCAGGCTGCTTCCCCCATTAAATCCGAACCAGCCGAACCAGAGGATGAACACACCGAGTGCCCCGATCGGAATATTATGGCCCGGGATGACATTCACTTTTCCTTTGCTGTATTTTCCAACACGGGCTCCAAGGAATAAGACCGTGATGAACGCGCCTACTGCACCTGTTAAATGGACGACAGTAGAGCCGGCGAAATCGACGAAACCAAGCTCGGATAGCCAGCCGCCGCCCCACACCCAATGTCCGACGATCGGATAGATGATTCCTGTCATGGCAATGGTCAAGAGGATATAGCTTTTGAGTTTCATGCGTTCAGCCACGGCACCGGAAATGATCGTGGCACATGTAGCGGCAAATACGGATTGAAATAAGAAGAAACCGATGTCTTCACGTCCTGATAGGAAAAAGCTGTCCGTACCAATGACGCCACCTGATGACCCTCCGAACATGAACCCGAACCCAACGATGAAATAAAGAACAGAAGCGATGGCGACAGTTAAGAAGTTTTTCATGAGGATATTAAGGGAGTTCTTGGCACGGGTGAATCCGGTCTCGACCATGGCGAATCCGGCATGCATGAAGAACACAAGGACTGCAGCGATCATGACCCACAGGGAGTCGACGGATGCTTGAACAGATTCTGCGGTAGGGGCCGCAGCGAAAGCGGTAGTGCTCACAAAAAGTGACAGAAACAGAAGCGACGAAATTTTTCTAATCAATGGAATCCCTCCAGTATTGGTTTGGTGAAGCGGTTTATTGGTTGAGTAAAGAAAGAAGTGATTTACAAAACGGCTTTTTTACCACGTTCGCCTGTACGTATGCGAATGACATCTTCTACGGGATAGATGAAGATCTTTCCGTCTCCTACGGTGTCCGTACTGCAGTGTTCAACGATGAGATCGATGATGTCTTCCACCTGACCATCGTCGACGATCATTTCCACCTTTACGCGGGGGACTAGCTGCAGTTCAAATTTATTCCCCCTGAATATCCCCTGCTTACCTTTCTGCTTTCCACACCCAGCTGCCTCTGATACAGTCAGGCCGCTGAATCCGCGAAGGCATAACGCTTCTCGCAGGGACAAGAAAGCTTCTGCACGAATAATGGCTTCTACTTTTTTCATTGTAATTTCCTCCTTTTGTATTTTAGTATTTAAAGCGAATCTTGATGTTAGGTTTTATGACATGAGTAAGTTATATCATTTATCATATTCAGAAAATAACAAAAGTTCAAGTATTAATTTATAATGAAAGCGTTTTTATGTAAAAAAACTTAACATTTATAAATGAGTGCGTTTTCATTTGGAGAAAAAAGAGGTTAAGACAAAAGAGTTTAGTTAATAGGAAATCCGAACGATCATTCGAAATCGTTCGGATTTATCATTTAGCTGTTTACGTAAATACTGTTGGTTTTGAATGTAGTGAGTGGTGGTTGATTTCCGCTCCAGTTGCTCGCTTTCCGCGGGGCTGGCGGTGAGCCTCCTCGGCTGCGCCTGCGGGGTCTCACCTGTCCAGCGTTTCCCGCAGGAGTCGAGCAACTTCCGCTCCAATCAACTTTCCAAGCGTAAGTGTTTCACTTTCACATTGTAGTGACCACCATTGCATACAGCAAACCTTATTCTCAGTGTTCAATTACCGTTACTTATTCAAATACTTTTTCATACCTGATGTGAATGACTCAGTATGCTCCAACACACTCCAAATGATTGAACATCCGAAAACTATAAAGTCTTTGTATGAATAACAACAAACATGGTGAAATGGGACTTTTAATATTATTGCTAAAGCATATACACTGTATAGAGCAGATCCTAGCTTTTGATTGGAGTGCAAGACGAAGACTCCTACGGGAAATGCGGAATAGGTAAGACCCCGCAGGAACGTCAGTGACGAGGAGGCTTGCCTTCCGCCCGAGGAAAGCGAAGTCTTGCACGGAAATCAAAAGCGGTGTAACAAGTGATCCTAACTAATTTCTTGATTGTTCGTTTTTAAATGCCATCTGAAGGAAGGTCCGTCCCTCTAAACTGCGTTTTTATCATGTTGGACAAATCGTTTATGGATCCATACTTTGGATCGCCAGCGTTTGAGCATGATGATGCCCCGCAGCCATTCATCGGCGATGAAGGAGATCCAGATTCCGATTAGTCCGAGTCCGAACCAGATTCCGAGGATATAGGAAAGCGTGACGCTTACTCCCCACATGGATAATATCCCCATGTAGACCGGGAAGCGAACGTCACCTGTTGCCCTTAGTGCGTTTATGACAACTAAATTAAAGCTTCGGCCCGGTTCGAGAATGATGGTCAGGTAGATCAATGTTTTACCAAGGGAAATGATTTCTACGTTGCTTGTAAAGATGCGTAGAAGCGGCTCCGCTGCTACAGAGAAAATTCCGGCCATGATAAGAGAAATGATAATAGCAATCTTTAAGCTTTTTAAACAACGTTCATAGGCACTGTCAAATTGTTTCGCTCCAATCATATGACCGATGATGATCTGTGTCCCCTGGCTGATGGCGACGCTGAATAAGAAAATGAACATCATCAGGTTCTGGGCATATACCTTCGTCGTAAGAGCATTGGTTCCTATACTCGCAATGAAATAGGTAATGACCATTTGTGACCCGTTATAGGATAGATGCTCTCCTGCAGAGGGGATTCCGATCCGTAATAAATTTTTAACGTGAGAGACGGGGAGCTTGAATAGTCTTCTGATTGGAAGAGCATTGGGTATCCGCTTCCTGATCACGATGATACTCACGATGAATCCGATCAGTCTCGAGGTGATGGTGGAAATGGCCACACCCTCCACGCCTAATACAGGGACACCGAATGGTCCGAATATAAATAAGTAGTTTCCGATCACATTGACAATGTTCATGCCGATTGTGATATACATGGCGTCTTTTGTATAGCCGTAGCTCCTCATGATGGCTCCCGCAGTCATGATCAAGGCCTGGATGAAAGCAAAGCCTCCGACGATTTTCAAATAGGATGAAGCTTCATTCATTAGTGAACGCGGGAGATCCATCGATAATAAGATCGGCTTACTGAAAAATATAAGGGCGATACTCAGTAAGAGTCCAAATAGTAGATTGACAGCAATGGAAACGATCGACACTTCCCCTGCCATGCGATTCTCATCCGCCCCCAGATGCTGGGCCACGAGGATGGCTGTACCCGTCGCGACAAATCCAAACATAACGATGATGAGAGAAAGGATTTGATTGGAAACCCCGACGGCTGCTACAGAATCATCAGAATACTGACTTAGCATTAACGTATCGGCATTTCCCATCAACATGTGGAGAAAGATTTCAATGAAAATCGGCCAAGTCAAGGCAAAGAGGGTCATATTTTTTTGATTATTGCTCATAGATTTTCTCCTTTTGCTTGCCGGGGATAGGTGCACCCCAGGCATCCGATACAATTTAAATAGATAAGGGGACTAACCGTCAAGGCCTAGTCCCGCTCTTTAGAAAGTAAGCATCATTAAAAATTCAGGATGGCAAATCCATACCCGTCGAGTGCGACTTCGATGGACTCTGCTTCGGCGGCAAAATCTTCCCCGTTCCACAGATTGGTGATTTTCTTTCCTTTTAACTCAAAAGGAAGGGAGTAGGTGGTAGATTCTTCGCCGCAGTTTAATAGAACAAAGATTGTTTCCTCTCCGTTTGACTTGGTGAATGAAAGGCAATGGTCATGGAGATCACCGGGTAAAAACGCCAGATTTCCTTCGTTGCTTAACAATGGGTATTTCTTGCGAAGGGCGATATGTTTCTGTATATGCCCGAAGAGCTCCTCGTTATGGAGCTCCTGTTCCCAAGGAAAACATTTACGGCACCCTGGATCCTGTTCACCAGTCAGACCGATTTCGTCACCATAATAAATACAAGGTGTGCCGGTGAAGGTGAGCATGAACGTGTAGATTTGTTTAACGCGTCGGATATCTTCGCCGCATTCTGTCAATACGCGTGGTGTATCATGACTCCCGACAAGGTTGAAATTCACTTCATTAACATTCTTAGGGTACATATGAACGACAGCCGTCATGTTTTCTGCAAACTGAGAAGCTGAAATGGTCTGGTGAGCGAACAGATTCAATAGGTTGGTCGTAAAAGGATAGTTCATGACAGCATCGAATTGATCTCCCCGCAGCCAGGGCATGGAATCGTGCCAAATTTCCCCTAAGATATATAAATCCGGTTTAATACTTTTTACTTCTTTTCGGAATTCACGCCAGAAGTGGTGATCGACTTCATTCGCGACATCGAGACGCCATCCATCGATATCGAATTCCTTAATCCAGTAGCGCCCAACTTCCAATAGATAATTGCGGACCTCTTCATTTTCAGTATTTAATTTCGGCATGGAAGGTTCGAATGCAAAGGTATCATAATTAGGGGGCGAACTTTCGATATCCAAAGGGAATTCGTTTACGTGAAACCACTCTTTATAAGGCGAGTCTTCACCCTTTTCAAGTACATCCTGAAACTGGTCAAAGTAAAAACCGCTATGATTAAAGACGGCATCCAGCATGACTTTAATATCATTCTCGTGACAAACCTTAATTAATTCCTTCAATGTTTCTTTCGTCCCGAACTGCGGATCGATTTCGAAATAATCGATCGTGTCGTATTTATGATTGGAGTGCGCTTTGAAGATCGGGGTAAAGTAGATCCCGGAGATCCCAAGCTCTTTTAGATAAGGTATGTTCTGGATGACGCCTTCTAAGTCCCCTCCGAAAAAATTGGTCGGAGTGGGCTCTGTGCTATTCCACTCCAGTGTTCCTTCTGGATCATTGTCCGTATTCCCATTTGCGAAGCGCTCAGGGAAGATTTGATACCAGACCGTATCCTTCACCCATTGGGGTGCTTCGAAGACATCGATGGCATTCAGGAACGGGAAGCAGAAATAATCCCCTATATCAGTAGAAGGGGCCTCGTTAAATCCTTTTTCTCCATAAAAGACTTCTTGTGTTTCGTCATCGAGGATAAAACCATAGCGGAGCCGTCTGAAAGGAGGGGAGACGGAAGCGAACCAATAATCAAACAACTGATCCGTTCCGGTCAAAACCATTTCCTTACGATCATATAGCCATTGTCCGTTTTCCCATTGATAAGGATCTCCATGCAGGAGCGTGACGGTTTCAACGTCATTCTTCTTTGTGCGAATCCGTATGTGTAATTCACTTTTTGTGCAAGCGTATGCATAATTATCTTTCGGTCTATGATAGATGGCTTCCAGTAGCATCGTATATCCTCCTCTTATTCATTCCATTAAAGAGTATTCCAAACCAACAATGTTGTCAATGAAAGGCAGTCAAACTAGTAAAACGTTTTCTTTACTTTCAAGCGAAACGCAAAAATTTTCAAAAAAAGTATTGTCAAAGGAGATTTAGTTTGTATAATAAGAAGTAGGTTGTGCAATCGTTTTCACAAAAGAATGTAAGCGATATCTTTAGAGAATAAGTCATAGAATGTGCAAGCGTTTGTTCAATCTAAAATATGAATTAATAGTTTCACCATACTTAGGAGGGGTCGAAATGAAGAAAGCGTTATCACTGCTTATGGTAATCATGCTTGTACTTGGGGCGCTCGCTGCTTGTGGTCCAAACCGTGAGGAAGGATCAAAAAGCGACAGCGGAGAGAAAAAAGCTGACGATGCGAACAAACCTGAAAAACTGGTTGTCTGGGAAGATCAAGAGAAAACTGGATGGCTGGATGAAGTAGGTGCCAAGTTCGAAGAAGAAACTGGTATCAAAGTTGAAGTAAAAGAAGTCGAAATGGCTACGAAAATGAAAGAACAATTACGTTTAGACGGTCCTGCAGGAACTGGTCCCGACGTATTAACATTACCACATGACCAAATCGGAGAGCTTGCTCTTGCAGGTCATATCGCTCCTTTAGAAGTCGACGGGGACATTGAAAAACGTTTCACTGAATCTTCCATGACGGCTGAGAGCTATGATGGTAAATTATATGGTCTTCCAAAATCTTCAGAAACGCCTGTGTTCATTTACAATAAAGCGTTGATGGAAGATGCGCCTAAAACAATGGATGAAGTATACACATTCTCTAAAGATTTCACGAAAGACGGAAACTACGGTTTCTTGGCTCTTTGGGATAACTTCTATTTCGCACATGCACCGATCGGTGGATTCGGCGGATATGTATTTGCTGAAAAAGATGGAGCATTAGACGCGAAAGATCTTGGCTTAAACAATGATGGTGCTGTAGAAGGTACTGAATATATCCAAAAATGGTACACAGAAGGTTTATTCCCTAAAGGGATCATCGGGGAAAATGGTGGATCTGCTCTTGACGGATTGTTCGGTGAAGGAAAAGTTGCATCTGTCATGAATGGACCTTGGTCATTCCAAGGATATAAAGATGCCGGTATCGATATCGGTATTGCTGCAATGCCTAAGCTTCCTAACGGAGAGCCGATGAAGACATTCATGGGTGTTAAAGGCTGGCACGTGTCAGGCTACTCTAAAAACAAAGAGTGGGCTCAAAAATTCATTGAGTTCATCACTCAAGACGAGTATGCTAAATTACGTTTCGAACAAACACAGGAAGTGCCAACGAACCAAGGTTTGATCGACGATCCTGCGATCGCTGACAATCCTGGTGCAAAAGCGGTTGCTGAGCAATCTCAATACGCGGTTCCAATGCCGAACATCCCTGAGATGGGAGAAGTTTGGGGACCAATGGCTGATTCACTTCAAACGGTTGTAACAGGTAAGCAAGAACCGAAAGCGGCTCTTGATGCAGCAGTGAAGCAAATTCAGCAAAACATTGATGCGAACCACTCCAACTAATCATTAATCATAGCGGTACCTTCTCGTTATTGAGAGGTACTGCTATCCTTTTAAAGACCTATTCAAGGGCTTTTTAAGGAAATAAAGTCCTTCTTTTCTTAAAAAGCTCTTGAAGCTTATCAAAATTGTGAACGTAGAAAGGGGAATATAGGATGGAGCAACAATCCTATCAAACTAATCATAGAAAAACAGCGCTGGCCCTTTCCCTAATCCCTGGTTTAGGTCAGATGTATCATAAGCAGTTTCTAAAAGGCGGATTCTTCCTGATCATGACAGCCGCCTTTATCCTTGTCTTCAGAGACTTGATCGGCTACGGATTATGGGGGATCACGACCCTTGGGACAGACGTCTCATACGGAGATCATTCCATTTTCTTAATGGTATACGGTATCTTGGCAATCATAGTATCTATTTTTGGAATCGGTTTTTATCTGTTTAATCTCCGGGATGCGTATAAAAATGGAGAAAAGCGGGACAGGGGAGAGAAGCTTAGCACGATCCGCGAGCAGTACAGAAATCTGATCGATAATGGATTTCCATATCTCATTATGTCTCCAGGTTTCTTATTACTCGTATTCGTCGTTATTTTCCCGATCATCTTTGTCGTTTTACTGGCATTTACTAACTACGATCTGTATCACTCACCGCCGGCTAAACTGGTCGACTGGGTAGGGATCCAAAACTTTGTTGATATCTTCAAGATTGATATATGGAGAGAAACGTTCATCACCGTACTTGCATGGACGCTCGTTTGGACGTTCGGCGCGACAACGCTTCAAGTGGCACTTGGTGTATTCCTTGCCATTCTTGTGAATCAAAAGGATTTAAAAGGGAAAGCCATCATCCGTACGGTATTTATCCTGCCTTGGGCGATCCCGGCTTTCGTTTCGATCCTCGTTTTCGCCGGAATGTTCAACGAATCTTTCGGAACGATCAACCGGGACATCCTGGGATTCTTCGGTATTGAAGGATTACCTTGGATGACCGAACCGATGTATACTCGAATTGCCTTGATTGGAATCCAGGCATGGCTCGGCTTCCCGTTCATCTTTGCCATGACAACGGGAGTGCTTCAATCGATTCCTGATGAATTGTATGAAGCAGCTACGGTCGATGGGGCTTCAGCATTCCAGAAATTCAAGAATATCACGCTGCCACTTGTCCTTTTTGCAACGGCACCGATCATCATCACACAATATACGTTTAACTTTAATAACTTCAACGTGATTTACTTATTCAACGGCGGTGGGCCGGCATTAACCGGACAAAATGCAGGTGGGACGGATATCCTGATTTCCTGGATCTACAGTCTGACGATGACATCCGCACAGTATTCGAAAGCCGCTGCCATCACATTATTATTGTCCATTATCGTAATCACTGTAGCGGTCTGGCAGTTCAAGAGAACGAAATCATTCCAAGAAGAGGATATGATGTAATATGAATATGAAGAGACAGAAACTCATACGTTTGACACTTTCATACGCCGCCATCGGGATCATGTTTGCCATCATTCTTTACCCGGTTGCATGGATCATCGGATCATCATTCAACCCGGGTCAAAGTTTATCCGGTTCATCCATCATTCCTAAGAATGCAACACTGGCACATTATAAGGAACTATTTGATCTAGAAAAAAGCAATTATATGCTTTGGTATTGGAATTCATTGAAGGTCAGTTTATCCACCATGGTCCTAACCGTGTTATTGGTCAGTTTAACGGCTTATTCATTCTCCCGTTACAGATTTACTGGCCGAAAGAATGGACTGATGACATTTCTGATTCTGCAAATGATTCCGAACTTTGCAGCATTGATCGCAATTTTCGTTTTAGCACTTCTGACAGGACTATTGGATACTCACATTGGATTGATCCTCGTGTATGTAGGAGGTCAGATCCCTATGAACACATGGTTGATGAAAGGGTATCTGGATACGATTCCGAAAGAGCTTGATGAATCAGCCAAGATGGACGGGGCGGGACATTTGCGCATTTTCTTTCAGATCGTCATGCCTCTTGCGAAACCGATCATTGCGGTTGTGGCACTGTTTTCATTCATTGCCCCATTCGCTGACTTTATCATTGCAAGTATCCTGTTGCGTTCAGAAAAGATGTACACATTACCGGTTGCCCTTTATGATATGGTCGCGAAACAGTTCGGAGCGGAATTTACGACATTTGCTGCCGGATCTGTACTCATTGCCGTACCGATTGCCCTATTATTCCTGTTCTTCCAGAAATACTTCGTTTCAGGATTGACGGCAGGGGGTACAAAAGGATAATCTTATAGGCGTTACTAACAATTTTAGGAGGAGCGGAGATGAAAAGAAGAGTATTATCTCTCATTTTAGTCCCGTTTCTTCTTTTTTACGCCCTTCCGGTAGGAGCAGTTGAAAAAGAAGAACGAAAATGGCAGGATGAGACCATTTATTTTCTGATGGTCGATCGCTTTAATGATGGGGATACGAGCAATGATAAAGATGTTAACACGAAGGATCCGAAAGCCTATCAGGGCGGTGATTTTCAAGGAATCATCGATAAACTGGATTACATCAAGGATATGGGATTCACTGCTATCTGGCTGACCCCGATCTTTGATAATCAACCGATGGGTTATCACGGCTATTGGATTACGGACTTCTACAAAACCGAAGAACATTTCGGCTCGATGAAGACGTTCAAGAAGCTTGTGGAAGAAGCCCACAAACGGGATATGAAAGTGATGCTGGACTTTGTTGTGAACCATGTCGGACCTGGCCACCCCTGGGTGAATGACCCTGAAAAAAAGGACTGGTTCCATGAGAAACAGCCGATGAACTTCAATAATGAAGAAAGTCTTCAGAATGCCTGGTTATATGATCTTCCCGATTTAAATACAGAAAATCCCGAAGTGAAGAACTATTTATTCGATGCTGCAAAGTGGTGGATCAAAGAAACCGATATCGATGGATATCGCCTTGACACTGTACGTCATGTCCCGCAGGAATTCTGGGATGAGTTCAGCGATGAGGTGAAGTCCGTGAAAGAAGACTTCTACCTGTTAGGAGAAGTGTTCGACCGGGATCCGGAAAAAATCGCTGCGTACAATGGGACAGGGATCGATGGATTCGTCAATGTTCCTCAAGCGGAAGAAATGCGTTCTGTCTTCCAAAAGCCTGATACATCCTTGGATCGGTTATTCAACTTTTGGAAATACAATGAAACCTTTTATGACAATCCATATGTGATGGGAACATTTATCGATAATCATGATATGGAACGATTTACGAGAATGATTGTTCAAGAGAAGCTTTTCCCTGGAACGAGATGGAAGCTTGCCCTCACCTATATGTATACAACCCCGGGAATCCCGATCGTTTATTACGGATCTGAAATAGCGATGGACGGGGGGAATGACCCTGACAACCGCCGCTTTATGAATTTCAGGGCGGATAAGGAACTGATCGATTATATCACCCGGTTAGGTGAAATCCGTCAAGACTATCCCGCACTGACGAGAGGCGATATCACGCCGATCTACAATAAAGACGGGATGGGAATCTTTAAGCGGACGTACAAAGATCAGACGATCGTCATAGCGATCAACAATACGAGCGAAACACAAAATGTTCAATTAACAAAAGAAGAATTAGCGGATAATCATGAATTAAAAGGGTTGATCAGTGATGACCTGGTCCGCAGTGACAAGGATGGAAATTATCATCTCGTTCTGGATCGTGAAGAGTCAGAGATCTATATGCTGAAAAACAAGAGCGGCCTGAATTATCCTTACCTGTTCGCTTTGGGAATCATGTACTTCCTATTCTTCCTCTTCCTGTATCTTGTAAGGAAACGTGGAAAAGCGAAGAAAAAGTAATAAGAGCAGGGCCATTAAGATGAGCCCTGCTGCCATTTTAAACATAATGAAATGGAAGCGTTTTAATTTTATGAATGAGCAGCCCGCCTTAGGGTCCGCTTTTTTTAAAACAGGGGGGTGGAATATATGGCTGTTACCATAAAAGATGTTGCGAAACTTGCAAACGTAGCACCGTCCACGGTGTCACGTGTTATCGCAAACAATCCAAGAATAAGTGAAAAAACAAAACAAAAAGTCCGGGAAGCGATGGAGCAACTTGGGTATCATCCCAACTTCATTGCAAGGAGCCTGGCAAATCAGTCCACCCAGGTGATAGGGTTGGTACTACCGGGTTCCGCCAGTGCCTTTTCACAAAATCCATTCTTTCCGACTGTCTTAAGAGGGTTAAGTGAAGGGGCTCAGGAAAAGCAGTATGCCCTTCAAATGTCCACCGGCCAATCCGATGAGGAAATCTTTGAAGGTGTCGTTCAGATGGTCCAGGGTGGACGGGTGGACGGAATCATCCTGTTATATTCAAAGGTAGAAGATAAAGTGATGAACTACTTAAAGAATCGGGATTTCCCTTTTGTCGTCGTCGGTAAGCCATATAAGTATTGTGAAGAAATCACGCATGTGGATAATGACAATTACCGGGCAACGAAAGAAGTGACGGACTATCTCCTTGGGCTAAAGCATGAATGCATCGGCTTTATCGGGGGAGACCTGAATCTTGTTGTGACGGTGGAGCGTTTGCTGGGTTACGAAAAGTCCCTCCGCGATGCGGGGATCGATATGAAGGACGAATACATCATTCATGAAGAATTCCTTCGTGAAGGGGGACGTGAAGCCATTAAAGAGCTCATGCAGCTCGAAGACCCCCCGACTGCCCTGGTTGTAGCAGACGATCTGATGGCGCTTGGAGTCTTGAATACATTGGATGAGATGGGCATTAGGGTCCCGGAAGACATATCTATTGTCAGCTTCAATAATGTACTCCTGGCTGAAATGTCCAGACCTCCGCTTACATCAGTGGATATCAATATATATAATCTCGGGAATGAGGCTGCGAAAAGCCTCATTCAAAAAATTGAGAATCCGAAAGAACCGATCAAGCGCATCATTGTTCCTCATCATCTTGTGACCCGGTTTACCTGTGGTGAACGTAAAGTAAAGTCATAATAAAAAGCGACTGAAGCGTGGACTCCCTCCAAAAGGGGAGAGTCATAAACTTCAGTCGCTTTTTGTTTTATCCGTTGATGACGGTACCGCCATTAACGTGAATCATCTGTCCTGACACGTAACTTGAATCATCACTGGCAAGATAAACATAGGCAGGTGCTAATTCAAACGGTTGTCCCGCCCGTCCAAGGGGTGTGTTCCCTCCGAATTCCGACACTTTTTGTGAACTGAAAGTGGATGGTATCAACGGAGTCCAAATCGGTCCTGGAGCGACCCCGTTCACTCTGATGCCATCTGAGGCAATATTTTCAGCCAGTGAACGGGTGAAGCTGACAATGGCCCCTTTGGTAGAAGAGTAATCGATCAGATCCTTGTTTCCTTTATAAGCTGTGATCGAAGCTGTATTGATGATCGAGGCTCCCTTCTTAAGATGGGGGAGGGCAGCCCTCGTCAAGTAGAACATCGAGAAGATATTCGTTTTGAATGTACGCTCCAACTGTTCGTCGCTAATATCCTTAAGGTCAGCCTGAGGGTGTTGTTCAGCAGCGTTATTCACGAGGATATCAAGTTTCCCGAACTCGGATATCGTCTTATTTACGAGATCTTTGCAAAAAGTCGAACTTCCGACATCACCTGGTAAAAGGATGCACCTGACTCCTTCTGCTTCTACAAGTTCCTTCGTTTTATTCGCATCCTCATGCTCATCCAAATACGAAATCGCTACATGTGCGCCTTCCCTTGCGAAGTACCATGCAACCGACCGTCCGATCCCGCTGTCGCCTCCTGTGATCAGTGCGACCTTTCCATCCAGCTTGCCACTGCCTTTATATTTTTGATCCGTATGGATTGGCTGGGGATTCATTTCATCCACCGTACCAGGCTGATGTTCCTGGTGCTGAGGTGGGAAAGTCTGTTTCTGGTTTTGTTGTTGAGACAATGAAAACACTCCTTTATGGGTTTAGGTTATCTTAAGATAGTGTTTACCCTGAAAAAATAATTATTAACGTGTTTTTTTAGAGGAGGGTAGGAAAAAGCAGGCTCCCCCAATGAGAAGCCTGCCTGCAATCATTTCTTTTTCATTTTGCCTGCTGCTTTATATCCAATCATATTCAACAACCCTTTAGGTGAGGAGAAGGGAGGGGCATAGCACGTCTCGATTTCCTGAAGATCGGTGACCGAGAGTCCACTGTAGATGGCAGTGGACAGGATATCGATTTGTTTATCAACACCTTCACCGCCTACCACATTCCCCCCGAAAATCTTACCGGTCTCAGGACAGAAGTGGACGCGGACATACACTTCATGAGCCCCGGGATAGTAACCGGCGTGGGACTTTCCTTCGTGCACGGCCGTTTGATACGTATAGCCTTTTTTCTTTAGGTCTTTCTCTCCGTGACCCGTCGAAGCGATGGAAAGGTCGAATACTTTGGCAATCGCCGTTCCAAGCATCCCTTTAAAAGGGACAGGGTCCCCGGATAAGTGCTTGGCGATGATGTAGGCTTGCCTGTGGGCGGGCCAGGCAAGGGGTACTTGTTTCGGCGTATCGTCAATGAAGTCGATGGACTCGACGACATCCCCGACTGCATAGATGGAGTCATCGTCCGTTTGCATGAACTCATTACTGACGACCCCACCTGATTCCCCGATCGATAAACCGGCTTCCTTCGCCAGTTGGTTCCGGGGTTTCACTCCGACTGCAAGAAGGATGAAGTCAGACTGTAACGTTTCTCCGCTGTCGAGTTTTAATGTATTCTCCGGCAAAACTTCTTTCAACCCATCATTCGTATACAGCTTTACCCCTTTTTCAGTGACATGATCCTGTAAGACATTCGCTGTCTCCTCATCTATGATACTGATGACGTGTTCAGACCTTTCGACGATATTCACCTTCATCCCGAGATGGGTGAAGTTTTCAGCCATTTCGACCCCGATGAATCCGCCGCCGATGATGGTGCAGGATTCAGGTTTTGATGTTTCAATGAACTGCTTGATCCTGTCCATGTCTTCAACGGTTCTGAGATGGAAAGCCGGGATCTGGTCAAGTCCTGGAATGTCAGGGAGAAAGGGGGATGCACCGGTTGCAATCACGAGATAGTCATATGCTTCATCATAATCTTCATTGCGGTCATGGTCCCTTATCAGTAGGGATTTCTTCTCACGATCGATGGTTAACGCTTCATGATGCATTCTGACGTCAATATTCTTTTTTGTATGTAATTGTTCAGGAGTGGCTGCAAAAAGACTTTCCCTGTCTTTGATTACATCGCCTAAGTAATAGGGCATGCCGCAGGCTCCGTAGGATAAGTATGAGGTTTTCTCGAGCAGGATGATCTCGATCTCACTGTCGAGCTTCCTGATTTGAGATGCTGTCGTGGCTCCTCCGCCGACGGCACCAATGATGATGACTTTTTTCTTCATGTTTTTCCTCCTAAATGAAAGAAGTCTAATGGAATTATTGTACCCATTAGACTTCTTTGAAAAACCGTATTAGCGGAAGTTTACGTATTGTACATCGATGGAAAGGTCAGCTTCGCGGATGGCTGCAATGATTTTTTGGAGATCATCTTTGCTTTTACCCGTAACGCGGACTTGATCATCCTGAACTTGACTCTTTACCTTCACGCCTGAGTTCTTGATGATTGTATTGATTTTCTTTGCGTTCTCTTTATCGATTCCCTGTACAAGTTTCGCACGCTGACGGACAGTGCCGCCTGACGCCCCTTCGAGTTTACTGTAATCGAGGTTTTTAACCGGGACGTTACGCTTGATCAGTTTACTGAGAAGGACGTCCTTCAATTGATTCATTTTAAATTCATCATCGGAGACGAGGACGATTTCCTCACCATCTAATTTAATATCACTCTTGCTGCCTTTGAAGTCATAACGGGTTTGAACCTCTTTTAACGCGATTTGAATCGCATTGCTCACCTCTGACATATCCACTTTGGATACGATGTCAAACGAACTTTCCTTTGCCATATGTAACCCCTCCATACTTTTTTCTCTTTTCATTATAGACAAGCTGTGACGGGACATACAACTTCTTTGGTTGAAATAGTAGGGGTTTTTTAGAAATAAAAACAAAAGGCACCCCTTCATAAAAGAACAGGTGCCTTCTGGCCGGGCCATCCCTTATAGATGATCCGTTTTTTTGGAGTATTGATTTTTACCGGCTTTTCGGTTTATTTCTTTGATTTTATTCTTTTCCTGGCGCAGGGCATTGTTGTCTCTCGCCTTTTTTTCATTATCAGATGTATGTGACATGGTGATTCTCCCTTCCGTAATGGTTCTCGTTACTAGTATGAGGAAGGGGAGGGAAGTTTATGAGTGCTGATTTAAGAAAAATATGGCTAAGGTCCCTGTACCTGTATGAGAACCTATGGCGCATCCAATAATACTGATATAAACGTCTTTCGGTGAAAATTTTCCCTCTATGAGCTGCTTCATTTCAAGAGCGAGTTCTTCGTCGTCTCCATGACTGATAGCGATGACCTGGCTGGAGAGATCGTCACCACGTTCTTCCATCACATCTAAAATGCGTTTAAGGAGTTTTTTCTTTCCGCGTAACTTTTCAATTGGAACAAGTTTCCCATCTTCCACATGGAGAAGGGGCTTGATGTTCAGGAGTCCTCCGAGAAACGCTGAAGCTTTGGAAACTCGCCCTCCTTTTGCCAGGTATTCAAGATCCTCTACGGTGAAAAGGTGTTCCATATGCTCGGAGTTAAACCGGGAGGCTTCGATGATTTCTTCTTTTGTCCCGCCGTTCTTCAGGAGTTCGGCCGCTTTCATCACGACTAAACCATATCCGAGAGAAGCGCATTTCGAATCGATGATGGTCAAATCAAGATCAGGATAATCTTCTTTTACCTGATCCCTGATCATGACAGCCGTTTGATACGTGCCTGATAATTGGGAAGAGAAGGCAACGTAAATGCCGGATTGGCTCGATTCTGCAAGCTGTGTGAACTTTTTCAGGAACGTGTCCGGTGAGACTTGAGACGTTTTTGGCATATGTCCGTCCCTGATTTTATCGAATACGGTTTTCGGTTCAATGGTGATCAAGTCCTCGTAGTCATGACCATCTATATGTACTTTAAGTGGAAGAAGCTCTATGTTGTGTTCATTGAAATAGGCAGCAGGAAGGTCGCTTGCACTATCAGTAAATAATTTTACTGTCATCTTCATCATCCTTTGACTTATCTTTATAGCTTTAGTCTAGCGATTTTCAGTGAAAATAACAATCGATTGAACATGAATTATGATAAAAAGATGAATAGTAGAAGGAGTTTAGGTAAGATGAATTGTGGAACATAGAAAATAACAACAAGATGCAGGAGGTATGTGTATGTCGAGAGATCATGTTCAATTAGAGGCAAAGAAATTTGTCGTGGTTCTGGTAGGATCCCTCTTAGGGGCCATTGCCATGAACTTCTTTCTTATTCCGGCAAATGTGTATGCGAGCGGCTTTACGGGAATAGCCCAGCTGCTGTCGAGTTTACTGAAAGAGTTTGCACCTTTCAATATTTCAACTGGTATTTTATTATTCATCCTTAATATTCCTGTCACCATCCTGGGGTGGCTTAAGGTCGGCCGCTCCTTTACTGTGTACAGCTTTATTTCGGTCTTTTTGACTTCCTTTTTCCTGGAAGTGCTTCCCGTCATTAAATTGTCACCGGACATCCTTTTGAATGCGGTATTCGGCGGGGTCATAGCGGCTGTCGGGGTCGGCATCACATTGAAGTGGGGGGCATCCACGGGGGGAATGGACATTATCGCCATGATCCTGTCAAGAATGAAAGATAAGCCGGTCGGATCTTATTTCTTCTTGATGAATGCCGTCATCATTACATCTGCAGGGTTTCTGTACGGGTGGGAAAAAGCACTGTATACATTAGTTACATTATATGCTTCCACACGTGTCATCGACGCCATTCATACACGACATGAGAAGCTGACTGCGATGATCGTCACCAAGAAATCGAATGAATTACGTGAAGCCATTCATTCCAAACTCGTAAGGGGAATCACTACTTTGCCCGCTAAAGGGGCTTTTTCCGGAGAGGACAAGGAGATGTTGATCATCGTCATCTCACGGTATGAATTGTACGAGCTTGAACATACGATCAAGGACGTCGACCCCAATGCCTTTACCAATATCGTCCAGACAACAGGGATCTTCGGTTTCTTTCGAAAAGATTAGATTAGAAAGTTTAACAGATACTATGGGTGAACCTAGATAGAAAGGGGTATCACCTTGAAAGCCATCGTATATTTACTGATCAGCTTTATCCTGTTCTTGGTTGCACCATTGACCACAAAAGCAAGCCTCTATACGGGAAGCGTCCATCACCCTTCAGAAGAAGTCGAATCATTTACTGTTACTGAGGAGAATCCTTCCTTTAAAGATGTGAAGGTAAGGGAGGTCAAAGGTCGCTATACGGTTAGTGGACGAGCCTGTGTATCAAATGGAAGTTTTTACTATTCGGTGGAAGATGGTCATAGTGTTGTCTTATCAGAAACGCTTCTAAAAGTGAACAAAGAAGCTCCTAACTGGACTGAATTTTCCATCATCCTGCCTGAGATGGAAGGGAGAACAGGAAATCTGTTCTTAAATCTATATGAGCGGGATAAAGGGGACGGTAAGGTCATTCATTCTTATACCGTCGCTCTTCCATAAAAAAACAGGGTTGCCTGCAAAAAGGCAACCCTGTTTCTTGTTTATGATAGGCGGTTCAACTCATCTTGAAGAGCGTGAAGCTGCTTTTGTTCTTCCACATTCGAGTTAGCGTAAGCAGATGACAAAGCATTCTTCGCTTTATCAATGGACATTTGAGCGTTTTCTCCCGTATTGCATGCCTGTTTGGCTGAAGATACAGCGTTACGTGCCTGCTGGAATAGTGGATTGCTCATTATTCCAGCCCCCCTGCACCGTCACCATGTGAAGCAAGCTTCTTAGCCTCTGCTTCTGCATACGTAAGATGATACGGAATACGTTCGTCATGTTTTGATACAGCAATTTTACCTTGTTGTACAAATCGTTTCGATTTATTTCTACCCATCACTTACCACCCCTTGTGCAAGTTGGAACGCTGGATGCGTTCTTTACTAGTATGGCTCTCGGAGGGAGAACGTACAGTAAGAAGATTTACCCACCGTTTCCATCATGTTTAGAGATCGAAGCGTTTTTGCAGGTAGCGCCCGATGCCATCCTCTTCATTCGAAAGTGTCACTGCATTGGCAATATCCTTCAGTGGATCAATGGCATTACCCATGGCCACACCTGTTCCTGCGTAGTCGAGCATTTCCAGGTCATTGTCCTCATCGCCGAATGCGATGATTCTTTCTTGAGGGATGTTCAAAGAAGAAGCCACGCGCTCTATCCCCACTGCTTTATTCAATCCGGATTTAACGATTTCAATGATATGCCATGGTGCAGCCCAGCGGCGATGATCGATCAATTCTGCATGAACATCATCCAAGTGGGCACGAATATCGGCTACATCCTCTTCCTCAGCGTGAATGAGCATGGAAGTAGGATGATCGGATAATACGTTTCGGATATCCCCTGTTGAGATGGATGGATTACCCATCATGAATACATCGATGATCTTTTCGTCATGATAATGAAGATAGACATCATCCATCACTTCAGCGACAATGTTACGGAACGAGAAGTCATCACATGCATCGATGATTTGTTTTGCCACTTTTAGATCCATCGGTTCATGGTAGATTCCCCAAGATGGGTCGGCCGGATGATGCACGAATGCTCCATTGAAATTGACAATGGGCGTACTCAGCTGTAATTGTTGATAGTATAATTCACTTGCACGAAACGGCCTGCCTGTTGCAATCATCACTTCATGACCTTTATGACGCGCTTTTTTTAAAATATCATGTGTTTTGGACGAGATTTTCTTCTCATCGGTTAATAATGTTCCATCGAGATCCAGAACAATCAAATGTTTTTCTTGTGAGTTCATGAATACAAATCCCCAATCTTATTGGTATGAAGGCTATTCTAGTTTAGCGTTACACCCGGAAAGTTGTCCACCGACTGCACGTAGAATTTAAGAAATGTTTACATACGCCTTCGATTTAAATATTATACATACTACCAAATCTAGGATATCATAGTAAAGTGAAAAGCGATCAGGAGGGAGAGAACCAACATGATTCTTATTGATAAATCAAACATACAAACAATCCCCTTTCTTCATCTTGTGAAGGAAGAGGACATAAATAAACCGTTACCGACATGCTTCTTTATTCACGGCTTTACGAGTGCGAAAGAGCATAATCTTCACTACGCATACCTTCTTGCTGAAAAGGGGTTCAGAGTGATACTCCCGGATTGTTTAGAGCACGGAGAACGATCTTCTGGAAAGTCAGAATATCAATTAGGAGAAGTCTTTTGGAAGATCGTGTTGAATACCATTCATGAATTGTCCATATTGAAAGAGCACTTTGAAGAAAAAGGGCTGATCGCACCAAATGGAATCGGTGTTGCTGGTACATCCATGGGGGGGATCGTTACATTGGGTGCCCTGACTCAATATGAATGGATCTCTTCAGCCGTTTCACTGATGGGGAACCCTACATATGTGAAATTTGCACAGGCCCAGCTTGCTCAAGTTGAATCCTTGGGATATGATCTCCCATTTAGCGAGGGTGAAATCGACACTATGATGAGTGAGCTCGCCCATTATGATCTAAGCCTTCAACCAGAGAAGCTTGGAGGCAGACCCCTCATGTTCTGGCATGGAAAGCGCGACAAAGTCGTCCCCTTCCATTTGACCAGGGAATTCTATGAGAGCATATTGCCTTATTATGAGGAACGAGAAGACCATCTGCTTTTCATAGAAGATGATAAAGCCGATCACAAAGTGACGAGAGAAGGCGTGTTGAGGCTTGTCGAGTGGTTCGAGAAGCACTTATCAGCTTAACCTTTTGTTTTATACGTGGTTATTTGTTAAGATGAGTATTGAAAATGGGTAAGAGACAAGTATAAGCGTAAAGGAGTGATTAGCATGGATCAAGATCTTAAAGATAATATGATGGGTGCTTTAGAGCAGGTTGTCGACCCTGAATTAGGAATAGACATAGTTAATTTAGGTTTAGTTTATGATGTGGATCTAGACGAAGAAGGTAAAGCGACAGTCACCATGACCCTTACGTCAATGGGTTGCCCCCTTGCCGGAACCATTGTGGATCAAGTGAAAACAGCATTGAGGGACATCCCCGAAGTGAAAGAAACAGAGGTAGACATCGTCTGGAATCCACCATGGAGCAAAGACAATATGTCCCGCTATGCGAAAATCGCATTGGGGATCCGTTAATACCCAATAAATGAAAAGCCCCCTGAAGCTTGCCTGCTTCAGGGGGCTTTTCGGTTTGAATCAATCGATCCGACAAATGGAGACCGGGCAATTTTCACAGTCAATTTCATTCTTCAGATAATCCAGATCCAAGATCGTGATGTATCCTTTTTCCGAGATAAGGACGTCGTCTCTCTTCAATTCACTCAATAATCTGTTTACGACTTCCCTGGATGATCCACAAAAATTGGCCAATTCCTGATGAGTTAAGGGCAGGTCGATCAGGATACCGGTTTTAACGGTTTTTCCGTAGCTATTGACCATACGGATCAGGGTAGAATACAGGGCTCCTTTTTTCCCATGAAGGATGAGGTCGCGAAACTTTGTCTGATTCTGCTGATTTTGAAGCTGTATCCATTTTAGCCATTGTATTGTCAAGTCACCGTTTTGGGACAGGGTTTCTTCAAACCTTTCTTTCGGTAAAACATAAACCGTCGTGTCCTCAAGTATTTTCGCGCTGAGCATGTAGTTGGCCACTTTACTGAATAAAGTCAATTCTCCGATGACATCATTAGTTGAACAGATGCGAAGGGATAATTCACGTCCATCCGGAATGGTTTTGCTTATTTGAACTCGACCGCTTTTGATTAAATACAACTCGTGAGCGGCTTTTCCTTCTTGAAACAAAAAGCTTCCTTTTCTTAAGGTTTTCACCGCCTCTTTCTCGATGAATAATTGTTTTATTTCGGAAGGGACTCCAACATTCTCACTCATGAGATCACATCGTTTCCATCAAAATGTCTTATTCTAACAAGCTTAACAAAGAAACGCGGGCGATAGAAGGCTTATGTGAAAATCAGGACGGCAGCTCCAACGGCGACACAATAAATAGCAAAGTATTTCAAATTCCCTTTTGCCATAATATTCATAAACCACTTCAATGAGAAGTAAGAAGCGATCAAAGATGCAATAAAGGCAACGATATATGGAATCGCCATAGAAGATAGGTTCGGATCATCCAACAAGTCGCTTATTCCAAATACCATGACGCCCACACTGACGGGGATATAAAGAAGGAACGAAAAGCGCAGGGCTGTTTCTGCCTTCATACCGCTTGCCATTGCAGCAACGATCGTGGCACCTGAACGACTGATTCCAGGGATGAGGGCAACGGCCTGTGCAAGACCGATGATGATTGCGTCCTTTACATTTAAGTCCCCATCATTTTTTCTTCCTCTCAGGTTACGGATCATCCAAAGGGCGATACCTGTCACGATCAGTGTGATGCCTACCGTGATGACAGAAGTAAGATGTTCCTCAATGACATCGCCGAATAATACACCGATCACCCCGGCAGGGATTGTCCCGATAAGTAAGTATATAATGAAATGAAAATCACGTTTTGTTTCGGGTGTTTTCTGCTTGAAATAACCGAGTCCATTTACGATGAGACGCATGATATCTTCACGGTATACAATAAGTACAGCAAGTAATGAAGCCGTATTGACAAGTATTTCAAAGGTCAGTGTTGTGTCTGTGATTCCGAGGAAATGCTGGGCGAGCAGCAGGTGTCCACTGGATGAGATCGGAATCGGTTCCGTGAACCCTTGAAAAATCCCCAAAAATAAGTATTTCATAATCAAATAAAAATCCATTGTATATCCTCCAAGCTTTTTTTCTCCACATTTTTTAATTTAACACCATAAAGGGAAAGACTGTAAAGACTTTTTCCGAATGTTAACCGAACCGTAACGTGAATATCATATTTATCCTTCATCTGGCATGCATGAAAGGTCATGCTTGTAGAAAAATAGGAAGGAAGCATCGCTTCGAAAAAGGAGGGGTAAAAATGGGACAATCACGACAATTCAGGGCCGGGGAAAAAGCACCGAACAATGGTGAGTATATAGAAATCGGTGAAACCGGGAGCATGGTGAAGAATCCGCAAAAACTGCGTTTGAAAGCAGGGGACAGGTTTCCTGAGAACTCCAATCACAACCGTCTTTGGTCGTATATGAGAAAACCTTAACCATCAGGAACAAGGGTGCCCCGTAACAAGGCGGCTCTTGTTCCTTTTTCTTTCCCTTTTTGGGAAGAAAGGGATATAATGCAATTAAAGGTCAATAAAGGTCAAATGCGAGGTGGTAGACAATGAATCTTGATAATATGACCCACAGCATTCAGGAAGGATTGGTTTCAGCTGGTCAATTGGCGAAGGAAAAGCTACATACAGATGTAAGCGCCCTTCATTTATGGAAATCCCTTCTCGGGTCGGAAGAAAGCTTCCTTCGTACCATATATGAGCGGGCGGGGATACCCATTCAGGCTTTGACAGAATGGATTGATGAGAAGTTACAGGACATTCCTGCGGTAGAGGGGGAAGGTATCCAATATGGACAGTACCTCTCAAGGGATATCCATCAACTCTTCGCTGATAGTGAGAGTTGGAAACGGAAATGGGAAGACGACTATATTGCCATTGAGCATCTTGCCCTTTCCCTGTGGAAGCAGAAGAATCATCCGATTACTCTATACTTAACACAGCAAGGGGTAACGGAAAAGAACGTAAGAGAAATGATTGAAGAGATAAGAGGAGGGAGCAGGGTGACGACACAAAACCCGGAAGTGAAATATGAAGCGCTGAAGAAATACGGAAGGGACCTTGTGGCTGATGTGAGGTCAGGGAGAATCGATCCTGTCATTGGGAGAGATAGTGAGATCCGCCACGTCATTCGCATTCTTTCACGGAAAACAAAGAATAATCCCGTCTTGATAGGTGAGCCGGGTGTAGGGAAAACCGCTATCGTGGAAGGTCTTGCCCAGAGGATTGTTCGTAAGGATGTTCCTGAAGGCTTGAAGGATAAGACGATTTTCGAGCTGGACATGAGCTCTTTAGTCGCAGGAGCGAAATTCAGGGGCGAGTTTGAAGAAAGATTGAAAGCCGTTTTGCAAGAAGTGAAAAAGAGTGAAGGACGCATTCTCCTTTTCATTGATGAACTCCATACGATTGTCGGTGCAGGAAAAACAGAGGGAGCCATGGATGCAGGGAATATCCTGAAACCGATGCTTGCAAGAGGGGAGCTTCACTGTATCGGGGCAACGACCCTCAATGAATATCGAAAGTATATAGAGAAGGATCCTGCTCTGGAAAGACGTTTTCAACAAGTGCTCGTACAGGAGCCGAACGTGGAGGATACGATTTCCATCCTGAGAGGATTGAAGGAACGATTTGAAATCCATCATGGGGTCAATATTCATGACCGGGCGATCGTGGCTGCGTCCAGGCTGTCTGATCGTTATATTTCAGACCGGTTCCTCCCTGATAAGGCAATCGATCTAATCGATGAAGCATGTGCCATGATTCGGACGGAAATCGATTCGATGCCGTCAGAGCTCGATGAAGTCACCCGTAAAGTGATGCAGCTCGAAATTGAGGAAGCAGCGTTGAATAAGGAAAAAGATGCTGCAAGTATAGAGCGGCTCGGACGTATCCGTGAAGATTTAAGCAATCTGAAGGAAAAAGCGAATACCATGAAATTAAGATGGGAGCAGGAGAAAGAAAGCATCTCCGTCGTACAGGAGAAGCGGGAAGAATTAGAGAAACTCCGGCGCCAGTTGGAAGAAGCTGAAAGTGATTATGATTTGAATAAAGCCGCTGAGCTCAGGCACGGACGGATTCCGGCCATGGAAAAGGAGCTTGAGGCAATAGAACAGGAAATGATGAAAGAACAGGAAGGGCGCCTGCTTCGTGAAGAAGTGACAGAAGAAGAAGTGGCGAACATTGTGGCGAGATGGACGGGGATCCCGGTCACAAAGCTTGTAGAAGGAGAAAGGGAGAAGTTGTTGAAGCTTGATCACATTCTTCATGAACGGGTGATCGGGCAGGATGAAGCCGTACAACTGGTCAGTGATGCCGTCATTCGTGCAAGGGCAGGGATCAAGGATCCGAACAGACCGATAGGTTCCTTCATTTTTTTAGGGCCGACAGGAGTCGGGAAGACTGAGCTTGCGAAGACACTCGCCCAAACGTTATTTGACAGTGAAGAACAGATGATCCGAATCGATATGTCTGAATATATGGAGAAGCATGCGGTTTCCCGTTTGATCGGGGCACCTCCTGGATATGTAGGCTATGAAGAAGGCGGTCAGCTGACGGAAGCCATCAGGCGCAAACCCTATTCTGTCATATTACTTGATGAAATTGAAAAGGCCCATCCCGAAGTATTCAATATTCTTCTGCAAATGCTTGACGATGGCCGGATCACCGATTCTCAAGGGAGGACCATTGATTGTAAAAACACTGTGATCATCATGACCTCCAATATCGGTTCTTCTCACCTCCTTGAACGGAATAAAGGGGAAGAAGAGATTGACACGGAAACAAAAGATCTCGTCATGGGGCAGCTGCGATCTGCTTTCCGCCCTGAATTCCTTAACCGGGTGGATGATATAATCCTATTCAAACCTTTGAGCATTCAAAATATAAAGGGAATCATTGATAAACTCATTGAGGACCTTCAAGAGCGGGTAGAGGATCAGCAAATCATCCTTTCCCTGACGGAAGGGGCGAAAGAATTCATCGCAGAATCCGCCTATGATCCCATTTATGGAGCCCGTCCCTTAAAAAGGTACCTTCAGAGGGAAATCGAGACTAAGCTTGCAAGGGAGCTCATTGCAGGAAACATCCGACAGGGTCAGACCATCACGATTGAGGCAGGTGAAAATGGTCTATCGATTCATTAAACTAAAAAAAGCAGCCGGATTTGGCTGCTTTTTTTAATGGTTTTCTACAGGCTCGTTTGGAATAACAAGCGTGATCAGGAATACCAATACCGTGAAACAAACGGAAAGGATTAATCCTGTTTGAAAATGAAATTCGTTTCCATTCATAGAACTTACAACGTAAGTCAGCATTTCGGACAATGCAAAAGCCCAGAAGAACATCCAAAAAAATCTCACGCCAAGTCACCTCATTCCTATGTATTTAACACATTCAATCGCAGTTATCACTCATTTCAATCTTTATTAGTTTACCACAGCTTTCACAATTAATAAATGACTAATCTGTGAAATGTAAACCCTGTCATTCCGTTGGGGATAGTGGACGAAATTTACACAAATAAATGGCCTTATATGGGCTATCTTCCTTACAAATGCAGTCTCTTTACATAAACTATAGAGACTTAGTATGTAAAAGGAGAAATTTAAATGTATCAACGATTGTTTCAATTAGAGCAAGAGTGGTGCATGATCCATTACCCTGAACGACCAAATGGATTCGCTGTAATGATTATTGGGGACTCCCATCACTATGTAGACGAAAAGAGCAGCTTCTGGGTGCAGCATGAGGCACGGTATAAGTGGATTCAAGAGCTGACAGCCAAGGGGTATATTGTATATTATAGTAATCTGTATGGAGCGAATTGGGGTAGCGATCAAGCCGTACAACTGGCGAGGCGACTCTATCAGCATGTGAAACGCAATGAAATCATCAATGGAAAGATCCACATATTGGCTGAAGGAATGGGAGCATTAGTATTGAAAAATCTCTATCCGAAATTGGAACAGGATATTAGAAGTGCCGTCCTCCTCTCTCCCTGCGTATCGCTGTATGACCATTTAGAACAAGAAAAGGAACAGAAATTCTTTTATAAAAAAGTGATAAAAGAACTTTCCTTCATGTTGAAGATGGAGGAAGAGGAGTGTGAAGCCTTCATTTCACAACAATCACAGAACTACAAAATATTCCAGGAGATCCCTATTCCCCTGTATATTGTTCAGTCAATGACTCTAAACCGTTATAAAAATCAATTCACTCTCATAAAAGATATATATACGGAGCGTTTAGCAAAAGGAATTTCAACGGATCTATTCTTTGTTCTTCCTGAGAAGCGAGGGTCTCTCGGAGGGAAGATCGCCTCTTACTTTTCCCTGCATGAGAAAGAGTTATAACAAAAAAATTGGAGTGATTGACTTGAACCACCATGCATTCGTTTTTGCTGCACAACAGTTTTTGGGATTCGAACTCTGTAATGCCCTTCTGGAAGAAGGATGGACCGTGACTGCCATCGATGAGGCCAAAGAGACGAAGGATAAATGGATGGAGATTGGAAGGAATGCAAATCTGGAGTACGTTCCTTATGGGGAATGGGATAAGAACGTACGTGGAGGCTCCAGTGTATTCCTTCCCTACTATGACCAGGGAAGAGGGAATAGAGCAGCGTTTTTATCAGAAGTAGATAAACTGCTCTCAAAAGTGGACCAACCCTTCGATATGATTCGGATCTATTCCAATGGGAGAGGAAATAAAGATCTTGAAGAGGATGGAGCCGCCTTCTACCTCCCAACGTTATATGGCATCCATCAGCCGGAAGAATTTCTGTTTGCACAGATTTTGACCGGCAGAGGGGAAGTAGAGGATTATGTGGATGATCCCTCGGGGGCGATCTATGTGAAGGACGCAGCGGGTATGATTGTCAGTCTTTTCTCAAAGAAAGATACCTACACCTTGAAGCCTCTATCAAGCCGGAGCTGGAATGAAGTTCTCTCATATATTACAGATGAAACTTTTTCAGCTGATCACCGTGAAATCGATTCAGTTGGAAAAGAAGTGATTGTCAGACCATCCAAGTCTCACAAGAGCATCATTGATCAACAAGAAAAAGGGATACGCTTGCATAAAATTGAAGAATGATAAAACTTTTTCTTTTCATGTGGATACAGGTGAGGGTAAAATAGGGAGGATGTAATAACCTTTTATAGATGCTGCATGGGCTTTAAAGGAGTTGCTGCACATGAGTAAGAAATGGTACATGTTTATCCTGATGGTATTCCTCGTTGGACTGAGTGGTTGTTCATCAGGGGACAGTGAAGAGATAGAAAAGGTTGGTTTACTTGTTCCGGAAGCAGTGAATGATGGAGTATGGGGAACAAAAGGATACAGGGGATTATTAAAAATACAATCCGATTATAATGCAGACGTCTTCTATAAAGAGGGAATGAAGAATGATACATCAATCAAGCAGGCAGTAAAGGATTTTGATGATAAGGATGTCACCTTGGTATTTGGACACGGAAGTGAGTATGCGGATGTCTTTAACGGCTTGTCAGCGGACTACCCTAACATGCATTTCGTGAGCTTTAACGGACACGCGACGGAGAAAAACACGACAAGCCTACAGTTCAAAGGATATGCCATGGGCTTTTTCGGAGGAATGACAGCAGCCTTTCACTCTAAAACGAAAAAGATCGGTGTGATTGCGGCCTTTGATTGGCAGCCTGAAGTTCAAGGTTTTATAGATGGAGCGAAGTATCAAAACAGTGAGACTGAGGTCAAGGTGGAGTACACCAATCATTGGGACGATCAAGCAAGGGCCCTTCAAGAATTGGACACTTTACTAAATGAGGGTATCGATGTTTTATATCCTGCAGGGGACGGCTATAATGTAGCTGTTATCGAAAAGCTTAAGGAAAGAGGACTTTATGCCATAGGGTACGTATCCGATCAATCCGACCTTGGGGAATCAACTGTCCTGACCAGCACTGTCCAGCAGGCGGATAAGTTATATGGAGTAGTAGCCGAGAGGTTCGCGCATGATGAACTCAAATCAGGCAACCTGGAATTTGATTTTGAAGACGGCGTGATCTCCATGGGGAAATTCAGTCCGCTCATTCCGAAAGATTTTCAATCTGAAATGAAGCAACATATCAAGGACTATATTGACACCGGCAAATTGCCGAATGGAAAGGAATCGAAGCAATGAATCAAGACAAAACGATGGAATTTATGCAGATTGCCATGAAGTACTTCCCTCAAGCGAAGGAACAACTCGATCAAGCAGGTGTCGAGTTCTCTCCGGAAATGCTGCAGCCATTCATGACGCTTTTCACCCAGGTCATGAGTGAAGCCTACGAATTAGGCAAGCAGGATGCCTTACATAAAGAATAGTTATTAAAGGACGGGTCATCGGAATATTCGGTGGCCCGTTTTTATTACGTCAAAAAACGTGTAGAAGGTAGGGAGAAGTAAAAAATAATTGCAGAAAGTAGAAATCTTCGATAAAATTAGTACCAAGTCATAATAATTGATAATAACCATTGAGTATAGGAAAAAAATTATAAACGAAAGTAGGGAACGCCAGTATGAATACAGGTATTATTGGAATTGGACGTTATCTTCCTGAAAAGATTTTAACAAACGCGGACCTTGAGAAAATGGTGGATACTTCGGATGAATGGATTCGTACGAGAACAGGCATCGAAGAGAGAAGAATAGCAAATAATGAAACGAATACTTCTGATATGGCTTTTGAAGCCGCAAAGAAGGCAATTGCTGATGCGGAAATCAATCCAGAGGAAATCGATCTGATCATGGTTGCAACCGTTACCCCGGATCATCCATTCCCATCTGTTGCCTGCCTCCTTCAAGAACGATTGGGAGCAAAGAAGGCTGCTGCAATGGATATCAGTGCCGCATGTGCGGGATTTATGTATGGGATGATTACGGCAAAGCAATTCATTGATAATGGTGCGTACAAGAATGTTCTTGTGGTCGGTGTGGAGAAACTATCCAAGATTACTGACTGGGAAGACCGTAACACAGCCGTCCTGTTTGGGGATGCTGCCGGTGCGGCGGTCCTTGGAGCCGTTCCGGACGGCAAGGGGATTCTTGCCTTTGAATTAGGATCGGACGGTTCTGGGGCGAAGCACTTGTATCAGGACGAAAAATTGATCATGAACGGTCGGGAAGTATTTAAGTTCGCCGTTCGTCAAATGGGTGAATCCAGTATAAATGTGATTGAAAAGGCTGGGTTAAGGAAAGAGGACGTAGATTTCCTGATTCCACACCAGGCCAACATCCGTATCATGGAAGCAGCAAGGCAAAGACTTGAGCTGCCGGTGGAAAAAATGTCTAAGACGGTAAATAAATATGGAAATACATCAGCGGCTTCTATCCCGGTTTCATTAGTGGAAGATCTTGAAGCGGGAAGAGTGAAAGAAAATGATGTTGTCGTCATGGTAGGATTCGGTGGCGGTTTAACTTGGGGCGCGATCATTATGCGCTGGGGTAAATAATTGAGTATCAGAAGTTTATTGACAACTTGCAGATAAAGGAGATGGAATAGAATGAATAAGAAGCGTGTAGTAGTGACAGGATTAGGAAGCGTCACGCCTTTAGGTAATGATGTTGAATCGACCTGGTCGAATATTTTGGCCGGAAAGACGGGGGTAGGGCCTTTGACGCGTCTAAACGCCGATGAGTATCCTGCTAAAGTAGCGGCAGAACTTAAAGACTTCAATATCGAAGAGTTCGGAGTGGAAAGAAAAGAAGCAAGAAAGATGGATCGCTTCACCCACTATGCGATTGCTGCATCGTTAATGGCTGTAAAAGATTCAAAACTTGATATCACAGACGAAAATGCACATCGCGTCGGCGTATGGATCGGTTCAGGTATCGGAGGAATGGAAACATTCGAACAGCAATACGAAACATTCCAAAAACGTGGATATCGCCGGGTGAGCCCATTCTTCGTGCCGATGATCATACCTGATATGGCGGCGGGACAAGTATCCATTATGCTTGGGGCCAAAGGCTTCAACTCTTGTACCGTAACGGCTTGTGCCACAGGTACAAACTCAATCGGTGATGCCTTCAAGGTCATTCAGCGCGGGGATGCGGATGTGATGGTTTCCGGTGGAGCAGAAGCGCCCATCACGAAAATGTCCGTAGCCGGATTCTGTGCAAACACAGCACTTTCCACCAATCCAGATCCCGAGAAAGCATCAAGACCTTTTGATTCCAACCGTGACGGGTTCGTAATGGGAGAAGGAGCGGGGATCGTAGTTCTGGAAGAACTTGAGCATGCTGTAAAACGTGGAGCGACGATTTATGCAGAAATCGTCGGATACGGGTGTACCGGAGATGCTTATCACATCACTGCCCCGGCACCGGCTGGAGAAGGCGGCGCAAGAGCGATGAAAATGGCACTTGATGATGGCGGGATCCTTCCCGAAGAGATGGACTACATCAATGCCCACGGAACAAGTACCCCATATAATGATAAATACGAAACGATGGCTGTGAAGGAAGTGTTCGGGGAACATGCGTATAAATTAGCCATGAGTTCCACGAAATCAATGACGGGACACCTTCTTGGTGCAGCTGGGGGAGTGGAAGCGATTTTCACTGTACTGGCGATGAAAGACAGTATACTTCCTCCTACCATCAATATTGAAACGCCGGACCCTGATTGTGATCTCGACTACGTAGCAAACGAAGCAAGGAAACAAGAAGTAAATGTAGCGATGAGTAATTCATTAGGATTCGGTGGTCACAATGCCACCATCGTATTCAAAAAATATCAGAGTTAACAAAGAAGAGCCTGTTACATGTAGCAGGCTCTTTTTGTTGTGAATCTTTCCTCTTTTACATATACATGTTAAAAAGCATGGAAAGAGGGATGAAGGTGGCAGTTGTTCCTACAGATGATTGGTTGGAAGATTGGATCGATAAGCCCTTGGATCTTCTCAAGAAAACGAAAAATGGGAAGGACGATCAGCAATCGTTTTATCAATACCTCATCAAGCACGGGATGTATCGTTCTGCGCGTCTCGCCGGAGATATTTACGAAAAAATGAAAGAAAAGAAACTTTGGGAACGATTTGCTCTTTTTGAAAAAAAATATAAGCGAAAGTGGAATGGACCGAGCGTCCCAATTTATCTGTTCCCCGTACAGGAAAAAAGGGGGATGTTCCAATCATCCATGAAAAAATCGGGGGTATGCTTTAAAGATGAAATCTTCTTTTTCGTTACTGACCAGGAAGACCCCAAAGAATACGAAGCGTTATTTGTCCATGAATATCATCACTGTGTCCGAATGAAGCGGTTAAACAAAAAGGATGAACACTACACGCTCCTTGACTCCATCATCTTTGAAGGACTGGCAGAAAATGCTGTCAAAGAATACTGTGGGGAGAAGTATGTAGCTCCCTGGACAAAAGCGTATGACGAACAAGAATTGTCCCGCTACTATGAAAAATGGATCGAACCCAATTTGGAAGTGAAACGGAGCAGTCCCCTTCATGATCAGCTCCTTCTTGGACAGAAATCCTTTCCGAAAATGCTCGGCTACTCCTCGGGCTATCGATTGGTGCAACATTTTTTAAAGAAACAGGATTCGTCAACCCTTTCCCTCTTAGGAGAACCGTCATCGGTATTTTTGCCAAAGAATATCAGGTGAGCGGACGAACCCGTGTGATTTTCGTGAAAATAGGCTGCCCTGTGCCGTCATATCTTCCTGTTCCTTTCATAAAATATAGTAAGCATGGACGGGCTCCAATATCTTAATGCAAGGATAGAGGCGGAAGGTATGGTGGTACAATTGTTTGGGCTCTTTATTGGATTTGGACTGGCTGTTTCAGGAGGAGTGAGTTTAATCATGTATTTAAATTTGCTTACGACCGGAATGACGTTTACAGACTATATATTCTTCGTCACGACACATGTTGAATGTTACTTATTCCTTTTGGGGATCCTCATCATCACCCTCTCGATCTATTTGCCGCGCAGAAAAATATAATGACTATCATAAAACCCCTCATAATAGGAATAAATTTACACGGATTAGCCTATACTGATTGACAAATAAGATTGAAGCAAAGCGAGGGGTCAATCATGTTATATCTTCATGATGTATGGGTAAATTGGTTCGAAGGCGAAGAAAATGGCTACAATGTCTGCCATTTTCATGAGTGGAGAAAAGAGGACGTTATCGAATTACTGGATCAGGTTCCTCTTATTAAAGTAGACACGACACTGTTTCATTACATCGAGAATGATCTATCAGAGTTACCTCAACAACTGCTCCATCAGGTCTATCAGAAAGCGTATCTGCGAAAAAACCATGAACGGATCCAATTGGATTATTGTTTCATTGTGACAGATGGTACCGGGATACTGGCAGTGGATACAATCGGGTACACCGTACCAATCAGAAAAAGCAGACTCATACCAAGACAGGAACAACTGGTGTATGAAATGGTGGAAAGTCATGAAACGATGCAGTATTCCATCGAGCCGGATGGTAAAAGGGAGGAAGCGTATCACATTCTTTCCCCGAATCCTTATATGATGAGTGGACTGACCAGGAAGGAAAGACAATTGAAGCAACTGTTATTCATGGCGCTTGATCAACTGCACAGTTCAAACAACACGGCGGAAATCCGCTATTGGTACACCGAGTGGGCACCACAGCGCTACCGCACCATCCAGGAAATGGACTTTGAAGACATTTGGCAAATGCTATATGAAGAAACCCAGTACGGTTGGTCGGACAAGCACCTTACTCTCTGTGAGAATCTGATAAAGGGACAACCGTTTTTCGAGAAACTGTGGGAAGTGGAGAATCGTCCAAAGGTAAACTAATAGTCAGAGTAAACCTTGGGTCCTCAAAGGACTCGAGGTTTTTTTGTTTGTGAGTCAAATAACCCGAAAGAAAAGACCAGAAACCGCGCAAGCAGTCTCTGGTCGTCCTGATTATTTCCTCTTTCTCTCTTTTCGTCCCAATCCCATGGCCTTTTCCATCTTCTTCAGCATTTTGTTAGCGGCGAAGTTGGCCTTTTCAGCACCACGATCCAGAATATCATCCAACTCCTCGGAATCGATCAATTCATAATAGCGGTCCTGTACCGGTTTGATGGCGTTTACGACCACTTGTGCCAGGTCGCCTTTGAAGTCTCCATAACCTTTACCTTCATATTTCTGTTCAAGTTCTTCTATAGAAGTACCTTCCAGAATCGAGTAGATCGAAAGGAGGTTCGACACTCCCGGCTTGTTTTCTTTATCGTATTTCACGATGCCGTCTGAATCGGTTACGGCACTCTTAATTTTCTTCTCGATCTGTTTTGGATCGTCAAGGAGTGTAATGAAGGCCTTCTGATTCGAATCGGATTTACTCATCTTCTTCAACGGGTCCTGAAGGGACATCACCCTGGCACCGACTTTGGGGATTCTTACTTCAGGTACAATAAAGATATCATTGTATTTATTGTTGAACCGTTCTGCCAGGTTCCTTGTCAATTCCAGATGCTGCTTTTGATCCTCTCCGACTGGAACAAGATCTGTTCCATACAACAGGATGTCAGCGGCCATTAGCGGGGGATACGTCAATAATCCTGCTGAAACGGCTTCTTTACCATGAGATTTGTCTTTGAACTGCGTCATTCTTTCAAGCTCACCAATATAGGTCACACACTGTAAAATCCAGCCAGCCTGTGCATGTGCAGGGACCTCCGATTGAATGAATAGTGTGGACTTCTCCGGATCGATCCCACAAGCGATATACAGGGCGGCAAGGCTGCGGATGTTTTTACGCAGTTCCATTTTATCCTGTGCCACCGTGATGGCATGCTGATCTACCACACAGAAATAACAATTGTATTCTTCCTGAAGCTCGGTGAATTGCTTCATCGCCCCGATGTAATTGCCGAGAGTGATCGTCCCACTCGGCTGAATGCCGCTAAATATTGTCTTCATTTCATTTCCTCCTAGTTTTACACAAAATAAAAACCCACCCGTCCTATGAAAATAGGGACGAATGGGATCATTTCCGCGGTGCCACCCTAAGTGCCCGTTAGAGCCAGCTTAGTCCATGACGTGCATGGAACCTCTTTAACGTAAGGTCATCCCGTTATATGCTACTCCGTTTCACACATAAAGCTCCGAAGTCCATTCCTTTTCAAATGATTGCTTGTTCGCACCAACCACAAGCTCTCTTTTAATCATCCTGAAAAGTACTACTCTTCATCCATGCTTATACTTTCATTCATATGTAGATATTATATGAAAAAAAATAGGTAAATTCAAGTGTACAGAAGATAGGTCATGATAATGGAAAGGACAAGTGTCACTCCCCCTGTCAGTAAAAAGGATCGTGTAATGGAGTAGGAACGTTGTACTCCATATTCTTCGTGGGCTTCTTTCATCTCATCCAGGTCATCGAACTGAGAAATATACTTTCCCTGTTTCGTGCTGTTGCGAAATCTTTTAAGAGCATACACGATGCCGTTAAAAAATCCTTTGCCAAAAATGTAGAGGAGAGCGCCGATACTGATATATACAATGCCGATCACAAATAGACTATCTATAATAGAAAGAAGCAGGTCTTTTTCCTGCAGTGAAGCCACTACCACGGCAATGATGAAAATAACAAAGGTAACTAGGTAGAACAGATTTATTCGTTTCATAATACTCCTTAAGATGATGTTTTTATCCAAAGTATACATGAAGGCAGAAGAAGAATTCAATCCTCATTAATATATATTCATTTCTTTCAGTGTTGTTTGAGGGGTGACGACAAACATCCATACAGGGCATATATATGAAAGGTATGTTATTTCCAATGATAGTAGAAAGAGAAATAAGTGTTAATTCTATTATTTATATTTAGTCTGTTGTTTTAATATTTATAATAGAAGCAGTATGTTAAAAGATGAAGAAACATACATAATGTAAAATGGTTTCATCTCCCGAAATTTACGATTGTAACAATTGTAATAGGACAAACTCTCTAAAATGTTTAGAAAAAACGTTGATATAGCGGTATTTTGGCAACAATATACCTACTAATCTGATAATTTAGCAAAAAAACTGTTAAATTCATATTGCAATAATTTCTCTATCATGTATAATAAGTAACAAATCTTCTGAAAATTAGAAGATAAATAAATATGAGATTTACGAGGAGGTCAATTTCAAGATGAAGAAAAAGTTTTCATTCTTGCTGGTTCTTCTTCTGGCTCTAAGTACTTTCTTGGCTGCATGTGGCGGCGACAAGAAGACTGAAGGCAACGAAGAAGGATCAGGTGCAGGCGGTTCTGACGAAAAGAAAGAACAAGTACTTAACCTGCTGGAGGCGTCTGAGATCCCATCAATGGACTCCACTCTGGCAACTGACTCTGTTTCATTCAACGTAATGAACAACGTATTGGAAGGTCTTTATCGTTTAGGTGAAAATGATGAAGCGGTTCTTGGTATGGCTGCTGAAGAGCCAAAAGTAAGTGAAGATGGCAAAACATACACGTTCAAGATTCGTGATGCGAAATGGTCCAACGGAGATCCCGTTACGGCTAACGACTTCGTTTACGCTTGGAAAAAAGCTTTAAACCCTGATACAGGTGCAGAGTATGCGTACATCATGTACGATATCAAAAACGCTGCTAAAGTAAACAGTGGTGACCTACCAGTTGATGAATTAGGTGTTAAAGCAACTGATGACAAAACACTAGAAGTTCAGCTTGAAACTCCTGTACCATATTTCAAGGCTCTACTTTCTTTCGCAACATTCTATCCTCAAAACCAAAAATTCGTGGAAGAGCAAGGCGACAAGTTCGGTCTTGAAGCTGACACGGTTGTTTATAACGGACCATTCACTCTTTCTGAGTGGAAGCATGAGCAAAGCTTCAAGCTTACTAAAAACGAAGATTACTGGGATGCAGAAACTGTTAAGTTGAAAGAAGTTAATTTCAACATCGTTAAAGATACTGCTACTGGTGTTAACCTTTATGAAACAAACAAAGCGGATATTGCTGGACTTTCAGCTGAATTCGTTGATAAGTACAAATCAGATGATAACTTCAAGACAAGAGCTGCTACATCTGTATACTTCTTACGTTTAAACCAAGGTAATGAAGTGATGAAAAACGTTAATGCTCGTAAAGCAATCGATGCTGCTTATGATAAGCAAGGTATGGTTGATGTATTACTTAACAACGGATCGATCCCTGCGTACTACTTAGTACCAAAGGATTTCGTAACGGGTCCTGACGGAACTGAGTACCGTGAAGCTGTTGGTGACTTCGGTAAATTCGACGCTAAAAAAGCTGCAGATTACTGGGCTAAGGCGAAAGAAGAGTTAGGTAAAGATTCTATTGAATTAGAATTATTAAACTATGATTCTGATAGTTCTAAGAAAATCGGTGAGTTCTTAAAAGAACAGCTTGAGCAAAACCTTGAAGGATTAACGGTTAAGATCAAAGCTCAACCTTTCAAGCAAAAGCTTGAGTTGGAAACGAAAGGTCAATATGACTTCTCATTCGCCGGTTGGGGTCCTGACTATCCAGATCCGATGACTTTCGTTGACATGTTCGTGACTGACGGTGCTCATAACCAAATGGGTTACTCGAATCCTGAATATGACAAGAAAATTGAACAAGCTAAAGGTGAACTTCTTGATGATTTAGATGCACGTTGGCAGGCAATGGTTGACGCTGAAAAGATCCTATTTGATGATCAAGCGATCAGTCCAATGTACCAAAAAGGCGTTTCTTATCTAGAGCGTCCGTATGTTAAGAATGTTCTACGTCATTCATTTGGTGCAGATAATTCATACAAATGGGCTTCAATTGAGTAAGTATTAACTCAGTAGACACACCTTTAAAGGGAGAGCGTATGCATGAGCATATGCTCTCCTTTTCCAGTGAATGTCGATAATTATCAAAAAAGTAAAAATACATTGAAAATTTGTCGAAAATAGCTATAATTAAAAATGTAGAAAAAATAAGATAAAAAAAGGGGGGCTAAAGAATGGTCAGATATACAATTCAACGTATCGTCTATATGATCATCACTTTGCTTATCATTGCAACCGCCACTTTCTTTCTGATGAAGCTCCTGCCTGGATCTCCACTGCAAAACACAGAAAGGCTGTCTCCGGAACAACAACAAATCATCCTGGATAAATACGGTCTCAACGACCCGCTGCCAGAACAATATATCAACTATATGGTTGGGTTAGCTAAAGGGGATTTGGGGTTGTCCTTCCAATATGATAATCGCCCAGTAACACAAATTCTTGGCAGTCGTATTGGTCCTTCCTCACTTTTAGGATTTCAAGCCATGGTATTAGGAACATTTATAGGACTGTTAGTCGGTATTATTGCAGCAATTAAACACAATACATGGTTGGATTATGGATCTACATTCATGGCCGTATTGGGAATATCAATTCCGTCCTTTGTATTTGCAGCACTGCTACAATATTATGTCGGGGTCAAACTTGAATGGCTGCCTGTTGCACTTTGGGGCGAATATAAGCATACCATTCTTCCTACACTAGCACTTACTGTCGGTGTTGTAGCTACTATTGCCCGTTTTATGAGAACAGAAATGTTAGAGATTCTAAACTCTGATTATATTTTACTAGCAACTGCCAAAGGTATTTCTAAGACAGGTACCATTGTGAAGCACGGAGTTAGAAACGCCATGATTCCAATTGTTACTATTCTTGGGCCAATGACAGTCGCAGTTATGACTGGCTCACTGGTTGTAGAACGGATTTTTGCAGTTCCTGGATTAGGGGAACAATTCGTACTATCAATCAACACAAATGATTACACGGTCATTATGGGTATTACCCTATTCTTTAGTGCTTTATTTATTGGTGTCATTTTCTTGGTGGATATCCTTTATGGAATCATTGATCCGCGTATTCGCTTAGCTGGAGGGAAGAAATAATGGGTGCAAAACTAAAGAAACAAGAGCAACTAGAGCAACTTAGTCCAGACCTCTTCCAACCCCAACAGGCTAGTGGAGACGAGGCAGAAAAAATTTCACGTCCAAGCTTGAATTTTTGGCAGGATTCATGGCTTCGCTTACGCAAGAATAAAGGTGCACTTGTAGGGATCATTATCACTGTCATCATCATATTCTTTGCCATATTCGGTCCTGGAATGAACGAATACAAATTCAGTGATCAAAATATCCGACATGCAAAGCTGCCTCCGAAAATTGAAGCGCTTTCAGGAATCAGTTGGCTGCCCTTTGACGGTAAAGATGCTGACGGTTTTGACGTATATGAATCGAGACAAATCAAAGAGAATTATTGGTTCGGTACAGATGACCTTGGACGTGACTTATGGACACGTACTTGGAACGGAACCCGCGTCTCTTTATACATTGGTATACTTGCCGCAGTCATTGACTTCCTGATCGGGATTTCCTATGGTGGGATTTCTGCTTACTACGGCGGAAGAGTCGATGACGTTATGCAGCGTATCGTTGAAGTTTTGGTAGGGATACCAAATCTGATTGTTGTCATCCTTTTCATCCTGATATTTGAACCGGGTATCTTCTCCATTACGATGGCAATGGTCATAACCGGTTGGGTCGGAATGTCAAGGATTGTCCGTGGACAAGTTCTTCAATTGAAGAATCAGGAATTCGTCCTAGCCTCCCGTACTTTAGGAGCAAGCAGTAATCGTTTAATCTTTAAACATCTGCTACCGAACGTAATGGGGCCAGTCATCATTACGACAATGTTCACGGTTCCTGCAGCAATATACACAGAAGCATTCTTAAGCTTTATCGGATTAGGGATCGCTCCCCCTAAAGCATCTCTGGGATCATTGGTTAATGAAGGATACAGATCTATCCAGTCATATCCACATATGATGCTTGTGCCATCAGCTGTCATTTCATTAGTCATTCTAAGCTTCAACTTAATGGCCGATGGACTGCGTGACGCACTAGATCCGAAAATGCGTAAGTAATGGAAGGGAGATTATGAATATGTCGAAAATTTTAGAAGTGAAAGATCTACACGTCTCCTTCAATACGCATGGAGGGGAAGTACAGGCAGTACGCGGTGTAGATTTCCATTTAGATAAAGGTGAAACATTAGCAATCGTAGGGGAGTCGGGTTCAGGTAAATCCGTAACGACGAAAGCTCTTATGAGATTGATTCCAAACCCGCCAGGATTCATCAAGGGTGGAGAGATCCTTTTTGAAGGAAAAGATTTAGCGAAACTTCCTGAAAAAGAGATGCAAAAAATTCGTGGGAAAGATATCTCGATGATTTTCCAGGATCCGATGACTTCTTTAAACCCAACGATGACGATTGGGAAACAAATCATGGAACCACTGGTGAAACACCAGAATATGAGCAAAAATGATGCTAAAAAACGCGCCATTGAACTACTGAAGCTCGTTGGCCTTCCAAGCCCTGAAACCCGCTTCAAGCAATACCCGCATCAGTTTTCGGGTGGACAGCGTCAACGTGTCGTGATCGCCATCGCTCTTGCGTGTAATCCTAAAATCCTTATTGCCGATGAACCGACAACGGCATTGGACGTTACGATTCAAGCGCAGATTCTCGAGTTGATGAAAGATCTTCAAAACAAAATCGAAACGTCCATCATCTTCATCACTCATGATCTTGGAGTGGTAGCGAACGTTGCAGATCGTGTAGCGGTCATGTACGGTGGTCAGATCGTAGAAACGGGAACGGTCGATGAAATTTTCTACGATCCTCGTCACCCGTATACGTGGGGCTTGATCGGTTCCATGCCGACAACCGACACGGAAGGTGAGCAGGAGCTTGTAGCGATTCCAGGTACCCCGCCGGATTTATTGAATCCACCCAAAGGGGATGCTTTCGCTCTCCGCAGTGAATATGCATTAAAAGTGGATTTTGAACAGGAACCGCCTTATTATCAGGTATCAGACACTCACATCGTGAAGTCATGGTTATTACATCCGAGTGCTCCACAGGTTGAGCCTCCAGAAGCAGTGAAAGTAAGACAAAGACAAATGCCTGCGAATTTCAGAGAGCCGGTACTTGTTGAGGGGGTTCGTTCATAATGGCAGAAAAATTACTTGAAATTAAGAATTTAAAGCAGTATTTCAACCCAGGTAAACCGAATATGGTAAAAGCGGTAGATGATATCAGCTTTGATATTTACAAAGGGGAAACTCTTGGACTTGTGGGAGAATCCGGTTGTGGGAAATCAACGACAGGCCGTACGATCATTCGTCTTTATGACGCGACTGACGGTCAGGTTCTCTTTAACGGTGAAGATGTTCATGGGAAGAAGTCACGCTCTCAATTAAAGAAGTTCAACCGTAAAATGCAAATGATTTTCCAGGATCCGTATGCGAGTCTAAATCCTCGTATGAAGGTAGCCGATATCATTGCTGAAGGCATCGATATTCATGGGTTAGCTTCTTCTAAAGAAGAACGCTTGAAAAAGGTTCATGATTTACTGGAAACAGTGGGATTGAACAAAGAGCATGCCGGACGTTATCCACATGAATTCTCAGGTGGACAACGTCAGCGTATCGGGATTGCCCGTGCTCTTGCAGTAGATCCTGATTTCATCATTGCCGATGAGCCGATCTCTGCCTTGGACGTTTCGATCCAAGCCCAGGTCGTCAATCTGATGCAGGAACTTCAAAAGGAAAAAGGGTTAACGTATCTTTTCATCGCCCATGACCTTTCCATGGTAAAGTATATCAGTGACCGGATTGGTGTTATGTATTATGGTAAGCTTGTTGAGTTGACTACAAGTGACGCCCTGTACAAAAATCCGCTTCATCCTTATACTCAATCGCTTCTTTCAGCGATTCCGTTACCGGATCCCGAGTATGAGCGCACCCGCAGAAGAAAAGAGTATAATCCTTCTGTTCATAACTATACAGAGGATGACAATCTTGAAATGCGTGAAGTGGTCCCGGGACATTTCGTTTACTGTTCCGAGAAAGAATTTGCGCAATATCAGGCATCATATAAAAGCTAAGAGGATGATAAAAGCTCCCTTCAATGAGGGGAGCTTTTTCCGTTGAGAAAGTCTATTTACAATAGTGATTCATATTATATATTGAAGAATATTCATTTCCTTGGAAATTTCGACAG
Source organism: Rossellomorea vietnamensis (assembly GCF_001305855.1). Lineage (GTDB taxonomy): Bacteria > Bacillota > Bacilli > Bacillales > Bacillaceae_B > Rossellomorea > Rossellomorea vietnamensis_A. The sequence continues at coordinate 390,515 of NZ_LIXZ01000001.1, read as the reverse complement.
ACTAGGTGGAATAACCCTTTTCTTTCAAGTAATTTCCTTGTTAGAATAGTAAGGAGTTACATAATTTACTAGATAGCATACTTAATAGAGGAGAGGTTCATTTTGAAATGGAGTAAGGTAGCGACATCACTATGTGTTGTCACAATGTGCGTATTGCCCTTCCAGTCGGCAAGTGCCGCTGAAGATGGTCCGGTAGAACATGAGAAGAGAACGTTTTCAATGAGTAAAAAAGAGATGACAAGCCCAGTACCGCGGTTTGTGTACGATTCCGGTCTGAGCTTCGAGTATCCGGATGCTATTAGAGGAGTATATGTTACTGCACATTCAGCTGGCGGAGACCGTTTTAATACTCTTACAAATTTAATGGATAGTACAGATCTTAATGCCATGGTCATTGATATTAAAGATGACGTAGGAAATGTAACATATGAACCTGAAGAGTCTTCCCCGTATGCTAAAGTGGGTCAGCCATATATTAAAGATCCCAAAGCGATGTTAAAGACTCTGGAAGAAAAGAAAATCTATCCGATTGCACGAATCGTTGTTTTTAAGGATACGGTGCTTGCGAATCAGCGCCCCGACTTGTCCTTCAAGGACGGCGATAAGGTCTGGTCAAATGGTGGGGGAGACTCCTTCGTCAATCCATTCCTGAAAGAAGTATGGGATTATAATGTAGGTATCGCCATTGAAGCTGCAAAGATGGGCTTTCAGGAAATCCAGTTCGATTATGTCCGATTCCCTGAAGGATTCGAGAAGCGAGATGATGAATTGACATATAACGGTGGGGAGTTTGCGAAGGAAGACATTGATAATGTCCAGAAACGAGTGCATGCCGTTACTGACTTTGTGGAATATGCCCATAAAAAGCTCGAACCGTATGGAGTGAAAGTATCCGTTGATATTTTCGGGTATACGGCAACTCTTCCAGAGGCACCTGGTATCGGTCAGAATTTCTCTAAGATATCTGAGAATGTGGACGTCATTTCATCCATGATTTATCCAAGTCATTGGACACCTTATTTTGGAATTGCAAAACCGGATCTGCAGCCGTACGAACTTGTAACAGAATACTCCAAGGTGGAGAAAGCGAAAATAGCAGAACTGAAAAATAAGCCAATCTCTAGACCTTGGCTCCAGGATTTCACCGCTTCCTGGCTAGGGAGTGGAAACTATAAAACGTACGGAAAAGCAGAAGTAGAGGCACAGATCAAAGCGTTAAATGATCAAGGAATCAATGAATTCCTTCTTTGGGATGCTGGTAATTCCTATACAGAAGGCGTTGACTACACTCCTTAATGAAGTGACTGACCTGAGACCATTCAGGTCAGTCTTTTTGCGTTCATAAAGAATCCAGAAATGAAGCATCGCTTCCCATTTGAAAAAGAGTTCAAATATTGTTATCATTAAAGTACTGGTAAGATTAACCGCTTTCAACCACATTACCCTCTTCATGGGCGTACAGCCTGTGATTCCGTACGATTATCCCACGGATAAGACTAACATCTAACATAAACCAATTTTTTTCTGAGAATGATAATGGTATCACGTTAGTCAATGTCACTTAAAAATTCAATCGAAGGAGTAGATCCATGCACTGGTATGAAAAATTAAATCAATATTTCCCTGTAGAGGAAATGAAATCAAAAGAACATCTTGAATCACTTTTAAAAGAGAGAAGTGATATCTATCACAAAGATGAAGGTCCTCACCATGTACTCATGTACGCTGAACTTGAAGACTTTATCTTTATCGATTATCTATTTGTCTCAAAGGATGCACGTGGACAAGGACTTGGCCATAAATTACTCGATCAGTTAAAAGAAAAGAAGAAAGCGATCATTTTGGAAGTCGAGCCCGTGGACTACGATGACACTGACACAGAGAAACGATTGAAATTCTACAAGCGTGAAGGCTTCGAACACGCCGTCAGCATCGGATATGCCCGCCGGTCACTCGCCACAAACGAGATTAACCAAATGGAAATCCTATACTGGGCTCCCCAACATGAATCTGAAGACCTTATTTTCGAATCCATGAAAAAAACTTACGAGCTCATTCATACCTACAATGACCAGAAATTTTATGGTGCATCTTATCAACCCGTTGAAGAAGTTCTAAAGAAAGATGAAGAACGGGATGGAGATGTATTAAAAGATCTCTAAGCCAAAGAAAACCTTATTGTCTATTCGCAATAAGGTTTTCTAAATGAAAAAATGAAATGTTCAATATTATGTTTAGGATCAGGTCGTACCGGGTAAACCCATAATAGAAACAGAATATTTAGCTATGTTAAACCTCTGTATAGGAAATTTGACAAATTAGTTAAAACTATGTTCATGGGCCAGTAATTCATGTATAATACATAATAGAGATTTCTTATTTAAACTAATTTTAATTAACGCCGTTTAAATAAACAACTCTATATTATAAAAAATCCTTAAGGGAGTGTGAATGATTCGTGGTTACATTATTCACTTCACCTAGTTGTACATCTTGTCGTAAGGCAAAAGCTTGGTTAGAAGAGCATGAGATTCCATATACCGAACGTAACGTATTTTCTGAGCCATTAAGCATCGATGAAATCAAGGAAATCCTTCGTATGACTGAGGATGGAACAGATGAAATCATTTCAACCCGTTCTAAAACATTCCAGAAGCTTAATGTGGACCTGGAAACTTTACCACTTCAAGAGCTGTTCGAATTGATTCAAAAAAATCCCGGACTTTTAAGACGACCGATCATCCTTGATGAAAAGCGTCTTCAGGTTGGCTACAATGAAGATGAGATCAGACGTTTCCTTCCAAGGAAGGTTCGGACATTCCAACTTCTAGAAGCTCAAAGAATGGTAAACTAAAGTATCCTTTTCTAAGTATGGGAATATATAAGTAAAAGGGGCTGACCCTTTAAGGAACGTTGCGTCTCCTTTCGGGTCATCCCCTTTTATATTAGAATAAGTTTTATCACTTGAATTTTCTGCAAATATTCGCTAAAATGTCAAAAACACCTATAGGGATTTGTGAGAAAAATGGGTGTTAGTTTAATTCCATTTTCTGAGGTTTTATCATAAAATAGAAGTACAAGGTACAAACTAACCTAAATGTATCTTCTATCTTCACCAGCAATGGAGCGAAAGAGCTCAGAGGGTGTAGTCCCTTCACTAACATCATGCAAGAAGGGAGAGGTGTTAATTGGAAATCGAGCGCATTAACGAAAATACAGTCAAGTTCTATATTTCATATGGGGATATAGAAGATCGCGGATTTGACCGTGAGGAAATCTGGTATAATCGCGAACGGAGTGAAGAACTCTTCTGGGAAATGATGGATGAGGTTCATCAGGAAGAAGATTTCGGAATAGAAGGACCGCTTTGGATTCAAGTTCAGGCTTTGGATAAAGGGCTAGAAGTACTTGTGACAAGAGCCCAGGTCTCGAAGGATGGCCAGCGATTTGAGCTTCCCATTCCAGAGGATAAGCTCAAGGAACTTCCTGTAGATGAGCGTATAGAGGAACTACTGGATCAGCATTTCCAGATTAAACAGGATCAGGACGGGGAAGCTGAAGTAGTATTGGACTTCACGTTGAAATTCAATGATTTCGAAGATGCGATTTCTCTATCCCATCGATTGAAAGACATGCCTATGGAGCATTTAGAAACAAAGCTGCTTGCATTCGAAGATAGATATTTTATTTATGTTAAATTTTCTGAAGAACACTTTTCTGAAGAAGATATCGACAATACGTTAAGTATGCTGCTTGAATATGCTGATGAATCACGAATGACTGTTCATCGTCTTGAAGAGTATGGCAAAGTGGTCATCCATGACCATGTATTTGATACATTAAGTGAACACTTTTCGTAAGGATCAATACCGGTTTCATATAGAAATCGGTATTTTTTATATCCACTCTCTGTAGAAGGGTGTTTAATTTTTGATACATTAAGCCGGTGGAAGGTGTTATACATATGAAGAATACAGTAAGAGTACTCTTATTTATTGCTGTCCTTGTATTAAGTTATATTTTTTATTTTGATCAATATCTTTCGGGCATGGTGAAGTATTTTAGTATCGTCTTTACATTCTCGGTCATTGTCATTGGCTTTCTTATTTTCTTTGAAAATCGTCATCCGGCCCAAACTTTGACATGGCTTGTAGTATTAGGGGCATTCCCGTTTTTGGGCTTCATTTTTTATTTATTATTTGGCCGGAATTACAGAAAAGAGAAAATGTATAAGAAGAAGTACATATTGGATCAGGAAACCTATAATAAATTTGAACCTGGTCCTAAAGACATAAACGCAGATATGTTTGGTTTATTTCAAGAGAAGCATTTTCAGCTTGCGCAAAGAATCGGGAACAGCGCCATATCTTTTTCAAGTGAAACGAAACTGCTGACCAACGGAAACGAAACATTTGGTGAAATTTTAAAGTGGTTAAAGACGGCAAAGCATCATATTCATATGGAATATTATATTGTACGTCATGATGAAATTGGAAATCAGATTAAGGACATTCTTATTGAGCGGGCAAATAATGGAGTCAAAATACGCTTCCTTTACGATGCTGTCGGTGCTTGGCAATTATCGAAGGATTACATAAATGATCTTAAGGATGCAGGCGTAGAGGTGGTGGCGTTCGGTCCTGTCAAGCTTCCTGTGCTGAATAACAAATTCAACTTTCGGAATCACCGCAAAATCATTGTCATCGATGGAAGTATTGGATTTGTGGGAGGACTTAATATCGGGGATGAATATTTAGGTAAGAATCCTCACTTCGGTTTCTGGAGGGACACTCACCTATTTGTAAGGGGAGAAGCGGTTCGGACTTTGCAGTTGATCTTCCTGCAGGATTGGTATTATATGACGAATGATGACTTCCTGACACCTGGATATTTAAGTCCTGATCCCCTTGAAAATGCGAACGACGGCGGAGTGCAGATGATCGCGGGGGGACCTGACAATGAATTGAGCGTATTGAAGAATATATTCTTCTCGATGATCACTTCAGCGAAAAAGAGTGTGTGGGTGGCTTCTCCATATTTCGTTCCGGATGAAGACATTTTATCAGCCCTGAAGATTGCTGCTTTAAGTGGCGTGGATGTGAGACTCCTGGTTCCACATAAACCGGATAAAAGGATTGTATTCCATGCCTCCCGCTCCTATTTCCCAGATCTTCTGGAAGCAGGGGCGAGGATATTTGAGTATCAAAAAGGGTTCATGCATAGTAAAATCGTAATTGTAGATGAAGAAATGGCTTCAATCGGAACATCGAATATGGATATGAGGAGTTTTCACTTGAACTTTGAAGTGAATGCATTTCTGTATAAAACGGAGAGTACTTCCTCGATTGTGAAAGAATATTTACATGACCTGGAGGAATCGGAAGAATTACAGCTGGAAGAATTTCAGAAGAGACATCTGGGATACAGGATCTTGGAATCCACTTCCCGATTGATGTCGCCCTTGTTATAGAGTGAAGCCTTCAAGTGTATTTTGCTTGAGGGCTTTGTTTATGCAGGATTTTCACTATTTATGTCGAATGATAACAGAAGGAGGTGTTACATGTTAACAGCATTATTAAACCAGCAAGTATTTACTACAATCCATTATTCCAGGGAGGAATTGAGAGGACTGAGAAGAAAAGATGTCTCCTTTGTCTGTCCCCACTGTTCTTCTCGATTGACCATGAAAATCGGTAGCCGAAACATACCCCATTTTGCCCATATGTCCGACGCTGATTGCGAAAAGGTGAGGGGAGAGACTCCACAACATCTCTTAAGTAAGCAGCTTTTATATGATAGGTTAAGTTCCCTATATGAGAATGTGAGTCTTGAACATTATATTAAAGAGCTTAAACAAGTCGCAGATATTTATGTGAAAACGGATACGGCGGACATTGCCATCGAGATTCAGTGTTCAACCATACCGATTTCTGAAATAGTGGGACGAACATATGGTTATCATCGCCAGGGGATCACGCCCTTTTGGATCCTGACTCAGTCCCTGAAGTCCAAGAAGCTCCTGAATTTAACGACCTTCCAACAAGCATTTATCAGATATTCACCCCCCTTGGATTATTTTCTCCTTCAGTTTCTCCCGGATAGGGGAATCTTTCAACTATATACCCATCTCTTTCCCGTTTCAGGTACGGCATTTATGAGTGCAGCGCCCATCATCATCCCCGTTTCTAAGTTCACACTTCCTATTTCCATTCCGGATGCTCCCGTACTTCATCCATACTCTTTATCCACATGGACCAATTTTAGAACCAAGTGGGTATACAATAAAATTCATTTTAATAAGACAAGAACAGATGTATTTTTAAGGGAAGTGTACGGGGAAGGGGATACGTTTTTGTATTTGCCCCTCTTTATCGGCTTACCTGTCATTCCCCATGGCATTCATATCAGAAATCACGAAGTAGAGTGGCAATATTATCTGTGGAAAGACTGTTTGAAAAAAGACCGCCTCTTTTCAGTGGAAAGTGTGTCAAAAGCGTTATATAGAAGACTCATTAAAGGACATATCGAGCTTCGTTCCTTCCCTCTCCAAAAAAGCGATGAAGTGATAAAAAGAATTGCTGATGGATATTTAAGATTACTAGAAGAAGTGCATGTTCTCAGAAAAGTGAATGATACATTTCAACTTATTGAACCATGGAGCTGCCCGGATCATTTTTCAGCCTTTGAAAAGCATCAGCATGATTTTTTTCCTAAATGGAAGCATATATTAAAAAAGCAGTAAGAAAGAATGTATTGTTGCAGGAAATTGGTAGATGAGAGAGAATGTAACTATAAGGAATTTTCTGTAGATTTCAGAATGGAGGATGTATATGTCAAAAGATACAGCTACTAAAAGTCTGCCTGGAAGAAAAGAGGTAGACGAAACGCTAACGTGGAGATTGGAAGATATTTTCGAAAGTGATGATGCGTGGGAGAAAGAATATAAAGAAATCAAAGGTATGACAAAGAAAGCAGAAGAATTTAAAGGAACACTGGGTGATAGTGCGGATCAGCTTTATAAAGCATTTGCCTTCCAGGATGAAATAATGGAACGTATGGGGAAGGTTTATACATATTCTCATATGCGCTATGACCAGGACACGACCAATTCCTATTATCAGGGTCTCGATGACCGTGCCAAAAGTCTTTATACTCAACTGGGAAGTAAGTTTGCTTATTTGGTGCCGGAAGTTCTATCGATTGACGAAAAGAAGCTTAATGGCTTTCTTGACGAGAAAGAAGAACTGAAGAAGTATAAGCATGCTGTAGAGGAAATCAACCTTCAGCGTCCCCATGTTCTTTCCGCTGAAGAAGAAGCGCTCTTGGCCCAGGCATCTGAAGTGTTCAGTGCTGCAAGTAATACATTCGGTATGCTGAATAACGCCGACCTTGAGTTTCCGAGCATCAAAGATGAAGATGGGGAAGAAGTGGATATTACACACGGTCGTTTTATCCGATTCCTGGAAAGCAGTGATCGTCGTGTCAGGGAAGAAGCCTTTAAAAAGGTGTATGAGACGTATGGGAAATTTGAAAACACATTCGCTTCTACTTTAAGCGGGGCTGTAAAGAAAGATAATTTCGTTGCCAACGTCAGACATTACGATTCAGCGAGACATGCGGCGTTATCTACTAATAATATTCCTGAAGAAGTGTATGATAACCTTGTGGATACGGTGAATAAAAACCTCCATCTGCTTCAGCGTTATGTGAAGCTTCGCAAGAAAGTACTGGGTCTGGATGAGGTTCATATGTATGATTTGTATACCCCCCTCGTGAAGGAAGTCAAAATGGACATAAGCTATGACGAAGCACAGAACATGATCCTCGACGGATTAAAGCCACTTGGTGAGGAGTATGCCAATGTGCTGAAAGAAGGCTTTGAGAATCGCTGGGTGGACGTCGTCGAAAATAAAGGAAAGAGAAGCGGTGCCTACTCATCTGGGGCATATGGTACCAATCCTTATATTCTGATGAATTGGCAGGATAATGTTAACAATCTATTCACTCTGGCCCATGAATTCGGTCACAGTGTCCATAGTTACTATACGCGTAGTGCTCAACCATACACGTATGGTCATTATTCCATCTTTGTGGCAGAAGTCGCTTCCACTTGCAATGAAGCATTGTTGAATGATTACTTGTTGAATACGATCGATGATGAGAAGAAGAGGTTGTACTTATTGAATCATTATCTTGAAGGCTTTAGAGGGACCGTTTTCCGTCAGACGATGTTTGCTGAGTTCGAGCATCTTATCCATAAGAAAGCCCAGGAAGGAGAAGCCTTGACTTCAGAGTTCTTAACCAAGCAGTATTATGAGCTGAATAAGAAATATTTTGGTGAAGAAATTTCGATTGATGAAGAGATTGGTTTGGAGTGGGCACGTATCCCACACTTCTATTACAATTATTATGTATACCAATATGCAACAGGTTTCTCTGCAGCAACGGCCCTTAGTCAACAGATCCTGGAAGAAGGGGAGCCTGCAGTGGAACGCTACATCGACTTCCTTAAAGCGGGAAGCTCCGATTATCCGATTGAAGTATTGAAGAAAGCAGGAGTGGATGTGACAACGTCCAAACCGGTGGAAGATGCTTGTAAGGTCTTTGAAGAAAAGCTGAATGAAATGGAAGAACTGCTTGAAAAGTTGCAATAAATAAGCGTGATGACTAAACTTAACACCCCTCCTGAAGCGTTATCATCAGGAGGGGTGTGTTTTATTTGATCTTAAAGGTCCGTCCCTCATTTCATCGATTTGAAGCCCCTGAAGCGGTTACGGTTACCGAGTGAGTGGAAGAAGAGGAGGAGGGAGAGGAAGAGTATGGGTGATGTGATATAAACTGGGATCAGGTGCATAAGCCCGAGGATATTTATGAAGAAGCTGATTACAATCAATAGAAGGAGGATTCCATATTTCATTTTTGCGAGCATAGCCATTCCCTCCGTAAGTTGTCTTATAACCATGTATATGAAGAGGAAATGGAGAACATGTATCGATTTTGACAATATTGTGAAATACCATACAAACAACTTGCCAATACAAGTGGATACATGATATATTATCACTGTGAAGTTGATCACAAGCAAACATATACCCCTTTGTTTGACCGTGAAAAATTTCTCCCATCCCCTTTGTTCGTATTGAAAAACCGATGTTGGAAACAACATCGGCTTTTCTTGTTTATAAGGCAGTTTAACTATATTAAAATAATTATTGACTGATATATTTCCAAAAGGTTCCGTGCTTTGCAGGGAGCTTTTTTACTTTTTGCTGAAGTGTCCATTTCTTCATTTGTTTCTCGACTTCTTCTACCGATAGATCGTACACAACAGCTATTTCTTTCGAGGCGACCACCCGATAATACTTCATGAACACATCCAGTGGAGGCAATGGCTGCTTTTCTGGCTTTGTTGCAAGCATTTCTTCAATGATGTGTACATAAACCTCATAGGAATACAATCCTGTAATCTTTAGTCCCTCATCTTCAATGTTTTCATTGAAGAAGACAAGCGTCGGAATTTCCTCCACTTCCATCTCAGATGTGATCTTGACATCGCATTGAAAAGCTTTGGATGCGGAAGAAGAGTTAATATCGTTCATGAATTCTGTGAGATCAAGCTTGGCTGCCTGTGCGCATTCCTTCAGTACCTCGATATTCGAGATGTCTTGTTTCTGCAGGAATAATCGCTCTTGTAAAAAACGTAAAAAGCGGATCCCTGAGTGTTTTCCTTGAAGCTCTGCCGCTTTAATGGCGAATGAAGCAAGATAGGGTGAATCAATAGGATTCTCGATCCATAGGCTCCCATCACAGGACATGCCGGAGCGACTCGCTGTTTTATCCCATTGCTGTGCCAAATCTTCCTTCTTCCGTTTCGTCGCAAGGTTTAAGGAGGCGAGCTGTCCGCTTAAAATATAGCGAATACGGAAGTATTGTCCATACTCAATGTGCAACTTCTTTAAGATAGGTTCAAGGGCCCAGCATTCCGGGCAAAGAGGGTCAATAAACATATATATTTCCAGAGGTTTCTTTTCACGCCCACACCCTTTAAGGTGATGCCAGCTATTTGTTCTAGTCAATGGAAGAACCCTTAGGTGTTTCAGTATTCACCATATGATGGGCGGTTAATACGAGTCTGTGAAAAAAGTCATCCCTTACAGGACCCTCTAGGTTGACCTCATCCATTGCGTCGTGCATACAGCTTAACCAAGCCTTTGCCCGTGACTCTGTGATGGGAAAGGGGAGATGCCTTGCACGCAGCATGGGGTGTCCGTGTTCTTCTGTATAAAGAGCCGGTCCACCTAAATATTGAGTTAGGAATTGTTTCTGTTTACGAGCTGTCTCGGTTAAATCATCCGGAAAGATCGGTGCTAACTCAGGATGATTTGATACTCTATTATAAAAGGCTTCAACGAGCATGGAGAGTTTCTTTTCGCCGATAAGATTATAAGGCAATTGTGGTTTCTCGACCATAAGAATGACTCCTTTTTCCTTAGATTGTATGTTCATTCTAGCAAGCATTCCTTCATATCTCAAACAAATCGCCTTACACCAACTGATTATTCCTAAATTAGTGTAGCCTGCTTTTGTCACTCTATCCCCAAATTCCATGAAATAGTGGGAATTACGGCTGAAGAATCAACGAGGGTAGATTGGACTATTCTGTAATCAAAAAAATCAGGCCTCAAAACGAGCGGCCTGATTGATTGATTGATGGCGGGATCGTTAGGCAAAATAGCGATCCGTCACTTTTTTTACATAGGAAGTGGTTTCTTTGAACGGTGGGATACCGTTGTATTTATCAACGTTTCCGGGACCTGCATTGTAGGCTGCCAGTGCAAGGTGGATGTCCCCATTGTACTTATCGAGCATTTGTTTTAAGTATTTGGTGCCTGCAAATACATTCTGTTCAGGATCGAATATGTTGTTTACCCCAAGCCCGCGTGCGGTGCTCGGCATGAGCTGCATCAATCCTGTGGCGCCTGCAGGACTGACGGCATCCGGGTTGAAATTGGACTCCTGTTTAATGACGGCTTGAATCAATTTTTTTGGCATATTGTAGTGATCTGCTGCACGGCTGATGATTTCATTGATTTCCTGCGGTGCATCCCTGTTCGAATTGTTTAAAGACGCAAGGGGGTGGGTGTTCATAGGAGCCGGTAGGTAAGATTGGGATAGAAGGGCCCCATTCACGGCTCCAAGTGTTTGATTCAAATCTATATTTTGTTGCCTTGGTTGCAGGGCTTGAGTTAATAATTGTTGAAACAAATCATTGGATTGACCGGCTGTATCCTGGATAGAAGATATTGAACCCAGACTGTTCAAGGCTTGAAGCTCCATCATCGTTTTCAACTGTTGAACATTCATATGTTTGACTCCCCTTCGATATAACACTTATTCCTATTCTATATCGGTCATGATCGGTCCTGTTTTAATTTCTCCAAGTAAAAACGTTTGATTTTATTATCTGTCTGACGAAGTGGAATCTTATGCTGCTTGAGTAATTCCAAGAATATCGCTTCACCTGATGTACGTTCTTTCACTTCATATTCGAGCTCATAATCTTCTCTTTTCAGGTAAGAGCTCTGGTCGAAAACAAGCAGGCCATTCCTATAAGGGATTTCCGCCCTGCTGGTTGTGAGTGTCCCGAAGTGTTGCAGGGATTCATAAGGAATGGAAAGGGAGATCAGCACATCTCTCACTTCTCCTTCTGGGAACAGCCCATCCTGTAAAAGGGAATCTGATTGATTTTTAGATAAGGATTGATTCGTCTCCAGGAGATCTTCTTTTAACGGGGTCTTTAACGTTAACGTATACCTCCCGTCTTTCTCCCGGATCCGGAGGGCAGACTGCTTTTCCTTTAATTGATAATCCGGTGTATCGAAATAATGATTATCCTGAGAAATGAAATCTTCCTCATTTATATGAAAATGTGAAGTCAATATAGTGAATTCGTCTTTTGTTACTAGATTCTTAAATTCAATTTCTATTTCCTGTGCCATTACAAGCATCCTTTCCTTGCATACTTCCTCTATTATCTCTTTAATAAAAGGGAACTTCAATATTTAGATGAAATGGTTTTCTTATGTTAAAATGATACTGATTGTTTAATGGAAGGATGAAGAAAAGCATGAGGAAAATTGTTCAATTTAACCACACAACATATGAAAACGGAACATTATATTTACATACGGACCAGTCGGAACTCTTAGAAGGTACGACTGCTGCCGGTCAGATCATTGCAGACTCCGATCGCTATGCTTTCGTTTACTTAGCTGAAAATGAAGAGGAATATGTATACTTATATTTGGAAGAATCAATCTGGCCGGAATTAAAAAAAGCTCTTAAAGAAAAAGCGGCAGTCGTGGCGGAAAGTGAAAAGTATTCACTGGAATTAGATCAATTCACGGAAGAGCTTGACTATCTCATAGATAATATAGAAGGAAACGGGAACTACGGTGACGAAATGGTTATAAAGGTAGAGAACGTATTTCTTGAAAAGTAGGCGTTTAGAGGTGAGGGGAATGAATCACTGGGAACAATTTTTGGCTCCCTACAAGCAGGCGGTTGATGAATTAAAGATTAAGCTTAAGGGGATGAGGGGAGAATATGAACTTCATAACACTCATTCCCCCATTGAATTCGTGACTGGCAGAGTGAAACCGATCGCGAGTATCCTTGATAAAGCCAATCAAAAAGGAATCAAGCTGTCCAACATTGGAACTGAATTGCAGGACATCGCAGGACTAAGAATGATGTGTCAGTTTGTAGAGGATATCCATGTGGTGGTGGAAAAACTCCGCGGGCGCAAAGATTTTACGATTATTGAAGAAAGAGACTATGTGACCCATAAGAAACAAAGCGGATACCGTTCTTATCATGTCGTCATCGACTATCCGGTACAAACGATTCACGGTGAAAAGAACATCCTGGTAGAAATTCAAATCCGTACACTTTCAATGAATTTCTGGGCTACGATCGAACATTCGTTGAATTATAAGTACAGTGGACAAATTCCTGAACAGATCCGTCACCGTCTGCAAAGTGCTGCCGAAGCGGCATTCAGACTGGATGAAGAGATGAGTTTGATCCGTGAAGAAATCCAGGAAGCCCAGGTCATTTTCACAAACAAAAAGGAAAAAGACCAGCGTGGCTCTGAACGTAAACAACAGTGACTTGAGGGGGTAAATGAATGAAGTTCGCAATTACATCAAAAGGTGATTCAAAGTCTAATACACTGATGCATAAAATGAGAACATATCTCCAGGATTTCAACCTGATCTATGATGACGATCAACCCGATATCGTCATTTCAGTCGGTGGGGACGGCACACTTCTATATGCTTTTCACCGATATAGATCAAGACTTGATAAGACGGCTTTTGTGGGTGTACATACGGGTCACCTCGGCTTTTATGCTGACTGGGTGCCTGAAGAAATTGAGAAACTTGTCATTGCCATCGCCAAGACACCATATCAGATTATTGAGTACCCACTACTGGAAACGATTATCCGCTATCAGCACGGTGGGAAAGAAACCCGTTATCTAGCATTGAATGAATCAACGGTCAAAAGCGTCGAAGGGACCCTGGTGATGGATGTGGAAATCCGGGGGCAGCATTTTGAACGGTTCAGGGGGGATGGACTATGCCTGTCCACTCCTTCAGGCAGTACGGCTTATAATAAGGCATTGGGAGGGGCGATCATTCACCCGTCTTTACCCGCCATCCAATTCGCTGAAATGGCTTCCATCAATAATCGGGTATTCCGAACCATCGGATCGCCGCTCATTTTACCTGCACATCATACATGCATGCTGAAGCCTGTGAATGGACCGGATTTCCTGGTGACAATCGATCATCTTTCCCTCCTTCATAAAGACGTGAAAAGCATTCAATATCGTGTCGCAGATGAGAAGATCCGCTTTGCACGCTTCCGTCCTTTCCCGTTCTGGAAACGGGTGCATGATTCATTTGTAGCGGATGAATAACGGGGAATGGTAAGGTGAAGGGATATACGCTAAAGTGGTGCATCCCGTCAAGCTATGAAGGGAAGCTGATGAGAGAGTTCCTGATCGATCAGCAATTGTCAAAGCGTACATTGACGGCAGTCAAGTTTGACGGAGGAAGGATCACCATCAATGGAAAAGAAGAAAATGTCCGGCATCCACTTACTGGAGGAGATATCCTTGAGGTGAGATTTCCTGAAGAAAAAGCGAGTGAAACACTGGTGGCGGACAGGATTCCTCTCTCAATCGTATATGAAGATGATGATGTGCTCGTTGTGGACAAACCATGGGGGATGAAAACGATCCCCACGAAAGAAGAGCCGACGGGAAGTCTTGCGAATGCGATATTAGGATACTTCAATCAAATGGACCTCGCTTCAACGGTACACATCGTCACCCGATTGGATAAAGACACATCAGGCCTCGTCCTGGTGGCAAAACACCGCCACGTCCATCACCTGTTCAGCCTTCAGCAGAAGGGGAGGGAAATCAATCGGACATATGAAGCCTTCGCTGAAGGGTTGATGAATGGATACGGTTCGATAGAGGAGCCGATTGGAAGGAAATCTGACAGTATCATTGAAAGGGAAGTACGGTCAGATGGACAATATGCCCTGACTCATTACAGGGTGGAAGATCAGTTTCCTGAATTTGTACACCTTGCGTTGAAGCTCGGAACAGGCAGAACCCATCAGATCCGTGTTCATCTTTCCTTCATAGGCCATCCTCTTGCAGGAGATGATTTATACGGAGGAAGTGTAGGGCTGATCGGCAGACAGGCCCTTCATTGTAAAAGACTGCACTTTTTCCATCCCATCATGAAAGAATGGATGGACTTGGAATGCCCTTTGCCCGATGATATGAGGATGCTGCTTGATAGGCAAAGAGATTCCGCTCAGTTAGACTGAGCGGGATCTCTTTTTCATGCTATCTCCCGCAAGAAAACTCATTCAACTTCCCGGAACTTCTCCGCCACGAAAGGCATGCTTGATGCTACACTCACTACTTCTTTTTCAGGGTATCTAAATGCAGATAGCATACCGCCAAACACGGCCCCCGTATCGATGTTGACCGTTTTATTTAAGAGGCGCGCTTCTTTTACCGGGGTGTGGCCGTATACGATCCATGCTTCCCCTTGATAGTCACGTGCCCAGTCTTTTCTGACAGGAGTGCCGTCATCGTTCTTTTCTCCAGTTATATCCCCGTAAAGGACAAAGGTTTTAACACGGTTCGATTGTTTTCCGATTAGTTCTTCTTTTATGCCTGCATGGGCAATGATTAGCCTACCTTTATCCAATACGTGGTATAGAGGGGATTGCTCATATAATTCAATAAACATATCCCGATAGCGATTTCTTTCCTTTAGCGGGAGGGCACTCAGTTCCGCCACGGTAGTTTCCAGACCGTGAAGGATTTTTACGTTGTTTCCTAAGAAATAACGATAAAGCTTGTTGCAATGGTTCCCGGGGACATAATAAACAGTATCGTTCTCATAGAGGTTGTATACGGTTGAAATCGTCTCCAGGGAGTGATGTCCCCGATCCGTCAGGTCACCCACCAACCCAAGTTTCCTTCCATCTGGGTGAACAGGAAGGCCGCCGCCCCATTCATACCCAAGCTTCCTCGTCAACTCTCTGAATTCGTTAAAGCAGCCATGAACATCACCGATAATATCAATTTTCATACAAATCCCACTCCCTTAACTGCCTTTTTTCTTTTCTTTTCACGTAATTTATGACATATTAATGATTCAGCAATTCCTCCATTTATTATTCGTCAGGCATTAGTATGACATATTAAAGCAAAGGAATACATGGATGGTTATGATTTCATAAGAGACAATTGTCTTGAGATTTGCTAGTATTATTACGACTATATTCAATCAAGTTATGAAGGAGGGTGTATTGGATGTCTGAGGTAACTCAAGAACAGGAGAATGACAGAGATAAGCAGGAAAAGGAAATGTATGATGAAGACCTTCTCATCAGAGCCCTTCAGGAAGAAGATCTGGATTTATTTCGTTCAGAATTTGTTCAATTACACTCTTATGATCAAGCAAAGTTTTTCTCTAAAATAGATGAAGCCTTACGAAGCCGGCTGTATCATTATCTTTCACCGGAAGAAATGGCGGAGCTTTTTGAAAGTCTGGATATAGATGAAGAAGATTATCAGGATATCTTAGCGGAGATGAATCCTACATACGCAGCCGAGATGCTTTCCAACATGTATGCCGATGACGCCGTGGATGTCTTGAATGAGCTGGATAAAGATCAGGTTGTCAGTTATTTGACGATCATGAATGATGAATCGGCTAAAGAGATTAAAGAATTGCTCCATTATGAAGAATACACAGCTGGTAGTATCATGACCACCGAGTTCGTGGCCATTTCAAAGAATCAGACGGTCAGGTCTGCCATGTATATTTTGAAAAATGAAGCACCGAATGCGGAAACGATTTACTATATCTATGTGGTGGATGATGATAAAAAGCTTGTAGGGGTAATATCCCTTAGAGATTTGATCATCAGCCATGATGATGTGATGATCGGTGAAATCATGAGTGGCCGGGTCATGTCTGTCGGTGTCAGCGAAGATCAGGAAGCTGTCGCACGGCAGATGAAGGATTACGATTTCCTTGCCCTGCCCGTCGTTGATTTTCAACATCATCTACTTGGAATCATCACGGTAGATGACATCATGGACGTCATGGAAGAAGAGGCATCCGATGACTACTCTAAACTTGCCGGTATCGCCGATTTGGATTCCATAGACAGAAGCCCTATAAATGCGGCCAAGAAGCGCCTCCCATGGCTCATCGCCTTACTATTCCTCGGAATGTTCACCGCAAGCCTCATCGGCAGGTTTGAAGATACATTGGATAAAGTGGCCATCCTTGCCGTGTTTATCCCACTGATTGCCGGAATGGCAGGAAATACTGGAACTCAGGCACTCGCCGTTGCCGTAAGGGGGATTGCAACAGGGGACCTGGAAAAGGAAAACAAGATGTCCCTTGTCTTTCGTGAAGCGGGAACAGGGCTGATCACCGGCACGACTTGCGGGATAGTGGTCAGCATCATCGTGTACGTGTGGAAAGGCGAATTCTTCTTAGGGATCCTTGTTGGCGTTTCCGTCTTAATTTCACTATTTGTTGCTACCCTCGCAGGTACATTAGTGCCCCTTATGATGCACAAGCTAAAAGTAGATCCGGCCGTCGCTTCAGGTCCTTTTATCACGACGATAAATGATATTATCAGTACTTTAATTTATCTTGGATTAGCGACGATGTTTATGAATTACCTAATATAGAGAGAAGAGGGGGAAGTATGAATGGAACAACATGCATCTGTTGCATCCCTTGTGATCGTGATCATGGTAGCTTTTTTAACTCCCATTCTGCTGCATAAATTCAAGTTGAATTTCATCCCGGTCGTCATCGCGGAGATTATAATGGGATTGGTTATAGGAAAAAGCGGGTTTAATCTCGTCCAGCAGGACATGTGGCTTGAGACACTTTCTACCCTGGGGTTTATTTTCCTCATGTTCTTGAGCGGTCTTGAAATAGATTTCACGGCTTTTTCAGGCGGGAAAAAGAAAAAAGAGGTACTGCCGAGTGGTAAAGAAGAACCAAACCGCTTGAAATTGGCCATTATCATTTTCATCGGTATTTTCTTTGTGTCACTGGGCTTGTCTTATCTGTTTGTCCTGTTCGGACTTATTGACAATGCATTCTTGATGACATTGATCATTTCCACGATCTCCCTTGGTGTTGTGGTACCAACATTGAAAGAGGCACATATCACGAAAAGTGCCATCGGACAGATCATTCTCTTGGTAGCGGTCATCGCGGACCTGGTGACCATGATCTTACTTGCTGTGTTCGTTTCTCTTTATGGAGAAGGACATGGGAATATGTGGCTTCTTCTGATCCTCTTTGGGGTAGGTCTGTTATTATATTTCCTCGCAAAGAGGCTGAAGAATAACCTTTTTATCAAAAGTCTATCGACCGGGACCGTTCAGATCGGTACACGTGCGGTCTTTACCTTGATCATGTTACTGGTGGCCGTGTCAGAGACGGTTGGTGCTGAGAACATTTTGGGGGCTTTCCTTGCCGGTGTGCTTGTATCTTTACTTGCACCGAATCAGGAGATGGTTCATAAGCTTGATTCATTTGGATATGGCTTTTTAATCCCGATCTTTTTCGTCATGATTGGTGTGGAGCTGGATCTTGGGTCACTACTGAGTGATAAGAAAATGCTTTTACTCATTCCATTACTGGTTCTTGCCTTCCTCATTTCGAAGATCATCCCGGTGTATTTATTGAGGTACTGGTATGATACGAAAACGACGATCGCTTCGGCATTTCTCCTTACGTCCACTTTGTCGTTGGTGATAGCTGCTGCAAAGATCGCAGAAAGAATCGAAATTATCACCCCTCAAATGAGTGGAACGCTCATTCTGGTGGCCGTGATTACATGTATCATCACACCTATCATCTTTAAGAAGCTTTTCCCGCGGGAAAGTGCAAAAGAGAGGAAGCTTAAGATTACGTTCCTTGGTGCCAATCAGCTGACCATGCCCGTTTCCAGGGAGCTTCAATCCTCCTTGTACGAACCCGTCCTGTATCATACGAAACAGGATAAATCGGATCGGAGCATCGCTGATTCACTGTTCGATATCCATGAAATCGATGATTATGATCTCAGTACACTCCTCGAGAAGGACATCTTTGAATCGGATATCCTCGTGATCTCAACTGGAGATGAAGAGGTGAATGCAACACTTGCCGTGACGGCAAAAGAGTATGGAATAGGACGTGTGATCGTAAGGGTGGAGAGTCCTGATCTGCATGAAAGTCTTCGTGAACAGGATATTGAAGTATATTCTGTATTCTTATCAACGAAAGCTTTATTAAGGGCGCTCATCGAATCACCATCCGTCATGAGCATCTTGACCAATCAGGAAACATCGCTTTACGAAATCCGCATGTTGAACAGTCAGTTTGAAGGAATGACACTCCGGAAATTCCCATTCGCGGGAGATGTCATCTTCGTCCGTATCTTCAGAGGGAAAGATTCCATCGTACCCCATGGAGATACAGAACTTCACATGAATGACCGACTGATTGTCACCGGCTCTAAAGAATACGTGGATGAACTCAAACGAGAACTCGAATTCTGTGAATACTGCTGACATGACACCTTCTTCCCAAGAAACATTTTTCTTGGGAAATTTTTATTTTAAAAAGGAGTATTACGATTTAATCCCTAATAGATAGATAATATAAGTTAAGAAGGAGGAAACGAATATGTGGGAAACCAAGATTGTGGAGATTCGGGAAAAGGTAAAGGAAAATATAAAGGGTTTGTCTTATGAAGAACTGAATGAAAAACCTTCTCAAGAGGAATGGAGCATTGCACAAATCGTCCTTCATCTTGCCGGTGCGGAAACGCGCTTTTTGACTTTGGCCATCGATTCTGCAGAAAGAGGAGGGGGTAAAAGCGATTCGGATGTTGATTTATCTGTATTTGATGATCCGTCCCAGAAAATGATAGCACCCATCGAGCCTCCTACTGATCCACAAACCAAGGAGGACCTGATGAAATCATTGGATGAGTCACGTTCTCTCACCACGCGCTTTCTGGAGAAATACACGAAAGAAGGCTTGAATCATCAATCCATGCACCATCACCGATTTGGAGAAATGCCGATATGGCAGGTACTCGAGCTTCTCGGAAAACATGAACAGAGGCATCTCGTGCAAATGGAGGATGTGAAAAAGAGAATAAGATAGAAATTTTCTTTTCTTTTATTGTATAGTGCGGTAGAATTAGTAGCAGGTACTAATAACATGTATTAAATAGGAGGATAATAATGACTCTTTCATTAAAAGGTAAAACATATGTTGTAATGGGAGTGGCGAATAAGCGCAGTATCGCGTGGGGTATAGCCCGTTCGCTGCATCAATCAGGTGCACGTTTGATTTTTACATATGCAGGGGAGCGTTTTGAAAAAGGTGTCAGGGATTTAGCCGGAACACTGGAAGGCGGAGAAGATTCACTCGTACTTCCGTGTGATGTGACAAGGGATGAAGACATCGAAAAATGTTTTGCCACTATCAAAGAAGAAGTGGGGACTATTCATGGACTGGCTCACTGTATTGCTTTTGCCAATAAAGAAGAGCTTGCCGGAGATTATATGAATACGACAAGAGACGGTTTCCTGCTTGCTCACAATATCAGCTCATATTCACTGACTGCAGTGGCTAAAGTGGCTAAGGACCTTATGACTGAAGGTGGAAGCATCGTGAGCATGACCTACCTCGGCGGAGAGCGAGTCATGCAGAACTATAATGTCATGGGAGTGGCAAAAGCTTCTCTTGAAGCGAGTGTGAAATATCTTGCGAGCGATCTTGGAAAACACGGTATCCGTGTGAATGCCATTTCTGCAGGTCCGATTCGTACCCTGTCAGCCAAAGGCGTCGGGGACTTCAATAGCATCCTGAAAGAAATCGAAGAGCGTGCCCCGCTTCGCCGTAATACAACACCGGAAGAGGTCGGGGATACGGCAGTATTCCTTTTCAGTGATTACTCAAGAGGAATTACAGGAGAGAACCTTCATGTAGATTCAGGCTATCACGTACTGGGATAATAATAGAAAAAACGGCTGTGGGATAAGATTCCCTTAGCCGTTTTTTTATATTCAATAAAAATGAAACCCCTGGGCGCTTTCTGCATACATATAAAAGTGGAGATCAATTAGGAGGTGTCTTAGTGAGAAAAGAAAAAAAAGCGGGGAGAGAACCCTTGCTGTATATAAACCAGCCGAAATTAGAAGAAGTGAAGGGCAATATGCAAGTTACTTACCGCTCAGTCAAGAAATCCAAGCCCCAGGCAGAGAGTATTAAAAGTAAAATGAAAACAGAATCGGAACCCCCATTAAGCGAAGTGATGAAAGAAGATAAATATGTTGATGAGCAGTTATTTTTGGACCAGGGGGATCACCTGGAAGAACCAAATATCCAGTCGAAACCTCAGATCACAGAGCGAAAAACGGCCGCTTCTGCATTCAGAAAACTAAAGCCATTCCGTGAATTGTCCATAGAAGGGAAATTAGACTACATTTCTGCCAGTATTTCAGGAAAAGTACCTTTTCCATGTGAGTTTTCAAATGGTCAGGTTGCAGTAAAAGGAGTCATTGTGGAGGATACGGGGGACGACATCACTGTCAAAAGCTTTCATGGCGAAGAAGTGCAAATGAGGAAGAGTGAGTTGCAATCCATCAAAATGATCGGATTGCAATAAAAAAAGGAGCCAGGCGGGATAACCGGCTGGCTTCTTTCAGATGAATAACGGATTATTCACATTCTAATTCAACGAATACGTCTTTGATACATTGAATCGCACAGAAGCAATCCAGATCGACCGTGATACATTCTCCAGTCAAAACCCACTCAGTGTTATGGCCCATAGTCTCCATACCAGAGCCGGATCCTGATCTTGAACCAGAACCAGAACCATCAGCATAGTCAGGCTTTAATACTTGAAGAGTCGCACAGCAGTTATCGAATACTTCTTTCACCCGGAAAAATGGTGATTTCCAAGGGCATCCTTTGATGTGTGCTTTAAACGTCTCACCGTTTTTAAGATATAACTTGAAGATACGAGTGTTTAAACGGTCAGCTGGACTTACCATTGCACCCAGCGGCTCTAGAAAACAATCGTGTTTACAATCGTTACACTCTTGATTTGCTTCGTCTTGGATATCTTTAATAGCACGGACGGCTTGACATACGCAACCACGATTTTTTGAACTATTGTCTTTATCTCTTCCGCAACCCATATAGAAGTTCCTCCTTAAAATGAATTTCATTTACATTACTAACATATTGTCATGTAGGCAATTAGGTAACGGACATCTGCCCTCTTTTGGAAATTTGGGCTTGTATAATTTGTGAATTGAAGGGAGTCTTTCCATTGCAACTTACGTTTATTGAACTGATCGCACTTGGCTTAGCCATATTCAGGATGACCCATCTCATTGTCTTCGATAAAATCGCAGAGTTCTTAAGAGCTCCATTTTTCGATGAGTATGTTGAAGTGGAAGAAGATGGGGAAGAGGCCATTTACCTCTCCCCAAAAAAAGGTGGCTTGAAAGGGTTTATCGGGGAGTTGTTGTCCTGTTATTGGTGTACGGGAATATGGGTATCCGGTTTTCTATATGGAGGTTATTTCTTTTTACCATTGTACTTCGGCCCATTCATCACGCTTTTAGCCGTTGCAGGGATCGCCGCCATGTTGGAAGCTGCCGTACAAAGTTGGAAAACTGACTAAAACCTTAGGTAATTAGTGGAAACAAGCTCAGGTTTCTTCACATATACTAAAAAGTGAAACAGGATAAAGGAGGAAATGAAAAGTGAAGAAAACCTCTACAAATACACATAAACAAGGTAACTCATCCACAAAGAAAAAAGGGTGCGGTTGCGGATCAAAAGTGAAAAAAAGCTAAGGCTGCTCAATGGGCAGTCGTTTTTTTTTTTCATAAAAAACGACTTTATGAAAAAAATAAGAGTGAGTACAAACAAAAGAGGGATCTGTCATGAATAAAAAAGGAATCATTATTCCACTTTCATTATGCGTTTTGATTGGATGTGCGAATAAGGAAGATGGAAGCGATAGTAAGATTGCACTTATGAAGAAAACCAATCCGCCTCCCATTGAATTAGTGGACAATCCAGAGACAGACAGTTACGGTCATGCCATCAAGAGGGAAATTTCCAAAATGAACGAGCTTTACGATGTCGCTGTCATCCAGGGAAAGAAAGAAACGCTCGTTGTGTACAAGGTGAAGCATCTGCACAGATTCAAAATGAAAAAGATTGAAAAGAAAATGGATCGCTATTTGGAAGATAAATATCCTAAGGAGGATTTTATATTGTCCAGTGACTATAAAATCTTTCTCGAAACCATCCGCTTAAAAGAGAGGCTGAGAAATGGATCAATCTCAAAAAAGGATGCTGAAGACAGATTCCGGGAAATCGTGAAGCTGCAAAAAGAGAAAACGTAGGAGGAATGTTTCGTGGGCAAAACGCCAAAAACACCCGAACAAAAAAAGTACGAGCAGTTAGAAAAGCAATATGAAACGAAACGGCCCCTACTGAAAAATGTCATAAAAGCATTCTTTGTGGGAGGCTTCATCTGTTTAATCGGACAGGCGGTAACGTATATGTACATTTATTATTTCAACTTCACTGAGCAGACTGCAGGGAACCCTACAGTTGCAACGATGGTCTTTTTCGCCATGCTCCTGACCGGCTTCGGGGTATATGACCACATTGGCCAATTTGGGGGGGCAGGAAGTGCCGTCCCTGTGACAGGCTTCGGGAACGCCGTGATTTCTGCCGCCATTGAGCATAGAACAGAAGGCCTCGTCCTCGGTGTTGGAGGAAATATTTTTAAACTGGCAGGCTCTGTCATTGTCTTCGGGGTGTTCTCTGCCTTTGTCGTGGCTTTAATCAAGACCATCTTAATCCAGTTGGGGGTGATCTGATGCTGCAAGGTACACGATCGTGGGTTTTTTCTGCCAATCCAGCCATCCTTTCAACCGGTGTCGTTGGTGGGCCTTTTGAGAAAAAAGGAAACCTCACAGCAGACTTTGATCAATTTTACGATGATGTATGGATGGGGCAGGAGACCTACGAGAAAGCCAACCGCACCCTCATTGAGGACGCCGTTCAGATCGCACTCGAAAAACAATCTCTGCAAAAAAGCGATATCCAATTTTTTCTGACCGGTGACCTGATCAATCAAATCACGCCTTCAAGCTTTGCGGCAAGAACCAATGGAATTCCTTATTTCGGCTTGTTCGGGGCGTGCTCGACATCAATGGAGGGTCTCGCACTTTCGGCCTTTTTAGTGAATTACCATGGAGCCCGTCATGTAGTAACAGGAGCATCCAGTCACAACTCGGCCACCGAGAAACAATTCCGCTACCCTACTGAATACGGTGGGCAGAAACCCCCTACTGCCCAATGGACGGTCACGGGTGCCGGCTATGCTGTGATCGGAGAAGGGACATCCGTCACCATGCCTACTCCGAGAGTGACATCGGCAACGATCGGGAAGGTGGTGGATATGGGGTTGAAGGACCCATTTAATATGGGTGGAGCCATGGCCCCGGCGGCTGTAGATACGATTGTTGGTCATTTTCAGGACCTGGGAAGAGACCCCTCATACTATGATTTGATTATTACAGGGGATCTTGCCTCAATTGGAAGACAGACTGCCGTTGAAATGTTGAAACAAAAAGGCTTCACAATCCCTGATGGGCTATTTCAAGATTGCGGCATGCTGATTTACGGTAAAAACCAGCCGGTTCAATCAGGAGCGAGTGGGCCGGGATGTTCAGCCACCGTCCTTTACGGTCATTTATTGAATGAAATGAAAAAAGGAACGTATAAACGCATTTTAGTCATAGCGACCGGAGCGTTGTTATCACCCCTGACATTTCAACAAGGCGAGTCGATTCCTTGTATCGCTCATGCGGTGTCGATTGAATTTATGTAGTTCTGAAAGGAGGAAACCAAGTGTTAGCGATGTTTTTTTGGGCCTTTACAATAGGTGGAATCATTTGTGTGATCGGTCAATTATTGTTTGATGTGGCGAAACTGACCCCGGCGCACACATTAAGTCTGCTGGTAGTCTCGGGAGCCATCCTTTCAGGCTTCGGATTATACGAGCCTCTTATCGATTTTGCCGGTGCGGGAGCGACCATCCCCATTACGAGCTTTGGGAACGCACTTGTTAATGGGGCGATGCAGGAAGCCGGGGAACATGGATTGGTTGGTGTTCTTACCGGTATGTTCGAAGTCACAAGTTCAGGGATCTCATCTGCCATTATCTTCGGCTTTATTGGTGCGCTCCTGTTCAAACCTAAGGGATGATAGAGGTGAACACAGATGCCTGAATACCTACAGGTGGCACTAAGAAGTATATTTATCCTGCTCTCCCTTTTTGCCATCACCAAATTATTAGGGAAGAAACAGCTGTCGAAATTATCCTTTTTCGAATATATCACCGGGATTACAGTTGGGAGCATTGCAGGAACTCTTTCAATGGATCTTAATCTTCCCTTGAGTGAAGGGCTGATGAGTATCTTATTATGGTTTGCATTTCCCCTCCTGTTTTCTTTCCTATCCTTGAAGAGTATTCGCTTTAGAAGGTTTGCTGAAGGAAAACCCACGGTCTTCATCAAGGATGGGAATATTGATGAAAAAGCCTTGAAGAAAGAGAAGTATTCCGTAGATGAAATGCTTGAACAATTACGGAAAAAGGATGTGTTCCGCGTTGCCGATGTGGAATTCGCATCCCTTGACACAAACGGCGATTTAAGTGTTTTACTTAAGAAAGAAAAGCAGCCCCTTGTCCGAGAAGATGTATTTGACATATCACAAAAATCCACTCCACCTCAAGCCGTCATCACAGACGGGAAAATAGATCAAAAAGCCTTGTCAGAAGTAGGTTTTCCTTTGGCCTGGTTGGTCCGGGAGCTGGCTAAGAGAAAACTCACGGTGGAATCCGTCTTTCTCGCACAATTGGATTCTGAAGGCAACTTGACCTTCGACCTGTACAATTGGACAAACACACAATAAAATATCCAAAAGCCCATACGTTCTACTCTCTTTATACATATGTTATAAGAGATTAAAGGTAAAAGAGAGGTGATATATATGTATGGATATGGTTACGGTGGCTGTGGATATGGTGGCGGCTGTGGATATGGCGGCGGTTATGGCTCAACGTTTGTATTGATCGTTGTGCTTTTCATTCTCTTGATTATCGTCGGAGCAAGCTTCTGTTAGAAAGGGGTACAAAAGGCAGAATCCTCATTGGAGAGATTTTGTCTTTTTGTTTTGCCAGAATGACTTTATGCTACGTCAATTATTTTTATTTTCAATTCACGCTCCTGGGTTTTTTACATATGATGCTTATAGTTAAAAGGAGGCGTGATGGAAATGAATAATAACTTTTTTAAGAATTTAGAGAAGAAGACAGGCGTTAACATGAACGAAGTGTTAGAGCTTGCGAACTCTTTACAAAATGCTAACTTCAAAGATGAAGCTACGGTTAGAAGCGTCATCAAACGTGTATCTAAAATTGCCAATAAACCTGTAAACAAGGAAATGGAAGATAAAATTGTCCAATCAATCGTGAACGATGGAAAGCAATTGGACTTCGGAACAATCTCCAACATGTTAAACAAGGGGAAAAAATAATAGAAGGTATCAAATTGAAGGAGAATGGACATAAAACAACGTGAAGTCACGTATTTTATGTTAATTCTTCTTTCTTTTTATAGAAGTTTCTATAGACAGGAAGGTAAGCATGAGTACGTTTTTAAAAATCTGAAATGGGGTAAATAAAACCAAGGAGGTCATAAAAATGGGATATATTGCGCCGATTCCTCATTATCAATACCAACAATATCAGGAAAGAGAAATCAAGGTTGATAAACATCACTTCAGCTTTTTCCCCGTACAACCGATTAAACCACTGAAAAATAAATCACAAGCTCATCCGGAAGGAGAAAGCGATCATGTTCCTCATTCCAATCAAGCAAAGGCTCCATACGAGAAACTAAGTAAATCATCCATCCCTTCCACTTTATTAGCGGAGCTCACAGGAAAAGGAACACACTTTAACGAATATGTGTAGTGAACCGATTCTTTGGAGGTATTGAATTGAAACTACAGAAATTTACTGAACAGTGTTTTGCATTCACGGGGGCAGTAACAATTGGTTATTGTGTGAAAGAAGGAAAGGGGCTTTTAATCGACACCGGACTGGATGACTCGGCCATGAAGAAGGTGAAGAGGATATTGGTGGAAGAGGGACTTCCCCTTGATTACTGCGTAATCACCCATGCCCACGCAGATCATTTTGGCGGTGCCCATTATCTTAAGAGCAAGCATGATATTCCACTGTTTGCGCTGAAGTTGGAAAAAGCCATCATTGAGAATTCCGTATTAGAACCCATCTATTTGTTCAATGGGGCAGTTCCCATAAATGAATTACGGAATAAATTTCTTGAAGGACAGGCAGTGGAGGTGGATGGAGAACTATTCACAGGAGAAAACACCATTGGTCCGTTCACCTTTGACGTCATTGATTTACCTGGACATTCCCATAGTCAGGCAGGTCTCCTGATTGATGATATCTTATATGCCGCAGACAGTTATTTTGGCAGTGAGACGTTGAAGAAACATGTGATCCCCTTTATTGTAGATGCAGACCAAACACTTGAATCATTGGAAAAACTCCTCCACATTTCATGTAAAGGAGCGATCCCGGGTCATGGCCGATTCGAAGAAAACTTCACTGGAACAGTGAAGGAAAATATCGAACTTCATGAAGAAAGAATGAAATCCCTTTTAGCTGTGGTAAATACAAGTCCGAACGGAAAGACAATCGATCACATCATGAGGGAATACTTGGACCTACATACGATCACCGTCTCGAATGTGGGGCAGTGGCTGCTATTTAGAACATCGGTCACAGCATACCTCACGAGTCTTGAACGCAAGAAACTCCTGTCCTTTTTCATTCAAAACAATGAACTGATCATTAAACCATGTTAATACCCTTGAACCAACAAGGTTTTTCCATCTTCCCATTCTGCGTAAAGCACATCCTTGGAGGAGTGGAAGCCTTGTTTTTTTATTTCATTGAGTAACCAACTATCTTCTTGTCCGGCAAGAGTTAAGTTATCATAGACAATTTCACCATCTACTATTAAGGCAAGAGGGAGGGTGGCTGCCTTGATTGGGAGTTGAAGATCCTGTCGTTGTACCATATCATATAATGGCTTTCGAATGACGCTCAACGTTCCGTCTGATTCAAGAAGAGCATATTCGCACTCTCTTACAGAGAAAACATCCTTTGCCCGAAGTAAATGCTGAAGCTGATTCAAATCTAGGTGGTTTTTTTTGAGTTCATCATAATTTATTTGTCCTTTATTGATGATTAACGAAGGGGTTCCCTCAAGCATATGTCGGAACCGCCTTGATTTTTGGGTGAAATATTCAGTAATGAAGATCAGGCTTCCCCAAATCGAAATGGCGGCGAGAATTTGGAAGACGGTTGTTTTCCCGTCATAAAGGGAGTTTCCCACGAGCTCACCAAGAATCAAAGCAGAAATGAAATCGAAAGCTGATATTTGTGTGATTTGTGTTTTTCCGAGGATTTTTGTCAAAATGAGTAGAGCAAAATATCCAACGATCAATTCAATGGCAATGGACTTGATTTCCATGATGTTCCCCCTTTCCATACCTTTCACCATTATCGCCGGGATGGTTCATGAATATACGAAGGGATAAACAAAAAAAGAACAGAGGACCCAGGCTTGAAACTGGATCCTCTGTTCTATTCAGATGTTTTTTTTCATTGTTTTATGAGGAATGCCGGCATCCAGGAATTCATCGGAAGTAACCTGATAACCTAATCCTTCGTAAAAAGGAATGGCATATGTTTGGGCATTCAATTTTAATTGTGATAAGGGCTGCCTCTTTGCATATTCTTCAATGGCGAGCATCAATTTACGCCCGGCACCTTTCCCCCTGAGGGATTTAAGGACACAGATCCTTTCTACCTTTCCAATTCCACCCAGAATGCGAAACCGCCCGGCCCCTACCGCCATTTTCTCATCATAGAGAACGAAATGGGTGGAGTCGTTTTCATACTCATCGATTTCTTCTTCCAGGGGAACCTTTTGTTCCTCTACAAAAACTGTCTTTCGTATATGGAATACCTCTTTGATCTGATCTTCTGACTGGGCAACTTCGACTTTCACCGATTATTGTTCCTTCCCTAAACGGAATGTTTCGAACACGGTCCAGGATCCATTCTCTAGCTGATAAAGTAAGTGGAAGCGGTCGATTGTTTCCTCATGATCGATGCCAAGCATGCTCAATGATCCGAAAATATCCGAATGTTCATCATTCGAAAGCTTCTGGGCAATCGTGATGTGAGGAACGAAAGCGAATTCAGGTTCGTCACCCATGAAGTTTTGATGATGCATGTCATCGTGCAACCCTTGTAGTTCAGGCTTTGACTCGACCTTGAAATAGATCACATTGTTTACAGGTTGAAAGGAACTAACTTTGTACACCTTTAAATTGAATGGATCGTATTTCTTTGAAATCACGGAAAGTTTTCCTGCGATATCTTTAATTTGGTCATCGTCTGCACTAAAGACATTTTTTAATGTCAAATGTGGTGGAACCAATGCATAATGAGGATCATAGCGTTTCCTATAAGAGTTCGCGATATCTTGTAGCTTTTTCGATGGGAAAATGACTATACCATAATTCATTTTCTTCAATCCTCCTCTATTTAACTATTATTGTCATATGTATAGTATAGCAAATTTTTCAAAAATTTAATATAGGGCGAACGAAAGAGCAATGGGGTGATTACAGAAGCTCGACGGCTGTTCTAAAGAGACAAGGGAGTCCCCCTTGCCTTTTTGGTCAGCTAAAACATTAATTTTAATGCACGTTTTATATCAGGCTGCCAATGCTTCCATGTGTGATCCCCGTCGAATTCCTCGTAAAAGGAACTGAATCCTTTTTGATCGAATGTTTCATGAAGCTGTCGGTTTGGTTTCAAGAAGTCCTTTACTTTACCATCTGTCGTTTTCACTTCGTTTTCCCCGGTTCCGATGATATGGTAAATGCTTAACAGATGGGGCTGAGTGAATTCTTCAACGGCATCAAGGACTTTTTCGTTGACGAAAGGAGATTGAAGGAGAACCTTACCGAATGTGTTCGGATATTTCAATGCCGTCATCAATGACACGGTTGCTCCCAATGAATCTCCGATAAGGGCGCGTCCCATCCCCATATGATAGGTCGGATAATGCTCATCTAAATAGGGGACCAATTCATGTGCCAGAAAGCGGATATACGCATCGTTTTCCTCGCCGTGGGGATGATACTTCCGTCTGCGATCCTCTACGTCCTTATATGGGACCCCCACTATGATCATATTTTCGATTTCCCTGTTTGAAAGCAGTTCATCCGCGTGTCGGGGTATCCTTCCAAGCTGGAAGTAATCTTTGCCATCCTGGGCAATGAGCAGGGTGTATTTATAA
Source organism: Rossellomorea vietnamensis (assembly GCF_001305855.1). Taxonomy (GTDB): domain Bacteria; phylum Bacillota; class Bacilli; order Bacillales; family Bacillaceae_B; genus Rossellomorea; species Rossellomorea vietnamensis_A. The sequence continues at coordinate 360,364 of NZ_LIXZ01000001.1, read as the reverse complement.
AGGGGGGAGTAGGTTGCCGGTAAGTAAACAAGCATCTTTATCTCTTCGTTTAATTCTTTGCTAAAGAGGTTTAATTCGGTTACAGTTCCTCTTGCAGTAGTCATGACGATAGCCTCCTATGATCAGTGTTAACGTTTACAGAAAGATTGTACCATAATCTCTTTCATAATTCCCAAAAGCGGATTGCAATACGAAAATTCAAAAGAGTGTTATAATTTTTATAGAATCAGGGCTGTTTAGAAAGGGGAATAACAATGAATAAACCTGTTCATTCAAGAGATGTTACCAAAGCTGCACTACAAAGATTGAAAGATCGTGGAGTGACCATTGAAGATATAGCTGAAATCGTCTTTGAAATGCAGTATCCATATAATCATGAGCTTACTATGGACGATTGTATCGATAGTGTGAAAAAAGTTTTATTAAAACGGGAGATCCAGCATGCCATCCTGGTCGGGGTTGAATTGGATCAGCTTGCTGAAGAGAAGAAGCTTTCAGAACCTCTTCAATCGATCGTGGAAACGGATGAGGGTTTGTTTGGAGTCGATGAAACCATCGCACTGGGGGCAGCACTTGGATATGGAAGCATAGCCGTGACCACTTTTGGTCATCTTGACAAAAATAAGATCGGCATCATCCGTGAACTGGACACAAAAAACGGAAAGGGAGTCCATACCTTTTTAGATGATATTGTAGCAAGCATCGCTGCAAATGCATCTTCAAGGATTGCCCATAGCCTGAGGGACCGGGAAGAGAATATTTCCGAAGAAGATAAGTTGAAGTTCGAGGACGAGGAATTAATCGGCTGATGAACCTGATATATAACAGCGGGGGACTGAAGAAAGAGATTCATCTTCAGTCCTTTTTGTGTGGACAAATATACACAGCAGGTGAAATGAACGAAAATTCTTGTAACCGCTTTATACATTTCCTATACATTGGAGGGTTCAGGATAAAGGTAACCGTATGAAATGGGAATTGCATAAAAGGGTTTTTTATGAAAAATGTTAAAAGTTTATGTATTTGATTTGACAAGATTATTACAGATTGTGTTACAATTATTTCGTTAACGTATAAAATTTAATAGGGGGAATTAGAATATGAAAAAACGCAGTTTATTTCTAAGCACTGCACTACTTCTAGTTCTATCTGTCGTTCTTGCTGCATGTGGCGGCGGTTCAGGTGGAGGTTCATCATCTGATGGTGAAGGTAACAAAGAGGTTGACTTCATTGGAATTGCTACAGGTGGAACAGGGGGTACATATTACCCGTTAGGCGGAACATTCGCTAAGATTATTGAAGATGAAACCGGAATCAAGTCTTCCGCATCCACTTCAGGTGCATCTGCTGAGAATATGGCCGCTGTGAAAGACGGCAAAACTGAAATCGCTTTTACGCAAACGGATATTGCATCATATGCGTCTGAAGGAACAGAAATGTTCAAAGACAACAAAGTAGAAAATGCAAGAGGGATTGCGACTCTTTATCCGGAAACAATCCAGATCGTTACAACCAAGGATTCAGGTATCAAATCAGTTGAAGATCTTAAAGGAAAAGTGGTTTCTGTTGGTGAAGCCGGTTCTGGTACATTATTGAACGCCACTCAAATCCTTGAGGTTCATGGCATCAAACTGGATGATTTAGAAGCTCGTAATCTATCATTTGATGATTCAACGACAGGAATCCAGGATGGTACCATCGATGCCGCATTCATCACATCCGGTACTCCGACTGGAGCGGTTGAAGGTTTGGCTGCAACGGAAGACATCGCGATCGTACCTGTTGAGTCAGGAAAAGTGAGCGAGCTGATCGAGAAGTATCCTTACTACTCAGAAGATGAAATCCCGGCTGGAACATACAGTAAAGTGGATGAGGCAGTGACGACTGTTGCCGTTCGTGCCATGCTTGTGACGAACGCTGACATTTCTGAAGATGTCATCTACGATGTAACAAAGGCCATTTTTGAAAATACGGATAAAATCACCCACGCCAAAGGGAAGCTGATCAAAGCTGAAGATGGACTTAAAGGTATGGGAATCGAATTACATCCTGGTGCAAAGAAATACTTTGATGAAAAAGGAATTTCAATGGAATAGTTTCACACCAGAAGATGGACGAAGGGATAGGCCGCTTAATACGGTCTATTCTTTTGTTTTGGTTAAGCTAATTCCAAGCCTTTACCAAAACGGACAAATAGTGGAATGGTGGGGGATTCTTGATGAAGAAATTTTCATTCATGGGTGCGATTCTCCTTATTCTTTGTGTCGGAATCATCCTTTTTATGCCCTTACAAACTTTTTTAGTGATAGAACCGAGAAGTTCAACGGGGGACCCGGTCCTATTCAGACTTCCCGTCGATCATTCTTTTTCGGTACGCTATACTCACTCTATTCATCTATCAGAAGTAGAGGAATTTTACCATCAAACATCTTCCAATCAAATTCAACAAACCCAATTACTTTATGAAGATACTGCCATTGGGATGCCTGCCAATGCAGAGGGAAATGAAACCTTTGAAGTGACAAAGGAAGGCAAATATTTAATTTCTAATATGGATAAAGTGTTTCCATACATTGATATCCGGATTGGACAGGTTGTCGCCAATCACCGCCTTGTGATGGACGGCAAGGAATATCCTTTAGCCGACTATTTTGATAAAGGTTCCGTCGTTCGGGTTCAATTAAAGGAACAATCACTTTATGATCAGTGGAAAGGAGTGACTGTAGTTGGAAAAAGATAAAGAATTCGAATCATTGACTGCAGAACAACAACAAGAGTTACTTGAGAAATATGATCCCGAATCATCTATAAGAAAATTCCATCATGGGGCTTTCAAATGGATCATATTCTTCGGTTTATTAGCATTTTCATTATTTCAATTAGTAGCATCCATCTTTCAATTCATCCCTAGGCAATTATTATTATCCATTCATTTAGGGTTCGCCCTTTCTTTAGTATTTCTCTTATTCCCTGCCCGGAAGAAGAATCTGAAGAAGGATAAGATCGCCTGGTATGACGTCGTTCTTTCGGTCATCTCAATTGGGATCGGTGCTTATTGGCCGATCATGCAGGATGACATCGTCAGCCGTGTGGGCTTGATGACCTCACTGGATTTCTACGTCGGGTTCGCTGCTATGATCCTTGTACTTGAAGCAACGCGCCGTGCAGTGGGATTACCGATTACGATCATTGCGTCTGCCTTCATCCTGTATATGTATTATGGGAGATTGATGCCTGGGTTCCTCGCACATAGAGGATATGACTGGGACGATATCGTTAAGACGATGTTCTTTACAAGTGAAGGGATACTGGGCACGCCGCTATATGTGTCAGCCACCTTCATCTTCCTATTCCTGTTGTTCGGTGCATTTCTGGTGAAAACCGGCGTCGGACAATATTTTAATGATTTGGCTGTATCGATAGCCGGCAAGCGTGTCGGTGGTCCAGCTAAGGTTGCGATTTTCTCCAGTGCCCTTCAAGGGACGATCAGTGGAAGCTCGGTGGCAAACGTCGTGACCTCGGGTTCCTTTACCATCCCAATGATGAAGAAGCTTGGGTACCGTAAAGAGTTTGCCGGTGGGGTAGAGGCCGCTGCGTCGACAGGTGGTCAGCTGATGCCGCCGATCATGGGAGCAGCCGCTTTCCTGATGGTCGAGTTCATCGGAGGGATATCTTATTGGGATATTGCGAAAGCTGCCTCCATTCCTGCCATCCTTTATTTTACCGGGATTTGGATCATGACTCACTTTGAAGCGAAGCGTATCGGTCTTCGTGGATTAACTGATGAAGAAATGCCCAACCGTAAAGAGGTATTCAAAAAGATTTATTTACTGCTTCCCATTCTGACGGTCATCATCCTGTTGGTAAGCGGGATGAGCGTCATGCGTGCTGCGCTATGGTCGATTGTTGCCACCATCGCGATCAGTGCGATTCGAAAGGATACAAGGATCGGTTTCAAGGATGCTGTGGATGCCCTTGTTGACGGTGCCAGAACTGCCTTGTCTGTAGCGGTGGCGACAGCAGCCGCCGGTATGATCGTCGGTGTTGTAACGAAAACGGGGTTAGGGTTGACCCTTGCAAATGGACTGGTGGACCTGGCTGCAGATCTGACCAATACAACAGAAGGCAAGCTGATCCTTACATTAATATTTACAATGATAGCGTCGATTGTACTCGGCATGGGCTCTCCGACGACGGCGAACTACGTCATTACATCCACAATCGCTGCCCCTGCGATTATCTTATTAGGGGCACCGGAGCTTGCGGCTCACTTATTCGTGTTTTATTTCGGGATCATTGCTGATATCACGCCTCCAGTGGCACTCGCTGCATTTGCCGCGGCCGGGGTATCGGGAGGAGAACCGATAAGGACAGGGGTCAATTCCGCTAAATTGGCCATCGCCGCCTTTATCATACCTTATATGTTCGTCCTGTCACCTGAACTATTAATGATCGATACAACCATTCCAAGATTACTTTGGGTCGTCTTTACGGCCGTAACAGGGATGATGGCGATCGGGGCAGGTATGATTGGGTATTGGTACCGACGAGTATTCGTCATAGAACGTCTCCTCTGCGTAGCAGCGGGATTATTACTGATTTATCCTGAGGGGATGTCGGACATTATCGGTCTCGTTTTATTCGGTATCATGCTTGCTCTTCAATTCTTTATTAAGAGAGAAGATAAAACACCAACAAGAGCAACGGCGTAACACAATAAGAGGCTTTTATCCCGTTTATGGGTTAAAAGCCTCTTATTTAGTGTAATCCGGTCTTGATAGAGTCCGACCAGAATGAAAAAGGATAGGAGAAGCAGCTAAAATGTCATGAATCCTGAAGTTGCGAATATCCTTCCTGAAATAGCAATAGGCCAGGATATATTCCTTTTGGACTTTTTTTACGAGTATTCTCCTTTTTGAACACTCCAGCTCCGAATTCATGTATATGATCTCAATGGGACATCGATCCACCAACGATCTCTCTATTATCCTTATCATAAGCAATCCCCTCTCAAGTGAGTGTATTGCTATTATATGCGAACGGATGTTCTTTTATGCGTGACATCTAGAATAAATGCTTTTCATTAGAAAAAAGCGTTGACAATTTCCTTAAACTTATTATAATAGAATATGTACCTTACATCGAGACTTGTTAGCTCAGTGGGAGAGCACTTCCTTGACAGGGAAGGGGTCGTGGGTTCGAATCCCTCACAGGTCATACATAGAAAAAAGCGTGCATCTCCTGAGATGCACGCTTTTTTTGCATTTTGTTAATAGAATTGAAAAAGGACTCTGCTGAATGCGGGTAAGAGTCCTTGTCAAAAACATATCAATAATAAATGATCGTATTTAGTTCACTTCTAATTCTTCTTCAAAATAAAATGTGCCTGGATGTTCCTTTACGATATAAGAATACCTCTTCATGTTCTTAACGTATTGCCATTTTAATATTGTCACTGTTTCTCCAGTTTCCTTGATCGTAACCATAGAGCCATTACTGAACCGATTTTTTGTTGATTTCATTGGGCACTCCCTTTCATATTTACTCATTATATCACAGTTTACCCTCCATTTTAGTGTCACATGAGTGATAAACATCATAAAACGATCACGTTCCATCGAAAGGACCAGAAGAATGAAAAAAGGAAACGCATTCATTTAAATATGTGTAATGCACCTTTTTCCAAGAACGGTTTCAAGGAGATCAAGTAAAATTATGTCAGAGGTCTGACTTTAAAAACTTCACCTTCAAGAACTTGCTTATTTGTTTCATTACTGTTATTCTATAGAAGAATTATTTTTGTCCGGTATACGAGGGAAGAACAAGATTTGGTTTTCACCTGATATCGCAAGAATAGTAATACAATGTGTGTAATGCACTTTAGGAGGCAACAAACATGGAAAATGGTAAAGTAAAATGGTTTAACGCAGAAAAAGGTTTCGGATTCATCGAAGTAGAAGGCGGAGACGACGTATTCGTACACTTCTCAGCGATCCAAGGTGAAGGTTTCAAATCACTTGACGAAGGTCAAGAAGTATCTTTCGACGTTGAACAAGGTGCTCGTGGACCACAAGCAGCTAACGTACGTAAAGCATAATCTAACTTTACAAACTCCAAAAACAGACTCATTCGTGAGTCTGTTTTTTTTATGGATTGTGCTGGCATTTAAACTATAACATCTGTTCGTGATAAATTGACGGAATTTTTAAAACTTTATTTCTTTTTCCTGCATCGAACGCTAGAATAAAACTATAAGCTTCAGAATGGGGGAATCAGAATGCTGATGAAAGATTCACTTGCCGTCATCACAGGGGGAGCATCCGGACTGGGGGAAGCGACGGCACGCAAAATCATGGAAGAAGGGGGAAAGGTTTATATCCTTGACCTCAATGGAGAGAGAAGCTCCGCTTTTAAAAAAGAGTACGGGGACTCCATGGGTTATGTTGAAACAGATGTAACGAGTGAAGAAAGTGTCAAAGAAGCCCTGGAAAGAGCGCTTGAAGCTTTCGGGGGAATCAATACAGTTGTGAATTGTGCAGGGATTGCACCGCCTGGAAAAGTGGTGGGAAGAAAAGGCATCCATGCCCTTGATCAATTTTCCAAAGTGATTGAAGTGAATTTGATTGGTACCTTCAATGTCATTCGCATGGCTGCAGAAAAGATGATGCAAAACATAGCGAATGAGCATGGAGAAAAAGGTGTGATCGTGAATACTGCGTCTGTTGCCGCATTTGACGGTCAAATCGGTCAGGCGGCCTATAGTGCATCCAAAGGAGGAGTGGTCGGAATGACTCTCCCGATTGCCAGGGAACTTGCGGGCGAGGGCATCAGGGTTATGACAATTGCACCTGGATTATTTCATACCCCTATGTTTGAAACCCTTCCGGAAGAGGCAAGGCAATCCCTTGGAAATATGGTTCCTTTCCCTAAACGTCTTGGTTACCCATCTGAATATGCTCATTTGGTCAAAAGTATACTTGAAAACCCGATGTTGAATGGAGAAACGATTCGACTGGACGGTGCCATCAGGATGCAGCCTAAATAACATAGTGGGTATTGAACTGAATGCGGATTCATTCATTTTTAAATGAAAGCGCTATCCTTTATCCACCATTATGAAATGAGGGAGAGACGTATGAAACATCCATATTTAACCGAAGATCACAGTATCTTTCGTCTGGCTCTGCGGAAATTTCTACAAAAGGAAGCTTATCCTTTCTATGAGGAGTGGGAGCATAACCGGATGGTTCCGAGATCATTTTGGGAGAAGATGGGGAAGCAGGGCTTCCTCTGCCCGGATATTGAAGAGGAATACGGGGGGAGCGGAGTCGATTGGGGCTTTTCGGTCATCATCAATGAAGAATTGGAAAGAGTGGGTTCCGGGTTGATCGGAATAAGTCTTCATAATGATATCGTAGTTCCCTATATTTCGGAATATGGGACAGATGAACAGAAAAAGAAGTGGCTCCCTTTGTGTGCGAGCGGAAAGATGATCACGGCCATTGCCATGACAGAGCCTGGCACAGGTTCTGATTTAGCTGCAATCAAAACAACAGCGCTCCCGGATGGAGATCATTATATTGTGAATGGACAAAAAACCTTTATTACCAATGGTATACATGGTGATTTAGTGATTGTCGCCGTTAAAACGGATCCCCATTGTAACCCTCCCCATAAAGGTGTCAGCCTGCTGGCGATTGAAAGGGATACTCCAGGGTTTTCCAGGGGACGTAAGCTGGATAAAATCGGATTGCATTGTCAGGATACAGCCGAACTCATCTTTGAAGATTGCAGGGTACCTAATGAAAATCTGATCGGGGAGGAAGGCAAGGGCTTTCGATATTTGATGAATAAACTGCAACAGGAAAGGCTTATCGTAGCGATTGCAGCCCAAACGGCTTCAGAGGAAATGTTTTCCCTTACGAGGGACTATGTGAAGAGCCGTCAAGCCTTCGGAAGGACCGTGAGTCAATTTCAGAATACCCAATTCAAGATGGCAGAAATGGCGACTGATATCGAAATGGGAAGAGCTTTTTTGGATGGGTTGATAGCCGAGCATATGCATGGAGTGGATGTGGTGACAAAGGTATCCATGGCCAAGTATAAGCTGACAGAAATGGCTCGTCAAATTGCCACAGATTGTATGCAGCTTCACGGTGGATATGGCTATATGGAAGAATACCCGATTGCCAGGCGATATCGGGATATACCGGTTGCAAGCATTTATGCCGGCACGAATGAAATCATGAAAGTGATCATTGCGAAGAATCTTGGGTTATAGAAAGGGAGAGTGGAATGAGAGAAGTTGTCATTGTTGAAGGGATCCGTTCTGCGGTTGGAAGGAGAAAAGGATCGTTAATGGGGATGAGACCTGACGATCTGGCTGGAGAGATACTTAAAGGATTGGTGGAGAAGTCGGGGGTGAATCCGGGTTGCATCGATGATATCATTCTGGGATGTGTGACTCAGTCTGGAGAACAGGCAGGGGATATTGCCAGGGTGGCTGCGCTTATAGCGGGTTTTCCGATTGAAGTGCCCGGCACAACCATTGACCGCCAGTGTGGATCCAGTCAGCAGGCCGTTCATTTTGCCTCACAAGCCATCCTTTCGGGGGATATGGATGTCGTCATTGCAGGCGGGGTGGAAAACATGACAAGAACGCCGATCGGATCTAATTATCAAGGGGCGGATTTCAGTGAAAAGTTAAGGGGAAAACATGAAATCATTCACCAGGGGTTATCAGCCGAGCGAATTGCTGAAAAATATGGTTTTACCCGAGAAGAATTAGACCGGTTCGCATATAATAGTCATCAAAAAGCTCTAAATGCCCAGGAAGCTGGACACTTTGATCGTGAAATCTTTGGTGTGACAGTCGAAGGGGAAGACGGAAATCCGTTCTTATTCACGAAAGATGAAGGGCCAAGAAAAGAAACGTCACTCCAAGTGTTGGGAACATTAAAACCTGCGTTCAAAGAAGGTGGCGTCATTCATGCGGGGAACGCCAGTCAAATCAGTGATGGTGCTGCAGCCCTGCTTCTCATGTCGAAAGAAAAATCCGAGGAATTAGGTTTGAAAGCCCGTTTTAAGGTTCATACACGCGTAGTGGTGGGATCTGATCCAACCCTGATGTTGACGGGACCGATTCCAGCAACGAGAAAAGCCCTTGAAAAAGCAGGGCTGATCGCCTCAGATATTGACATATTTGAAGTGAATGAAGCATTTGCTCCCGTGGCACTTGCATGGTTGAAAGAGATAAACGCGGATCCTTCCAGGTTAAATCCGAATGGAGGGGCAATTGCCCTCGGGCATCCATTAGGGGCAAGCGGAGCGAGAATCATGGTGAGCATGATGCATGAGCTTGAACGCACTGGGGGTAGATACGGGCTTCAAACCATGTGTGAAGGACACGGCATGGCCAATGCCACAATCATTGAAAGACTGGATGCATAATAAATAGAGGGACGGACCTTTAAAGGTCCGTCCCTCTATTTATTATACTTTTTTAATGGATATGGCATCACGTATTTTTTGCAGGGATGTTTTGGAGAGATCTTTTCTTTTTTTCATGATGTTCACATAGAGGGCGTCGACAATGCTCAGCTGACTGATTCTTGACGCAAGGGCTTCACCGCGGTATTCAGTTTCCTGTGAGACTGTGAATAATGGAATATCGATTCTGCTGCTTAAGGGAGACTTGGCGAAATGAGTGATGCCGATGGTAGTGACATGATTTTTCTTCGCAACCTCCAGCACTTCCAATAGATCTTTATTTGCCCCTGAGTGTGAGATGAACACAATAACGTCTTCTTCCGTCAGTTGAGAAGCGGAAATCAGCTGCATATGAGAGTCATTATAAGCGTTAGTGGTCATCCCCGTCCTGAGGAACTTATGATGGGCATCCATGGCAATAAAGCCTGACCCTCCGGTACCATAAAATTCGATCCTCCTCGCACAGAGCATCGCCTGGACGGCTTGCCGGAATGTTTCTTCTTTCATGATGCGCAATGAGTCTTCGAGGCTTCTCATATTAGATCGGAACACTTTCTGGGCGATGACCCCTTCAGAATCCTCTTCCTTTATGGTTTCATGGATATCCTTGATCGGTGTCACAAGATCGGAAGCGAGTGAAATTTTCATCGCCTGGTAGCCTTTGAAGCCTAATCGCTTGCAGAAGCGGAAAACGGTGGCATCTGCGATTCCGAGATCTTCTGCCACGCCACTGATGGTTGAATGGATAATTTTTTCAGGATTAGCAATAATAAAATCAGCAATCATCTTTTCTTTTTCACTGAATTGTGAGTAATGGGACCGGATTCGTGGAAAACAATGTTGAGCCTGTTCATCCATAGTGGTAGAATACCTCCTGTAAGACATCTGTGAAAATAATTTTAACCTATTTTTCGAAATAAAAAAATATTATTTCATAAAAAACCACCACGGAAATTTATTTCGTATTATAATAATAACGGAGAAGTCATCTATTTACTCGTACCTGAAAGGAATGATCGTAATGACAAAACAACAAATAGGAGTCGTCGGCGTTGGAGTGATGGGAAAAAGCCTCGCCTTAAACTTTGAAAGCAGGGGCTATTCAGTTTCTATATACGATGTGTCTGATGAAAAGGTAAAAGAAGTACTGGACGAACATCAAGGCAAGAAATTGGTAGGAACACATGATGTAAGTGAATTTGTTCAATCGTTGGAAGTGCCGCGTAAAATTCTCATCATGGTACCTGCGGGGAATATTACGGATAAAGCGATTGATTCATTGCTCCCTCATCTAGATAAAGGAGATATCCTCATCGACGGTGGGAACACATACTTTGAAGATACCATCCGCCGCAATAAGGCGCTGGATGAAAAGGGAATCAACTTCATTGGAGCAGGAGTTTCCGGTGGAGAAGAAGGTGCATTATACGGCCCTGCAATTATGCCAAGCGGACAGAAAGAAGCGTATGATTTAGTCGAACCTTTTCTGACAGCCATCGCTGCCAAGGTAAAAGGGGATGCATGCAGTACATATATCGGCCCGGACGGATCCGGCCATTACGTGAAAATGGTTCATAACGGAATAGAATACAGTGATATGCAACTCATTTGTGAAGCGTATTATCTAATGAAGAATGTGCTGGGGTTAAGTGCAACGGAACTTCATGAAATTTTCAAAGAATGGAACGCCGGGGAACTAGACAGCTATCTGATTGAAATTACAGCCGATATTTTCACAAAGGTGGATGAAGAAACAGGCAAGCCCCTTGTCGATGTCATTTTAGATACTGCCGGTCAAAAAGGGACAGGAAAATGGACGAGCATCAGTTCCCTTGAATTAGGAGTGCCGTTATCCATCATCACTGAATCTGTATTTGCCCGCTTCATTTCAGCCATGAAGGAAGAACGTGTGAAGGCGAGCAAGATCCTGAGAGGACCTAAAAATAAAGAGTTTACAGGTAATAAACAGGAGTTCATCGAAATGATCCGCAAGGCCTTGTACTTGAGCAAGATTTGTTCTTATGCACAAGGATTCGCACAGCTTCAATCAGCGTCGGATGAGTACGGTTGGGATCTTAAACCGGGTGAAATTTCCATGATCTTCAGAGGTGGCTGCATCATTCGTGCCGGCTTCCTTGGAGAAATCAAGAATGCCTATGATCGTGATCCGGGATTGACGAATCTGCTCCTTGATCCATATTTTAAAGAGATTGTAGAAAATTATCAGGATGAAGCAAGGGAAGTAGTGGCAACAGCCATCAAGTTGGGCGTTCCTGTACCGGGTCTCGCCAGTGCGTTAGCCTATTATGACAGCTATCGTTCTGAATCACTGCCTGCGAATCTGCTGCAAGCACAACGGGACTATTTCGGAGCCCATACGTATCAGCGTATTGACAAAGAAGGTACTTTCCATACAGATTGGTTATCAAAATAATAAGATCGGCCCTGTGGAAATCCACAGGGCCGTTTTTTAATCGTCTTTGGTATCGTGTTTTTTCTTTTCATCGCGCTGGTCTTTTTTTAGTTCGTCGATAGGGATGGGGTCGACATTTTGTTCACTTTCATGCTGATCAAGGATGCTTTCCTGATCTTGTTCGGCGTTTTCCGGATTTTGATTTGTTCTTTTGGTCATGATGTTCATCCTCCTTTAAATATCGGTTCTTATACCATACCCCCGGGACAGGGAGAAAAACCTCACAACGATAATAGAAAAAAAGAAAGCCGCTCAATGAAGGCGGCTTTCTGACATGCATTAGATTTTTACATCAATTTTTGCATTTTTCTTTAAGTCTTCAACATGTTGAACAAGTTTCTCTTGTTTCTTCTGCTGTTCCAACTGTGTCTTGATCTGTGGTTTTACATCTTCGAACTTCGGTGCATCCTTTGCTTGATCCTGACCTTGTTGACTGGCATACTGATCATAAAACTTCTTCATTTCATCTTCTGTCACTTCGTCGACTTTGATTTCTTTTTCAACGTAGTTTGTGTACTTGATATTCTCAGCAATTTGAGTTTTCAGCTCATCCATGGTAAATCCGGCTTTCTTCATGGCTTCTTCGAATTGCTTTTCATCTTTGTATTGCTTTTTCACTTCTTCGAGCTGCTTATTGATTTCATCATCCGTCGCTTTATAGCCTTTTTCCTCGGCCTGTTGCATAAGAAGCGTTTGACCGACTATGCTATCGATGGTTTGATCTTTGATTTTCTTGGCAGCATCTTTACTTGTCGGGTCCTGCCCCATTTGTTGATACTGCATCTGTGATTGAGTCAACACATTGTTGAAATCTTCACCTTTGATTTTTTCGTCGTTTACGATGGCTACGACCTTATCTTTTTCAACTTTTTGTTTATCCATTTTCTTTTGCATTTCTTCCATCTTTTTCGCTTGCTCTTCTTGAGCCTTTTTGTCAGAAGCTTCTGTTTTTGGTTTATCGTCAGCTTTTTGGCTCTCCTCATTCGAACCGCAAGCGGCTAGTCCAATTGTTAATAATCCTACTAGTAAAGTCGTTAATAGTTTCTTCATAATAGACTCCTTTCAGAACTAAGGTGTGATTTCCAAAAAAAATCACTTAATGGGCATTGTAAATCAAAAATGCGTAAAAAGAAAGTGTTTAGGTCAAAAAGTATTGATTGTAATCTGGATGAAACAGAGTTGAAAGGCGGTTTCTAGTTGATTACACTGATAAAGATAGTGAATGTAATTCTTATTAGGATGATAAAGTAGGGAGATTATTACATTCATACGATCGAAAAAAAAGAGGTTGTCTAAATCGGAGCCATTCTCCATTTAAACAACCTATCAAAAATATTGGGGACCAAAGAATACTGTCAAACAACCTTCTATTTGAATTATAGAGATGGAGTCCACTTCACTCAACCTACATGTGTGAAGGTGTGGATGGAATACGATCGATTTGGGTAATCTATTCTATACTGACCTTCCCTTTTCAGTAAAAATAATAATTATAAGCATATTCCAGGAATTTTTTTGATAAATAAAACTTAATAGATTTACTTGTAAATCCGTTTTGAATCATATATCATAGTTAAGGACACAACATTTGGTGTCTATTTTTATTTTGTTAACTATATATTGATTATAACCTGTGAATAAGGTGTCTGATGAGACTTAAAAGGGAATCCGGTGAGAATCCGGAGCTGTCCCCGCAACTGTATGTGCTGACGAAATAAGGAACTGCCACTGTCGTATCGATGGGAAGGCCTTAGAGTAGGGTGAAGCGCGAGTCAGGAGACCTGCCTTATTTAACACGTGTTATCTTCTTCGGGAATTGGGAGGATAAAGCGAGGATTACAATAGGCATTGGTCTATTTATATCTCCGTATTTTTTAAAGCCCGTCCTTCTTGAAGGATGGGCTTTTTTTGACTCCTTCCCACTCTAAGAAACGGGAGGAATGACTCATGACATTCACAGTGGTAAAGCAAAAAGAAGTAGAAGGGATTCTTAACAGTCTTAGCACACAGTTTCCCAATCTGGATTTCGCAGAATTTGACAAGAAGATTACCATGTATGCCAATCAGCAGGAAGCACTGACTACAGAACAGCTCCATCGTTTCATGATCCTGACAGCGATCGAACGGATCACAGCACTCGAACCGGGTTGGACCTATGTGGCTGCATCCTTGTACATCAAAGATTTATACCAGGGAATTTCCTTATCGAGGGGGAAATCAGAAGAGAATCTATCAGGCTCATTTTATCAGATGCTTAAAGATTTAACTGCAGCCGATTTGTATTCCCCGGCAATACTAGATTCATATAGCAAGGAAGAAGTGGAATACTTAGGATCGTTGTTGGATTCTACCAGAGATCGTCTCTTTACTTACATAGGGATCGTGACATTGGCAGAGAGGTATTTGACAAAGTCCCATAACGGGAAAGTGCTGGAACTGCCCCAAGAGCGATTTATGATCATAAGTATGACCTTATGCATGAATGAGGAGAAAGAAAAACGAATCTCACTAATTGAAGAAGCGTATTGGGCCCTCTCCAATTTGTATATGACCGTGGCAACCCCTACATTTGCAAATGCAGGAAAAAGCCATGGCCAGTTGTCCAGCTGTTTCATTGATACAGTGGAAGATGATTTAAGAAGCATTTATGACAGTAATACAGACGTTTCTACACTGAGTAAAAATGGAGGGGGATTAGGGATATATTTAGGTAAGGTCCGGAGCAGGGGTAGTGACATCAAAGGCTTTAAAGGGGTGAGTTCAGGTGTCATTCCGTGGATGAAGCAACTGAATAATACGGCTGTCTCAGTCGATCAATTAGGGCAGCGTCAGGGTGCGATTGCCGTATATTTAGATGTATGGCACAAAGATATCTTTCCATTTCTCGATACACGGTTGAATAATGGGGACGAAAGACAGCGGACCCATGACCTTTTCACGGGTGTCTCTATACCGGACTTATTTATGGAACAGGTGGAGGAGCGGAAAGATTGGTATTTATTCGATCCACATGAAGTGAAAACAATCATGGGCTATTCACTGGAAGATTTCTATGATGAAACAAAAGGCGATGGAACATTTCGGCAAAAGTACTGGGAGTGTGTAGCTCATCCGATCCTCTCCAGGGAAGTGGTGCCGGCGATTGACATTTTTAAGCGGATCATGATCTCCCAGCTTGAAACGGGGACACCTTATATGTTTTACCGTGATAGCGTAAATCGCCTGAATGCAAACTCACATAAAGGAATGATCTATTGCAGTAACCTATGTACGGAAATTGCTCAGAATATGAGTGCGACTGTTATGGAAGAAGAAGTGATCCGGGATGGAAAGATCGTCACGTATAAGTCTCCGGGAGACTATGTCGTTTGTAACCTCGCCTCCATCTCCTTAGCCAAGACGATGATGGATGATGAACTGAAGAGAGTCGTCGCCATAGGAGTAAGATTGCTTGATAATGTGATTGATATAAATAATCTTCCCGTCCTTCAGGCACAAATAACCAATCAGCGATACAGGGGGATAGGATTAGGAACATTCGGCTGGCATCATCTCCTTGCCTTGAAAGGTTTGAAGTGGGAAAGCAGACAGGCAGTTGACTATTGTGATTCCCTTTATGAAGAGATCGCTTATTACACGATAAAAGCAAGTCATGAACTGGCAAAGGAAAAAGGGGCTTATTCTTATTTCAATGGTTCGGACTGGTCCACGGGAGAGTATTTTACCA
Organism: Rossellomorea vietnamensis; assembly: GCF_001305855.1. Classification (GTDB taxonomy): domain Bacteria; phylum Bacillota; class Bacilli; order Bacillales; family Bacillaceae_B; genus Rossellomorea; species Rossellomorea vietnamensis_A. The sequence continues at coordinate 344,675 of NZ_LIXZ01000001.1, read as the reverse complement.
AGAGGGGATATTCAGGTGAAAGATGGGACCAATTAAAGGAAGATGTTTCTGATAAAGGGTTGCGAAACGGATACCTGATGGCGGTTGCGCCGAATTCCTCAACCTCGATCATAGCGGGGTCCTCAGCGAGCATCGATCCGATTTTCAGGCTCCAGTATTCTGAAGAAAAGAAGGATTATAAGATTCCGGTGACCGCTCCCGATCTGTCCCCGGAAACGACCTGGTACTACAAGACCGCCTATCATGTGGATCAACATTGGAGTGTGAAACAGAACGAAATGAGACAAAGGCATATCGATCAAGGGATTTCATTTAATCTGTATGTACGTAATGACATCAAAGCTAAAGAATTATTGGATCTTCACCTTGATGCTTGGAAGTCAGGATTGAAAACCACATATTATGTAAGGTCTACGTCCGTATCCAATTTTGAAGAATGTGAAAGCTGTCATAGCTAGCAGGGGGAGGAAGAGGTAAAGATGAATGAATTGAAACAGCGGGTCCTGATCGATTCACAGGCCCCAAATAAGTCGACAGGCATCATAAACGGAGCAAGCTCCAATATATTAAACTGGGATGATGTTCGATATCCCTGGGCATATCCCAAATATAAGAGGATGTTGGGGAATTTCTGGACTCCTTTTGAGATCAATATGGCCAAGGATATCAAGCAGTTCCCTACGTTATCACAAAGAGAGCGGGAATCTTTTTTGAAAATCATTGGGTTGCTTGCCTTACTAGACAGCGTTCAGACCGATTATGCCGGAAAAGTGGCAGATTATCTGACAGATTCCAGCCTGAATGCATTGATGATCATACTGGCACAACAGGAGGTCGTGCATAACCATTCCTACAGCTATGTGTTGTCAAGCATCGTATCTAAAAGCGAGCAGGATGAAGTGTTTGAATTCTGGAAAACCGAACCGATCTTGATTAAAAGAAATGAATTCATTACGAATGGATACAAAGGCTTTGTAGAATCGCCAACTATTGAGAATCTATTAAAGTCAATCATCTATGATGTCATCCTGGAAGGATTGTTCTTTTACTCAGGTTTTGCTTTTTTCTATCATTTGGCCAGAAACCAAAAGATGGTCGCAACCAGCACCATGATCAATTATATCAATCGTGACGAACAGCTCCATGTCGGTTTGTTTGAGAAGATATTTAAAGAAGTTTTGAATGAAAATCCCTCTTATCAGACAGAAGAACTGCGTACCTTTGGGAGAGAAACTTTTAAACAAGCGGCACACCTTGAAATAGAATGGGGGAGGGAAATCATCGGCTCCCATGTGGAGGGGCTTTTGATGAGCGACCTCGAGGACTATATAAAATTCATGGCCAATAAGAGGGCGAAGCAATTAGGGTTTGATGAGCCGTTTGAAGGATACAGAACAAATCCGCTAAAATGGATCATCGCCTATCAGGAAGTCGATAGGGGAAAGACCGACTTCTTTGAACAACGTTCAAGGCAATATACCAAAACATCGGATTCGAATGGATTTGATGAGCTGTGAAGAAGCCATAACAAAAAGCGAGTCGGCATGACTCGCTTTTTTGTTATCTTTTTTCAATAAAAGGACCGTAATCCCTTCTTTTATGTTGAACAGCCACCCATTTCACAGTCGTGAATTCTTCGAGGGCCCATTCTCCGTTAAAGCGTCCCAATCCTGAATCCTTTTCTCCACCGAATGGCATATGGGGCTCGTCATTCACAGGTTCATCATTGATATGAATCATCCCGGTTTCCACTTGATGGGCCACATTCGTCGCTCTTTCAATGGATGAAGAATGGACTGCTCCGCTTAATCCATAAGGGTGTTCGTTGGCTAGTCCTACAACTTCTTCTTCGGAGTCGAATGGAATGATGGCTGCCACCGGTCCGAAAATTTCATTCTTTGCAATAGGCATTGAATTGGTCACGTGTTTCAGTACGGTCGGATATAATAAGTTCTTTTCTGCATTTCCGCCAAGGACAACTTCAGCGCCAAGTTCCTTGCTGCTTTCAATATCTTTCAATATCCGGTCTACTTGATTTTGATCGATCAAAGGACCGATATGTGTCTTTTTGTCGGAGGGATCTCCAACATGTAATTCTTTTACCCGGGAAACGAAGGCATCCACAAACTTATCATACATGCCTTGGTGAACCATGATCCGGTTGATGCTCATGCAAATTTGACCCTGGTGATAGAATTTCCCGAAAAGGGCTGATTCCACAGCCTGATCGAGGTCTGCATCATCAAGTACAATAAAGACATTATTGCCACCGAGCTCCAAAGCCGTTTTCTTAAGGTTTTTCCCTGCAAGCTCCCCGATCCGACGTCCCACTTCCGTAGATCCCGTAAAGGAAATCAAGCGTGGGATGGGGTGAGTCACGATGTCATCCCCGATTTCCGACCCTTTTCCTACTACTACATTAAGTAGTCCTTTCGGAAGTCCGGCTTCTTCAAATATACTTGCAAATAATAACCCGCCAGTCACAGGAGTATGGGTTGCGGGCTTAACCACAACCCCGTTTCCAGTAGCTAAAGCAGTCGCGATGGAGCGCACAGCTAAGTGGAAGGGGAAATTCCATGGGCTGATGATGCCTACGACTCCAAGTGGTGCTCTGTACACCCTGTTTTCCTTACCGGGAACTTGGGAAGGCAGGATCTTTCCTTCCATTCTATACGGATACGTAGCAGCTTCCTTCATGCTGTTGATGGAGACAGTCACTTCTCCTGCAGCTTTCATGTACGTACTGCCGGACTCCTTGATGAGCCATTCTATAATTAAATCCTTATTTTCTTCCACAACGGCGACTGCCTTTTCCATAATGGCTCTCTTTGTTTGTGGAAGCTCATTTGCCCATGATTTTTGTGCTTCTTGTGCTGATTGATACGCTTTATCGAGATCTTCTTTACTGGCAGCTTTAATGGATCCGATTTCAGTGTGATCAAAAGGGTTCTGATTCGGGATTGTATTTTCACTGCTTCCATCAAGCCATTCACCATTGATGAAGAGTTTGTCAAATTGTGTATTCATAAACTATTTCCTCCTCGTTGTTTACATATCCTGCTGTGTTGGTCTTACAATGATTTCATTGACATCTACATGATCCGGCTGCAGAACGGCATAAGAAATCGCTTTAGCAATATTTTCACTGTCCAGGGGCTTCATATCCCGATCCTTGAAACCGGCTAGGATATCTTCGTCTGTAATGGTATCAGTCAGTTCTGTTGCAACTGCGCCAGGACAGATGATGGTGGTCCGGATGTTATGCGATGCATTCATTTCCATTCTCAAGCCTTCTGTAATCGCCCTGACGGCATATTTAGTTCCACTGTAGACTGAACTGCCCGGCATGACTTTATGTCCGGCTACGGATGAAATGTTGATGATATGTCCTGACTTCTGGTCCTCCATATAAGGAAGAACTGCAGATATTCCATAGAGTACGCCTTTAATATTCACATCAACCATCTGATCCCATTCTTTGATTTTTCGTTTATTGATGAGTGAAAGGGGCATGAGACCGGCATTGTTGACCAATACATCGATCCGACCAGCTTCTTCTACCGTTTTCTTCGCAAGTTGCTCCATCTCTTCGACGTTCGTTACGTCTGTAACGTGATAATAGGCAGTTCCTCCCATTTGCTCTATTTCATTTTTCAATTCCTTTAAACGTTCTTCCCGTCTCGCTGCAAGCATGACCGTCATATTATTTGAGGCTAATTCCTTTGCCGTTGCCTGGCCAATCCCGCTGCTCGCTCCCGTAATAATCGCTACTTTCTTTGAACTCATATTCTTTCGTCCTCCTAAAAATTCATTTATCTTATTTACCTCTCTTTTGTTTACACGTAAAGTGGAGGAAATAAACAATGCAAAGAGAGTTGAGTGGGTTTTTTCCAAATAAAAGAAAATAAATGATTATTCCTTCCTTTCCTGGGAATATACATAGTAGATTGACTGAGAGGAGAGGTTGGCTACATGGCAAATCATTCTACAGAAGAAAAGATGGAGTCGAAGGTAGGCAATACAATGGATCGTATGTCACAGGACAGAAAAGAGGACATCCTTTCAAACTTTGATCATTTCAAAGAATACTTAGGTAATAAGGTTTCCTTAGCGGATAAGTTAGGAATGAGTGAAGAGCGGCAGGCAAAGGCAGCACAGAAGGTCGGGGACTATCTTGCAGCTCATGAAGAACCGAAAAACAGGGAAGAGAAGTTGTTATATGAATTATGGAAAGCGGGAAATAAAGAAGAACAGCATATGCTTTCTCACATGCTCGTGAAGCTTGTTCACGCAGAATCGTGAGCAAACAAATAAGGGCATCCAATTGGAAGCCCTTTTTTTTGCTACATATGTATTTCTGGATCTACTTTCATCATTACATTCCCTTTAATGGCACGGGTGATCATGCATGACTGTTCAGCCTTCTGCATTAATTTCTTTGAAAGTGCGATGTCTTTCTCACTAGCAGCAGAACCCAGTGACAGGATTGGCCGATGAATGATTTCTTTGTACGTGATGACCCCTTTTTCTACTTCTACAATTCCTTCAGATGTCATCGTTAAGTCTTTTTTCTCTATATGACTTCTTTCCAGCATAGCAGCAAGAGTGATGATATAGCATGTAGCTGCAGCTCCAAGGAGCATTTCATCAGGGTTTGTCCCGATTCCGGGACCGTCCATTTCAGGTGGGATCGAAATTTTCGTATGAAAATTTTCCGAGCTCAAAGTACCTGTATCATTCCTAAGACCCGGCCATTCAGTGGAAATATGAAACGAGTGTATTGCCATATACAGAATCCTCCTGGAAAACATGTTAAGAATATTGTATACACATTGTGAATGGATGGCAAAGAAAAAAGACTCTACAGAGTAGAGTCTTTCAGTATGCATAAATTATGCTTTAGTAACGTTAGCTGCTTGGTCGCCACGGTTTCCTTGAACGATTTCAAAAGAAACTTTTTGACCTTCTTCTAAAGTTTTGAATCCTTCGCCTTGAATAGCTGAGAAGTGTACGAACACGTCGTCTCCACCTTCGCGCTCGATGAATCCGAAACCTTTTTCTGCGTTAAACCATTTAACTGTACCTTCTAACATAATGTTACCTCCTCGTGTGTTCTCCACACAATGTATTACTATTCTTGCTCATGTAACTTCAAGGCGAAAAGCTTTAAAAACTTTGTCTATCCTTCCATTCCGAACAAAAATAATTCTATTACATATTATCAGGTAATTTTATATATGGCAACCCCGCGGATCGACTGAAATAAAAATAGGCTGAAAAATGTGTGAATAGTACATTTATTTTAATAACCTTTTAAAGGGTATGTGTAACGGCAGGATCAAAGGGTTGTGCGCACGTTCCAAAGCTCAGGGAAAAAGCGGTGGTCAAGCACTTTTTTTAAATACCCGACACCGCTGGAGCCACCGGTACCCAATTTATGACCGATGATCCTTTCGACTGTTTTCATATGGCGGAACCGCCATTGCTGGAGCCAATCCTCAATGTCGATTAATTTTTCAGCCAACTCATAAAGGTCCCAATATTGTTCGGGATTTCTATAGACGGTTGACCAGGCTTCAAGTACCGACTGGTCTTCACTGTAGGGCTTTGTATAATCACGATTCTTCACATCTTCACTAATAGGCAATCCTGCACCCGCCAAAGCAAGGATGGAAACATCATATAGGGAAGGGGCTTCATAGGCATCGGTAAGCTGGGCCAATAACTCAGGATCTTTTTTATAAATTTCAAGAACATGCCTTGTTTTATACCCCAGGGAAAATTCGATCATTCTGTATTGGTACGATTGAAATCCGGAGGCTTGACCAAGGCTGTCCCTGAATTGGACGTACTCTGATGGAGTGAGGGTCGATAACACATCCCATGCATGGATGATCTGTGATTGTATCTTTGAAACCCTGGCAAGCATTTTAAATGCCGGGGACAGTTCGCCCTTTTGAATGGAAGCAATGCTTGCCCTGGTTTCATGCAGGATCAATTTCATCCATAGCTCACTGACTTGATGGATGATGATGAACAGCATTTCATCGTGGTGACCGGATAAACGCTTTTGACTCTCCAGTAGCGAATCAAGCCCCAGATATTCACCATACGTCATTCTGTTAATAAAGTCCGTATATACTTCTTCATTCCCCATGGAATCGTTCTTGTTAACCATAAAGTTTCTCCCTTTCTTCTGTGTGAATTCAGAGATGCAACCAATTCATTCTCCTAGATATATATTTCTGGAGAGAAACGGGAAATTCCTCCCTGTAAGGAAGATAAGCGGTTCGTATAGGATTGAATCGTATCTTAAAGGGGAAAATAAGAGTATCTTTTCCTGTTTAGGAGTCTAAAACCATGAATATCTTACATCATATAAAGACGGTGACCCTTCGATTTTTCAAGGAACGGTTCTTCGATCACTCAGCACAGCTGGCCTATTACTTATTGTTATCGATTTTTCCATTTTTGATTTTCGTGTTTTCATTGATCAGTTATCTTCCCATATCCGAGACCAATGTGCTGCTTCTGATCAAACCTTTTGCACCAGATAAATCATACGCCATCATCCAGGATAATATTGAACGCATTCTTTATGACCAGAGAGGGGACGTCTTATCGGTTTCCATTTTCTTTACCTTCTGGCTTTCTTCGATGGCGGTCCAATCGATGGTACGTTCGTTGAATCAGGCATATAGGATAGAAAGGAAGAAACCTTTTTTAATCGCTCTGTTGTATGATCTCTTATTGACGGTCGGTTTCATGGTCCTTATTTCATTTTCCCTCATTGTACCGGTTGTCGAGGAGTATGTCCGTCATGCACGGTTTACAGAAGGCAAAATTAACGGCGAGTGGAGTCAGGCCTGGGTGATCGGCAAATGGGGCTTGAGCTCGGTCTTTATGTTCATTCTTTTTGTCTTTCTGTATATGGTCGTTCCAAGTAAAAGAATATCACTTCTCCATGTCATTCCTGGCGCCCTGGTTGCGACATTCGGGTGGCAGGGGGTGTCGTGGCTTTACGGAACTTACGTAAAATTGAATGACTATTCCCAATTTTACGGTCAGCTGGGGAGCGTCATTACGCTGGTGGTATGGTTTTATATATCTTCAACTATCCTTTTGATCGGGGGCTTGTTGAACGGAAGTGTAGCGGAGAAAACATTGAAATAGAAATCGCTTGGCTATAGTGCCAAGCGATTTCTTGTTGTTATATATGATTTTCTTCCCTCATCATTATTACGAGCTTCTTGGATATGGTCAGCAATACTAATCCTAATATGATGGCGGCAGCGCCAATGACGGCAAATATTTCTAAATACCCCAGGGTCGCAGTGAGGGAAGCGAGTTGACCTGCAAGTAAGCTTGCCACCCCTATGGCAGCCATCCAAACGCCCATCAAGAGTGAGGCAATCTTCACGGGGGCGACTTTACTGACGAGAGACAAACCGACAGGGGACAGAAATAATTCCCCTAGTGTGTGAAGCAAATACGTAAAGACAATGAACAAGAGATTGGCTTTTACTGTGATGTTTTGTTCATCGGACCCCGTTTGCATGACTGCAGGTATGAGGACCATGAATCCCAGGCCGAGTAGGATCATTCCGATCCCCATCTTTGTCGTCATATTTAAATCTCCCCTTTTCGACCGGGAAAGCCGTAACCATACACTTGAGAGGATCGGTGCAAGAATGACGATGAATAATGGATTGACGGATTGGAACCAAGCAACGGGGATGGTATAACCAAACACGTCACGATCGATGAAATTTTTTGTGTAGAGAGTGAATGAGCTCCCTGCCTGTTCAAATCCAGCCCAAAAAAATACGACGAAGCACGCTAGGATGAGAATGGCAGTCGTACGCTGCTTTTCCTTCTTCGTCAAAGGTACATCCCTGTCTTCGTTTGCTTCTTCCGCTAATAGTTTATTCGGCTTCAATCCAACATCCCCGAGATATTTATTGTTTAAAGCACTGAAGATGATCTGTCCGGTGATCATTCCAATTGAGGAGGCAAGGAATGCCCATTTGAAACCGTAATGCATCGTTCCATCCGTCATGGTTGTGAGGAATAGATCTTCTGCAAGAAAACCTGCAATGAGTGGGGCGAATAATGCTCCAAGGTTGATGCCCATATAGAAAATGGTAAAGGCTGCATCTTTTCGTTTATCGTTCCTGGGGTACAGCTCCCCGACTAATGTGGAAATATTCGGTTTGAAAAAACCGTTCCCTAGTACGAGCAGGGCAAGTCCTGCATATAAGCCGATGTGGGAGTGGGTCAGGAAAATGGTGAAATCTCCACATGCCATGGTGATTCCTCCAATGGTGATCGCCTTTCTCAGCCCGATATATCGATCCGTCAGCCACCCTCCTAATATAGGGGTAAAGTAAACACTGCCGGTATAAATACCATAAGTGGACAATGCTTTAGCCGGATCGACTCCCAAGCCTCCGCTTACAAAGGCTGTCGTTAAGTAAAGAACGAGAAGGGCCCTCATTCCATAGTAACTATACCGTTCCCATAACTCTGTAAAGAATAGCAGGTAAAGACCTTTGGGATGTTTTTTACCTTGAGGTAAACGGTCTAATGTTGATGAGTTCACTATATCACTCCTATTTTAATATAAATAAGCAGGTCCGGCAGAAAAGGGAGGTGAGTAAATTTTTTTCCAAATCCTTTCATAGTATTCCCGTTCTTTTCATAGGCATGTACAAAAAGGGATGGTGGGAAAATTGTTCACTGGATGTTTGTATTGCGGTCATTCTAGCTTGACGGAAAACGAATTATATATGAATGAAGGTTATGGAGAAACCAAATGGAACGTCACTGGACAGAGAGTGGAAGGGGACATGGTCATGTACAGCTGTGATCAATGCGGATTCCTTCACCCCTTCATTAAGAAGAAACGAAAGAATTTCGAAAGGGAAGGCATGAAGAAATCCAGGAGCATTCGATGGAATATTCGGTAAACAGCATTTGTAGTAGTATTGCAGTTGACGGTATAATATGGGAAGGGAGGGAGTCAAATGAATACATATCCAGATACGAAGAAGACCATTCAATTGATAAAGGAACTTGTAGAAATACCAAGTCCTTCAGGAAATACGAATACGATCATGAATTTTGTGGAGGAATATTTCTCGGACTTACAGGTAGAAATGAAAAGGAATCGAAAGGGTGCACTCATCATCACCCTGCCTGGTGAAGATACATCGAAGCACCGCATGCTTACGGCACATGTCGATGCATTAGGTGCCATGGTCAAGGAAATCAAGAGCGATGGGCGCTTACGGTTATCCATGATCGGTGGATTCAGATGGAATGCGGTGGAAGGGGAGTACTGCAGGATTGAAACATCTACAGGAAAATCCTACAGCGGTACCATCCTCATGCATCAAACGTCTGTCCATGTCTACAAAAATGCAGGTGAAGCGAAACGGGACGAAACGAATATAGAAGTTCGGATCGACGAAAAAGTACGGAATGCAACAGATGTAAGAAAGCTGGGAATAGAAGTAGGAGATTTCGTATCATTTGATCCCCGTGCTGAAATTACAGAAAGCGGGTTCATAAAATCCCGTCATCTTGATGATAAGGCGAGTGTAGGGATGCTCATGCAGTTAATTCGCCATATTCAGCTTGAAGGAATCACGCTTCCTTATACGACCCATTTTCTTATTTCGAATAATGAAGAAATCGGCTACGGGGGGAATTCAAATATTCCTGATGAAACGATTGAATATTTGGCTGTGGATATGGGGGCGATCGGTGATGGGCAATCCACGGATGAGTTTACCGTATCGATTTGTGCGAAAGATTCAAGCGGACCTTATCACTATGGATTGCGCAAGCATTTAGTCTCATTGGCTGAAGAGAATGGGATCGAATATAAAGTGGATATTTATCCGTATTATGGATCGGATGCTTCCGCTGCCATACGCGCAGGGTTTGATATTGTCCATGGATTGATAGGGGCAGGGATCGATGCATCTCATGCTTACGAACGTACCCACGAATCGTCCATTCTTCACACAGAAAATTTGCTGTGGCATTATGTTCGATCCAAGATGGTCATTGAATGATCAAGGAGTCTTCCATCATCTTTTTTATAGATGATGGAAGACTTTTTTTGTTTGGTCTAAATTCAATAGGGGTATGGTGACATTTGTGTGAGAAAAATTTGTTTTGATTTTAGGAGGTATTTCTCTTATCAAAGCTAAGATGATAAGATAAAATATAAACAATATTAACTTAAAATGAGGTAAAAGAATGATTACATATAATCTGTTAGAGAGCATTAAATTAAAAACGATATACGGTGAACTTCCTTCGGAGATAACTGATATTCACGTCGATTCAAGAAAAGTGACAGAAGGCACGATGTTTGTATGTACGAGAGGTTACACAGTGGATGGGCATGATTTCGCTGCAATGGCCGTTGAAAAAGGGGCGACCTTAATCGTGGCTGAAAAGCAGCTTGATATTGATCTAAGTAAGGCGGCATTAGTCGTAGTAAAAGATACATTCAAAGCTTTGGCTCAATTATCGAATAAATATTACGATTATCCTTCTCAGAAACTCACTGTTCTAGGTGTGACGGGCACGAACGGAAAGACCACAGTAAGTAATCTGATCCATTCCATTCTTAAACGCGCCGGTCAGAGTTCGGCTTTATCCGGAACGATCGGGTTTAACCTGAATGGTGAATTGCTTCCCAGTGAAAATACGACATGTGATAATTTAACGAATCAGCAGATGATGCAAAGTGCCCTTGAACGGAAGATTGAAAACTTCACCCTTGAAGTATCCTCTCACGGATTGGCGCTCGGAAGATTATGGGGAATCGACTTTGATGTTGTAGCATTTACAAACCTAAGTCATGATCACTTGGATTATCATGGGACGATGGAGCATTACGGATATGCAAAAGGTCTATTATTCTCCCAGTTGGGGCAGGACCTTCAACATCCAAAGTATGTCATCCTGAATGCCGATGATGAATGGTATCATCGTTACAGCTACATGACTCCACATGAAGTCATCAGCTATGGACTAGACGCACATGCAGACTTCAAGGCTGTGGACATTGAATATTACAATGATATGACGAAATTCACTTTGAATTCACCGGAAGGAAGCTTTGAGGTGGAAATGAAGCTCTTGGGGAAATTCAATGTCTATAATGTACTGACTGCCATGGCATGCCTGTATGCAAGGGGGATGGAAATCTCAAGACTAGTGGAACTCATCCGTGACCTGCCTCCGGTGAATGGACGAATGGAGAAGGTTGACATGAAGGCACCGCTTTCAGTGTACATCGATTACGCCCATACACCTGATGCCATCGAAAACGCCATTCAGTCCGTCCTTCCGTTCAAGGAGAATAAAATCATCTTCCTTGTCGGTACAGGTGGAAACCGTGATAAGACGAAACGTCCGACTATGGCAGAAAAAGCATCAATTGCAGATTACGTCATCCTGACGACGGATGACCCGAGGTATGAAGAGTACGATAGCATCCTGAACGATCTGGAAAAAGGCATGCAGCATGACAACTATGCCCTTATCGGGGATCGTGCTGAAGCCGTTAAGCATGCCATTGAGGTAAGTGAACCGGGAGATATCATCATCTTCGCAGGAAAAGGGCATGAGGACTATCAGATCATCGAGAACACAAAATATCCACACAGTGATAAGCAGATTGCCGCAGAAGAAAGCAAACTGAAGTACGGGACAACTGAATAAAGTCTATAGTGGAACAGATCAATACACAAATATTGGTCTGTTTTTTTGATGAGGATAGACGGAATTCACAATCTTTGGTAAATTTAAAGTATATATTAAAAGATGAGAGAATGAAGCGAATGAAGTTTTCATTATATTTAAATGATTATGAAACAGAAAAATTATTTTCCACTTTGAGATGGGTGTTTGTCCTGATTGCCACGCTCTTCTTTTACATACCTCCATTTTCAGAGAATATTACAACGAACAAAACGTTCTTTCCTTACTTATTGGTGTCGGGAGTCATTTATATGCTGGTGACTCAAATTGCATTGGTACGGGCTAGGGAGGACAAGCGCAGTCTTCAATTCATCCTGAAGGCGGGTATCGGCTTTGATTTTCTGGCGTTGATTTGGCTGATGGTCTTATCAGAAGGAATACATAGTCCCCTTTATCCGATATCCATTTTATTCGTGATGCATGCGACGATCTACTGGAGGACGAAGGGGGCACTCATCTCCCTGTCTGTATTCAGTGTCACCTATGCTGTGATGGGCTTTATGACAGTCGACATCCTACAATTTCAGCATTATTTCACTTTGACGTCCAACTTGTTCTTTCTATGGATCATCGGGTTGTTCGGGGCGTTAATCATGTTAAGAGAGCGGGCTCATTATGTCCAAAAAGAAGCTTACCATCACCTTGCCCATAAGGACTATTTATCAGGTTTGTTTAATCATCGTTCGTTCCAGGAAAGATTCAGAAGCAAGTTGGAAGAGAAGGAATCTTTCATCCTATTACTGGGAGATATAGATGATTTCAAAAAGGTGAATGATGATTACGGCCATTTAACAGGGGATGACGTCATTCGGAAGACAGGTGAAGTATTTCGTTTACATGCAGAAGCATACAATGGGCAGGCGTTCAGATATGGTGGGGAGGAATTTGTTTTTCTCTTACCGAACATGGATGAGCATAACATCCAACAGTTCCTGCAAGAATTATACGGACAACTAAAGAAGTTGGAGCCAATAGCCATTTCCATGAGCTTCGGTCAGTCTCAAACAACTGAAACCCTGGAGCCTGAAAGACTGATTGCACTTGCTGATGAGCGGCTGTATCATGCCAAGAAAGCGGGGAAACGAAGAACCTGTCTGGCAGATGATACACTGATTGTGCCTTGAGACCCAACAAGCTATAACGAAAAAGAAGCCATCCGGTAGTGGATGGCTTCTTTCATGAAACGGTGAATTAAATGAACATCCCGGCAATGGCAGCACTTAATAATGAAGCAAGTGCACCTGCAATGACCGCTCTGATTCCTAAGCGGGCGATATCACCCCTGCGATTCGGTGCGAGATTTCCAAGTCCGCCGAGTAATATCCCCAGGGAAGAAAGATTCGCAAAACCACATAGGGCGAATGAAATGATCGCAACGGTTTTATCTGATAGGTTTCCGATTTCCGGAGCGAATGCTGAATACGCTACAAATTCATTAATGACAAGTTTCTGCCCAATGAAGTTTCCTGCTGTAACCGCTTCATGCCAAGGTACTCCAATTGCAAAGGCAAGTGGTGCAAATACATAACCAAGAATAAGCTGAAGTGACAGGCTGTCGAATCCGAACCATCCACCCACAAATCCAAGTAAGCCATTGATAAGCGCTACCAGGGCGATGAATGCAAGAAGCATTGCACCAATGTTTAAAGCCAATTGCAGTCCGACGCTTGCACCGTTAGCTGCCGCATCGATCACGTTGGCAGATTCCGAATCCGCTTCCATTTCAAACGCTTCAGGTTCCGGAGACTCATCTGTTTCCGGAACAAATAACTTGGCCATGACAAGTCCCGCAGGTGCAGCCATGAAGCTTGCAGCAAGTAAGTATTCCAGTGGAACTCCTAAAAGAGAATAACCAACAAGGACAGATCCGGCTACTGATGCCAATCCTCCCGTCATGACCGCGAAAAGTTCCGATTCAGTCATTTTTGCTAAGAAAGGTCTTACGACTAAAGGTGCTTCTGTCTGTCCGACAAAAATATTCGCTGCGGCGGACAATGATTCCGCTTTCCTTGTTCCCAACAGTTTAGACAAACCGCCGCCTAAAATCTTGATGAAAAACTGCATGATTTTTAGATAATAAAGAACTGAAATTAAAGCTGAGAAGAAAATAACGACTGGAAGTACATTGAATGCAAAAATGAACGCTATGTTTGATTCCTCAGTGTAAAGTCCTCCAAATAGGAAAGTGATCCCCTCGTTGGAATAATTGATGATGGCATTCACCACTTCGGTCAAACCTTTAAGTGCACCTTGTCCCCAAGATGTCTTTAACACGATAAAAGCGAAAAATAACTGTATGGCAAGTCCTCCAAGGACTGTTCTGAAATTAACCCGCTTTTTGTTCTTGGAAAATGCAAACGCAATTCCCATAACGACAATGATACCCATGATACCCCATAAATATTGCACTTCTTTCACCTCTTCGATAAGTATGATTGGAACTTGATGCTTTCGGATTTTTATTTTACAATTCTTTCAGACGTCTGACAACCTACAAATGCAAGATTTGTCGAAAGTTGTACGGACAACATCGTCAATAGTATGCGCAAATACAGCGTTTTCATGAAAGGGGATACAATTATGAAGATCAGAAAAAATTTTTTGGAAGGCTTGGAACAAAAAGTATATATTTATGAAAATAAGAAAGAAGAGTTCTTCCTAATCGCTGTACCTGCAATCGAATGGTCGTATTCATTCTTATATCAGGATGAAGAAATCCAATCAAAATTGCTCCATTCATTAATGGAAAGGGTTCCACTCGAGACAGCTGAAACATTAAGTTCACGTATTGTCCAATGGACCACTGAGATGTAACAGACGTTTCACCCGGCACTTATTATTCTTGAAAGCGGTAAACGGCGGCTTCTTGCTCCATTCCTTGTTGCATTGTTACTTTAGAACGAATATGATGAGAAAGTGAGAATGACGAGAAAGGATTTTATGAATGAAAATAGACTTTATACAGGAAGTTCAGTCAAGACGGACTTTCGCAATCATTTCCCATCCGGATGCTGGGAAAACAACCTTAACAGAACAGCTTCTATTATTCGGAGGTGCGATTCGCGCCGCTGGAACAGTTAAAGGAAAGAAATCAGGTAAGTTTGCAACATCTGACTGGATGGAAATCGAGAAGCAGAGAGGGATTTCTGTCACTTCTTCTGTCATGGCCTTCGATTATGATGATTATCGCGTGAATATCCTGGATACACCAGGTCACCAGGACTTTTCCGAAGACACCTATAGAACATTGATGGCAGTTGACAGCGCTGTGATGATCATCGATTCAGCAAAAGGGATTGAAGCACAAACCTTGAAACTATTTAAAGTTTGTCGAATGAGAGGTATTCCGATCTTCACCTTCATCAATAAGCTTGATCGCCAAGGGCGTGAACCACTTGAGTTATTGGAAGAGCTTGAAGAAGTATTGGGAATTCAATCTTATCCAATGAACTGGCCGATAGGAATGGGGAAAGAATTCTTAGGAATCTATGATCGCTTCCATAATCGCATCGAGCAATTTCGAGTAGAGGAAGATGATCGCTTTATTCCATTAAATGATGAAGGTGAAATAGAGGGGGAACATCCTCTTAAAGAAAGCAATCTATATAATCAAACTCTTGAAGATGTCTTGTTGCTGAATGAAGCTGGTAACCAGTTTTCCCGTGAGCGGATAGCGAATGGAGAATTGTCTCCGGTCTTTTTCGGAAGTGCATTAACGAATTTCGGTGTCCAGACATTCCTTGAAACATACTTACAGTTTGCTCCATCTCCGCAGCCAAGGAATTCCGATGCTGGAGAGATTGAGCCGACAGCAGAGGATTTCTCCGGGTTTGTATTCAAGATTCAAGCCAATATGAACCCTGCTCACCGGGACCGGATTGCATTTGTCCGCATTTGCTCAGGTCAATTCGAGAGAGGGATGACGGTGAATCTTTCCCGAACAGGAAAGTCCATTAAGCTGGCGCAATCCACTCAATTTCTTGCAGATGATCGGAGTACGGTGAATGAAGCGGTCAGTGGGGATATCATCGGGGTTTATGACACGGGTACGTATCAAATCGGTGATACACTCGTCCAGGGAAAGCAAGGCTTTCAGTATGAAAAGCTGCCTCAATTCACGCCGGAACTTTTTGTCCGTGTCACAGCCAAGAACGTGATGAAGCAGAAGCACTTCCAAAAAGGGATCCTTCAGCTTGTTCAGGAAGGTGCCATTCAATACTATAAAACACGTACGGAAGACATCATTCTAGGGGCAGTCGGTCAACTTCAATTTGAAGTATTCGAGCATAGAATGAAGAATGAGTACAACGTTGATGTGAAAATGGAACCGATCGGATCTAAAATTGCCCGTTGGATTGAAAACGAAGAGGATGTCAAGGAGTCCATGTCCAGCTCCAGGAGCATGCTCGTCAAGGATCGACATGATAATCTTGTCTTCCTTTTCGAAAACGATTTTGCCATGAGATGGTTCAATGATAAAAATCCTGATATCCGATTATATAGTTTAATGTAAGTACCCTTAGCACTTCTCCTAAAACTGGAGGAGTGCTTTTTCCATTTAATAAAGTTATTCTCTCTATGTTGCATTTGAATTAGCGAGTGCTGGTTGATTTCCACTCTAGGTGCTCGCTTTCCGAGGGGGGTAAGAAAAACTAAAACTCCTGAATGAAAAAAAATTCACAGTCATTGAGTAATTTTTCCTAAAATAAAGGGATATCACTGGTGTTAACAGGGTATTAAGTCTTAGTATATAGGTATGGTTATTTTTTGACGTTACAGGGGAAGGAAGAGATGTTATGCAATATGCTTGTGCGAATTGTGGGATAGAGATGGAATATCATGAGGCAGGGTTTTTATTTTTACATAACGAAAAAAGATTGGACTTACCGGTGACAGGATCAGTTGATAGGACAGAAGAAGGCTTGTATGTTTTTCCATATGACAATCTTGATGACCTTTATGAAAAATTATCAGAAATAGAAACCACATTAGTGAATGAAGGATGGACATGCAGTTTTAATTGTTCGGGGCAGCCAGGTCCCTTCCGTCCTGCAGGAGAGTTCCTGGATTTAATTAAATATAGAGAAATGGTAAAGCTGATTCAGGGAGGGGAATTTAAGAGTCATCTTCAGCCGATCATTGATCTTAGTGATTTCAGTCTTTTTGGCTATGAATCGCTCTTACGCTCAAATAGTGGCAATAAGCGCATCAATCCAGGGGAGTTGTTCGAAGCCGCCTCACGAACTGGTTTTCATTCCATGTTGGATCAGAAGGCGAGAAAATCAGCCATCGAGTCTAGAGAGGGCCAAGTCGATCCCGGTACGAAGAGCTTTATCAATTTTCTTCCTTCCACGATTTATAACCCTGAATTTTGTTTGCGCCATACATTCAAGATTGTGAAAGAATGCAATGTGAATCCTGAAGATCTCGTCTTCGAGGTGGTAGAAACAGAGAAGATTGAAGATGTCGATCACTTGAGGTCTGTTCTTGACGTATATAAGAGAGAAGGCATGAAAGTCGCCCTTGATGATGTAGGTTCAGGTTTTGCAACGGTTGAGATGTTCAGCCTGCTTCAGCCGGACTATGTAAAGATTGATCGATCCTTCATCAATCACTGTGATCATGATGAGGATAATCAGGCATTTTTACGTAAAGTGATGAAGATTGCCGGAGAATTGGACATTTCGGTCCTGGCAGAAGGGATTGAGAGAAAAGGAGAATTACTTTTCTGTAAAGAAATCGGAATCCACTATGCCCAAGGCTATTTCATAGGAAAGCCACAAGAAGAAGCGATGGAACCATTTGCAGAGACTCAATTCGTTTAACCGCCAAGCCCTTCCCGACAATTACGGGAGGGGTTCTTTTTGTATGGGGGATCCTTCATAGGGAAAAACAGGATGAAATAGTTCCTTGACAAATTCAAATAGCATGATATTATATTACTATAAAATACTTTAGTGCATAAAAGCTTAAAAGCGTTTAAGGGTAAAAGAGTAAGGAGATCCCTAAACAATCAATCACATATTCATTGTCTTGAACAACGCAGTAAGAAAAAGTGAGACAGCAATCAGAGACTGGACGTCAGCTGGAAGTCCAGGTCCGCTTCTTTCTGAATTACATTGTTTATGAATCCTCTAAGTGTTTTAGGGGGTTTATCAAGAGACAACCTTTATGAAGTGGAAATAAATCATGCGATGTTATGCCAGTCATGAGTTTATTTCAATTAGGGTGGTAACGCGGAGAACTCTTCGTCCCTATCGGGGATGGAGGGTTCTTTTTGTCATACCATCCCATACTAGTCACATAGCTCACAGAAGGAAGTGTTAACATGTTAAACATTCATAGCGTTCATAAACCGTCCGTTAAAGAAGCATCCACAGTATTACTCGCTGTGCTGGGAATCATCAGTGTCAGCATCATCGGAGTGGGAGCGGTCCCTCATATACCAATCATACTTTCCCTCTTCTTTTTAATGGTTTATGGACTGATACGGAAAGTGAAGTTT
Source organism: Rossellomorea vietnamensis (assembly GCF_001305855.1). Classification (GTDB taxonomy): domain Bacteria; phylum Bacillota; class Bacilli; order Bacillales; family Bacillaceae_B; genus Rossellomorea; species Rossellomorea vietnamensis_A. Next base: position 326,386 of record NZ_LIXZ01000001.1, on the reverse strand, counting down.
CAAGAAATTGAAAAGGGGATGATTGCAGGTGCTCAGGGTGGATTAGGTGCCATTCTCTTATTTTTCTTTATTGGACTTCTTGTAAGCAGCTGGTTGATCAGTGGGACCATTCCCACGTTAATGTTTTACGGATTTGAATTTGTCACTCCTCATTATTTTTATGCGATTGCCTTTTTACTCACATCCTTAAGCGGAGTGGCAATCGGAAGCTCACTGACTACGGCAGCTACCATCGGTGTGGCGTTGATCGGAATTGGTGAGGCCATGGGTTTATCCATGTCGATCACAGCTGGTGCGATCGTTTCAGGTGCCTTTTTTGGAGATAAAATGTCCCCTTTATCGGATACAACCAATCTTGCGTCATCCATCGTCAAGGTGGATCTGTTCACCCATATTCGAAATATGGCATGGACGACCGTACCCGCCTTTATCATTACATTGATTGTATTTGGTGTCCTTTCGCCGGGAACCAGTAAGATCAATCTATCCGAGCTTGATGGGTTGCAGGAAGGTTTAATGCAGACAGGCCTTATCCACTGGTACAGCTTAGTTCCTTTAGTGTTACTGGTGGTACTGATTGTATACAGAACCCCTGCGTTATTCACACTGGCCATCACGATTGCCGTCTCTGTGATATTATCTTTTATCCACGGGACGTTAGGGGTAAATGAATTGTTCCAGGTACTGTTCGAAGGGTTCACATCGGAAACAGGGGTGGAATCCGTTGACTCGCTTTTATCAAGAGGGGGAGTGAACAGCATGATGTTTACCATTTCCCTTGTTATTCTCTCACTGAGTCTCGGAGGATTACTATTTAAACTTGGAATCATCCCTGCGTTGCTCCACAAGGTGTCTGCTGTCATTCAATCTGAAAGAAGAACGATTCTTTCCACTGCATTATCAGCGATCGGTATCAATCTTGTAGTAGGAGAGCAGTACTTATCCATTCTATTGACGGGTGAAGCTTTTCAATCTCAATACAAGAAATTGGGTCTTCATCCTAAAAGCTTATCCCGGACATTGGAAGATGCAGGAACAGTGGTGAATCCTCTTGTACCATGGAGCGTATGCGGTATATTCCTTACAGACGTACTAGGCGTTTCAACTATGGAATATCTACCATTTGCGGTCTTCTGCCTCATCTCTCCTGTCATCACGATCCTCTACGGTTTCACAGGATGGACCATCGAGAAAGAGCAAACGGAGAATAACCCTGCTATATCAAATTCATAACAATCGGTAATAGAAAAGGACTGTCCTTCTGAATGATTCATTCTCTTAGTATGAGGATGATTCATTTTGAGGACAGTCCTTTTTGTTGCATTTCTCTATATGTGTCAAAATATCGTTCGTAATAATGGCTTCCTGCAGAAATCATGAATAAATGAAATAGAGGGAGTACGCCGATCATCGCTGGATTGTTAAACAATAATACACCTTCTTGTGCCATAAATACCTCAACGGTCAAAAGAAAAAGGATGCTCCATAATGTATATTTCCAATCCCTGTTCCTAAAAAAAATAACCAAGCTATAAAAGTACGTCGCAAACCAAATGTACATGGCATTCCCTGCGATCAAATCCCTGACAGGATTCGAAAAATGATTCAGGGGAATGATATATAGCTTCAGCAGGGAAGATAAAATCCAGGCAAAAGAAAGTGAGACGGTGGAGAGTGAAAAGAACAAAGTGATGAAATGAACATAATGATTCGAAGAGTCCTCTAGAACCTTCCACCAGGTCTTGGCCAGTATAACAGAAAGGATAAGAAAAAATGTTGTATAATACGATTCCCACCAATGATGTTCGTATAAATTCGTGTGTATGAACCACGTTTCAATAAGGAAGAAGACACCGATGATGACTGCAATCCTCCATGCGGGCAAGCGGTACAACACAATGTACGTTATGGCAACCGGAACCGAAAATGCCTGTGAACTGATCGAACCGAGGACGCTGTCATTGTAATTATTCGATAAAATATGGGGATGATACGTATAGCTGTTAAATAATACAAATATGACATATTCAAATACATAGGCCAACCCGGAAATGAAAAGCCAAAATAGAATGATCCGGCCAGAAATTTGACGATTCTTCATCACGATGAAGAATAATGTAAAAATGCTGAAAAGGCTAAGGAATACAAAGGGAACCCAGTTCGCCATTCTAATGCTCCTTACGTTACAGTATAAAAATAGTGTTCACCGATAAGGTGGAATTATTTATTTTATAGAAAAAAATTGATATTTAGTATCCACAGACGGTTTAATATTGAAGGATCTTCCTTAAGAGACTATAGTTAACAGTAACTCCTTCCAAACCGAATTGAACGCTATACATAAAGAAAGGGGAGCACTTCATTGAAAATTAGTGATTTTTCCATACGACGACCGGTGTTCACCATTGTCACCATGCTGCTAATCCTAATTCTGGGAGGGGTTTCCCTTCTCAGGATTCCGTTGAAACTCATTCCCGACCTCAATCCACCGGTTGGTGTCGTGGTGACCAATTATCCTGGAGCTGGTCCTCAGGAGGTGGTGGAAAAGGTAACAAAACCACTTGAAGAAAGCCTGTCCACCTTGCCTGGGATGAAGAACCTTCAATCGACTTCCAGGGAAGGTTCAAACTTTATTCTCCTTGAATTTTCATGGTCGACCTCCATCGATGAGATTGAAAACGATGTCCTGCAGCGCCTCGACCAAACTCCACTTCCGGACGGGGCCGAGAAACCAAGGTTTCTCAAATTTGACCCTGCCCAGTTCCCGATCATTCAATTTTCTTTACGGGAAGAAGGGGACGAGTCCAATCTAAAGACACTATCCCAGAATTTGAAACAGGAACTGACAAGAGTGGAAGGTGTCGCAAATGTAAATGTTTCAGGTTCATTAACGGACGAAGTGGTCATCGAACTGAATCAGCAAGCATTGAAAGATAATCGTCTAAGTCAAGGGGATGTGGTCAATACCATCCGCGCTAACAATGTGACAGCTCCCGGAGATACGATCGAGACAGAAGGCCAAACATTGACTACGAGAGTAGTAAGCAAGCTCCAGTCTGTGGATGAATTGAAGGGATTGGTCCTTCAAGTGAATCCTCAAACCGGAAAGAAGCTTAAGCTTTCTGATGTTGCGAAAGTTGAACAGAGAAAACAGGATACAAACACAATCACACGTGCAAACGAAGAATCTGCCATTCTTTTCAGTGTGCTGCAGCAATCAGATGCTAACACTGCCTCCGTATCGAAAGCGTTTCAAAAGGAACTGGACCGGCTCCTTAAGCAGGATCAATATAAATCAATCAAAGCTGATATCCTGTTCGATCAGGGGGATTACATTGCTCAAGCCATCGGAAATATCGCCAATTCCCTCCTGATAGGTGGAGCCTTTGCCATGCTTGTGCTCTTCTTATTTTTGAAGAATGTAAAAAGTCCCCTTATCATCGGGGTAGCGATTCCTTATTCAGTCATTGTTACATTTGTTCTTATGTTTTTTGCCGATTTCGCATTGAATATCATGACATTGGGTGCCTTGGCTCTTGGAATTGGAATGCTGGTGGATAATGCGATAGTAGTCATTGAAAACATTTATCGCCATTTATCCTTGGGGAAAAATCCGAGGGAAGCTGCTAGTATCGGGGCAAAAGAAGTAGGGGGGGCCATTACCGCTTCTACCCTGACTACTGTAGCGGTATTTCTGCCGGTTGTTTTTATATCCGGTTTACTGGGTGAATTGTTTACCGAATTCGCCCTTACGATTTCTTTTAGTTTATTGGCCTCCCTTGTAGTGGCATTGACGGTTATACCGATGCTCGCAAGCAGGCTGCTGAAGAAACCAAAAGGGAATATCGAAGCAAAGCGGAGACGTTCTAAGAGCAGAAAGACATTCGCCCGGTCAGTTAAATGGGCGCTTCGTCACCGGTTCATCGTATTATTTATCACTCTCATTATATTAGTGGGTGGCGGGCTTGGTCTTATGACGGTTGGGACGCAGTTTTTACCACCAACTGATGAAGGGTTTTTCAACATGAGAGTCGAATTGGATAATGGGGCTTCCGTCGAAGAGACCAATAAAGTCGTCAAAGCGATTGAAGGCCGGTTGGAAAAAGAAAAAGATGTCGATGTTTTCGTAAGTCTTGTTGGTACAACCCAGGAAGAATCATTTAGAGGAAGTGGAAAAGCGAATATTGCAGAAGTTTATGTGAAGATGGTGCCTCTTGATGAACGGGAGAGGTCGATCTTCAGCTTTGCGGATGAAGTAAAGCCTAAAGTGGAAAAAGCTGCACAAAAGGTAAATAAATCTGCTGAAGTTTCCTTTAACTTACAATCAACATCCGGCTCCAGTCCTCAAACCTTGACGTTTAACTTGAGAGATACGGATCAGAATCGACTGAAGGAGTCCGTCGATACGTTATTCGCTTCTTTAAAAGGCATGAAGGATGTCACAGAGGTTTCAACAGATCAGATGGAGACTGTGAAAGAAGTCCAAATGAAGGTGAACCGGGAGAAAGCCCTTGAACAAGGCTTGGCACCTGCTCAAATCGGGACGCTCGTTCAAGATGTAACCAGGGGGGTCCTGACTACCCAAATGGTCACAGGGTCTTCTGACGTCATCAATGTTCTCGTTCAATATGACAGGAACATCACCGAAAATCTCGATTCTTTAAAGAAACTTCTCATTCCAAATGGACAAGGAAAGTATATTCAATTAAGCTCCGTCGTCGACTTTTCAATTGAGGATGGACCTGTCAGCATTCAGAGAATTGACCAGCAGCATGCCGTTCAATATACACTCAACTATTCATCCTCAACCAATCTTGGAGCCATTTCGAAGGCGGTTGATGAGAAGATCGAATCATTAGATCTTCCAAATGAGACATTGGTTTCATTCAGTGGGGACAGAGAGCTCCTTGAGGATTCAATTGATGACATGGTACTGGCCCTTGGGCTTGCCATCGTGCTTGTCTATATGGTCATGGCTGCACAATTCGAGTCATTTAAGTACCCGTTTGTCATCATGTTTACTGTTCCCCTCATGGTAATAGGTGTAGCGATCGCCTTAGCCATTACACAGACACCTATCAGCATATCGGCGATCATTGGAGTGATTGTACTGGCAGGGATCGTCGTCAACAATGCTATCGTCATCGTGGATTATATCAATCAGCGTAAAGAGGCGGGTACGGGCAGCTTTGACAGCATCGTCGAAGCGGTTCAGGACAGGGCAAGACCGATCTTCATGACGGCACTGACGACGATACTCGGCTTATTGCCACTGGCACTCGGGCTTGGGGAAGGTACCGAAATCAATCAGCCTATGGGCATTGCCGTCATCGGTGGACTGGTCAGCTCGACTTTATTGACCATTTATATCATACCGATTGTTTACAGCTTCTTTGATAAAGAGACGAGAAGAATGAAGAAACCAAGAGAAACATACGTATATAAAGAATAGAACACACAACGAGAGTTAACCAGGTGCTAAGCAATCACCTCAGTATGATGAGGTATCTTAGTCGAAAGGTTAACTCTTTTTTTATCAAAAAATTATGGTTACAAGCGGGGGAGAAGATCGATTTGGAAAAAGGTATCTATTTGATCACGGGGTTTCCGGGCTTTTTAAGTCATAATATTGTGGAAGAGTTACTCAAACAGAATAAGGTATCGAAGGTATACTTACTTCACCTTCGTTCAATGAGGAAGCAGGCGGAAGAAGGTATACGTAAACTGAGATTTCTGTCAGATGCAGAGATCATCCTTGTAGAAGGGGACATTACCCGAACGAATCTTGATATGGCAGAAGAGAAGATCTTCGAGATTCGGGAGGAAGTGGAATATGTTTGGCATTTGGCAGCCATCTATGATCTTGCAGTCCCTCAGGATCTTGCACAGAAGGTAAATGTAGAAGGCACACGACATGTCAATAATTTCTGTCAAACCTTAGCGGAATTAAAAAGATACGTGTATTTTTCCACTGCTTTTATAGCGGGATCACGTGAAGGTGAGCTAATGGAGAATGAATTGATCCTTCCTGAGCGATTTCATAATTTCTATGAAAGGACAAAATATGAAGCAGAGGTCATGGTGGAAGGATTGAAGGGGAGACTGCCGATCACGATCATCCGTCCGGGTATCGTGAAAGGAAACTCAGAAACCGGCGAGACCGTGAAGTTCGACGGACCATATTTTATTATGAATATGTTTAAGCGATTATCTTTCCTGCCGTGGATTCCATTTCTCGGTGAGGGTACCTCTTATATAAATATTGTGCCTGTTGAATATGTCGTGAAAGCATCCATTTATCTGTGCCATGAGGAGGTTGGGACTGGAAAGACGTATCATCTGACTGATCCAGAACCACTGATGGTAAAGGAAGTGTATGAGCAGATTTTATGGCATATGTTAAAAAAGAAACCAAAGGGGAATATTCCATTACCCCTTTCTAATTGGGCACTCGGATTCCGTTTTATACGACGTTATTTAAAAGTCGAACGGGAAGCCTTGGACTATTTTACACTTCCAGGTGAATTCAATTGTCAAAATGCCCAAAATGACCTGGAGGGGACATCGATTATATGCCCAACCCTTTCCAGCCAGATTGAAAAGATGGTTGAGTTTTATCTTGAACATGCGTCTAATGAGCGATTGCACGTAAAAATTGATTAAAAGCCAAATGGAAACATTCTAAGGAACATTCATCGTAATAATTGGGAGAGATATGGTAAAAATAAAGGGAGAAGCATCAATAGGAGGAATCTCAAGATGTCATTTTCCCTTACTCTATACCCTGATCGACACAAACACAGTCCCTTCCATATGCCTATTAAAAGTATCCCATTTCAGCACTCCATTTTTACGGGGTGTATATGAAGTCATCCATTACAAAATTAGAAGGGATCCTCTGGAGTATTGCGCTGCCGGGTTTTCCTCAATTGCTTGTCGGTTTATGGTTTAAGGGAACGCTGTTTGTACTTCTTGAGATCATTATCAATATCCAAAGTAACTTCAATCTGGGGATCATGTACAGTTTTTTAGGTGAAACACATAAAGCAGCAGAGATCATTGATTACCAGTGGCTCATGTTTTATCCATGTTTATATATGTTTGCCATGTGGGATGCGTATAAAATTGCCGGTGCCCAAAAGGAAAACTACAGCTTTTTACCCTTTGTTATGTCTGCTTATATGGTAACGGTTGGTTTGATGTATTCCCCAAAGGTATATCTATTCGGAAAATTTATCGGACCCATTTTTCTGCCGATTTTGTTTGTGATTCCCGGTGTGTTGTTGGGACTTTTGATAAGAGCCATCCTGCTACGAAGTCAATAAAATTTTTCTCTTTACGAATAGGTTTTTTTGAGATAAAATACATCTATACAAATGAACGTTTTCTACCTGTCAAAGGGGAGTAGCTATAGGTTTCATACCTAAACAAAGTCGTCAATTCATGGTGCATGCCATCGGCTTTGTTGGCATATCCGTATGCTAAGCAAGACCTTTGCCTTATTTAGGCAAGGGTCTTTTTATTTTTATAAAATTCCTTGCCTATTGGAAAACTAACTATGTAAATAGGGAGGGACTAAAGGTATGGATGCTTCGATGTTATTGGAATATGGATGGGTCCTACTGATATTGGTAGGTCTTGAAGGGATTTTAGCTGCTGATAATGCGGTGGTAATGGCTGTAATGGTCAAACATTTGCCTGGGGAACAAAGGAAGAAAGCACTTTTTTATGGTCTGTTAGGAGCTTTTGTCTTTAGGTTCGCTGCATTATTTCTTATTTCGTTCTTAGTCAATGTGTGGCAGGTCCAGGCCATTGGGGCCATCTATTTATTCTACGTGGCCATTCACCATTTTGTGAAGAAAAGGAAAGGCACCGGGGAAATAGAAGAGAAACCGGCAAAAGGCTCGGGATTCTGGACTACTGTGCTAAAGGTGGAACTTGCGGATATCGCATTCGCGGTTGATTCCATGCTTGCTGCCGTTGCTTTGGCTGTGACCCTGCAACCGACTGGATGGTTTGATATAGGAGGGATAGACGGAGGGCAATTTATTGTCATGTTCCTTGGCGGCATCATCGGATTGGTGATCATGAGATTTGCTGCAACCTGGTTCGTGAAATTATTGGAGAAATACCCTACCTTAGAATCAGCAGCATTTTTAATTGTTGGCTGGGTAGGTGTGAAACTGGCCGTGTTTACCCTCGCTCATCCTGATGTAGCCATCCTGGACCACCACTTTCCTGAATCAAAAGGGTGGAAACTTGTATTCTGGAGCGTATTGATTCTGCTATCTGTAGGCGGGTATTTATTATCAAGAAGAAAAGCAAAACAGGAAGAAGCAGAAATAGAAAGAAAAGCAAAAGCAGAATGATGTCAATATTTAAAGCTAACGTGGAATTTCCATGTTAGCTTTTTTGCTTTTTTGGGGAGGATGAAGCCTCATATTCACAGCTCGTCCATATGAAAAATCATTCATGTTGAAGCGATTTCTCAATTTTTATTTGGATAAACCCCCTAAAAAAAAATTCTTTTAACGTAACTCCTTTAATAAGGCGATCGATCGGCCAAATCCAAACTAACTTCCGAGGTGTACATATGAAAAAACAATCAAAAATCATGAAATCTTCATTAGCAGTAATTGTAGCGAGTTCTATTAGCTTACCAGGATCACTCGCGTTTGCAAATTCAAACGGCGATAACTTTGACAGCATTAAATTAGATCAAGAGAAAACAGCCAGTGCTGATGTTGCAGTAAATGATGATGCAATGTTGGAATCATCAACTAATGAAATTGAAAAACTGCAGGAATCCACAGAGGCTCCATCCTTGTTGCCTGGTGATTTTTTCTATTTTGCGAAGCTTGCAATCGAAAAAATCCAGCTCGCATTTACAATGGACGAAGCTAAAGAAGCCAAGCTATTAGCCGGGTATGCTGCAGAAAGATTGGCTGAAGTAGAAGAGTTATTCAAAGATGGTAAACAAGAAGAAGCCATCGAAGCCTTAAATAAAGCGATTGAGATGATGAAAAAATCGGAAAATCAGTGGTCTGATGATGAAATCAAAAAGGATTCAGCTGATGGTGACAGTGTTGAGTCTGATACTGAAAAGAAAGATGAATCTAAAGTGGAAGAAGAAACTGATAACACAACTTCTGGAGATGCCGTAAATGAAGAATCCACTTCCGGTGATCGAGAGAGTGAAGAGAATTCCGGTGATATCGCTATGGAAGAAATGATGGCACAAAACATCTTATCACTTAAAGCAAATATGGAAAAAGTGAAGAATCCAAAAGCGAAAGCGGCACTTCTAAAAAATATTGAAAAGAGTTACTTGAAATTAGCTGAAAAGCTTGACAGGTTGGACAAGAAAGCTGAGAAAAAGGCTAAAAAGGATGAAACTGAAGAGAATACAAAAACACCGATGGAAGAATCACCTCTCATAAAGACAGAAGAGCCGGCAAAGGAAGAAGCTCCGGTTGAACAGACTACCGAAATGACAAATCCTGAAAAAGAAGAAACTGTTTCACCAGTAAAGGAGCCTGTAGAGAAAAAAGAAGAGAAAAAAGAAGTGAAGAAAGAATGGAAAGCACAGCATAAAGAAGCAAAACAAGTACGTAAACAAGAAAAAGTAGAAGCAAAAGAAGTACGTAAACAAGAGAAAAAAGAAGCCCACTACGAGAAAAAAGAAGAAAAACAACAACATCCAGCACCAGTCAAAGTAAATCATCGTCACAGTGAGAACGACAAACGGCAAGAAGGCGGTAAGGGTCATCATAAAGAATCATAATTTCGATTTAGAGGCCGAAAGTGATTGACACATCAGTCAGGAAAGGGTTCTAAAACAACCCTTTCTCCCTAATATCCTTTTACATTCAACACCATATGAGTATAATAGTGTGCAGGATGGGGTGAGGCTGATGCTAAATGTTCTACTATTTCTACTCGCTAAACAAAAGAAAAAACAATCGCTTGAAGAGATGGCGATCCAAATACAAAATGGTGATGAGCAATTATTGAACATAGTTCTCGAAGACTATAAGCCATTTATTAAAAAAACGGTGTCATCGGTCTGCAAACGATTCATTTATGAAAGTGATGATGAATTCAGCATCGGTCTGATTGCCTTTCATGACGCTATATTAAAGTATAATCTCCAACGGGGCTCTTCCCTCATCAGTTTCTCTGAAGTAATCATCAAGCGGAAAGTGATTGATTACATCAGGAAAAATGGGAAGTTTCAGGATATCAGCTTCGATAAGAGCATCTTTGAAGATGGGGATGATTCTTCGAATTTAACGATCGATCAGATTGTATCTGTAGAGGAATTCGGAAAACAGGAGGAAGCCAGAAAGAGACGTGAAGAGATCCTGTATTTCCAGGAACAACTGGCTCAATACAAGTTGTCCTTTCAAGATCTGGTTGAACAATCGCCCAAGCATGAAGATGCACGATTGAACGCCATAGAGATCGCCAAAAAGGTAGTAGGTTCACAAGAACTTTTAGATTATCTTATAGAAAAAAGACGATTGCCGATAAAAAAATTAGAAAAACAGGTGAACGTCACCAGAAAAACAATTGAGAGAAATAGAAAATATATTATAGCCATTTCTCTTATTCTTATAGGGGATTATGTCTATTTAAGGGATTATTTAAAAGGGCGGTTAGAGATATGAAAAAAGGGATCATTATGGAAATCAAACAGGATATCCTGGTGATGATGACACCGGAAGGAGAATTTCTTAAAGGAAGAAAGCAACCCGATCAACAGTATGCGATAGGGGAAGAGATTCCTTTCTTTCCCTTGAGCTCAAGAGCTGATAAACCAAAGTCAATTCCTAAGTGGAATTGGAAAGTGTCGACTTCTTTGTTGACAGTCCTTGTCGTCATCATTGCCCTGTTCTCAAGTTCTGTGCTGCAGAACAATCGGGCTTATGCCTATGTTTCGGTCGATATCAATCCCAGTATGGAACTAACATTAAATAAAGAACAGCAGGTATTGAATATCATGCCGTACAATGATGATGCTAAGGTTCTCATAAAGAAACTGAGTGACTGGAAAAACGAAGATGTTGGTGAAGTGACGGAGAAAATCTTCCTTTTAAGTGAACGACTCGGATATTTAAAGGGTATTCAAAATGTGTTCATCACTTCTTCCTTTATTGATGATTCCGATCCTGAACGGGAAACCGAATTACTGGACGAATTAAATGAGTTCGTGGAGGAGTACGGTTCTGATCATTCCACAAACATCATCATGAAAGAAACATCCCGGGAGTTTAGGGAAAAAGCATCAGAAAAAGGAATGACTGCCGGCTCTCTTATACGTGAAACAGAACAAAAGGATTCCAATCAAAAAACAGAGTCTGTAGAAAAAGAATTGAACAAAGAAGATAAAGAAGTTCAAGAAAAAGTGATCAAACAGGAAAAAGAGAAGCAAAAGAAAGCTATTATAGATGAAAAAGTCAAAGCTGCGAATCAAAAGGTGAATCCGCCAGGAAAAGAGAAGAAACAAAATGCGGATAAGATTCAAAAACCTCAGAAAAACAATGACCATCCGCAAAAGCCTCATCCCGAAAATAAAGGGGAGAGGGGAAAACCTGAAAAGTCACAAACTGGGAACTCCTCGATAGGTAACAATGGGAACAGAGGTAATGAGAGACCTAATAAAGTGCATGACAATTCTCAGCGAAATGACCAGGGGACACATAGAAACGATGATAAGCAAAATGATCATCAGAATAGAAATGAAGATAAGAAACACCACCATGAAAACAGGCCGAAAAATAAAAAAGAGTAAGAAAGACAGACAAAGGCTCATTCAACTGAATGGGTCTTTGTTATTGGTTAATTTAAAAGGGTAGCTGGTACGTGCCAGCTACCCGAATGCCATATTATTTAGTTTGTTGTCCAGTTAATTGAGACTGAGCTTGTTTCACAAGACGCTTCGTGATTTCTCCACCAACGGATCCGTTAGAGCGGGCAACTGTATCTGATCCAAGCGTCACGCCAAACTCCTGGGCGATTTCATATTTCACTTGATCAAGGTACTGTTCAACACCGGGAACAAGTAATTTATTTGAACTTCTAGCCATAGTCGTTTCCTCCTTACTAGGATACTTGAAACAATGAATGTTTCAGTACCTATATTATTTGTATTATCATCGTGAACATGAATGGTAATATTTCGCCGAAATTGTATTGTTTGCTTAGAAATAATATGAATCATCACACTTGTCGGTTTAGGAGGCTTTTATTAAAGGAAGAATAAACAATATTAGAAATTATTCATTTTTCCTTTCAATCTTCGGATTTATTCTTTAAGATAGAAAAGGAAATAACGTTGAAAGGGAATTACATATATGTGGTATAAGCTTAGGTTGAATTTAAATAAATTAACTCCAGCACAAGTCATTGTAACGTATTATCTTCTTGCAGTGACGATAGCGACAGTCATGCTCAGTCTTCCCATTGCTCATAAATCAGGGGCAGAGTGGAGTTTCCTGGATGCAATCTTTACGGCAGTAAGTGCCGTGAGCGTCACAGGACTTACTGTTGTGAGTACAGTGGACACATTCAATACGACAGGAATATTCATCTTAATGTTCGTGCTTCAATTTGGTGGAATCGGAATCATGACACTCGGTACCTTTTTCTGGCTGATTGTAGGAAAGAAGATTGGATTGAAAGAACGCCGCCTCATCATGACGGATCAAAACCAGACAAGCCTTTCAGGTCTTGTGAATTTATTAAAACAAATCTTATTATTGATTATTTTCATTGAAATCGTTGGCGCTTTCATTTTAGGAGTCTATTTTTTAGGCTATTATCCCACGTGGCAACAGGCTTTTATCCATGGATTATTTGCTTCTGTCAGTGCCACGACGAATGCTGGTTTTGATATTACTGGACAATCCCTCATTCCCTATGCGAATGATTACTTTGTCCAATTCATCACCATCATTTTATTGACACTCGGTGCCATCGGATTTCCAGTCCTGATTGAGACCAAAGATTATCTGATGAGCAAGAAGAGAAATAAGCATCATTTTTCTTTATACTCAAAAATCACGACCGTGACGTTTTTTGCGCTCATGGCATTCGGGACCCTGGTCATCTTTCTATTTGAATATAACCGCTTTTTTGACGGCATGGAATGGCACGAATCATTCTTTTATGCATTTTTCCAATCGGCTACAACAAGGAACGGGGGACTTGCCACCATGAATGTGGCTGAGTTTTCAACTCCCACCTTATTGGTCATGAGTGCCCTTATGTTCATCGGGGCATCGCCAAGCTCGGTCGGCGGAGGGATCAGGACCACGACATTTGCCCTGAATATTTTATTTTTATTTCATTTTGCTAAGGGAAATCAAACCATCAAAATATTCAAAAGGGAAATTCATCAGCAGGATGTCATCAAATCCCTGGTCGTGACAATGATGGCCATTTTTATCTGTTTCCTGTCTGTCATCATTCTTACTTTCACAGAAGACCATTCGATAATGGAGATTGTGTTTGAAGTTGCGTCTGCATTCGGAACGACGGGATTATCCATGGGAATCACATCTGAACTTTCCTCGGTAGGTAAATGCGTGATCATCGCCCTGATGTTTATCGGTCGGGTGGGGATACTTTCCTTCCTCTTTATGATTGGAGGAAAAGAAAAGACTGCAAAATATCACTATCCTAAAGAACGGGTTATTATAGGGTAATGGACTCTTTAAAAACGATGCTGCATGCAGCATCGTTTTTTTGTTCATTTAAGGATGAAGAGGGTATTCTCATTTCAATGCGGAGTAGGGTACGTTAAAGTGGATCATTAGGTATAGGATGATGGGGATGGAGATGATCCATCCTAATAACGGGTTTTTGTGATGGATTATAAGCACTGTGAACATCATGAGATTAAAAAGAAGATCCCAACCGAAATGCCAGCCGTTGTGGTATGTCATTATCCCGATGAGATGGGAAAGGCCTTCTGTCAAACCATAGATACCTGTCCATAACAAGATCCAACCAAATCTTCTCAATAATCCCGTCGGAAGTCTCCCGATAAAAATGGAGATTGTGACTGGATATTGAATCGCCATCTTGGCCAATGAAATGATGGTATGATTCAAATGAAGAGAGTCACCAAATGGGGTGACAGTGCGGAACTCCCACATGGAGTAATCAAATAGTAGAATTTGTGAAAGCAAATCCCCGATAATGAAAAATAACAAAGTGGGATAATAGCTGTAAAAATCCTTCCAGTTGCCAAACCTCCACCCTAAAAAAGCGTATGCCAGCAAAAAAATTAGTATCATGTCCTCATATCCTATCCTCATTCGCACTTTTCCCTTAGTTTCCGGAGTAAATGTTGATTTATTCAGTTGAGTGAATACCTATTTTTAGAAGAATGGAAAAGGAGGAGGCGGGGAAAATAAGGTCAAAGGAGATGAGTCATAAATGAAACGTAAAGCACATTATGATGCTGCTGAGAAAAACAATCAAACACCACTTAAGAATAAGCGGGAGACTGAATTTTCTGCTGAGTTTTCCCAAGGTGAGGACCCGGCAAAAGGGAAGAATAGAAATTCATCAAAAGGCAAAAAAGGGAGAAGCTGATGAAAGACAAAAAACAGTCTTTCCGTGAAGAATTCGGTCAGGAATTTGGAGATGTCAATGCAGCCAAAATCATGGAAGTGATCCAAAAACAACCAAAGACAGAAGAAAAGAAGAAAAAATGTTAAGCGAATCGCTTAACATTTTTTCTTCTTTATCATTGAACAAGTTGACGGTCAAACTCGAATACGGTTGATTGACCAGTTGAGGGTTCAAAGTAGGCAAGGACGTATTGATCCTGACCTTCTTTTGAACGGATCGTTTCAAGGAGTGTATGCTTATACAACTCTTTTTCGTTTAATTTAAGACTGGCAAATGCCTCACCTGCGATGGTTGGCTGTGCTAAAAGATTTTGATAAATGGCAGATCGCTCTTCCTTCGTAAGCTCATGCGTCCACCACGGTTTTCTTGGTTTGTATTTTTGATTGTCTAAATAATCCAGTTTCATGAGACCCTCAATGACTGAAATTTGAAAGCTTGTTTCAGTGGACAAGAATTCATGCAGTCGCTTGAACAGATCTTCTAACTGATGGCCGATTCGGGACCATCCCCGATCTTCCCAATATGAGCCAAACTGCTGGAAGAAATCAAATGGCGTGTCAAAGCATTCAGTAACCAGGTATTCAATTGTGCGATCCATGCGGTGATCGTTCCAATATTTCTCCAATACGTCTTCCACTTGCTTGATCCGAACGATATCGTCGAAAGACAATACGTTATTCCCCAAAATTTCATAAGGAGAAGTATCCATATACGTATATTGATGATCATTTGCGCGAATTCTCAGGCCGGTGCCGCGCAGCATCTTAAGAAATCCTAATTGTAGTTCTTCAGGTCTCATTTCAAACACATCATTGAACGTTTTTCGGAATGAGTGGTAATCCTCTTCAGGAAGACCCGCGATCAAATCCAGATGCTGATCGATTTTTTTACCCTCTTTCACCATGGTGACGGTTCTAGTGAGTTTTTTATAGTTTTGTTTTCTCATGACCAGATCATTTGTTTCATCGTTGGTTGATTGGATGCCGATCTCAAAACGGAATAGCCCCCGTGGTGCATGTTCATTGAGGAATTCAATCACTTCGGGACGCATGATGTCTGCCGTAATTTCAAATTGAAAGACGGTACCCGGAACGTGCTCGTCAATAAGGAATTGAAACATTTCCATTGCGTAGCTTCGGCTTATGTTAAAGGTCCGGTCCACAAACTTGATGGTTTTCGCTCCATGTTTCATAAGGAATCGGATGTCTTCCTTTACCTTTTCACGGTCAAAGTAGCGAACACCCACTTCAATGGAAGAAAGACAGAATTGACAGCGGAAAGGGCAGCCTCTGCTTGTCTCGATATATGTCACCCTTTTGCCCAGTTCTTGCAGGTCTTCCTTAAAACGGAAAGGGGAAGGGACATCCCTTAAATCAATTTTATTTTGTTGAGGTTTGATGACAGGCTTTCCATCAGCTAAATATGCCACTCCATGTACCTTCGACCAATCTCGATCACCATCAAGCTGATCCAATAATTGTTTGAAGGATTCCTCGCCTTCTCCAATGACAATAAAGTCAACGTCTTCAAGGCGCTCAAGCCAATACGGAACGTCATATGTCACTTCAGGACCTCCAAGGATGATCGTTACCTCAGGCATGATTTTTCGAAGGATCTGAATGACTTTGATCGTTTCTTCGATATTCCAGATGTAGCAGCTGAATCCGATGATGTCCGGCTTTTTAGAGAATAAGTCGGTAACGATATTCAGGGTTGGATCCTTAATCGTGTACTCAGAGAGCTCAATTTCATGTTGTGGTTCCGCATAGGCCTTCAGACAGCGAATGGCTAAATTCGTGTGAATGTATTTTGCATTTAACGTACTTAAGACGACTTTCTTCATTTATAAACTCCTTTATTCTAAGTCCGTTTGACGCTTAGTCAAATGACTTTCAGTAACCGAATTTTATATATATGGCAAGTTGTTCGTACAACATAATCAACCAACCTGATTATCATTTTATCTAAGCTTGCGATAAAGCTCAATGTTTGTCTGATAAGAATTTAAAATTATTGTAACTATTAGAAGGGATTTTAGGAAAAGGTGCGAATAATATAAGGTAATGAACATTTTTGAAAATTGTGTTGAATGGTGATCCGGAAGCTCGTATTCTCCTTAATCGAATAGTTTATCATGAAAAAGGGACTGACCCGTGAACATAATGGGGTCAGCCCTTTCTAGTGAGGGTTATCTTGTTTTCATTTCTCTTTTGGAGAGCAATTTCTGCAGCCTGGTGGACCTAAACTCTATGATAGGCTGCGTGATGCTCGTAAAGAATTTAGTTGAAAATATCATCGTCAGTACAAAGGATACCCCGAGTAACAGTACCAAACTGGTGTTAGGGTCAATCGTGTCCTTTAGATGACTTTCACGGAATAACCGTATGAGAAAACCATGGAGCAAGTAGACATAGAGAGTGTTTTTCCCCCATTTGGTGAAAAACTGCCTCTTTGTAGGGACAAATGTGAAAAAGCTGAAAATCATCACGACGTTCAATAAGTAAACAGCTGCCCTCACACCCATGCTGATTACGTTGTTCCATTCGAAATCTCCGTAAGGTTTGGAACCAAGAAGCCATTTGTCTGAGAATTCAGGAATGAAATACATCCCTAAAAATACGAGTACGAATAATGAACCTGCCACTATACGGGCTTTACTCGTTTTAAAATATTCGAAGTGCTCCTTCTCCATGTAGTACCCCATCAGGAAAATAGGAAAGAACACAAATGTTCGGGACAAGCTTAAATAGTTTGAAATAACATCGGCGAATCCTACAATCAGTCCAAGTGAAAAAGCCACTGTCAAGCCGATTCCGGGTTTAAATTTAAACCATTTAATGAATGCATAAAGCAGTGCGTTCCAGCAAAAAAGGCTGATAAGGAACCACAGAGACCAGTGAGGATTAAGTGGATCCACCTCGAATGTTGATTTTTGGTAAAGAAAATGATAGTACACCGTATAAATCAGTTGGAACACAATGTAGGGAAGTATCAGCTTTTTAGCAAGTTTCTGGATATACCCTTTTTTATAGAATCCTTTTGCGAAGAACCCTGCCACAAGGATGAAGGCCGGCATGTGGAAGGTGTAAATCGTTTTATACAACGAAAGGATAAAGGGATCGCTTTCGATATAGGATCGAATGATATGTCCAAATACCACTAAAAAGATCAAAATGAATTTGGCATTGTCGAAGTAATAGTCGCGCTGTTTCATATCTTCACCATCTTTTATAAAAGTTTAATCCTAATTCATTCTTACCCTAGGATACAATGAGTAAAACATGATTTTCATTGTTAATTATCACCAGAAGTACGGGGAGCTATGCGGATTCTGTAAGATTTAAGCCAATGGTCGTCTTTTAAATTAGTAGGGGGATGAGGAAATGACTAATAGTAGTAAAGTGAAAGAAGAGCATAATCAGGAATTATGTCATCCCGTCGATAGGGAAATTTGCTCAGCTTCACCCATGCCGATGCTTGTGATCAATAAAGAGTTGAAAATCGTTTATGCCAACCCCGAAGCATATGAAACCCTGGAGACTAATGATGAGAATGTTGTAGGAAAGCTCTTCAGCTCATTTTTTTCTTCAGTGCCCGCTCCTATCGTGGCCCATTACAAGGAAGTGATGGAAACGGGAAAGACAATGGAAGACGAAACCCTGATGAATGTAAATGAGAAAAAGATCATTCACGTCGAACTTTTACTGAAAAAATCGACCATTTCACCTAATGCTTATTTATACTTTAAGGATGTAACGGAGCTGAAGGAGAAGGAACGTAAAGATCATTTAAATGTCCATTTACTATCGAACATTTTCCAGAATGCATCAGAGGGGATCGTCTTATTCGACATCAATGGGAATATCAATGATGTGAATCATGCATTCAGTTTGCAGGTGGGCCTCGATAAGGATGAAATCACCAAGAGGAATATCAGTTCCTTCATTCCTGAGAATGCTCATTACAAGGTTGATAAAATCAAAGAACTGATTTCACAAAATAAAAAAGCCCGTGGTGAAATTCCGATCAAGAAATCACAAAGTATTTCCATCGTGGAATTTACGACAAGTCCATACGTCCATCATAAGCTCCATATGGCCATTCTTAGGGATGTAACGGAAAAAAGGCAGATGGAGATCCAACTGAAACGAAATGAAGAATTGTTCAAAGGATTATTTGAAGAAGCGATTGACGCCATTGTTCTATGGGATCAGGACGGAAGGGTCCTTAAAGCGAATTCTTCAGCACTGAAAATATTCGAATGCACTCTTTCTGAGCTCCTCTCAAAAAAAATCAGGGATTTCGTTTATCCTTTGGAAAGCCAGAAGTTTGATTTGGTCATGGAACAATTATATAGAAGCGGGGCTGTAAGGGATGAGGTATTGTTTCTCATGCCGAACAATCAGCTGAAACATTTGGAATTCACTTCAAAGCTTCATTCCGTGGATGGTTATAATATGACCATATTCCGTAATGTCAGTGAACGATATCAAATGGAGAAAGAGCTGCGGGAGAGTGAGGAGAGGTTCCGGAAGATATTCGAAGGTTCATTGGACGGATTGCTTCTGACCAATCACAATTATGTCGTCGTTGATGCGAATCCTGAAGTGAGTAACATCATTAAATTGGATAAAGATCAACTCATTGGTAAAGATGTACGGGAAATATTGAATATCGAGCCGGGTGAAGAAGCCTATGACGATTATCTGCACCAATTGAAGGAGGAAGGTCAGGCGACTTTTTTAAAAACGCTGACATCTTCCAGGGACAGGGTTCAATACGTTGAATTATCATCGAAATATAATTTGCTCTCTAACTTGAATTTAACCATCATCCGGGACATTACCGATCAAATTGAGATGCAGGAACAACTAAGGAAATCTGACACGTTAAGTGTGGTAGGGGAGCTTGCTGCGGGGATTGCTCATGAGATCAGAAACCCGATGACTGCATTGAAAGGATTCATTCAGCTCCTTGAAAACAGCGTTGGCAAAGATCATGAGATGTACTTTAATGTGATCACTTCTGAATTCCAGCGTATTGAGTCAATCATCACGGAGTTCCTTGTATTGGCCAAACCTCAGGCAATCCAATACCAGGAGACGAATTTAATCAGAATCATGAAGGATACCGTGGAATTATTGAGTGCGCAGGCAGTCATGCATAACGTTCAGTATGAGGAAAGATATCAGGGTGACCTTCCGACCATAGTAGCTGAACCCAACCAATTAAAACAGGTATTCATTAATGTCATAAAGAATGCGATTGAAGTCATGTCAGGTGGAGGGGTGATTTCCATCAGCATCGGGGAGACAGAAGACGGGTTGATTCATATCGAGATTAAAGACCAGGGAGGCGGAATCTCCAAGGATAAAATCAAGAAGCTCGGCGAACCTTTTTATACAACGAAAGAAAGAGGGACTGGACTTGGGCTTATGGTAAGCTTTAAGATTATTAAAGAACATAAAGGCAGCGTTCAGGTTGAGAGCATAGTTGGAGAGGGTACCGTTTTCCATATTTATCTGCCTAAATCATAAAGGAGTCCTGTATTATGACCACTCATACGATTGTTATCGACAGTCCCATCGGGAATTTGAAGCTTATGGCCGATCCGACACAATTGCTTTCTGTGCAGTTTGTTGAGGAAGAAGCTCACATCGAAACGGATCATCCCATTTTGATAAGGGCCAAGGAACAGATCCTGGAGTTTTTTAAGGGTGATAGAAGAGCATTTGATCTCCCTTTGAAAATCGAAGGGACCGAGTTTCAAAAGGAAGTATGGAATATCCTTCAGGAAATACCTTATGGGGAAACCTGGTCATACCAGGATGTAGCACAAGCCATCCAAAGACCGAAAGCGGTTCGGGCTGTGGGACAGGCGAATAAAGCCAACCGTTTTCCCGTCATTATCCCTTGCCACCGTGTCATCGGGAAAAATAAGACACTCACCGGTTATGCAGGGGTGCAAATAGACAAAAAAGAAACGTTACTTTCATTAGAAAGGTAATAGGAACAGGCATTTTCCATGAGGGAAATGCCTGTTTTTTTGGTGCTTTTGACACGAAAATAACATGTGGGGGAAAATTCTGAAAATACACATTGATAATTTCTCCTTTTTAGATTATTATCTAATTAGATTAAGGTCGAAGTAGATAGGAGGGGAAATGATGCAATTAAGTAAGCAGATAGCGTTCCATAAAACAATGGGGGATCCGACCCGCATCAAGATTGTGTATTTATTGGCAGAAGAGAGTTTGCACGTGGGAGCCATAGCCGGAAAGCTGGGACTTACTGCGCCAACGATATCCCACCATTTAACGAAACTGAAAGAGTGCAATCTTGTTTATTCACGGAGAGAGAAGAACACGGTTTACTACTATTTGAATAAAAAAGTATTAAGTCATCACGGGGATGTTCTTCACAGGTTTGCGCAAGAAGAGAAAGGGGAGAGGACGATGTCAGAGAAGTTAGTGAAAGAAAAAGAGAAGGTAAAGAATAATTTTCTGGAGAAAAATGGACGGATCAAAAGTATTCCCGCCCAACAAAAGAAAAAATTATTCATTCTTGAACATCTCGTGGAAGGTCTGAAGGTGGGTGAAAAGTATAAGGAAAAAGAGGTGAATGAATACATTCAACAATTCCATGACGACTTTGCCACCTTAAGGAGAGAGTTCATCATCCATCAGTTCATGTATCGGGAAAATGGCATTTATGAAGTGAATCCGAAGGAAATGTGGGCATCGACTAAACTATCAGATTAAAAGGAAAGAGAAGGATGAATTCCTTCTCTTTCGGCGTTATGGTATGTTTATGGTCCCTTGAATGCTTTCTTCAAAATTCGGATACAGCACGCCGTTTTCTGTGATGATGCCGGTGATCAACTCATGCGAAGTCACATCAAAAGCGGGATTATAAACCGGGACATTTTCAGGTGCGATCACAGAGCCTGCCATCCTTGTGATTTCGTCCGGTGCCCTTTCTTCAATCGGGATATCATCACCGGTTCTTGAGGTGAGATCGAAAGTCGAAGAAGGGGCAGCCACATAAAATGGAATATGATAATGATGACATAGGATTGCAAGCATGGACGTACCGATTTTGTTCGCGGTATCCCCGTTTGCAGATATGCGGTCGGCCCCTACGATCACCGCCTCCACGCCCTTCTGCTTTATAGTATGAGCCGCCATGCTGTCAGTGATTAGGGTCACGTCTACACCTGATTGCTGAAGCTCCCAGGCAGTGAGGCGTGCGCCTTGAAGGACCGGGCGTGTTTCACATGCGTATACTTGAAACCCAATTCCCCTTTCCCTTCCTAAATGAAAAGGAGCCAGTGCCGTTCCATATTTACTCGTAGCAATGGATCCTGCATTACAGATCGTCATAATTTTCCTCTTGTCATCCAATACATCCAATGCGTATTCACCGATCAACCTGCACCCTTCCTCATCCTCAGCATGAATCTGAATGGCAGAATGAAGCAGGTTGGTTTTGGCTTCATTAACGGATTGTGCAAGGGCAAGAACTTGTTCCAAACGATTCAATGCCCAGACCAGATTGACTGCCGTCGGCCTCGAGTCTGCGAGGTATTCTTTATCCCTTCTGAAAAGGTCTTTGAATTCTGTCAGATTGTCTGTTTCATAAAGGCAGGCAGCATGAGCCAATCCATAGGCAGCCGTGATCCCGATTGCCGGGGCACCCCTCACTTTAAGCGAAACGATAGCCTCGTAATAATCTGTAATGGTTGTAAGCGTTAGATATTCCACGGTATTCGGCAGCTTTTGTTGATTAAGAATCAGTAAATGATCTTCATGCCACTCGAGTGAAGTTGGAATGGTTGGTGTATGTGTCATGAGTATCTCCTTTAATTATTCAGAATATGATCGAACTAAATTCAGAAGCTCTTCAATGGAATGAATGTGTTTCCGATTAACTATCAGTTTTTTTCCAAGGTTCAGGCATGCCCGTTTGGCCTTTAATCTTTGGTCTTTGTCTTCAATGCTCTCGAGGTCATCCACATGTGCAAGACCAATCGTCCTTCTTATGCACTCGCATCCTGCAAAACCGATGCTGTCCTGAAAGCTCTTCTCCAGTACATACTCAAGGTACCCATTCACCTTTGTATAGGCGTCTCCACTTTCCTTCCAATGTCTGGAGAACGTAGTAGAGAAGACGATCCAAGTATTTTCGATATGATGGAGGATGGATTCCTTATCATGGGGTTTAGAGATCACTTGGAAAATAAGGTTCGCAATAAACTGACCGATATCGAAACCGATTGGTCCATAGAATGCAAACTCCGGGTCAATGACTTTTGTATGCTTCTCATCTACAAAGATACTGCCCGTATGGAGGTCTCCATGAAGCAGGGCTTCCCCTTCGGTAAGAAAACTCTTTTTGAGCTTTGCGACCTCGAGCTTTACATTGAAATCTTCCCATAATTGTTGTACATCCCCGGATAATTCCTCCTCAAACTCATTCGTTTCACTGTTGAAAAAAGGATCCGTGAATACTAGGTCCTCTGTGATTTTGCACAGCTCAGGATTTGAAAATTCCTTCACATACTCCTTTTTCTTAAATGGATGAAGGGCATAATCAGATGTGAAGTATAATGTGTTTGCAAGAAATGTACCAATGTCATCCGATAACCTGGGGTACTTATTCCCATTGATCAGGCCGGCACGTGCGATTGTGAGGTTGCTTAGATCCTCCATCACTGTGACGGCAAGGGATGGATCAGAATGATACACTTCCGGGACGAGGTCACCTACAAATGATCGCTGAAGGTGCAGTGCACCCGCTTCAATTCTTGCCCGTTCGATCGTAAGTGGCCAGCTTTCCCCTACAACCTTTGCATAGGGGAGGGCTTGTTTGATGATAATTCCTTTCCCTGTATCCCTTTCCACTACATGAAAAACCAGATTCAAGTTCCCATCCCCGATTTCTTCACAAGTTAAAAGTGAGCCATCTTCAAAGATCCCTAAATGAACGGCCATAGCGATGGCCGACTGTTCCGTCAATGGTTGATACGTATCGAGTTTAGTGATTGCCATTTTCGTTCCTCCTTTTAGTGCACCCTTATGAAAGAAAGGGCGTTAGGGAGGCTTTTCTGTTGCATAAGAAAAGCCTCTTTCCATGTTCGAAAGAGGCTTGAAGAGTCATCTTCTTCGCCTCTTATCTCCCAGAAAGATTATCTTTCTGTTGGAATTAGCACCGTGCCTTGCTGGATTGATCATCCGGCGCATTCTGCGCCCCGTTTAATAACGGTATTATGGTCGGTTGCTGGGCTTCATAGGGCCAAATCCCTCAGCCAGCTCTTGATAAGAGTTGCGTAAGCTATTAAATTAAAATTCTGAATGTTCATTTGAATTGAATGGTATCATTGAAGTATTTTCCATGTCAACGGTTTTTTTAGTATTCTAATAAAATTCGGGTCTCCGATCTTGAAAGACAGGAATTTGTTTGCGGACTTTTTCTACTTCCTGTAAATTGATTTCAGCAGAGACCAGCTGTTCACTTTGAGTTCCTTTTGCAAGTATTTTTCCCCATGGGTCGATGATAAGGGATGAGCCGCCGAATTCATTGGCAGGGTCACTCCCAACACGGTTACATGCAATGACAAAACATTGATTTTCAATTGCACGTGAGGTTAAGAGAGTCTGCCAGTGATCAATTCTCGCTGCCGGCCATTCGGCAACCACAAATACTATCTTTGCTCCCATCATGACATGTTTCCTGAACCATTCAGGAAAGCGTATATCGTAACAAATGAGTCCTGCCATCATGGTACCATCAAGAGAAAATGCCCCGTCTTCATGTCCAGGAAGTAAATAATGATGCTCATTCATTAGTTTGAATAAGTGAAGCTTAGAATACCGTTTCACCAACCCGCCATTAGCATCCGCCACCAGAAGTGTATTTCTTACCCCATCTTTTGATTTATTGGCAACAGAACCACCTACGATGTGAATGGAATACTTTTTTGAAAGGGAAGTCAGGAAGGATGAAGAATCCTCGGCTTCTTCATCTGCGATCTCCTCTATCCGTGTAAGATCATAACCTGTCGTCCACAGCTCGGGAAGAACGACGGTACCGCACCCCTCTTCCTTTGCTTTTTTGACCCACTTTTCCACTTTCACCTTGTTATCTTCAGGTTTTCCAAACACAATATCCATCTGGGCGAGACCAACCTTTTGAATCATTACCTTCACCTCGTTTTATGTACTTTTTGTCAATTATTCCTTTACATTCTTTATGTTCCGTTATATCATTTGTGACTAGAATTTGAAAGTAATTAATTTTCAAAAAAATGAGTGGGTGAATGTATGAAAAACTTTGAAAGAGCAAAACGATTGGATTTACTACCACAACAATTTTTTGCTTCCCTGGCAGGAACCGTGAATGCTGTTGTGAATGAGGGGTATGACGTCATTAATTTGGGGCAGGGAAATCCGGATCAGCCTACCCCTCCACATATTGTGGAAAAATTAACAGAAGCAGCTCAATCTCCATCCAATCATAAATATCCACCATTTCGTGGCTTAACGAGCTTTAAAGAGGCAATTGCAGCCTTCTATTTATGCGAATACGGTGTGGAGATAGATCCCGAAACCGAAGTAGCGGTCCTATTCGGAGGAAAGGCCGGGTTAGTGGAGATCCCTCAATGTTTATTGAACCCCGGGGATGGAGTACTAGTGCCTGATCCCGGTTATCCGGATTATGTATCCGGGGTCGCATTGGCAGAAGCCAATATGATCAAGATGCCGTTGAAAGAGGAAAATGGGTTTCTCCCGGACTATCGGGTGCATTCCCGTGAAGAATTGGAAAGGGCGAAATTGATGTTCATCAACTATCCCAATAATCCAACCGGTGCAACCGCGACAAAATCCTTTTTTGAGGAAACGGTGAAACTTGCGTCAAAGCATGATATTTGTGTAGTGCATGACTTTGCTTATGGGGCGATCGGTTTCGATGGACAGAAGCCTGTGAGTTTTCTTGAGACGGATGGTGCAAAGGATGTGGGAATTGAGATCTATACATTATCGAAGACTTATAATATGGCGGGCTGGAGAGTAGGTTTTGCCGTTGGGAATAAGAGTGTCATTGAAGCGATCAATCTCCTCCAGGATCACCTTTACGTAAGCCTGTTCGGAGCGATTCAAGAAGCAGCCACTACCGCTTTACTTAGTTCGCAGGATTGCGTAAGGGAACTGGTTGCAACATATGAAGAGCGAAGACAGCTGCTCATCTCGGGACTCCAGGGTATAGGATGGGATGTGAAAGCTCCACAAGGTTCCTTCTTTGCCTGGCTTAAGGTGCCTGAAGGGTTCACATCTGTTGAGTTCTCAACTTATTTACTTGAAAAAATCCAGGTGGCCGTTGCACCGGGTGTAGGCTTTGGTGAATGTGGAGAAGGATATGTACGTGTTGGTCTTTTAACCACAAATGATCGGATAAAAGAGGCGATTTCTCGTATAGAAAGTTTAGAATTGTTTCACAAAAGGGATTGACAACTGTTGAAATTGGTGCAATAATCCAACTGAATTAATTGAATGAAATTCTTATCAAGAGCAGGCGGAGGGACCAGCCCGATGAAGCCCGGCAACCGACTTATTTAAGCACGGTGCTAATTCTTGCAGTTGTACAGCTGACAGATAAGAAAGAGTGACGAATGTAAACCTCTTCTTATTTGGAAGAGGTTTTTTTGTTTGACGGCAAGATGAAATCAGGAGAAGGGCTTTTACATAGGGAGGTAATACGAATGAGTGAAGTGATAGCAACGTATCAACTAAAGGGAAAGAGTGGTTCATTCGGGAAAAAGGCAGAAGGGATTGCTTTGGGACTAACGGTCGGGTCATGGACGGACTTGCCGCTTCTTGAGCAGGAACAATTGAGAAAGTACAAGGGAAGAGTCGTTTCAGTGGAAGACTGGGAGGACGATGATGGTTCCAGGGCTGAGGTGAAGATCGGGTATCCCGGTCATAATTATTCCAATGATATCCCGGCTATCCTTACAACGGTGTTCGGTAAGCTTTCCCTCGATGGTGAAGTGAAATTACTGGATCTGGATTTTTCAGAAGACTTGAAAAAGTCATATCCCGGTCCACGTTATGGGATTGAAGGCATCAGAGAATTAACAGGGGTTTATGAAAGACCGCTGTTAATGAGTATTTTTAAAGGAGTGATCGGCAGGGATCTCACTTTCCTTGAAAATCAGCTAAGAGCTCAGGCCCTCGGCGGAGTCAATGTAGTTAAAGATGATGAAATATTATTTGATAATTCCCTGACTCCCTTTTATGAAAGAGTGAGATTAGGAAAAAAAGTGCTGGACGGCGTATTTGAGGAAACAGGTAAGAGAACATTGTATGCCGTAAATCTGACAGGGAAAACTTCACAATTACGGGACAAAGCAAGGAAAGCCAGTGAGTTTGGAGCCGATGCTCTTTTATTCAATGTATTTTCATACGGTCTCGATGTTCTGCAGGAATTGAGAGAGGACCCTGAGATTTCATTGCCTATCATGGCTCATCCAGCATTTGCCGGGGCTGCTGCTGCATCTCCCCAATATGGTGTGAGTTACTCTTTATGGTTGGGGAAATTATTGCGAATGGCCGGGGCTGATTTTTCACTATTCCCATCTCCGTATGGAAGTGTCGCACTAGAGAAAAGCAATGTTCTATCCATAAGCCGTGAATTAACGAAGGATGACGCTCATTTGAAGAAAACATTGCCGGTACCATCGGCGGGAATTCACCCGGCGCTTGTCCCCCTTTTGGTGAAGGATTTCGGTACAGATTGTGTCATTAATGCCGGAGGAGGCATTCACGGTCACCCGGACGGTGCAATTGGAGGAGGAAGGGCATTCGTTCAAGCGATCGATGCTGTATTAAACGGCACGTCACTCCGTGAGGCAGCCAAAACCCATGAAGAACTGGAGAAAGCCCTGTCCCTATGGGGAGGGGAGGTAAAGGTGTAATGAGTCATCCGGTGATATTCTGTGATTTTGATGGGACGATCACAGAAACAGATAATATCATTTCATTGATGAAAGCATTTGCTCCACCAGAATGGGAACCTATTAAAGATGATATTTTAAATCAATCAATCTCGATCAAAGAAGGTGTAAGCAAGATGTTTTCACTTATTCCTTCTTCACAGAAAGACGATATGATTCAATATCTGGTGGAAACAGCGGTTATACGTGAAGGGTTTAAGGAATTTGTAGACTATACAAAAATTAATGAGATTCCTTTGTATATCGTTAGTGGGGGAATGGACTTCTTTGTTCATCCGTTACTAAAAGAATTTGAGCCTTTTAAGGCGGTTTATTGTAACGAAGCGAGCTTTAACGATTCCACCATAACGATTCATTGGCCATATCCATGTGATGTGCAGTGTGAAAATAAGGGATGTGGATGCTGTAAGCCTGCCATCATGAGGGCTTTATCATTAGAAAATCATGAGGTGATTGTAATTGGGGACTCTGTCACAGATATCGAGATGGCGAAGCTTGGTGATACAGTACTCGCAAGGGACTATTTGGCACGTGCTTGTGAAGAAAAGGGAATCCCGTATCATCCTTTTGAATCATTTCACGATTGCATAAAAGTGATAGAAAAAGGAGTGACAATATGAAGTCATATCAATCCGAATGGGAAGAGCTCGCTGATATCAAAAGAGAATTAGCAGACAGGGACTGGTTTATGGGAACAAGCGGAAACCTGGCGATACGTGTGGGATCATCGCCTGTATCTTTCCTGGTTACGGCAAGTGGAAAGGATAAGCGAAAGCACACGAAAGAAGATTTTCTCCTCGTGAATGCACATGGTGAGGCGATGGAGGAAACAGGGTTGCGTCCATCTGCCGAAACACTGCTCCATAGTCACATATTCAACGAGAGTTCAGCAGGATGCAGCTTACATGTCCATACTGTTGCCAATAATGTGATCAGTGAACTGTATGGAGATGAGGGTGTCATCACATTCAGAAACCAGGAACTGATTAAAGCATGGGATAAATGGGGTGAACATGATTCCCTGTCGATTCCCATCATTCATAATCATGCACATATCCCAACCTTAGCGGATACCTTCCACCCATACATTCAAGAAGATAAAGGGGCCGTACTCATTCGTAATCATGGAATTACCGTTTGGGGCCGTACAGCTTTTGAAGCTAAGAAACTATTGGAAGCTTGTGAGTTTCTGTTCCAATACCAACTCACTGTATTATCATTAACAACTACAAAATCCATTCCTAAGGGAGGAGTGAAATTATGACAACAATTAATATTCAGGGGATAAATCAGATCATTGATCATCAGGAAGATGTAGTAAAGTATTTAAATGAACAAGGGGTAATCTATGAACATTGGAATATTGAAAAGCTGGACGAATCACTAAGGGACAGATACGCTTTAACCGAAGATGATAAAGAGGCAATTCTTTCAACGTTTAAAGAAGAGATAGAAGATATTTCAGCACGCAGGGGATATCAGGCCCGGGATGTGATCTCCCTTTCCGACAGCACACCAAATCTTGAAGAGCTATTAAAGAATTTCCAACAGGAACACCATCATACAGATGATGAAGTACGCTTTATAGTAAATGGACATGGCGTGTTTGTCATTCAAGGAAGGGACGGGGATTTCTTTGAGGTACACCTGAATCCGGGGGACTTAATTTCCGTTCCTGAAAACATCCGCCACTATTTCACCTTAAGCGATGATAAGAAAGTAGTCGCAGTCCGCATTTTCGTCACCCAGGAAGGCTGGGTACCAATCTATTGATCATCTATCAGGATAGACAAAGAGACGTTTCTTTTTGTCTATCCTTTTATTTTTGCAGGATGCGTTTGTGGCGAAAAATGTCTAATTCAGCAATAATACTAGTTATTTTGTCTTGTTTTGCGAATCTATTTACTTTTCTGATAATACTTGCGATAATGCTCAAGTAATGATTTTACTTTAAAAAGACTAGGAGCTAAAAAAAGGAGTTTAGTAGAAATGGGTCGTTTATTTAAACAGAAGTGGCTTTTATTGAAAATCAACCACAAGCGCTCGGAAATGGTATCAATGGGAGTAAACTTAGGATTATGTGCTGAGGAGACAATCAAATGCAGCCAGCAATTGGATCAGCTGTTGAACGACTATGAAAAGTGCATAAATAATAGTGAATCTCAGTCATTGCATGAATCATCAAGCGAATTAGGGCAATACATTAAGAGTTTATTGAAACGCACTGCTTCTTGACCACTCACCAGGAAATCCCTCATCATTCAGGTATATGAGAAAAAGAATCTCCGTTCAATTCCACATTCACATCACTTTAACAAAACTGATTTGTCGTTATTTCAAAAGCAAAGGACGGTTCGCCAAACACGGGCCGTCCTTTGCTTTTTACTCCGGCAGAAAGTCTCTGACAGTTGACAATGACCGGATATATTTGTATAATATTTTGAAACTGAGATATATTCTTTAAAGGAATGAATGCTATGACCGAGAAACAAAATACAAAACAGTCTTTGAAACTTTTTATAGTCCTATCCAGAGCTTTTAAAGCTTTAAACGAAGAGATAAATAAGAACATTCAAGAAAATGGGTTGAACCCGACTGAATTTGCCGTACTTGAGCTTCTCTATCATAAGGGAGACCAGCCTTTGCAGCAAATTGGAGGGAAGATCCTGTTAGCTTCAGGAAGCATCACTTACGTAGTCGATAAGCTTGAAAAAAAGGGGTATCTTAAACGTGTTGCCTGTCCAAAGGATCGTCGGGTGACATACGCCCAGATTACTGAAAATGGAAGAGGGTTGATCGATGATATTTTCCCTAACCATGAGAACCGAATACACGAATTGATGTCTGCACTGTCTCCCGACGAAAAAGAAGAAACCATTCAAATGTTAAAAAAGCTTGGACTATCCATTAAAGATCTGTCCTATTAGGCCCTATGATGTTGCCCTGTCTATTATAGACGGGGCTTTTATTTTGAGGAGATTTTAATGAAATCGATCCCTATCTTAACAGGAGATTCCGGCTTTGAAGTCGAATACCTATAATCGGGATGAATTTAAGAGGAGGCACAAAGCATGAAGTTTGAAGATTATACATATGAAAGACCAAATCTGGAAGAGATTAAGCCGGCATTCGAAAAGGTACTCCAGAAATTCAAAGAAGCTTCAGACGTTTCAGAACAGGTGGAAGCGATCAAGGAAATCAATGACATTCGACTTACCATCGACACCATGCAGAATATTTGCTATATAAGGCATTCCATCGATACAAATGATGCCTTTTACAAAGAAGAGCAGGAGTATATCGATGAAATGATGCCTGAGGTTTCAGGCATGGTGACAGAATATTATCGGGAACTGGTGAACTCCCCATATCGTAAGGAACTGGAAGATAAGTGGGGTAAGCAGTTATTTTCTCTAGCAGAGAGTGAAATCAAGACGTTCTCCCCGGAAATTATCACTCTGCTTCAAAAAGAAAATAAGCTTTCTTCCCAATATACGAAACTGATGGCTTCTGCCAAGATCCCTTTTGAAGGCGAAGAGAGAACATTGGCCCAAATGGGTCCCTTTACACAATCCGTAAATCGCGGTACAAGGAAAGAAGCGGCCTTTGCCACCGTCTCTTTCTTTGAAGAAAATCAGGAAGAATTAGACCGTTTATTCGATGAGTTAGTTAAAGTCCGGCATACGATTGCGACGACGTTAGGATATAAGAACTTTGTTGAGTTGGGTTATTATCGCATGACGAGAACGGATTATACACCAGATATGGTAAAGGCATTCCGTGATCAGGTGAAGGAGCATATCGTTCCTCTTTCTACAGAGCTGAAAGAAAGACAGGGGAAGCGGATCGGAATCGACTCCATGAAATTTTATGATGAAGGATTTAAATTCACATCCGGCAACGCATCCCCTAAAGGAGACCCTCAGTGGATCATTGACAATGGTAAGAAAATGTATGAAGAGTTGTCACCTGAGACAAAGGAATTCTTTGACTTCATGATTGAACGCAATCTCATGGATTTAGAAGCGAAGAAGGGGAAAGCCGGAGGTGGATATTGTACATATATTGCAGGGTATGAAGCACCCTATATCTTCTCGAACTTCAATGGAACGTCTGGCGATATCGATGTATTGACACACGAAGCGGGCCACGCTTTCCAAGTATATTCAAGCCGTGGTTTCGATATTCCGGAATACATTTGGCCAACGTACGAAGCGTGTGAGATCCATTCCATGAGCATGGAATTTTTCACATGGCCATGGATGAATTATTTCTTTAAGGAAGATACGGATAAGTATCAATTCTCCCATTTGAGTGAGGCATTGCAATTTCTCCCGTACGGTGTAGCGGTCGATGAATTCCAGCATTTTGTGTATGAGAATCCGGAAGCCACACCTGCTGAACGGAACGCAGCATGGAGAAAGATCGAGGAAGAGTATCTGCCACACAAAGACTATGATGGGGTTTCGTATTTAGAAAATGGAGGGTTCTGGCAGCGCCAATCCCATATTTACAATTCCCCATTCTACTATATTGATTATACGTTAGCTCAAATCTGTGCTTTTCAATTTTGGAAGAAAATGAATGAGGATCGTGAAAGGGCATGGAGTGACTATGTTGCCCTTTGTAAACTGGGTGGCAGCCGTTCATTCACAGCACTGGTGGAAGCGGCCCATCTAGACTCCCCTTTCCAGGAGGGAACGGTCGAAAAAGTAATCGAACCAATCAGGCAGTGGTTAAATGGAATCGATGATACAAACCTATAAATGAAACTGGGCAGCCGTATTTTATGCGGTTGCTTTTTTTTCGTTTAATTAAAGAATTATGTTCTTTTGCTTCTGATTTTCCATGCTTGTACATAAGGTGAAGTAGAAGGTGTCAGGGGTGATGGGATGAAAAAGATGGCTGGATCGTTTCAAATAGCAGCAGTATATGTAGGTACTGTCATAGGAGCCGGCTTTGCAACGGGAAGGGAAATTGTCGAGTTTTTCACCCGATTTGGTTTTGTCGGGTTTATTGCCATATTACTTAGTGGATACTTATTTATTACGATGGGAACCAAGATCATGCTCAAATCCCATGATATTAAAGCGAAGTCTTTCGAGGAATTCAATGAATATTTATTTGGCAAATGGTTTTCAAAGATCATGAATATCGTCATGATGATCATGCTGATCGGAGTTTCAGCCGTCATGCTTTCAGGGGCCGGGGCAGTCTTTCAGGAGCAGCTCCTATTATCCAAACAGTTAGGCATATTATTGACCATCGCATTGGGTTTTTTCACGATGATGGTAGGTATTAAGGGCTTATTTGCTGTGAATACGTTTGTCGTTCCTCTTATGATTGTCTTCAATTTGTTCCTGATGGTGTATTCTGTTCGCCATGCGGATTTTTTGGATGCCTTCCTGATGATCCCTCATGCGGAAGATGGATGGAAATCGGTCGTGGCTCCATTTTCATATGTTGCCTTCAATTTAGCCATGGCACAGGCTGTTCTCGTTCCAGTTGCAGGAGAAGTGAAAGATCGGGAAATCATTAAATATGGGGGATATCTTGGCGGATTTTTTCTCACACTCATATTGATCTCCAGTCATATCACGCTCGTTATGATTCCAAACGTAACCCAGTATCAGATTCCCATGGCCGTAGTGATGAAGTCATTTGTATCGGGCTTCTACTTTATTTATATCCTCATTATTTATGGTGAGATTTTCACTTCTGTCATCGGGGGGGTATTCGGGCTCGAAAAACAGCTGGCAAGTTATTGGAAGGGCTCACCCCTATTGACTTTTACCGGTATCTTCATGATGATTTATTCTTTGAGCTTCTTTGAGTACAGCGAACTCCTATCCTATTTGTACCCTCTATTTGGATATATGAGTTTGTTATTCATTATTCTTCTCTGGATGAAGCCGAATAAATAATGTTCAAAAAGAGTAAAAAGTGAGTCTGCTGCTCATGTTAATAGAGAATAAATAATCAAAAGGAGTGGCAAACATGACGCAGTCCAAACACGAAAAAGAAAGACAGTGGAATGTAAGAAAAGAGGAGCAGCATCCTCACGGTAAAGTTTCTTCGTTCAAGGAGCTTTCAGAAGGAAAGAAAAATAAATAAAAGGAAAACGGATGCTAAAGGGCATCCGTTTTTTTACGTTATCATTCTTTATCGTGATGATAGGAGTCATCGGTTTTGTATTGCTCGGGAAAGTATTTATTTCGCACTTCATCTTTGTCCCACTCTTCTTTACCACAAGCTGCGGCCAATTCGTCAAGATGTCTCATAATGTACTGCATATCAAGGTCCTGCAGGCAGTCATAGTCGATGCCTTCAAGGATATAATTCTTGAATGTCCAGACAAGGCGCTTTGTTTCACCGTTGTTATTTTCACTAATCATTCTCAGTGAACGCAGGATTTCTGCAATGATGGATACATCTTGTTTACCGTAATGTCTTAATTGATAAAAGCTTTTATATAAATAATCAACAAAGGTTGGCTGTTCTAAAATGATTCGCAACTGATTTTCATCATCTGTCAAATATGAGCTTGGAAGCTTGTGTTTTGCGAGCTTTGAAAGAATGATCCCGATTTCTTCAATGCAGTTTTTGGCTGTATTAGGGTCGTTGATGGCAGGGGAAATGGCCCTTAAGGCTATTTCTACAAGCTTACGGATCCCGAGTTCAATGTCTTCCATCGGCTCTTTATCAGGTCCCAGTACAAGGTAGCCAAGGTAGTCTTCAGCATCAATATCTTCATTCACCGTCCAAATCGTCATCACAGGGGTTCCCTCAAGTAGGTATTCGCCAGGTGTCTTCACCATCCGGACGATACTCTTATCCTTCCCGGCTTTTTTGATCATCCCTTCAATATCTATCTGTTGTAGATAACCGGACGCTTCACTGAACACATTGATGGGTTCAGTTTCTTTAAAGAAAGACTCATTGAATGTGGATGGGTCCTCTTGAATGGCATTCCTTCTATAGAGGTAGCTATTGTCAATTTTATTATTCGTTTTAATGGTGATGTTATGGATTAAATTGCTCACCTTCACCCAATTGGAGACATGGTGCACGAAAAATACGAAGACAAATAAACAAATAACTGCCACTATGCCTGCAAAAGCTGAAGAGATATATAATTCCTGACCCGATTCATCATGGAGGAGGACCAGCAGGGTGATGCAATAAACCACACCTGACACAAAGATGGCAAGCACCCGCTGAGTAGGGCGATCATTGATGAAATTCTGTAAGGTCCTGGGTGAATACTGGGATAGAAATGTCGTGAGAACAACCATGATGGTTGAAAAGGTAATGGTCGTCATCGTCATG
Organism: Rossellomorea vietnamensis; assembly: GCF_001305855.1. GTDB lineage: Bacteria > Bacillota > Bacilli > Bacillales > Bacillaceae_B > Rossellomorea > Rossellomorea vietnamensis_A. Next base: position 291,402 of record NZ_LIXZ01000001.1, on the reverse strand, counting down.
ATCGATGATGCAATCGTACTGATGATGGTCATGGATAAGTTGAAATTAGAGAACAAAACCTTTGGGAAGATGGGGTAGTTATGCTGACTTAACCACCAATCAAAATAAAAGGTGACAAGAGAAAGAAGTAAAGAAATCAGTGAGAATAAAAATGGCACAAACCAAAAGCTTTTTTGCGCTTTATTCAATATATGTATATTCAGGTTCATAACAGGGTTCCACCTTACGGGACAGTATGCTATAAGAATAACCTCAAAGGCGTCACCGTAAACCTTTCTATGTTGTCTTACATCAAAAAAAGGAGGAGGGAGTCCTCCACCTCTTAGAATATATTTGTAGTATTTATGCCTCTACAATTTTATAGTTTTTGTGATTCACTACCGTCTTTTCTTCTAATTCAAGATCTCGATAATTCTTCATATAAGTTAAATCGACGATTACTGAATTTTCATTCACTTTCTCAACGATTCCTTTTAATCCTTCTCTAAATTCAATCACATTTCCAATTTCTGCTTTTTTCATCAAAAGCCGCTCCTTTTTGGCAAATTTCTACAAACAATTACTAATATTTTGACGTAAAGTCACGAAAAGGTAAAGAGTTTTCTAAAAATTCCATATAAAATTTATGACTTGAGCTCATTAGCCTTTTGAAACTACAATAGAAACAGTGAAGATGGAGGTTATGGATATGAGTGAAACAGAAATTCTTAAACAGTTGCAGTCATTGCGTGCAAGAGAAGTAGAGGAAATAATGGTATTGAAGGAAGATTTTCTTGCTTTCCGGTCTGTGCTGGTGAAACAGGATGATTTTAAACAATTCCGAGGGATAGCTAAACAAGGTGGGAATATCCTTTTTCAATATCTTGATACACCGCGAAGTTAAACGAAGTGGAGGAGATCATCCTCTGCTTTTTTTTGTTCATTTGCGGGCATTGGAGTCTTGCCGTATATGCTCATTATATGAACGGGTTTCCTCATTTAGTATAGAAGCATGAAAGATTGGTGGTAACCATTACCTGCTGAAATTCTCCCCATAGATTGTTATCTTATGGGGGAGCGCTATTTAGGAGGTAGAAATATGATTAAGAAAAGCTTTATTTTAGGAATTGCAGCACTTTCTTTTGTTACATTCTCTACTCAAACATTTGCTGCAGGGGACATGTACAATGTAGAAAAGGGTGAGTCCCTGTGGGATATCGGTAAAGAGAAATCTGTATCCGTCATTCAATTAAAGGAAGCAAATAATCTGAAATCCAATGAAATCCACCCAGGTCAAACAATCGAGATCCCTGACAATAATGTCACAAAAGAAGATCGGGAGTTGCTTGCAAAGCTTGTACATGCAGAAGCGAAAGGGGAGCCGTATGCAGGAAAAGTCGCAGTCGCAACCGTCGTACTAAATAGAGTGGATTCTACTGAATTTCCTGACACTATCAAAAATGTAATCTATCAGGTATCAAATGGGCACTTTGCTTTCTCACCTGTACAAAACGGACAAATCAACCAGGCGCCTTCACAGGAAGCAAGGGATGCTGTCCAGGAAGCCTTGGCATTCAGGGGGCAGGGGAAGGGCTCACTCTTTTTCTATAATCCAGTGACATCTACAAGTGACTGGATCACAAACAGGGAAACCTTGCTGACAATCGGAAAACACCGATTCGCAAAGTAAGAATAATCCTCAACAATAAATGAACTTTTGGGTATCTTTTTCTTTCCTCTATGTGGGATTAATAGTAAAATAGAGAAAAGAAAAAGAGGTGATGTTGATGAATGGGACTATTGTTGCTCGAATTGAGTTGGTAAGGTGGAAGATGATAGAGTCTGGCCTTCGTTTAGGGCTGAACAGTCCTACGACCATCCAACTGAGTAAAGAGCTGGATACCTTGATCAATATTCATCAGCGAAATGATACTAAAGAAACAACTCATCATAAAATGATCCAATAATTTAAAGGGTTAACCCTTGGAAATCTCTCCTATTTTAAAAAGAGAATTCCAATCGGGTTAACCCTTTTCTATTAAAGTAGATTGAACCTTCAGGGCTAAGGGTATCCTTCTATATAAACATTTGATGGGAGATGAAGAGAATGAAGAGCAAAATTGTATGTATCACAGGGGGAGCCAGTGGCATAGGGAAAAAACTGGTTGAAGAATTTGCCAGAAAGGGCGCCGTGGTTGAATTCATTGATAGGGACGGAGAAAAGGGGAGAGAACATTCTCATAGGCTTAATGCTGAGGGATATACGACACAATTCCATGAAGCAGATGTTGGTGTCCCCGAAGAGGTGAAAGTCGTCTTTAATAAAATAAAAGAAGATCATGGGGTGATTGACGTTTTGATTAATAATGCAGGTGTCTCCAGATTCATGTCATTCTGGGAGATGGAACCTGAGGATTGGAACAGCATTCTATCATCAAACTTAAGTAGCGTATTTTATTGCACCCGGGAAGCGGCACCATTAATGAAGGATCGAGGGGCGTGCATATTAAATATGGCCTCCACAAGGGCCGCTATGTCTGAACCTGATACTGAAGCCTATTCAGCGACAAAAGGAGGCATAGTAAGCCTCACTCATTCCCTGGCCATTACCTTAAGCGAAATGGGGATCCGCGTCAATTCCATCAGCCCGGGATGGATTCAAACGGAAGACTATGACTCCCTGAGAGACATCGACCATCGTCAGCACCCTTCCGGCAGGGTAGGGAAGCCTGAAGATATTGCGAGGGCATGCTTATTCCTTGCCCACCCCGATAATGATTTCATCACAGGCGAAAACATTGTCATAGATGGGGGGATGACAAGGAAAATGATTTATGAGCATTAATGGTATATAGAAACCAACCACTTCACCATCCAGGTGAAGTGGTTGGTTTTTTTTTAGGAAAAGGGATAATTTAACAACGAATTATGATAGAATGAAAAAATGATATATTTAGAAAATTTAATCAATAGAGTGAATGAGGGGGAAAAAGAATGAATCGATTGGATTCAATCAAGAGAGAGATGAATAAAGTGCTAGTGGGGAAGGACAAAGAAATCGACCTGTTATTAATTGCCCTACTTCAAGAAGGACACGTTCTATTGGAGAGTGTCCCCGGGACAGGTAAGACTTTGCTCGCCAAAACATTCAGTCACTGTATCGATGGAGCATTTAAAAGGATCCAATTCACACCGGATGTATTACCGAGTGATGTGACAGGTATACAGTTTTTTAATCCGAAAACACAGGAATTTGAACTAAGGACAGGACCCGTAGTCACGAACGTCCTCTTGGCAGATGAGATTAACAGGGCCACTCCGAGAACGCAGGCGAGTTTACTCGAAGTAATGGAAGAAAAACAAATCACCATAGACGGTGAAACCGTCCCATTAGAGCCACCGTTTATCGTGGTTGCCACTCAGAATCCGATTGAATCCCAGCAGGGAACTTTTCCTCTGCCTGCGGCTCAGCTGGACCGATTTTTATTGAAGATTCCGTTTACGTATCCTGATTTTGAAGAAGAAAGAGGAATATTAAATCGCTTTAAATCAGCCGAACCATTAAATACAGTCAACAAAGTGTTAAGTCTTGATGAGTTACAATCATTGACCCGCCAAGTTAAAGAAGTACATATATCCGAGGATATCGAAACATATATCCTTCAAATTACGAGGGGAACAAGGGAACATGAATGGGTGGAGGTAGGTGCAAGCCCACGAGCGAGCCTCGCACTTCTCAAGGCCTCTCAGGCTCAAGCATTCCTCGAAGGCAGGGATTTTGTAAGACCGCAGGATATTGTAGCCGTTGCCCCATATGTACTGCAACACCGGATCCAATTAACGATAGAGTCTTCCTTAACGAGAACGGCCGAAGAAGTGATCGAGCAAATTGTAGAAATGTCCGTTACTCCTGTAGAAGCGAGGCAAGCTTAGTGAAGTGGAAACGTGACATTGTCGAAGATCCCTATATATCCTTGACTCTGGTCCTGCTTGTCATCGTTGGGGCAGCAAGCTTTTATGTACATTCCTATGTAGGATTAGGTATTTTTTTGTTGATGATCCTCTATTTCAGGGTCCATCAATGGTATCTATTGAAAGTTGGTGAAGGCATCAGCATTGGAAGGACCACGAAGAGAATTAGGCTGCATTGCGATGAGGAGCAAAAGTGGGAATTTCAACTTCAAAACAAAGGCATGTCCATTTGGGGTGCGACGTTGAAAATCACATTTAAAGATATCGTCATCCCCACTATGCACCCCTACTCGTCAGGGGTGGAGGAAAAAATTGAAGTGTCCATCCCATTCTCCATCCGCAAAAATGATGAAGGAAGCATCTCCATACCAGTTCGAGGAAAAAGGAGGGGATTATGCAAGATTACCAATATGCAGTTAGAAATCCCCCACTTATTCGGAAGTGGTAAAGTACTCTTGGATTTACTCGATAATGTCCCGTCCACCATTATCGTATTCCCTGCAGATTCTCCCGTGAAAATGGCTGAGCAACAGCTCACATGGAAACAGGGGGACGTCCCCATCCAACATTCATTATTTCATGATGTCTTTCATCAGATAGGGACAAGGGATTACATCCAAGGAGACCGCTTTCAGGATGTTCACTGGAAGGCAACTGCCAGAACCGGCAGCCTTCAAACGAAGATCTATGCACCAGCTACCCAAAAAGAGTGGATGATCGCCATCAATCTATCTGATCGCTATGCCATCACAAACCAGCTCGAAGAAATCATACAATATGCCTCCTATATGATGAGGCTTGCGGTAGAACAAAATATCACTTTCTCCCTTGTCTTAAACGTGAGATCCCAGGGCGGGACCCCGTACTATTATCTTCCGCCCGGAATAGGAAGGGTTCACAGGCAGAGAGGGATGGAAATGCTTTCTACTCTATCGACAGATGAGTTTACAATCCCATTCCATATTGTTCTGAAGCATTTATACCTCAGACAATTGGTTCCTTCTGTATTTATTGCTGCAGGGGCACTGGGGGCACGTGAAGAAGCTTTATTGATAAAGATTGAGAAACAGAAAATCCAAGTTTACAAGTTGAATTCAGAACAAAAACAAGGAGTCGTCACACTATGGAAACGTTCGCTGAAAGTTCCTTCTTGATCAAACATAAACAAATGCTCATGGTGAAAATGGGGCTGCATGTCGGGATCGATATTTTATTCGCCCTATTAATGACCACATTCCTTTTTGCCAAAGAAGTACTATTAAGCACCTACGTCCCGGCCCTTTGTATGGTACTTGTCATAGTAATGACATTTCTCATACTAAGCACGATAAAACCATCCGTATATAAACTATTGTTAGGGGCACTCGCTATTTCTCTAGTTCTAAGCATCTACTTCTTCTCTGCCGCATGGTGGGTGATGTTAGCTGTATTGGTTTTTTTACATTGGAGAATCACGTCTTATTCCAAAAATAAAGATGCATCCATCGAAGTGAACAGTGGATCTGTCCTGATATTTTTATTTATCGCGTCGGTTTCATTATTGACAGGTTCCATAAGAGACATGGGAAATACGTATATCATCTACAGCCTATTATTCATCTTATTTTCAATCATCATCACGCTCACGCCGATTCAAAGAATGCTTGGCGATGTAAGAAACGGCCATAAAAGAGTGCTGTTGAAACCAATGGGACTCTGGTTCTTAGTAACATTGGCGGGAGGCCTGATAGCGGTATTCAGCTCGTTGGCCAGTAAAGGGATCTATTGGGGAGCAGAGAAGGTGTTTTGGGTATTTTCTTTCTTGGTGGATCCAATTTATCATCAGTTAATAAAATTAAGAGACATGTTCTTAAGTACGAGGGATGCTCAGGAGGGAGATGGAAGCGAAGTTCAAAAACAGGATTTCGGAGAGGCACAGAATTTTGAACTTAGTCAGGGATTATCATTTTCCTGGGTGAATGAAGTTCTGCTGGGATTACTGGTCATAGCAGTCATCATTTATTTAGTGAAGAAACGGAAATCCTCCTTTGACATGGCAAGGGAGGCAGAAAATTCTCCAACGATGATGACTCAAAAGATCGTAACCCCTGTCGAGGATGATGAAAGGGATCGAATTTCGTATTCAAAAGCAAGGGACGTAATCCGGCTATCGATGGAGAAGCTCGAGGGGGAAGCTCACATATGGGGAGCGGGAAGACAACAGAATGAGAACGTTCAATTATGGTTCAAACGAATCGGCCTCAGTGAATCTGAACGATTTTTCTCTCTTTATGAACGCGTTAGATACGGTCAATCCGTTCCAAGTCAGCAAGAAGTCGATTACTTCACAAATCAGATTGAACACCATATCGGTGAGTTGAAAGAACGGGAAGATCTATAGAAGAAGCCAGTGCTTACACGAGTCGTTTTTGTAAGCATTGGCTTCTTTAAATTCTGTTCGGTGGGGTATGATAGAGGAGAGGAGGAATCGTGTATGTTGTATGAATTAAGAGATGTGCATTATAAAGATATATTACAAATTAAGGAGATGGACATTTCTGAGCACCAGACGACCTGCCTTGTAGGGGAAAGCGGTGCCGGAAAATCTACTCTATTAAAATTGTTGAATAAAATGAATATACCAGATAGCGGTCATATCCGTTATAAAGGGAATTCCTTGAATAAGGTGGATCCGGTGGAGCATAGGAGAGAAGCGGTCATGATTTCTCAAACACCTCTTCTTTTTGGAGAAACAGTGGAAGAAAATCTTCAGAAAGGACTTGTCTTTTCAGAAAAGCACCTGGCAAACCGGGAGGAACTATTGAAGATATTGACCATTGTCAAGCTGGATAAACCATTGGATGCTCCTGCTGAACAGCTGTCTGGCGGCGAACGCCAGCGATTATCCCTCGGCAGGGTGTTAGCCATGAAACCTGCTGTCTATTTATTGGATGAACCCACGTCGGCTCTTGACGAAGAAACAGAGATCGAAGTGATGAAAAGCTTTATTACATGTGTAAAAGGGCATGGAGGGACCATCATCATGGTTACCCATTCGACAAATGTGGCCAAACAATACGGAGAAGAAATCATTACGATTTCAAAATAGCAAAAGGAGAGTTTGTCATTGGAAAAAGGAATTATCGATATAGAATTATGGAGATTTATTGCAGCGTATGTCTTTGTTCTTCTCTTGTTATTCATCGTGAAATGGAGGGGGATCTCCAGGGAAAAACAAATCATACTCGCTTCATTCCGGATGACCATTCAACTGATAATCGCTGGATATATCCTAACGTATATTTTTGATCATCCGAGCCCTTGGCTTACCTTGAGCATCATAGTCGTAATGGAAGCTTTTGCTATCAGGAATATATTCAAGCAGGTCAAGTATGAAATGGATCAAAAGCTGAAAGGGATTACAGCCTTATCTTTATGCGCAGGAACCCTGATCAGCTTGATTTATTTCAATATGGTCGTCATCCACTTCTCCCCATGGTATGAACCAAGATACTTCATTCCGATTGCAGGGATGATTGTGGGGAACGCGATGACGGGCATAACACTTGGAATCAATACCCTACTCGGGGGATTGATAGATCAGAGAGAAAAAGTAGAAGGTGCATTGATGCTGGGGGCAACCCCTAAAGCTGCCTCTAAGACCTATTTGGATAACGCATTTGATTCTGCCATCCTCCCCACTCTAAATAATATGCTTGGGATGGGCATCATTTTTCTGCCTGGAATGATGACAGGGCAAATTCTTTCAGGAGTTAGCCCCCTGGTGGCCATTGAATATCAAATTGCCATTCTGTTAGGCATTGTCGGAAGCGTTGCATTGACTGTCGTCCTATTTATTTTAATGGCATATAAGCGGCTATTTACAAAGGATGCCCAATTGAATATTTGATAGTTTTTCCCGTTCTAATCTAGTTTCCTCGGCATATGCTAGAGAAAGAATGATAGGAAGGGGAGGGTTCAATTTGAAATACGAAATAGAGCAGGCACTTCGGGTTAAAAGCCTTGCCATCGATGTGATGGAAGAACTGATGAAAGAAGACAGGAAGTATAGTGTACAAGAATTAAAGCAGCTGTCAGAATTATTCTCCCGATGTATTTGTGACTTGGTAAATGTATACTCAAATATCTCCGAAGATCATGAAATGACATTGAAAGGGACGGTCATAAAAGCAAAGATCGGCTATAACCTCATGAAGGCAGAAGTGGTTGAAAAAGAATAGTATGACAATGAAAAGACTGACTCATACTAAAGGCTCCATCTCCAATAGATATGGGGTCTTTAGAAGTCGTTTTTTCTTTGTGTTTTAAAATAAATCATCAAATTTTACATAATTAGGTTCATAACAGTGGCAAATTTATGAAATACTAAAAAAATCAAGCTTTACAATTGTGTATATGCTCATTGCATGCTATTCTTTTTTATTGAACAGCTTTATAGGAATATTGGATTAATCACTAGAAATAGTTGACGTTTTATTCATAATCCATTACTTTTATGAAGCAACTAAAAACAAGATAATTGAAGGAGTCGATTCACATGGCACAAAAAACATTTACAGTTACAGCTGAAACAGGAATTCATGCTCGTCCGGCAACTCTACTGGTTCAAACGGCAAGCAAATTCGACAGCGATGTACATCTAGAATACAAAGAAAAGAAAGTAAACTTAAAATCAATCATGGGTGTTATGTCTTTAGGTGTTGGTAAAGGTGCAGAAATCACAATCATTACTGAAGGTAGTGACGAGGAAGAAGCGTTAAACAGCTTACAGGAAACATTGAACAAAGAAGGTTTAGCTGAGTAATGTCCAGTCTCTTAAAAGGAATTGCGGCATCAAATGGTATTGCCATCGCGAAAGCGTATCGCTTAGTCGAACCTGACCTGAGCTTTGAAAAGAAGAGCGTAGACAATGCAGAACAGGAAGTTTCACGCTTCCGGGATGCCATTGCGACATCTAAATCAGAGCTTGAAGCGATCCGTGATAAAGCGAGAGTTGATTTAGGGGAAGACAAAGCTCAAATCTTTGAAGCGCATCTTCTTGTCTTAAGCGATCCAGAACTACTGACACCTATCGAAGACAAAGTAAAATCAGAAAATGTAAACGCTGAATTCGCCCTTAAAGAAACAGCGGATATGTTCGTAGCCATGTTTGAATCCATGGATAACGAGTATATGAAGGAACGTGCTGCGGATATCCGTGACGTGACGAAGCGTGTCCTATCACACCTCCTGGGCGTGCAGATTGCAAACCCTAGCATGGTAACAGAAGAAGTGATCGTGATTGCAGAGGATTTAACTCCTTCTGACACGGCACAATTAAATCGTGAATTCGTTAAAGGATTTACGACAGATATCGGTGGAAGAACATCACATTCGGCCATTATGGCCCGTTCAATGGAGATACCGGCTGTAGTGGGGACGAAATCCATTACTTCCTCTGTTGAAAATGGTGACATGATCATCGTTGACGGATTAAATGGAGAAGTACATATTAATCCGACACCGGAAGTCATCGAAGAGTACAAGAAAGAACATGCCCGTTATGAAGAGCAAAAGGCTGAATGGGCGAAGCTCGTTGACGAACCTACGGTTTCTAAAGATGGGGAGCATGTTGAACTTGCTGCCAATATCGGGACACCAAAGGATCTTGAAGGGGTAAAGAATCACGGCGGAGAAGGTGTAGGACTGTATCGTACAGAATTCCTATACATGGGTCGTGACGAATTACCGTCAGAAGAAGAGCAATATGAAGCTTATAAGGCTGTATTAGAAGGAATGGAAGGGAAACCCGTGGTGGTTCGTACCCTTGACATCGGTGGGGATAAAGAGCTTCCTTACTTAAATCTGCCGAAAGAAATGAACCCTTTCCTTGGGTATCGTGCAATCCGTCTTTGTTTAGATGAACAGGATATCTTCCGTACCCAGCTTAGAGCGTTATTGAAGGCAAGTCCATTCGGAAACTTGAAAATCATGTTCCCGATGATTTCAAATCTTCAAGAGTTCAGAGAAGCGAAAGCGATCCTGGAAGAAGAGAAAAAAGCCCTTCTTGAAAATGGGACAACAGTAGCTGATCACATTGAAGTGGGGATCATGGTGGAAATCCCTTCAACTGCTGTAATGGCGGATGTCTTTGCCAAGGAAGTTGATTTCTTCTCAATCGGGACAAATGATCTTATTCAGTACACAATGGCTGCCGACCGCATGAACGAGCGCGTTTCCTACTTATATCAACCGTATAACCCTGCCATCTTACGTCTTGTGAAAATGGTGATCGATGCGGCTCATAAAGAAGGAAAATGGGCAGGCATGTGTGGAGAAATGGCTGGAGATGAGATTGCAGTACCGATCTTACTTGGATTAGGTTTGGATGAGTTCTCAATGAGTGCAACGTCCATTTTGAAGGCACGGTCTCAAATCCGTCAGTTGAATCGTTCTGAAATGAAGGAACTGGCTGAACAGGCACTTCAATTAGACACCAATGATTCGGTTATTTCTGCAGTGAAAAAAGCGACATCAATGGAATAAATTTAGGTTTAGATGATGGAAATGAGGGTAATATATCTGTGAAGAATAAGGCACACACCCTTTGGGCCTTTTTATTCTCATTTCCCCCTTTCTTGTGGATTGAAGGAACGCTTGGTTCTTTCAATCCCTTTTTCTTTTTAAAAGGGGATTATACAAGTGGTTACCATTTTACAAACCACGTTCAAACTTCATTCCCGAATTCACTTGTTTATTATACTGTATGAAAGCGCTTTTTTAAAGTGTTTTACTAAAATAACTTTTTCGGGCACCGGTTGTGTTTGGAAGGTCCATAAAATAATTATTGAGCGGTGTTCCGCAAACAAAAAATTTTTTTTAAAAAAATAGAAAGATGGTTTATCATCTTTAAAAGCGGGTATTCTATAATTAAGCATGAAATTGGAGATTAATTTCTCACTAACACCCCCTTTTCCTTTTTTTATTGAACTAACTCAGTTAACTGTGTTGGTTCTTTTTTTTGGGAATTTGTCCATTGAATAGGACTTGAGGTGAAGATGAATAATAAGTAGGCTGATCTTTCAAATGGATTAGCAGATCATTAAAGGGGGAGATCATCAATGGCAAAAAGGACAAAGAAAAATGATCCACAGCAAAAAAACAAAAAAGGCTTTGATTCTTCAAAGATCAATGCTGAATTTGCCCATGAAATCGGGAGTGCAGCCACCAATAAAATCCACAACGACAAAGCGAAAAAAGAAAAAGCACCTAACAACAATGGTGAATATAAAGGGTAATGATAAAGAGGGACGGACCTTGATGCAAGGTCCGTCCCTCTCATTAGGATTGGATGAAGGATTGAAGCCGGTCGAGTCCTTCTGTCAGTTGATCCATGGAACAGGCGTAAGATAGACGGAAATAGCCTTCTCCAAGTGGGGAAAAGGCGTCCCCGGGAACGACAGCCACCTTTTTCTCCTGGGCCAGGGCCAGGGAGAAATCAAATGAGCTTAACAGTATGTTATCCGGTATTTTCACGAAAAAGTAAAAGGCGCCGTGGGGTTTGACGATTCCTTCAAATCCCATATCCACAAGTCTGTCGTATACATAATCCCTTCGTTTCTTATACTCTTCCTTCATATCTATAGCATCATCTTTTCCGGCTGTCAGAGCTTCATAAGCTGCTTTTTGGGAGATGGACGAAGCGCAGGACACATTATATTGGTGTACCTTCAATAGGTGCTTTGAAATGGCTTCAGGAGCGAAAATCAGGCCGATCCGCCAACCTGTCATACTATGTGACTTTGATAATCCATTCACGATGATCGTTTGCTCTCTTAAATACTCTGCAATGGAATGATGTGAACCATCAAAGGTAAGTTCACTATATATTTCATCAGCCAATACAAAAATGTCGCGGCTCTTGAGTATTTCGGCAATTTCCTTCAGTTCTTCCTTTGATAAGCTGACCCCTGTTGGGTTCGAGGGGTAAGGAAGGATGATGCATTTGGTTGAAGGGGTCAGGCTGCCCTCGATCAATGCTGCATCTAGTTTAAACTCATTCTGGGTAATATCGATGTGGACCGGATTGGCACCACATAGTTTGATGATGGGTTCATAACCGGGATATACGGGCCCTGGAAGGAGACAGTCGTCACCCTGGCAAAGAATCGTCCGAAGAATCACATCGATTCCCTGGGACGCACCATTTGTGACTATGACTTCTGTTGCAGGGTCATAGTCCACATGATATTTTTCTTTGACGAATGAAGCAGCCGCTTCACGTAATTCGATATATCCAGCATTGTGGGTATAAGAAGTGAAATCTCCATCAATGGCCGCTTTCCCTGCCTCTTTTATATGTTGAGGGGTAGGGAAGTCAGGTTGACCGATGGTAAGGGAGATCATATCGTCAATGTCTGACACCATGTTGAAAAATCGTCGTATACCAGAAATTTGTATATCCCTGACCCTGGGGTTAATATGCTGTTCCACTATGTACACCTACTTTGATCGTTTGATTCATATTTTAACATTAAATTGAATGGTTACGCAGGGATTTGTTTGAATGAAGGAGAAAAAGGGAAAGGATAAAAAATGAAAAAAGACAGTTAGGGAGAGCCTTATGATCCGAACAAGTATAATCATGGAAAACGGGGAAATCCAAAGTGATGTTCCTTTATCAAGAATAAAAGAAAAAGATGTAAAATGGTACTGGGTGGATTTCTCTGAGCCTTCGAGCAAGGACATCAGATTACTTAAGTTGTATTTTCGATTTCACCCCCTTGCGATCGAGGATTGTTTGGACGATTTCAGTCAACGTCCCAAGCTCGATTTCTATAATCAATACATCTTTGTACTCATGCACGGAATCAATTCAAAAACCCTTGATTCCCATGAGGTGAATATGTTTGTGAATTCAAGATTTATTGTTACGTTCCATAAAGAACCTGTCAGTCCATTAAATCAAATATGGGAGGAAATGAAAGAAGAAGGGGCCCAGCTCAGCCCGTTTAAAATCATGCACAGAATCGTTGACCGGCTCGTGGATGATTACTTCCCCCTTGTGTATAAGATAGAAGACCGCCTCAATACGATTGAAGACAACACGAATGAAGAAGCCGACAGTGACCTAATGGATGAGTTATTTGATATCCGACATGATATGTCAAAGCTCCGTCGCACCCTGGTGCCGATGAGGGATCTATTGTATCGCATCAGTAACTCGGGCAGATTGAATGCACTGAAGGAAGAGCAGCTGTATTTCAATGACGTATATGATCATTTGATAAAGCTTGTTGAAATGCTTGAATCTTATCGCGAATTCTCATCGGATATACGTGATAATTATTTATCGATCAATTCCGATAAAATGAATAACATCATGATGACATTGACAGTCATCACGACGATTTTCATGCCCCTTACCTTTATTGCAGGTTTATATGGGATGAACTTTGTCAACATGCCTGAACTCGATGAGCCCAATGCTTACTTCATCGTCCTCGGGGTCATGGGACTCATCGCACTGATCATGTTTGGCTTCTTTTTGAAAATAGGCTGGCTGCGTTTCGGCTCGAAAAAGAGAAGGAAGAGAAGAAGGCTCCTTCGTTTAAAATAGTCAGACAGCTGTTATTACGGTGATTTCTGAATAAATTGTTAGTGAAATGTAGATTTTTTTATGAAAAAACGTTATATTGGTTGAGGACAATAGAAGAAGAATTGGGATGAAGGACGACTCCCGAGAGGTTCTAGCACAACCCTCTATAAAAAACTAAGGAAAACGGCATCCTTAGGTGTCGTTATTTTTTGTTAGTGGCAATGTATTGCCGATATTATAGAGTCTTACAGAATCTCTTTCTTCTTTTCATGGCAAAAGAGCCTGTAGAAAAGAAAGGAGAACCATATATGAACACAGAGAAAGCGTTAGTCGTATTCAGCGGAGGTCAAGATAGTACAACGTGTTTATTTTGGGCAAAGAAAGCATTTAAAGAAGTAGAAGCAGTGACATTTAATTATGGTCAGAGACATGTTGCGGAACTGGACTGTGCACGAGAGATTGCAGAGGATTTGAATGTGCCTCACCATGTATTAGATATGAGTTTATTGAATCAACTGGCACCAAGTGCATTAACAAGAACGGATGAAGAAATCACACAAAAAGAAGGGGAATTGCCTTCTACTTTTGTTCCGGGAAGAAATCTATTATTCTTGTCATTTGCCGGGATTCTGGCAAAGCAGATCGGGGCGAAACATATCGTGACCGGTGTATGCGAAACAGATTTTAGCGGCTATCCTGACTGCCGGGATATTTTTGTGAAATCCTTGAATGTTTCCCTCAATCTTTCCATGGATGAACAGTTTGTCATTCATACTCCCCTTATGTGGATCAATAAGGCAGAGACGTGGGAAATGGCCGACGAATTAGGAGCGTTCCATTATATTCAGGAAAATACCCTTACATGTTATAACGGGTTGAAAGGGAGCGGGTGCGGGGAATGCCCGGCTTGTGAACTTAGACAAAAGGGATTAGATGAATATATAAATGAAAAAAAAGGAGGAGAGGGTCTATGATTCAACAGATCTATCCGACTCCCGACCATCCTTATGAATTTGAATTAAATAAAGATATGCATTTTGCAGCTGCCCATTACATTCCACATGCTGATGCGGGAAGTTGTCAGGAAGTGCATGGTCATACTTACTTCGCCAATATCACGATTGGGGGAGACCAACTCGATGATTCTGGATTCCTTATTAATTTCCAGCACATAAAAAAACTGATCCATAAACGATTTGATCATACCATCATCAATCAGGATGAAAGGTTTTCTTCTGAGAAAGGGATGGAATTTCCTACAACTGAAGTGGTGGCAAAGGTGATGTGGGAAATCATTCAGGATCATTTAGACACACTTCCTCACAGGCCACAGTGTCTTCAAGTATTTTTAAGGGAAACTCCTACCAGCTATTGTATTTACAGACCAAAGGGGAAACGCTCATGAAGAAAATTCCCGTTCTGGAAGTGTTCGGTCCAACCATCCAAGGGGAAGGGATGGTCATCGGCCAAAAAACAATGTTTGTCAGGACTGCCGGGTGTGATTACAGCTGTGCCTGGTGTGACTCAGCCTTTACGTGGGATGGGTCTGCCAAAGAAGATATCGTGCTCATGACAGCACAGGATATTTGGCATCGCTTGCTTGAAATAGGAGGAGATCGATTCTCCCATGTAACGATTTCAGGTGGGAATCCTGCTCTATTGGCCAGCTTGAAGGAACTTATTGACATTTTCAAAGAAAATGGGATAGATTCAGCCCTAGAAACACAGGGAAGCCGGTGGCAGGATTGGTTTTATGATATCAGTGATCTGACCATATCTCCCAAGCCTCCAAGTTCAGGCATGGTGACGGAATTTGAGAAACTTGATGAAATCGTTCATCGATTAAAAGAGAATCGTTCACAGTTCAGTTTAAAAGTGGTGGTGTTTGACGATTTCGATTTAGAATATGCCACTCGCATCCATCATCGCTACCCCGGTGTACCGTTTTATATCCAAACAGGCAATCCTGCCGTTACAGAAGGTGACACAGCCAAGCTCGTTTCAGATTTGCTGTTGGATTATGAAACACTTATAGATAAAGTGTGTGAAAGAGCAGATTTAAATAATGTTCGTGTGCTACCTCAACTCCATACGTTGGTATGGGGGAACAAGCGAGGGGTATAGAAATGAAAAGCGATTGATGGACTTCCATACAATCGCTTTTTTCTATTGTGTCGAGCCAATCAAGGTCGGGGATCTTCATCCGACTCATTCCTGCGCTTTTGTCCTTCAATATAAGACAGTTCATCCGGTTCATCCTTGCCTTCTGAATTCTTCCCGAGAGCAATCAAGGGAAGATTGTTCTGTGCAGGCAGAATATGGTCAGTAATATCATCAAAATCAGGCAGGCCACTATCTTCATAACCTCTACGATCCCTCATAACAACACCTCCTGTTCATAGTATGGATCCGGAATTCATTACTAGTCAGTTATTTTTCTTGTCCGCATGTAAAGAAGTTCCTGGTTTGTTCGATATAAGTAGGGAGGGCAATAATGTATGGAAGGACGAAAATCATTGAATCAATCAAACGGAATACTTCTCGAAAGCGGTACAAATGAACTTGAAATCGTTGAATTCGAGGTTCAAAACAATAAATTTGGGATTAATGTCATAAAAGTGAAGGAAATCATCCAGCCTGCTGCGGTGACACCGATTCCCCACTCACACCCCCATGTGAAGGGACTTGTTCAATTAAGAGGTGAAGTGCTGCCGGTCGTTGACATGGCCAGGGTGCTTGGGGTGGAAGAAGAAGAAACACCGAAGTCAAAATATATTGTAGCTGAATTCAATCAGCAGAAAGTCATCTTTCATGTTCATAACGTCACTCAGATTCATCGCATTTCATGGAATCAAATCGAGAAACCTTCAGACATGTATTCAGGTGTCCATTCGGGAATAATCGGGGTGATCAAGCGGGAAGACACCATGATCCTTCTTTTGGATTTTGAGAGCATCATGCTCGAGATCAATCCTGAAACAGGAATCCGTGTAGATCAAGTGAAAAAATTAGGTCCAAGAGAGAGAAGGAACAAGAAAATAATTGCAGCTGAGGATTCCCCATTACTTCGGAAGCTGTTGAACGACACCTTGAAAGAAGCGGGATATGAGGATGTAGAGTTCTTTGAAAATGGTGCCGATGCATTTCAATACTTAGAATCCATTGTGGATGGAAACCAGGACGTGAAAGAAAGCGTACATCTTGTACTGACGGACATTGAAATGCCACAGATGGATGGACATCATTTGACCAAAAGAATCAAAAATCATCCGAAGCTTAATACACTCCCGGTCATCATATTTTCATCTCTGATTACAAACGATTTAAAGCATAAAGGCGAGATGGTAGGGGCGGAATATCAGATCAGCAAACCCGAAATCGCTGAGCTTATTTTAAAAATCGATCAGTATATTCTGTAATCCCACTATAAAAGGGTTTTGACAATTGTCAAAACCCTTTAGAGGATATATGCGTTACTGTACTAAAATCAGTGGGTATTAAAAGAAGCTGTCGCCCAATTTTTTGAATACAGGCTTTTGATATTGATTCTTTCCCGTCTTTCGGATCTGATCGGTATGATCTGACATGCCTGTATACTTTTCCAGAATCCCTTTTGCCTGTTGCAATCCCATTTTACATTTCGGGTTTCGCAGGCTTTGGTCGAGGGATCCCAAATGTGGAAGCTCTTTGAAATCTTCCTTTGCAGGAGGGAGATGAAACGTATATTCTCCGCAATCAATCAAGACATCCGATTGTTGTTGACTGTTCTTAGGGTTTTTAGAGAAGTGAAGTCCCACTTTTTTGGCCTTGCCTTCCCTGATCATTTTTATTAAGGCTCGTTTTTTTAATGAATATAAGTATTTTGGGTTACCTGCTGTTTTCGCATGACGATTCACAGTGAAAATAGCTTGAGAGAGGGTGATGACAGATGTGGAAGAAGGGGTGGATTTACTAGTGTTTCTCAAGTTATTGGCTCCTTTCTAGTGTATTCTTCTCTATTATACCCCCTTTCCCTATGATTGGAAAGGCTACCGAGGGGAGTTTATTGTTTAAAGTCTCAGGGACGTGCGGTGGGGAGAACTGAGAGGAAGTGCAATGAAGGCTCTGCCTAAACAATGTAAGGTTAGGCGAGCCCTCTGATTATCGTCCGGGGTATATATTAATATTCTCAGTAAAGTTATTCGGTGAAGATTGGAAACTGTTGACACCATAGGGTTGTGGATAGCCGGGATAAGCATACCCTCCGTAAGGCGGATAAGGCGGGTAGCAACCATAGCAAGGTCTGTTGAAAAGCAAAGGACTGATGGCCAATCCTGCTAAACCTCCTGCTAAGAATGGTAATCCAAAGAATGGGAAGAAACGCTGATCGCCACCTCTGTAAGGCGAATAGCTTGGATGTGGGTAATATGCATATTGGTACATAATTAAAGAAACCTCCTCTCTCTAATCATTCTATGGTTCATGATCAACCTGTGCGCCTGTCCCTTATAGATTGGGCTGATACTGTGCACTTTCGGGGGAATACAACGAATATTCTTACAGTAATGTAGGGAAATCAAGAGCGAACTAGTAAAATGGAATCAGGATGCATGATACAGATAAAAACATAAGCATAAAAGGATGAAGAATCCATGAAATGGAAAGATATTACCACCACCATCAGTCAAGCACAAGCACAGAAGTGTATCGACACAGTCTTGAAGGAATTAATATTAGACCATATACACGATATGATTTTCATTATGAAGGTAGAAGAAGGGAACATTTTCAGGTACGCCTATGTCAATGAATCTGCTAAGAGGTACACATCCATCCAACAGGAGGATATGGGGCGCTTATTGGAGGAAGTTATGCCTTTGGAAGTGGCACTCGACTTACAGAAGAGATATACGGAATTAGTGGAGACTGGTGAAAGTATTACCTATCAGGACTCATTTAATGCAATGGATGGAAATCAAGTAGTGAATGAGTCCATCCTGACACCAATTACGAATGAAAGTGGACAAGTGGAATATGTCGTTTCCATTACAAGGGATATTACGCCTTCAATAGAAGAAAAGATGAAATTGAAGAAAGCAAAGGAACGATACAAATCCATCATAGAACATAATCTAGACGCGATTTTTATGTTGGATGCACAAGGAATCATTAAGGATTCGAATAGAGCAGGATGTTCACTATCTGGATATTCAAAAGAGGCACTCACCAACATGAATATCTTTGATTTAATGAAGGCTCAGAATCGCAAGGTATTGGATGATGCCCTTATACGAACGTTATCTGGGAATCCATCTTCCATAGATTATTGTCTTTTTTTGAATGAAAGAAGCGAAGAAAGAATCACCCAATTGAAATTGGTCCCCATCGTCGTAAACCAAAAATGTGACGGATGTTATATCATCGTGAAAGATATCACCAAGCATCATGAACAAAGTGAAATGATCCATTATATGGCCCTTCATGACCAACTAACGGGAATATGGAACAGGAAGGCATTGGATGATCATATCCCTTTGATCATTCACAATATGGAAGAAAGGGGAGTAGAACTTTCCCTTTTATACCTGGATCTGGACCGGTTTAAATTTGTGAATGACACATTGGGGTTAAAGGGGGGCGACCGTTTTCTGAAAAGGATCACAGAGCGACTGATCACTCTCACCAATGAGGATTGCTTACTGTACAGGCAAGGTGGAGATGAATTCATCTTCCTCTTGAAAAATAGCAGCTTTGAAATTACAAAGACGAAAGCAAAAGAGATTCTTGCATTATTTATCGACCCTTTTACAATCGACAGTCAGGAATTTTATATATCCCCCTCCATCGGCATTAGTCGTTATCCCGCAGACGGCTATGATTCCAATTCCCTCATTCAAAAAGCCGCCCAGGCTCTGTTTGAGGTGAAAGAAAAAGGAAGGGCACATTATCGTTTTTACCAAACCCATATGAAATCAAGTTTTCCAAACTATATCATTATGGAATCTCATTTGAGAAAAGCGATAGAAAAAGGAGAGTTATATGTCCATTATCAGCCACAAGTAAATTTATCGACTGGAAGCATCGACAGTTTCGAAGCTTTGATTCGCTGGAATAATCGTAAATTTGGATTCGTGTCACCTGCCCAATTCATTCCGCTTGCTGAAGAAACAGGTCTGATTCATCAAATTGGCGAATGGGTGTTGGAGCAGGTTTGTATCCAGTTACAAAAGTGGAGGGTCAAGGGATACAGGTCGGTGCGGGTGGCCATCAACATTTCCCCGAAGCAATTTTTGCAGGAGCAGTTAGTGGAAACCATCGACTTCTATTTATCCACGTATAGTATCCCCGCTTACTGCATAGAAATTGAAATTACGGAGGGAGCTATGCAAGATACCCAGCAAACCTTGAAAATGCTGAAAAAACTGAAAGACCTTGGAGTATTCATATCTGTGGACGACTTCGGCACGGGTTACTCTTCCCTTCATTATTTAAAGCGATTTCCCATTGACGTATTAAAGATCGATCAATCGTTCGTCAAGGAAATTGGGATGAATCATAAGGACTCAGCTATCACGACAACGATCATCCATCTTGCCCACAGTCTGGGTCTTGAAGTCATAGCAGAGGGAGTGGAGCGTGAGGGTCAAGTCGACTTTTTGAAGAAGGCAAATTGTCAGAAGGCTCAAGGGTATTTTTTTAGTAAGCCGATAGGGCCAAAAGAAATTGAGCAGCAGCAATTCGTCCTCATGTAAATCTATAAGGTCTTAAAGATAATCCAGAGTATCACCTTAAATGTTTGACAGAGTAATTCCTATGACTTATTTTAAAGTGAGGAGAGTAATAGGTTCATAGAAGGATAAGGGAAGGATCCCCATTCGATTGAATCACGGTTCCTAATGCTTTATGAAGGAGAGGGATTATGAAAAAGACAAAACGCATGGAAATCCTCTTTCTCCCTACCGAAAGAGGAACGATCAGAGTGTATGTATACGGATTTAAATCTCCTCGATCTTTAGGTCAGGTAGTTGTTTCATATAATGATGTTTCAGTTGAAGCAAAAGGATATAAGCGAAATAAGACAATCATTAAAGCACTTGCCCAATTACACGAGCTCATCGTAAATAATCCGGATGGTTAGCACTAAGACTGATTTTTAAGAAAAAGATATTTTCTTAAAAATCAGTCTTTTTTTTACGGTAATCGTGGTTGCAGAGTATTGTTGTATGGTAAAATATGAGTGAGTATTCATTCATTAATAGGGGGAGTTACATATGGGAGAAGAACAAGTTGTCATCGTAACAGGCGGTTCGAATGGTATGGGGAAATATATGGCAAAGCACTTCGTAGAAACAGGTGCAAGTGTCGTTGTCACGGGGAGGAATGAGGAGAGGCTTCAATCTGTGAAGGAGGAGTTCTCATCTCTCAAAGGGAAAATTGAAGTTTTTCAAATGGATGTAAGGGAGCAGGAACATGTGAAGGCCATGGTCGAGTTTACGGCAGAAAAATTCGGCAAAATTGATGTTCTTATCAATAATGCAGCGGGAAACTTTATATGTCCTGTAGAAAAGCTCACTCCAAATGGGTGGAAGTCCGTCATTGATATTGTTTTGAATGGAACATTCCTATGTTCCCATGCTGTCGGGAACTATTGGATCGAACATGATCAAAAGGGATCGATCATCAATATGGTTGCAACATATGCCTGGAATGCAGGTGCTGGAGTCGCTCATTCAGCAGCGGCTAAAGCGGGTGTTTTATCGTTGACAAGAACCTTGGCCGTTGAGTGGGGTCATAAGTATGGTATCCGCACGAATGCGATTGCACCGGGACCTATCGAACGTACCGGAGGAGCAGAGAAGCTGTGGATCTCAGAAGAAGCTGCCAAAAGGGCCATCGACAGTGTACCATTAAAACGTTTGGGAACACCGGAAGAAATTGCAGGACTTGCCTTTTTCCTTGCCTCTGACAAAGCGGCCTATATTAATGGAGAATGCATCACGATGGATGGAGGCCAATGGCTGAACCCGTTTCCATTTTGATCTCTCATGTTCATAAAGAGCGCTCATCCTAAAAAGCTTTCCCCCTTCTTGTTCAAGTGACAGGAAAGGGAAAGCTTTTTGGGTTCTTCTTTTTTAATTCATCTGAATAGTTGTGTTATAATTATGCAAAAAAATATGAGTGATGGTGGGGGAGTGCTGAATGGACGCATTAGAGATATTATCCAATATAGAGAAAGTAATTCCGTACTTTCAACCGATCTTCAGTGCAGATGAACATAAAATCATCGGTTACGAGGTATTTGGAAGAATGGATATGGGGAATGAAGAAGTCGAAAGTCTTGGCCCATTCTTCGGTGACGATGAGATACCCGATGAATATAAAATTGAGGTCGATGAACGGGTCACACGGTCTGCCCTGGAAAAATTTTCAGCAGAGAAACAAGAGGGGTACATATTCTTGAACCGGGATGCCAGGTTACTTATGCTCGATCACGGAGAGTCCTTCCTTGAGCTTCTTCTGGAATATGAAAAGAAGGGTTTGGACTTAAACCGGACAGTGATCGAATTGTCAGAAAAAACGTTTGTAGGCGACTTTGATCAATTGGTCCATCTTCTCCTCTATTACAAAACATATGGAATAAAAATTGCCATCGATAATATCGGCGGTAACAGCGGTCAATTGGATCGGCTATCACAGTATTCGCCGGATATACTGAAAGTGGATCTATATCAACTTCGTAATGATGCGGGGAATAAAGTGTATAAAGATATTTTATATAGCTTATCGATGCTGGCGAGAAAGATCGGGGCATCCCTGTTGTTCGAAAATATCGAAATCAACTACCAGCTCCAATTTGCCTGGCTGAATGGGGGCAGGTATTACCAGGGCTTTTATTTAAAGCATCCTTCCGACTCCTTTCTCCAACCGGATCTGTTAAAAGAAAAGCTGAAAGAAAAATGCCAGGACTATATCCGCTATGAAAAGAAACATCTGGAAGCAGGCTATGAATTCGCTGACGTTCTGCATAAAGAAATCAGTCAAACATTGATGGCGTTGAAGAAACAGACGTTTGAGTTCGATGATCTTTTATTTGAGTTGGCCAGGCATTTTTCGGATAAATGCTTCCGGTTATATATCTGCGATGAAAATGGATTCCAAGTCACGAGTAATGTCGTGAAAACCGATCAAAAATGGAAGATTGAACCAAGGTACAAAGGAAAAAATTGGAGCTGGCGCCCGTACTTCCTGGAAAATATCATTCGGATGAGAATCGATAAAAAAGGTTTGCTTTCCGATATTTATAGTGACATCGATTCAGGGGAGTCCATCCGCACGTATTCCTATCCATTCGGAAATGGACTTTATCTCTTCATGGACCTCTCGTATGAATTTTTATTTGAAGAAGAGGGTTTGCTTTTTTAGGTGTCCAGCTCCTTTTCTAGAATAGGCACCTTCCTGTTGGGACAAATTATTCTAAAGGACAATTTGTAAGGAGGGGCTGTATTGAGTATATTTATGATTGTGCTTGCGTTGATTGTTTTGGCGCTTGCTGGTTATTCACTTGTGTATACTTTTAGACTGGCGGGGCAGGAAAAACGGTTGAAGGGTGACTTTGACACAGACATTCCCGACGTCGTGAAAGAGCACCCATTCATCCGTAATCCCGTGTTTTTATCCATTTTGATTGGTACCATTCTGATTACATTATTCATCATTTACTGGTCGATACGCTATTTATCATAATAAGTGAAGGATGCTGCATGAAGATCATGCGGCATCCTTTTTTGGTTAAATGTACCAACAATATATGTGTTTGAGCGCACCGGACAGGGGGAATTTTACAATCAAACCAAAAAATATGTCAGTCATTGTTAGGATTTAACGAATGAATGGTATCCCATCGACATTTTTCTATTGCTACAATAATTTCATCTACTAAGAATAGGAGTGAAAATACATGGGTAAGAAAAAATTATCGCTATTATTTTTCATTTTAGTCCTCGTAACAGCAGCTTGTGGACAAGCCAGTCAAATACAGGCATCCGGGTTCACGAAGGAGAATGCATTATCCCTTGTTAAGGAAGCTTTTCAAACTCAAGTATCCTTGAGTGAAAAACCACAACCGAAGAATCAAATTGAGGATAAGCTGTCAAAGTATCTTACAAGTAGCCTTACAGCAGGTTTTATGAGTGAAAACGTATATGAGGTAGACGGTGGGTACATAACATTCGGCTCTGATTTCGCCTCGCACTATGTACCATATTTTCATTATGATGATTCGACCAAGGCACAATACATAGATGGGAAATGGTATGTCTGGGAAGAAAGAACAAAAGAAGAGGAAGGACCTGTTTCCAGCATAAACGGCATCGAAGCCGTGGTGTTGAGTGAAGAAGAAGGAACATGGAAGGTTTCCTCGATCACGTATGAATTACCGGAAACAGTTCAACGATCACACTGATAGGGTAAGGTGGCCCCGGGATGCTTTGAGGAAATGAAAAGCATCCCGGGGCCACCTTTTTAATGAAATGAATTATTTGTTTAAGGCAGCAGACAGGGCTTCCAGGTTGAAGCCTGAAATTACTTCCGAATCAATGGTGACGGTAGGGGTGGAGTACGAATTCAATTGATTGATAAGATAGTTTCTTGCCTGCTCATCTTTTTTTATGTTGATTTCTTTATAGTTCACATTATGTTCTTTCAAGAACATTTTGACCACTTCACAGGGTGGGCATTCGGGTTGAGAGTACAGTGTGACTTCCTTCAT
This sequence comes from Rossellomorea vietnamensis, assembly GCF_001305855.1. Taxonomy (GTDB): domain Bacteria; phylum Bacillota; class Bacilli; order Bacillales; family Bacillaceae_B; genus Rossellomorea; species Rossellomorea vietnamensis_A. The sequence continues at coordinate 267,127 of NZ_LIXZ01000001.1, read as the reverse complement.
GATGAACGGTCACCTTTTTGTTGTTTTATGAAATAATCTACGATCCCCATTGCAGAAACGTTCATATCCAACTCCAACAATGAGTAAATAGGGTTGTTTGGATCGATCCCTTTTTGAGCCAATTCCCTTCCTGTAAGTTCGATTAGCAGGGAGGTGATGGTTCTTACGTTCTCCTCTATTGTAACACTGGAGGAGTATTGTTCCTCACTCTTTTTTACGAGTAAATCCAGCCATTTTTCTACTTCGGTAAGGGCAAAAGACACTTCCTCGCTTACGCCGTAATGACCAAAATACAACCGGTCGAGATGAAGACTTCTATACAGGCGAATGGAATCCTTCATTTTCTCAGGATCAAATTGATTGGGAGAGGTGGAAGGGAAATAAAAACGCTTCGACCCTATGGTGTATTGAATCCCACACGTATCGCCTGTGAACATCCCGTTTGAAGTGGAATCCAAGATGCTGAGGTGATGATCGGCGTGTCCCGGGGTATGATAAAACGTTAGCGTGCACGTATCACTGAGTCTCAGCTTTTCTTCATGGGCCATCACGAGGATTCTCTCTTCAGGAATCGGTACAATCGGATCGAATAGTTCATCGAATTTTTTACCGTAAACCGCTCTGGCCCCTGAAATCAATCGCGTGGGATCGGTGAGATGACGCTTTCCTTTCGGGTGGACTATGATACTCGCATTAGGGCACTCTTTTAGAAAAAGACCTGCGCCTCCAGCATGATCAAGATGGATATGGGTTAAAATTATGTATTGAATATCTTCAGGATTAATGTTTAACTTAGAGAGACCTTTTTTTAGATGAGGGATAGAAGGACTGGCGGATGTTTCGATTATGGTCAGTGCCTCTTCGTTTATTATATAACTGCCTGTACGTTCCTTTAAGGATAAATCCATTAGATCAACTAATGATATTCGGGAATCAATACGGTAAATACTCATCGAATCAATCCTTTCATTGAGAGAAGATAGTAATCACCTTTCATTATAAAGGAATTTAAGCGGAAAAAGGACAAAACATTAGATTTCACAGGATAGAATCTGGTACAATGCAAAAGCTATGACCAAGAATTAGATCAGGAAAGGAGAGAGTGATTATGTCTCAGCTTCTTGGAATTATACAAAGATTAAAATCATTACAAGAGCAAGGTGAACAAGGGGAAACTCAACAACGATTTTTTGAATACAATGGTAAGAAAATCTGTGAGGTGAAGTATCTTCCCAAGCAGGATACATTCGAGATTGAAGTAATGAATGAAAAAGGAAACAGCTTTCCTTTTGATAACATAGACATTACAGCCATTGAAATTTTCGAACTTCTACAGGAAGCCCAACAAGATTAAACACTCAAAAGGTAACCATCCGGTTATCTTTTTTAGTCTTTTAACCAATCGTTTTAACATACATTTTTCTTCCAATGTGTTAAAATGGATGGTGTCAGTTTCTTTTGTCTGTAAGCGTCACGCAAATTCTTATTGATTAAATGAGGGGTTATACATGATTTCATTGAGTAGCAAGGAGTTATTAGAAACGAATATTAAGGATTTCATTATTCCTTCTGAGAAGGTCGCTCATGTTCAAATGGGGAATTCCCTGGAGCATGCGTTACTATTACTCACAAAGAGCGGTTACTCAGCCATCCCTGTCCTTGATCCAACGTTCCGTTTCCAAGGGTTGATCAGTTCAAGTTTAATTACCGATTCGATTCTGGGTCTCGAACGTTTTGAGTTTGAAAAACTTGAAGCAAAAAAGGTAGAGGAAGTCATGACAACAGATTTTCCGATTATCTCTTTACAAGCAGATTTCAAGAAGGCTTTGGAATTATTAGTCGACCACCCATTCTTATGCGTGGTGTCCGACGATGGCTATTTTGAAGGGATCATGACAAGAAGAGTCGTGTTAAAGCAGCTTCAACGACAGCTGTTTAGAAGGGATTAAATCCTTTATAGCAGTTACATACTGAAAAAATTTTAGAGGATGGCACATTTGTCATCCTCTTTGTTCTTTCATTAGATAAGATAAACCCTTCAGCTTTATTGCTGTCCTGTTCTATCGCCCAATCCTTAAAACAACAGGTTCTTCCCGAGCTGCAGGATGAGAATGAACGTCAAAATGTTTAAAAGCATCCCGAGGTGTTTCATAGAGAGCCTTGATGCCAGTCTTACGGCCAACTGAGCTCCTATGAGTGCACCCAATGCAAATGGAACGGCGACACCCCACTCAACATGACCATTGTGAAAATAGACAGTGAATGCCCCTAAACAACTGACAAACGTTTGAAAACGGGTAAGGGCCACCGATTTTAAATACGACAGTCCATGAAATAAATGTGTGTACATTAGCATAGTTGCCTGCCCTGGTCCGAATAATCCGTCGTACGTACTGATGAAATACAGAAGCCCGTAGACTCTGTAGTGTTTCTGTGTCCTTTCCTTTGGCTTGAATCCCTTTAGAAGGCTTAATGCCAGGGCAAAGAGAAGGAAGAAGAAAGCCATCCATTCAAGGAGGGAAGGTGGGATCTTATCCGATAGAAAGGCCCCTGTCAGCCCACCTGCGAGTGCAATGGGAAGGATGGGCAAACATTCCTTCCATGTGACTTTCCGGTCCCTCAAAAGATAAGTGAAACTCGAAAATGAACTGATAATATTCGAAAATTTAGCTGTTGCAATCGCTGTATGAATCGGTAACCCCAACAGAAGCATGACGGGCATACCGATCAGGCCGCCGCTTCCAGCCAGCGTACCTATAAGGGCCACAATCACACCTGTGAAAAATAATATCACTTCCATTTGTCACACCTCTTTTCTGTCTACTCTCAGTGTATTCGAATTCAGCTAATAATGAAATTTTATATAATTTAAGATATAATATAAGAAAAACTTATGAAGGTGAACACAATGGCATTTTCGGAATATCAGCTGCTCCATGTACTTGCCCAGGAAATGAATATGAGAAAAGCGGCTGAACGGTTATTTGTATCTCAGCCAGCTTTGTCCCAGAGACTCCAGACCATTGAAAAGGAATGGGGGACGAAATTATTCATCCGTTCCCAAAAAGGCCTTTCACTGACTCCGGCTGGAGAACTTGTCGTGAAACTTGCAGATGAGATGCTGCAGAAGGAAGAAAGTGTGAGGGAGAGGATCCAGGCCCTTGAGTTTGAAGTTCACGGAACGTTGAAAATTGCCTGTGCCTCGATCGTAGGGCAGAATTGGCTTCCGAAGGTTCTTAAGCGCTTTGTGGAAACCTATCCACATGCGAAGATTTCTTTGATGACCGGATGGAGCAGTGAAATTCTTAAAGCTATCTATGAAGACGAAGTGCATATCGGGATCATCCGGGGCACACCGGATTGGAAAGGGCCGAAACACCATTTATTTCAGGATACACTGTACTTGGTGGATAGAGAAATCCAATCCATAGAGGAAGTCATGAAAACGGATCGTCCCTTTATCCAATTTAAAAGTGATTCGAATTATTATCAGGAAATACAAGACTGGTGGCATCGCCAATTCCAGACCACGCCCAGGCGGACGATTGTGGTGGATCAAATTGAAACGTGTAAGCAGATGACTTTAAACGGAATCGGCTATGCCATCCTGCCAGCCATCACGTTGGACGGCATGGAAGAAAATATTTATAAAATCCCCCTCATCGATGAGCATGATTCACTCATCCATCGTGATACATGGTTACTTGGTTACGAGTCTGCCTTTCAATTACGGCAGGTGGAAGCATTTGTGGAAGTTGTAAACGAATTCATCCATGAAAACTCATAGGATTCAACCTTATGGGTTGTCTTCCACCCTTTAATCTGATAAAGTAATTCAAGAAACGAATTCTGAATTTATACATAATTACGGAGGGAATTCTTATGAACATGATGGATGCAAACGAAATTATTTCTTTTATTCAAAATAGTACTAAATCGACTCCAGTAAAGGTTTATGTAAAAGGAAATCTTGATGGGATCAACTTCGGTTCTGCCCAAACGTTCCTGCAAGGAACTTCAGGGGTGGTTTTCGGAGAGTGGAGTGAGCTTTCTACAATTCTTGAAGAAAATAAAGATAAAATCGAAGACTATGTAGTGGAAAATGATCGCCGGAATTCTGCGATTCCTCTTCTTGACCTTAAAGGAGTGAAGGCCCGGATCGAGCCAGGTGCCATTATTCGTGACCAGGTCGAAATCGGTGACAATGCTGTCATCATGATGGGGGCGATGATCAACATAGGTTCTGTAGTAGGCGCAGGAACGATGATCGATATGAATGTTGTACTCGGTGGACGTGCAACAGTAGGAAAGAATTGTCATATCGGGGCAGGGGCAGTGCTTGCAGGAGTCATCGAACCACCATCTGCAAAGCCCGTGGTTATTGAAGATGATGTCGTCATTGGTGCCAATGCCGTTGTCCTCGAAGGTGTAACGGTTGGAAAAGGGGCTGTTGTGGCAGCTGGAGCGATTGTCGTGGATGATGTTGCTCCATACACGGTTGTGGCAGGTACCCCTGCAAAGAAATTGAAAGATATTGATGACAAAACAAAATCAAAGACAGAAATCAAACAAGAATTACGTCAACTGTAATCCAGCCAATCATAGAAGATAGAAGATAGAAGAAAGAACGGACGGCTATCGTCTGTTCTTTTCTTGTAGAATCCAGTTTTTACAATCCAACATTCTGTTTATAAGGAGGATTCCCATGTCAACAGTAGATTTTAAATCGATCAGGAGAGATCTCCATCAAATTCCGGAACTTGGGTTTCAAGAGTTTAAAACTCAAGCATACTTAATGAACTATATGAACACTCTTCCAGCTGACAGGTTAGAGATCAAGACTTGGAAAACCGGCCTTTTTGTTAAGGTTCATGGCACGAGACCTAAAAGGATGATCGGGTACCGTGGGGACATTGATGGACTGCCGATCCAGGAAGAAACGGAGCTTGAATTCCCTTCTTCACATGAAGGCAGGATGCATGCCTGTGGACATGATTTTCACATGACGATTGAATTGGGAGTGCTTACACATTTTGTTCACCATCCAATAGAAGATGATCTTCTCTTCATTTTCCAACCGGCAGAGGAAGGACCAGGCGGGGCGCAACCAATGCTACAAAGTGAAATCATGAAGGAATGGAAGCCCGATTGTATATTTGCCCTCCACATCGCCCCGGAATATGAAGTCGGGACGGTTGCCGTTAAAGAGGGGCTGCTGTTTGCCAATACGTCTGAACTATTCATAGACTTTAAAGGGAAAGGAGGACATGCTGCCTACCCCCATCATACCAAGGATATGATTGTCGCTGCTTCTTCCTTTGTCACCCAAATGCAGTCGATCGTCTCCAGGAATGTTGATCCATTAGACAGTGCCGTCATCACTGTCGGGAAAATGGAAAGCGGTACGGTCCAGAATATCATTGCAGAAACGGCACGATTGGAAGGGACCATCCGTACCCTGTCACCTCAGTCGATGCTGAGTGTGAAAGAGCGGCTGGAAGCATTGATCGAAGGAATGAGAATCAGCTACGACTGTGAAATTGAAGTGAGTTATGGCAGCATGTACCGGCAGGTGTTTAATGATCCAAAATGGACAAACCATTTTATGTCTTTCCTGCGGGAAACCAACCGGGATCTTGTCATCTGTAAAGAAGCGATGACTGGAGAAGACTTTGGTTATATGCTTGAGGCAATACCGGGCTTTATGTTCTGGCTCGGTGTCGACTCCCCATACGGCCTCCATCATTCTAAATTAAACCCGAATGAAGATGCCATTGACTTTGCCATCACCCTTCTTACGGATTATATCGGTTCATTAAAATAATCCATCACTATTGCGGAACGTATCCTGGATACGTTCCGTGATTTTTTTGGTTTCAATAGATCCAAAGAAAAAAGAGAAGGCAGCGCCTTCCCTTTTCCCATTTCATCAGTCTTCTTTTTTCTCAATGTAAACCTGATGAGGATAAGGAATTTCGATTCCATTTTGATCGAGGGCTTCTTTTAATGCTTTACGAAGCTTTCGTTCCACTCCCCATTGCTCCATGTTCTTTGTTTTACATAACACCCTGAGAACTACATCAGAGGCACCAAGCGTCTGCACACCGAGCACGTTCGGACCATCGACAATGTTATCATCTTCCTGTGCAATGGTATCACATACCTGTTGAAGTACGACCATTGCCTTATCGATGTCATCATCATACGAAATACCGATATCGACAAGTGCCCTCATGTTTCCACGTGAGTGATTGCTGACACTCGTGATTTCCCTGTTCGGTACGTAGTTTAGGGTCCCATCGAATCCGCGGATATGCGTCGTCCGTAATCCGACCTCTTCCACAATTCCTGAGAAGCTTCCAGTCGTCACATAATCACCCACGTCAACTTGCTTCTCAAGTAGAATGAAGAACCCTGTAACGACGTCACTTACCAATCCTTGTGCACCGAATCCGACGGCCAAGCCGATAATCCCGGCACCGGCAAGGATCGCTGTTACCTGGATGCCGAAGATTTGCAGGATCGTGACAAAGAAAACGAATATCAGGATATAGCCGATAATGTTTTTTGAAAGGGACTGCAATGTCTGCGCGCGACCATCTGATACATCATTTCTCTTTCGATATTTGTCAAAGATCCTTTCGATCACTTTATTCGCCGCACCTTTTACAATGATAAAAGCGATCCAAATCGCTAAAATTTGCAGTGCACCTATTCCAATTGTCACTAATAGACCGCCCCAATTGAAATTGGATAGTCGATCACTTAAAACAGTTAAACCAAATATGTAACCCAAACCAAAACATCCTTTCCTATTAAATAATGACCATTCTAGTATACACAATACTCCATAGGTTATGTCAAAGGAGATATCCCCTTAAAATGCATACTGGTTTATTCCCTGGTTGATACATGATAAACTTAACTGTGGAAATAGTAGAGTAAATAACATAGAAATTGGGAATAACAACTAAGGGATGATGGAAATTAATTATAATTATTATAATATTACATTAATTATAATTGACTAAAAAAATCCAATCCTATATAATGAAAATTGTGAGTTGAAATGGACAGGCTTATAATGCCATCCTTTCACAGACATGATTTCATCAAACATTCATTGGAGGGATTTATTCATGGCAGAACGCATGGTTGGTAAACAGGCTCCACGTTTTGAAATGGACGCTGTAATGCCAAATAAAGAATTCGGTAAAGTATCTTTAGAGGAAAATATGAAAAACGATAAGTGGACAGTATTATTCTTCTACCCAATGGACTTCACGTTTGTTTGTCCGACAGAAATTACAGCAATGTCAGACCGTTACGATGAGTTTGAAGACTTAGATGCAGAAGTCATCGGTGTCTCTACAGACACGATCCATACACACTTAGCATGGATCAACACCGATCGCAATGCAAATGGAATTGGAGAATTAAACTATCCATTAGCGGCAGATACAAACCACTCTATATCCCGTGAGTATGGTGTTCTGATTGAAGAAGAGGGTGTGGCTCTTCGTGGCCTTTACATCATCAACCCTGAAGGAGAACTTCAATACCAGGCTGTCTTCCATAACAATATCGGCCGTGACGTTGAAGAAACATTACGTGTGCTTCAAGCACTTCAAACCGGTGGACTTTGCCCGGCGAACTGGAAGCCAGGTCAAAAAACTTTATAATTTTAAAATGAATAGAGGCCTAACCGTTTGTTAGGTCTTTTTTTTACACATAAATGGACAAAGTCATCTTGCAGACAGAAAATATCGAGACTGATTGAAGGAGGCAATATAAATGAAACTGCGTTCACCTATGCCGGAACTGACAGGAGCAACCGAGTGGTTGAATGGAGAAGTGACAAAAAAGGATCTTGTTGGTGATAAGCCGACTCTTATCCACTTCTGGTCGATTTCCTGTCACCTCTGTAAAGAAGCGATGCCCCAGGTAAATGAATTTCGTGACCGATACAGTGATAAACTGAACGTAATGGCTGTTCATATGCCACGTTCAGAGGAAGATTTAAATCTGGACGAGATCAAAAAGGTGGCTGCGGAGCACGATATCACTCAACCGATCTTTGTGGACAGTGAGCATAAATTGACAGATGCATTTGAGAACCAATACGTCCCCGCTTATTATGTATTTGATAAAGATGGAAACCTTCGTCACTTCCAGGCAGGAGGAAGCGGTATGAAGATGCTTGAAAAGCGTGTGAACCGTGTCCTGGATGAAATGGAAAAAAGTGAATAGGGATCAAACATAATATGGAGGAGAGATCGGTCAAAAGACCGATCTTTTTTTGTGGTTTCATTTTTACAATATACATGAATAGTGAGATTTAAAGGAGAATTCACAAAAAGGAAAAAATTCTAAAAAAAGGGTAGATAATTATTTCGAAAGCCGATATATTTAGTAGTACGTTGTTTTTTTATAGAACACGGAGGGGAGAGGAATTATGGATACATTTAAAAAATTGAAAGCCTTTTACTTGCCTTATAAACGGCATTTTATCATTTCAATGATTTTTTTGATTTTTGTTACAGGTATTACCGTGGTATATCCAATCATCTTACAAATTACAATTGACGACGTTATTCTCCAAGGGGAATATAAGTGGATTCCGTACCTTGCATTCGGGTTTATCGGCATCATGGTCTTAAAAGGAATCGCCACATTCATTCAACAGTACAATGGGGATCTTTTTGGGATAACTTCGGTCTACCGACTGAGGAACGAATTGTATGAAAAGCTTCAATTCCTGCCGTTCAGTTATTATGATAACGCCAAAACAGGGGACTTGATGTCACGCTTGACGGCGGATGTTGAGGCATTCCGGTTCTTTTTATCATTTGGTTTCTCGGAATTGCTCCGGTTCTTCCTGCTGGTGACGGTCAGTTTTGGGGTGATGTTCTACTATTCACCTTCTTTGACTTTTGTCACCCTGGTTTCCTTGCCGTTTCTGGCCATTGCCGTATACAAATTCGATAAGGCGGTCCATCCGGCATTCCGCGGTATCCGTAAGTCCTTCGGAAAGCTGAACACGAATGTACAAGAAAACATCTCCGGGATCAATACGGTGAAATCACTTTCCCGTGAAGATTTTCAAATCAATAAATTCAACCGTTCCAATGGTGATTACAAAGATAAGTACCTTTTCACATCGGACATTTGGGCTAAATATTTCCCCCTTATGGAGTTCTTGGGGAATGTGAGTGTCGTGACACTCCTTGCATACGGCGGATATCTTGTGATGAATGGAAACCTTCAACCAGGGGAGCTTGTCGCCTTTTACAGTTTGGTCTGGTATATCATCTGGCCGATCATGAACCTTGGATTTACTATCAACCTTTTTTCCCAATCCAAGGCATCGGGAGAGCGATTACTGGAAATTCTGGAAGTGGATGAGAAGATAAAGGATCACAATGAGGTCATTTATGTTGATCGACTGAAAGGCGACGTGGAGTTCAAGCACGTATCACTGAATTACACGGTCCATGACGAAGCGGCTCTTGAGGATATTTCCTTTAAGGCAGAACCCGGCAAGGTCATTGGTCTAATCGGAGGCACAGGATCAGGGAAAACGAGTATCACCCAGCTGATCACACGTTTTTATGAACCGGATGAAGGAGAAATCCTCATTGATGGAAGGGATGTAAAAGATTATTCGTTAAAATCACTCCGTCAAAATATTGGATTCGTCCTCCAGGAGTCATTCTTATTCTCCTCCACCATCAAAGCCAATATCTCATATGGCCGTCCGGAAGCCTCCATGGAAGAAATCATCGAAGCAGCCAGACGTGCCGAGGCACATGATTTCATCTCGGAATTGCCCGATGGCTACGACACAAGGCTGGGAGAAAGGGGATTGGGTCTTTCAGGCGGTCAGAAACAACGGATCGCCATCGCACGCGCGATTTGCACCGACCCGTCGATCCTCATTCTTGATGATGCTACGAGCGCCGTGGACATGGAAACGGAATTCAGGATACAGAGAGCGCTGAAAGAAGTAATGTCCGATCGCACGACCTTCATCATCGCCCACCGGATTTCATCCCTTAAGCATGCAGACGAAATCATCGTCCTGGAAAACGGGAAAGTGGTTGAACGGGGGGTTCACGATTTCTTACTGAAAAATAACGGACCATATCAGCGAATCTATGATATTCAATACCAAGACCAAAAAAAAATATTACAAACTCAGGAAGGGTAGGTGATAGGGTTTGAATGAAAAAAAGAAAGTGAATAAAAACATTCTGAGCAGGTTCCATTACTCAACCGATCAAGTGATCGATAAGCCATTCAACTGGGAACAGCTTTATCGGTTACTGACGTATTTAAAACCATATTCAAAAAAACTGTTGCCTTTGTCCATCATCACCGTTCTGATTACAACGGCTGTCAGGCTGATCATCCCGATCCTGATCGGTGTGTACACACTCGATAAAGCGATCAGGCAAAAAGATGAGAATCTTCTCTTTACCCTTGTGGGAGTCATAGCGGGGCTATATGTTTTGAATTATATAGCCAATGTCCTCAGAATAAAGTGGATGAATCAATTGGGTCAGGGGGTCATCTATGACCTGAGAAAACATCTATTCAGTCATGTACAGTGGCTTTCCCATCGTTTCTTTGATCAGCGTTCAGCAGGATCCATCCTTGTCAGGATCATGAATGACATCAACTCCCTGCAGGAGCTTTTCACGAATGGTGTCATCAACCTGTTAATGGACATCATTCTGCTAATCGGAATCATCGTCATACTCTTTACGTTAAGTCCGGAACTGACGCTTGCCGTCATGGTCATTTTGCCGATCATGTTCTTCATTTCAACAAGCTTGCGCAAAAAAATACGCAAATCCTGGCAAGTGGTAAGGCTCAAGCAATCGAAACTAAACTCCCATTTGAATGAAAGCATTCAGGGAATCCGGGTGACCCAATCATTCACCCAGGAAAAAGAAAATATGGCCTTCTTTGATGGAGTCAACACAGAGACCTTCGATAGTTGGAGAACGGCCACAAAGAAGAATGCCATGTTCCGTCCACTCGTGGAATTAACGAATGCCATTGGAACTGCTGTACTTATTTGGTTTGGTGCCCATCTGATTCAAAATGGTTCACTGGAACTTGGTGAATTCGTCTCATTCGCATTCTATCTGGGCATGTTCTGGGAGCCGATATCAAGGCTCGGGCAGGTATATAATCAGCTGTTGATCGGGATGGCTTCATCAGAGCGAATCTTTGAATTCCTGGATGAACAACCGATCGTAAACGAAAAGAAGAATGCCTTGAATCTGAACGATATCAAGGGAAGAATTCAATTCGAACATGTGGAATTCTCTTATGATGACAAACGTAAAGCACTCAGGGACATCAATTTGGAAATGAAAGCCGGGCAAACCGTAGCCCTCGTCGGACATACAGGATCAGGAAAAACGACAATTGCGAATCTTATCAGCCGATTTTACGATCCGACAAACGGCGTGGTGAAGATTGACGGAGTTGACTTAAGGGATGCATCTGTTTCAAGTTTACGAAGTCAAATCAGCATCGTCCTGCAGGATACATTCATCTTCTCAGGAACGATCATGGATAATATCCGATTCGGACGCCCGGGTGCATCCGATGAAGAGGTCTTAAAGGCAGCTGAAGCCATCGGTGCAAACGAGTTCATCGAAAAGCTCTCCAATGGCTACGAAACGGAAGTCGAAGAACGGGGTAATGTGTTATCTGTCGGTGAAAGACAATTATTGTCCTTCGCACGTGCCCTATTGGCGAATCCACGAATCATCATCCTGGATGAAGCGACAGCATCCATCGATACAGAAACAGAAGTTAAGATCCAAAACGCATTGAAGAAGTTACTGAACGGCCGTACCGCGATCATCATCGCCCACCGCTTATCCACAATACGTGAGTCCGACAATATTTTTGTTCTTGAAAATGGCAGAATCAAAGAGTCCGGAAACCACGACGAATTGATGGAACAAGAAGGAGACTATTTTGCACTGGTGAAATCGCAGTTCAGGATGTTGGATGCGATGTGAGTTTTGTTGGGAGCCCCGCACTGGTGTGTGGGGTTTTTTGTGTGTTGTGGAGGCTGTCATATTTGAATGGCAGATAAGCTATTCAAAATGGAAGATTCTTAAGGAGGAAACTTTGTGAAAAATGTCACAAAATATTCATGTTCAATACTTCACAAACTTACCCGCAGGTTTTATAATGAACAATAAGTGATAAACAGTAGGAAAGAGCTGTTTACGATAAAAAGTAATTCGGTAGGGGGAGTAATGAATGGTTTTGGATAGTGTGATTTTGAGCAGGATGCTCACGTCGACAACCCTTGCATTCCATATTATTTTTGCAACGATTGGGGTAGGGGTTCCGGTTATGATTTCCATAGCCGAGTTCATGGGGATCAAACGAAATGATCCTCATTACCTTTTGCTTGCACGGAGATGGGCGAGGGGATTTACGATTACGGTGGCTGTCGGGGTTGTGACCGGAACTGCGATTGGGCTTCAGTTGTCCTTGTTATGGCCATCGTTTATGCAGGTGGCCGGGCAGGTGATTGCCCTGCCTTTATTTATGGAAACTTTTGCGTTTTTCTTTGAAGCCATCTTTTTGGGGATTTACCTTTATACGTGGGATCGATTTAAGAATAAATGGATTCACTGGCTGCTTACGATACCGGTGATGATCGGTTCTTCGGCTTCCGCCCTTTTCATTACGACGGTTAATGCGTTTATGAATACGCCGCAGGGATTCGAATTGGAAGATGGAAAGGCGATTAATATCGATCCGATTGCAGCGATGCTAAATCCCGCGACACCAACCAAAGTATTTCACGTGCTGACGACGGCATACTTAACTTCTGCCCTCATACTGGCAGCCATCACAGCATTTGCGATCCTCCGTAAAAAGGGAGGGGACTATCATAAGAAAGCCCTTCGTTTAACGATGGTATCTGCATTGATTTTCGCTTTTGGTTCTGCTCTGGCAGGAGATTTATCGGCTAAGTTCCTGGCTGAATATCAGCCTGAGAAACTTGCGGCGGCAGAGTGGCATTTTGAGTCGGAAGAGAATGCCGATTTAATCGTTTTCGGGACGCTTGATGAAAATAACGAAGTCCATAATGAGATTCGATTACCAGGATTCTTGAGCTTTCTTGCTGGAAGTTCATTTGATACAGAGGTTATCGGGTTGAATGAATTTCCTGAAGACGAGCGGCCGCCTTTATGGGTACACTATTTATTTGATTTGATGGTGTCGATCGGATTTTACAGTATCTTCATTGCTGGGGCATTTATCTTATTCTGGAAGTGGAAAAAACGAAATGAATGGAATAAAGGATTGCTTTGGGGGATCGTGGCCAGTGGACCGCTTGCGATGCTTGCAATTGAATTTGGCTGGATATACGCGGAGGTTGGGCGGCAGCCATGGATTTTGCGTGGATATATGAAGGTCGCAGAGGCAGCAACAAAGGCAGACGGGGTTGGCCTTACGTTCGCACTCTTTGTAGGTCTATATATACTTCTTGGCGTACTGTGTGTCATTGTATTAATTAAAATGTTTAAAAATAAGCCGGCAGAGGCTGAATTGGAACAACGATTTCCTAAAAAAGCGAGTTAGCTTGTGATGCTCCTAATAGAGGGGCCAACTGATTTTGTTAAGAGGGAGGAATGGGTATGAGTTTGGAAATCGTGGGGATCACGGTCCTGTGGATTTTCCTATATGGTTATCTGATAGTGGCTTCGATTGATTTTGGAGCCGGCTTTTTCGCCTTTTACGGTAGAATGAAAGGGAAAGAGCATACTTTAAATGTATTGATCAGTCGATATCTTTCTCCGGTATGGGAAGTAACGAACGTCTTTTTTGTCTTCTTTTTTGTCGGTTTGGTCGGCTTTTTTCCTGATGCAGCTTATTATTATGGGACGGCATTATTGCTTCCAGGGAGTATCGCGATCATCCTGCTTGCCATCAGGGGAAGCTTTTATGCTTTTGGAAATTATGGCTCAAAAGACAATATCATCTACTTGTTTTTATATGGAGCCACGGGGTTATTGATTCCAGCTTCATTATCAACGGCATTGACCATATCAGAGGGCGGTTTTTTGGAGGAGCAGGGTGATAAGGTCGTTTTCCTGGCCCGTGAGCTGTTCACGAGTCCTTATTCATGGAGCGTAGTCGTCCTGTCGATCGTATCAGTTTTATTTATCAGCGCGACATTTTTGACTTATTATGCGAATCGCGCAGGGGATATGGATTCGAGGGAGGAACTGAGGAAGTTTTCACTGTTCTGGAGCCCTCCTACGATCTTAGCGAGTTTACTGGTGTTCGTGTCTTTAAGGGAGCATAATCCCGAGCATTTCAATAGCGCCATTGAAATATGGTGGATGTTCGGATTATCCCTCGTGTGCTTTCTTGGCGCTTCATTTTTTATCTATAGGAGAAAGAGCTTTGGCCTGGCCTTCATCCTGGTCATGCTGCAATTCTTCTTTGCTTTCTTCGGCTATGGGGCATCGCATTTACCATACATCCTCAAGCCGTTCATCACGATTGAAACGGGTGTCACGAACCCGACGATGGGGATGGCATTGGTCATTGTGTTTATTGCCGGTTTGCTGTTACTGATCCCTTCACTTTATCTATTAATGAGGCTATTCTTGTTCGATGCCGATTATGTGAAAGGAAACAAGTAGCGCGAATTGGACTCGAATGAAATACAGAAAAGAAAAGGGAGAAATTTCATTTTCTCCTTTTTTTTATGCTAAAATATAGTCATAGAGAGTGCGGGGGGATACATGGTGAAAAAAGAGTTTGTAGTTATAGGCTTGGGCCGGTTTGGCGGCAGTATCGTTCGATCATTGACGGATCAAGGCATGGAGGTTATGGCAATCGATAATGACGAGGACAAAGTGAATGAATTTTCTTCCATCGCTTCACACGCCGTTGTGGCGGATTCGACCGATGAATCCGTATTGAAGAGCCTCGGGATCCGTAATTTCGATCATGTAATTGTCGCGATCGGAGATGATATCCAGTCCAGTGTGCTGACGACATTGATGTTAAAGGAAATCGGCGTCAAGAAGATTACCGTGAAAGCACAGAATGATTATCATGAAAAGGTGCTCCGTAAAATTGGGGCGAACCAGGTCGTTCATCCGGAGAGGGATATGGGAAGAAGGATTGCTCATAATATCATTTCAAATAACGTGCTGGATTATCTGGAGTTGTCAGATGAACATTCCATCGTGGAGATCGTTGCCAATGAACACCTCAGTGGAAACTCCCTGATCGATTTAGATATCCGTGCTCAGTTCGGAATCAACATCGTGGCGATCAAAAGGGAAAAAGATATCATCGTTTCCCCACAAGCCGATGAACAAATCCGCGTAGGGGACATTCTCATTGTCATTGGGGCCGATACGGATATTAACCGATTTGAGAAAAAGGTATTGTAAAACGAAAGAAGAGGCTGACCCATTTGGGCCAGCCTCTTCTTTCGTTATTATACTTCCATGATGATTGGTAGGATCATCGGGCGACGTTTCGTTTTTTCATATAAGAATGGAGCAAGTGTATCAGTGATTTCATTCTTGATTTCTGACCATTGGGACGTTCTTCTTTCAAGCACTTTGTTCAAGTGTTTAGAAATGAGCGTTTGCGCTTCATTAATAAGGTCGCCTGATTCACGCATGTAGACGAATCCTCTTGAAATAAGGTCCGGGCCGGAAGCGATCTTGAAATCCTTCATGTCGATGCTGACAACGACAATCACAAGGCCTTCTTCTGAAAGAATACGGCGGTCACGAAGGACGATATTACCGATGTCACCAATACCGCTTCCATCGATATAGACGTTTCCAGAAGGGATTTTCCCGGCTACCTGTGCTGAATCATTGCTTAATGCGAGTACTTCACCGTTATCCATGATGAAGCAGTTTTCCTCTTGCACTCCGCAATCGACACCAAGCTGAGCGTGCATCTTCTGCATACGGAATTCTCCGTGAATCGGCATAAAGAAGGTTGGATTCATCAAACGAAGCATCAGCTTCATTTCTTGTTGTCCACCATGACCAGATGTATGGATATCACTTAATGGTCCATGGACGACTTCTGCACCGGCACGATATAAAAGGTTGATCGTACGGTTGACACTGATTGTATTCCCCGGGATTGGTGAAGAAGAGAATACAACAGTATCACCAGGCTGGATCTGGATCTGACGGTGGGTACCGTTTGCAATCCTTGATAATGCTGCCATCGGTTCACCTTGGGAACCTGTACACAGAATAGCCACTTCATTCGCTGGAAGGCGATTGATTTGATTATGTTCAATGAATGTATCTTTAGGAGCGTTAATATATCCTAATTCTTGTCCAATCGTGATGGCTGCTTCCATGCTTCTTCCGAAAACAGCAACCTTTCTATTATGGAACACTGCTGCTTCAACCACTTGTTGAAGACGGTGAATATTCGAAGCGAAGGTAGCAAAGATGACTCTTCCGTCCACTTTACGGAAAATATCATTGATGCTTTCTCCGACTTTACGTTCTGACATAGTGAAGTTTGGAACTTCAGCGTTAGTACTGTCAGACAGAAGACAAAGAACGCCTTCTTTTCCGATTTCAGCCATTTTGGTTAAGTTCGCGGGTTCACCAACCGGCGTGAAATCGAATTTGAAGTCACCTGTGTGCACAACATTTCCAGGTGGTGTTTTGACAACGATTCCGTAAGAATCCGGAATACTGTGTGTCGTTCTGAAGAAGGTTACAGATGTTTTGCGGAATTTCACAACATCATCTTCCTGGATGACATTTAATTTCGCATTACGTAATAATCCGTGTTCTTCAAGTTTGTTCTTGATAAGTGCCAGCGCAAGCTTCCCACCGTATATTGGGATATTTAACTCGCGAAGTAAATAGGGGATTCCTCCGATATGGTCTTCATGGCCGTGAGTGACGAACAGCCCCTTGATCTTATCTGCATTCTTCACGAGATACGTGTAATCAGGGATCACGTAATCGATACCGAGCAGTTCGTCCTCAGGGAATTTGATTCCTGCATCGATCAGGATAATTTCGTCTTGGAATTGTACGCCGTATGTGTTTTTACCGATTTCACCTAAACCGCCAAGGGCAAATACAGCGGTTTGGTCATTCTTTACAAATTTCATGAATTATTGCTCCATCTCGAAAGAATGGTGGTTTTTTTCATACTCTAAAAAAGCGCCCTCAAGCTTTTGTACGAATTCGATGTTATACGGTTTGTCTTTTAAATTCAGGCGTACTTCACGTTCTGAATCAGCTTCCATGTAAAGAGATTGAGTGCATTCGCGAACAGGCACTTCTGCTTTACTTTCTTGATAAAATACTTTAAAAATCATTTTTCTCTCTCCTTATCCGTTTTCAAAAAATCTAACTTTCATCTATGATAAAAAAGTTATCAACTACATTTACATTAACTTATATAATAGCCTATCATTTCTATAGGAACGAATCATCTAGTTTATGTATGAATTAAATTATAAAGGATTTTCCCGTGTAAATAAAGTTTTTGAATAATCCTGTACTGAATCATGACAAAGATAGAAGAGGGACCAATGCCAATGGAGGAAAAGCTCACTAGTGGCGTCAGTCCCTTATTCATTGTGCAATTGTATGTCAGTATGTCCGATTGGCATGCATTTTAATAGCGTTTCCCCTTAAATCGTTTCCTGAGAAACAGAGGGATTATGCAATCGTTTTTTTTCTAAGCAATTCTTTCCACTGTTTTAAAAGCTTTTTCCTGAGCTTCTTTAACATGGTGGATCACTCCTTATTAATAGTTTACCGAGATTTTCCTGTGAAGTAAAGGAACAATAATACGGACGTCTCTGTTGTGTTACTTATATTGTACGGAATTTATGGAATCTCTTACATGGTTAAGTTTGGTAAATGGTACTGTCCGGCTGTCTCCATTGACATTTTCTTTGTAAAGGATTACCTTAAACAACGGGTAAAATAGAACCGCAACTGAATATTTCTGAAAAGGAGAACGATCATGTCTAAAATAGTTTTCTTTGATATAGACGGCACACTGCTTGATCACGATAAAAAACTGCCACAGGCCACAAAAGAATCCATCCAAACACTGCAGGCAAACGGAACGTATGTTGCAATTGCGACTGGAAGGGCCCCATTTATGTATGAAAGTTTAAGAGAAGAATTGGGAATCGAGTCCTTCGTATCTTTTAATGGGCAGTATGTGGTTTTTGAAAATGAAGTGATATACACGAATCCTCTGCAAGTTGAAACATTGGAAGAATTATTAGAGGATACGTATATAAAGGAGCACCCTGTTGTTCATTTAAATCATGAAACGATGAAATCGAACCATAAGCACCATGAATATATCGAGAAGAGTATGAACAGCTTGAAGTTTCCTCACCCGGGATTTGCCCCGGATTTTTATAAAGGAAGAGACATCTACCAATCCCTGCTATTCTGCACAAAGGAAGAAGAGGGTTTTTACCGGGAGAAATACACAGATTTCACGTTTATCCGCTGGCATCAATACTCCATGGATATTCTTCCGAAAGGCGGTTCAAAAGCAGAGGGGATCAAAAAGATGATCGCGAAGCTCGGATTCAATATGGAAGATGTCTATGCATTCGGGGACGGCTTGAATGATATTGAGATGATCCAATCCGTCGGCACCGGTGTTGCAATGGGTAATGCCGTACAAGAAGTCCAAAAACACGCAAATTTGATTACAAAGCACGTGGATGATGATGGAATCTACCACGGATTAAAGGAACTTGAATTGATCTAGGACATTCAAAAAAAGCCTCCCACTTGATATCTGTGGGAGTCTTTTTTGGGTTTATCGTTCAATGGCAATGGCATCAGGGATAGGCTCAAATGGATTAGAAGGATTGATATGATCATAGAACATGATACCATTCAGGTGGTCGATTTCATGTTGAAAGACGATGGCCGGCAGACCTTTAAGACGAAGCTTTACTTCATTGCCGTCCACATCCCAGCCTCTTACAGTCACTCTTGCATATCGGGGTACGAAACCCGGTACATTCCGATCGACGGATAAACAACCTTCCCCGGAAGTTAAATAAGCTTTCTCTATGGAATGGCTGATGATTTTCGGATTGAATAAAGCATAGCTGTATAATTTCCCTTGATTGTCTGTAACGTTTACAGCGAGCATCCGTTTTGAAACATTGATTTGAGGTGCTGCCAGGCCGATGCCGGGTCTCAATCCATATTTGGCAGCCGTTTCAGGATCTTGGCTGTTAATTACATATTCTAATAAGCTTCTCAGGGTTTCCTGGTCTTCTTCGGATGGCGGGATGGGCACTTCCTTAGCTACCATGGTTAATGTGGGGTGACCCTCACGGATGATGTCATTCATCGTAATCATTGTTTTTCCTCCTAGGATACATAGAGATAGAGACAGCAGGCCAAGTTCATTCAGAACACAAAAAAGACAGGGCCATCCAAATTGATCCCTTCTCTACTTTACGTATTAAGATAATCTATTATGTATGGTAATAGTTTATCATTTTCCTTTGAAAAAGTTAATGAATGAGATTCGGTATTTACAGGAATACCCGGTGGCAAATAGTCATAATGATTTTAATAGGGAGAATAGTCCAATCGACATTTTTTTCCACAGTTGTAAATCCCTATTGTCAAAAGATGTAGACATAGATATAGTAGAAGGTGGTAAATAGTTAAGGGGGATCTTGTTGTGTCGAAATTTCGTTTTGCTTTCATTTTAGGAGCCGCTATTTTTGTATTAATGGGTTGCGTCGGTGGTTCTTCACCTGAAGAGAATGTGTATAAGGTTCTTGAAGAGACCGTAGCCAAAGAAAGTCAATATGTTAAAGTTCAGAAGCCTCTTCAAGAGTTGGAAGAAAAGGAACAGGAAATCTATACGAAAATCATGGATCTTGGAATGAAAGAATTTGACCAGATTGTAAAGCTTTCGGATGAAGCTCTGGACAACATCGATAAGAGAAAAGAGAAAATCGAAAAAGAACGTGACTCCATGAGTGAAGCAAAGAAGGAGTTTGCCAAAGCAGACGACTATATTGATGAGATAGAAAGTGATGACCTTAAAAAAGATGCGAAAAAGCTGGAAGATACGATGGAAGAACGGTATCAGCTCCATGAAAAGCTAACTACTTCTTACTTAAAGGCGCTTTCTCTTGATAAAGAACTTTATAATATGTTCAAAAAGAAAGACCTCACGATGGAAGAGCTTGAGAAGCAAATTTCCTCCATTAATGAGCAATACGAGAAAATAGTAAAGTTCAATGGGGACTATAATACAAAAACAGAGGAATTCAACAAACTTAAACAAGAATTTTACTCAAAGGCAGAACTTGATGTCAAAGAGTCTGAATAATCGGTTACATATAAGATGAAGGAGGGTGTAAAGCCCTCCTTCATCTTTTTTTTAGGTTCGAAAGCTGCTTTCCGTTGGTTTCTTACTCTATAACAGAAGAGTCACACCTGAATGTTTATATATAACAGTGTGTTTATAGGTATTAATACAGTTTTGAAAATTTATGGTAGATCGTTTCAAAAAGATTGAGAAGAAACATGAATTAATAATACTTTGTCGTTGACTAACTGATTTTTAATATTGTAAACTAGGATAGGTATTCATGAATTGTATCAGTCGATAATGATTTCTGACTGATACAGATAAACTCGAATGTAATTTCGGGTTTTCTTTCTTGGTATTTGTGGAAAACTACTTATAGTGTGTGTTTATCCGCAGGTATTGTGGTAGGTCATACTGAATTTGGGTAATCTAAACTATGTATGTAAAAAAACCAAAATAAATGTATAAAGAAAGGATAGGTGACTTCGATGGCTTCTAAATCAAAGAAGGCACAATTCGATGCAGTTAAGACGCTCGAGCAAATTGAAGACAAGTTTGAAATGTTCCAAATTTTGAACGAAGAAGGCGAAGTAGTAAACGAAGATGCTATGCCGGAGATCTCTGATGAGGATCTTCAGGAATTAATGCGTCGCATGGTTTACACTCGTATTCTAGATCAACGTTCAATCTCATTGAACCGTCAGGGACGATTAGGTTTCTATGCACCAACAGCTGGACAGGAGGCATCTCAGATCGCTTCTCACTTCGCGCTTGAGAAGGAAGATTGGATTCTTCCTGGATACCGTGATGTTCCACAAATCATCTGGCACGGTCTTCCACTGGCTAAAGCCTTCTTATTCTCACGCGGGCATTTCCAAGGTAATCAGGCTCCTGAAGGTGTAAATGTATTATCACCACAAATCATCATCGGTGCTCAATACATCCAAACTGCCGGAGTGGCACTTGGACTTAAGAAGCGTGGCAAGAAAGCTGTCGCCATCACATATACAGGAGACGGTGGATCTTCACAAGGTGATTTCTATGAAGGAATCAACTTTGCAGGTTCTTATGCAGCTCCTGCGATTTTCGTTGTACAAAACAACCAATTCGCAATTTCTACTCCTCGTGATAAGCAAACTGCAGGCCGTACAATTGCTCAAAAAGCGGTTGCAGCAGGTATCCCTGGAATCTTAGTCGATGGTATGGATCCGTTAGCGGTTTATTCTGCTACATTAGAAGCACGTAACCGTGCAGTGAATGGTGAAGGTCCTTCACTGATCGAAACACTTTGCTATCGCTATGGTCCACATACAATGGCTGGTGATGATCCAACTCGTTACCGTACTTCAGAAATGGATACGGGTTGGGAAAAGAAAGATCCACTAGTGCGTTTCCGTAAATTCCTTGAAGGTAAAGGACTATGGAGCGAAGAGAAAGAAAACGAAGTAATCGAAGAGGCAAAAGAAGATATTAAAAAAGCAATCAAGGAAGCAGACTCAGCTCCTAAACAAAAAGTGACTGACTTCATCAACAACATGTATGAAGAACTTCCTTATAACTTAAAAGAACAATTAGAAATCTACAAAGAAAAGGAGTCGAAATAAGCCATGGCGCAAATGACAATGATTCAAGCGATCACTGATGCACTGCGCACAGAACTACGCAACAACGAAGACGTTTTAGTTTTTGGTGAAGACGTAGGTCTTAACGGTGGTGTATTCCGTGCAACGGAAGGACTTCAGAAAGAATTCGGTGAAGACCGTGTATTCGATACTCCACTAGCAGAATCAGGAATCGGTGGTTTAGCAATCGGTTTAGCATTAGAAGGGTACCGTCCAGTACCGGAAATCCAATTCTTCGGTTTCGTATACGAAGTAATGGATTCAGTAAGCGGACAAATGGCACGTATGCGTTACCGTTCAGGTGGTACGTATACATCACCAATCACAATCCGTTCCCCATTCGGTGGTGGAGTACATACTCCAGAACTTCATGCGGACAGCTTAGAAGGATTGATGGCTCAACAACCAGGTCTTAAAGTGGTCATTCCATCGACTCCTTATGACGCGAAAGGTCTATTGATTTCATCCATCCGTGATAATGACCCTGTCATTTTCTTGGAGCATATGAAATTATACCGTTCATTCCGTCAAGAGGTTCCTGAAGAGGAATACACAATTGAACTTGGTAAAGCAGATGTTAAACGTGAAGGTACAGACCTTACAATCATCTCTTACGGAGCAATGGTACACGAATCACTGAAAGCTGCAGATGAACTTGAAAAAGAAGGTCATTCAGTTGAAGTAATCGATCTTCGTACTGTAAGTCCACTGGACATTGACACAATCATGGCATCTGTTGAGAAAACAAACCGTGCCATCGTGGTTCAAGAAGCTCAAAAGCAAGCAGGAATCGCAGCCAACGTTGTGGCTGAAATCAATGACCGTGCGATCCTTAGCCTGGAAGCACCAGTTCTTCGTGTAACGGCACCGGATACAGTATTCTCTTTCTCTCAAGCAGAGCCTATCTGGTTACCAAACCACAAAGACGTTATCGAAACGGCGAAAAAAGTACTTAATTTCTAATTGGAAGGAGCTAAAAGGCTCCTCCGTTGATAAATAAATGAAAACAGAAGGGCACGCCACCCTTCTCTTTTCCAATTATAGATATATAAGAATCAGAGACAGATATAACCTAACATTCATCTATATACTCATTATTCAATACAGGAGGTCGAGTCCATGTCATTCGAATTCAAATTACCAGACATTGGTGAAGGTATTCATGAAGGTGAAATCGTCAAGTGGTTTGTAAAACCTGGCGATAAAGTGGAAGAAGACGATGTACTATGTGAAGTGCAAAACGATAAAGCTGTTGTTGAGATTCCTTCCCCGGTAGCAGGAACGGTTGAAGAGCTTCTTGTTGACGAAGGAACTGTAGCCGTTGTAGGAGATACTCTTATCAGGTTTGATGCACCAGGTTATGAGGACCTGCAATTCAAAGGTGGAGAAGAAGACAAGAAAGAAGAAAAAGCCGAAGAGAAGACGGAAGGTCAAGTTCAAGCAACTGCAGAACAAGGCCAGGATGTGAAGAAAGAAGCTTCTCCAGAAGCTGCTGAAGAGAAATCCGATGCAGAAGTTGATCCTAATAAACGGGTTATCGCTATGCCTTCAGTGCGTAAATACGCGAGAGAGAACAGCGTTGAAATTCGCCAAGTTTCCGGTTCTGGTAAGAACGGACGTGTTGTAAAAGAAGACATCGATGCTTTCTTAAGTGGAGATTCTAAGCCTGCTGAAACGAACGAAGAAGCAAAAGCAGAAGAAAAAGCGCCGGCAGCAGATTCTAAAGCGGCAGCACCTAAAGCTCCTGAAGGCGAATATCCAGAAACCCGTGAGAAAATGAGTGGAATGCGTAAAGCAATTGCGAAAGCAATGGTGAACTCTAAACATACTGCTCCTCACGTAACGTTAATGGACGAAATCGATGTAACGAAACTTTGGGCACACCGCAAGAAATTCAAAGAAGTTGCAGCTGAAAAAGGTGTTAAATTAACATTCTTACCATACATCGTAAAAGCTTTGACAAGTGCATTACGTGAATACCCGGTTCTGAATACTTCAATTGACGATGCAACGAGCGAAATCGTTCAAAAACATTATTACAATATCGGTATCGCTGCGGATACTGACAAAGGTCTATTAGTACCGGTTGTAAAAAATGCAGATCGCAAATCAATGTTCTCGATTTCAAATGAAATCAATGAACTTGCAGGTAAAGCCCGTGACGGTAAACTTTCAGGCGACGAAATGAAAGGTGCATCTTGTACAATCACGAATATTGGTTCTGCCGGTGGACAATGGTTCACTCCGGTCATCAACCACCCAGAGGTTGCTATCCTTGGTGTTGGCCGCATTGCAGAAAAACCTGTGGTTAAAAATGGTGAAATTGTAGCGGCACCTGTGTTAGCATTATCATTGAGCTTCGATCACCGCATGATCGACGGAGCTACTGCTCAACATGCACTTAACCACATCAAGCGTTTGTTGAACGATCCAGAATTATTATTAATGGAGGCGTAATACAATGGTAGTAGGAGATTTCCCAATCGAAACAGATACAATCGTAGTCGGTTCAGGTCCCGGAGGATATGTAGCTGCAATCCGTGCAGCTCAACTCGGGCAAAAAGTGACAATCATCGAAAAAGAAAACATGGGTGGCGTATGCTTAAACGTTGGTTGTATCCCATCTAAAGCTCTAATTACAGCGGGACACCGTTTCCATCAGGCACAACACTCTGATGACATGGGTATCGTTGCTGAAAATGTAAAAGTGAATTTCGATAAAGTTCAAGAGTGGAAAGCTGGAGTTGTAAAGAAATTAACCGGCGGTGTTGAAGGACTTCTTAAAGGGAATAAAGCTGAAATCGTTCGCGGTGAAGCTTACCTGGTAGATGCCAATACACTTCGTGTCATGGACGAGAACTCTGCTCAAACATACAAGTTCAACAATTTGATTCTTGCAACTGGTTCACGTCCAATTGAAATCCCAAGCTTCAAATTCTCTAAACGCGTGCTTGATTCTACAGGCGCACTTGCTTTAGAAGAAATTCCAAGCAAGCTTGTTGTAATCGGTGGAGGTTATATCGGAACCGAGCTTGGTACTGCATATGCCAATCTTGGATCAGAAGTAACGATTTTGGAAGGTGCCGACGATATCCTTAGCGGATTCGAAAAGCAAATGACATCTGTCGTGAAAAAAGAACTTAAGAAAAAAGGCGTTGAAGTTGTAACGAAAGCTATGGCTAAAGGCGTTGAAGAAAGTGACAACGGAGTCGTTGTGAAATACGATGTGAAGGGCGAAGAGAAATCGGTTGAAGCTGATTACGTTCTAGTAACGGTTGGCCGTCGTCCAAATACCGACGAAATCGGTCTTGAAGAAGTTGGAATCGAAATGACAGACCGCGGAGTTATCAAAATTGATAAACAGTGCCGCACGAACATCCCGAATATCTTCGCGATCGGTGATATCGTTGATGGACCGCCACTTGCTCATAAAGCTTCTTACGAAGGTAAAATTGCTGCCGAGGTCATCTCAGGTGAATCGGCAGAGATTGACTACCTAGGAATCCCGGCTGTGTGCTTCACAGACCCTGAATTAGCAACAGTGGGTTATTCTGAAGCGGAAGCGAAAGAAGAAGGCATTGAAGTAACTGCTGCTAAATTCCCATTTGCAGCAAATGGACGTGCGTTGGCTCTTAATGCAAGTGATGGCTTTATGAAGCTTGTCACCCGTAAAGAAGACGGTTTAATTATCGGGGCACAAATTGTTGGTTCTGGTGCATCTGACATGATCGCTGAATTAGGACTTGCAATTGAATCCGGAATGACAGCTGAAGATGTTGCCATGACGATTCATGCTCACCCGACTTTAGGTGAGATTTCCATGGAAGCAGCAGAAGTTGCTATGGGAAGTCCGATTCACATTATCAAATAATAGTCATGGACGAAGGATGATCCCTGTGGAGGGATCATCCTTTTTTTAATGAAAAGAAAAAGGGGACGAAGCGTATAAGGCTTCGTCCCCTAAAAATGATCTCATGTGTTAATGTTCCCAGGTTTGAATGGCTCTGGAAACAGGCTTTATTATATTTTCTTTAGAATTATGCCCTTCCACTTTACATATGATCTGATTGTTCTCTACCACAACGATGGCTGGAGAGGAGGGTGGAGTATCAGCAAAATCATTAGTTGTTTTCGTGTTTAAACTGACAACTTTTAGCCGCTTAAAGTGATCGGGGTATTGTTTTTTAAGCTCAATGATGGCATCGTAGTATGGTATTTCCCTCGAAACATTACTTTCATCCGTGAAAAAAATCACCTGTTTTTCTATAAATTGATCTTGTGCCAAAACCACTTTATTGGATGAGATGTCATCACACGAAGTCAAAATCAGCATAGTGGAAGTGAGTATTGCAAAAGCTAATATATGTTTCATACATCATCCTCTTTTCTTAAACGATGCTATGAATATGGATTGTGAATTTGTAAACGAATTACTCTTTAACGTATCTTATGTCACATTTTATCATAGGGAAAAATGAAAAAGCGCCAAGTCATAAAAATGTTACAAAATTGAAAAGTCATACATAATGAAAATCATATTAAAAGAATATACTATGTTAATACAATGATCTTGATTGTGAAAAATATATAAGAGCCATCGAAGAGTTTTTATTGAATTGGGACGGGTAAATGTAAATAAATCGATTAAAGGATGTTTTATCATGAAATCGTACATCGCTTTTTTGGTCCAAATGATTTTATGGAGCGTGTTTTCAATAGCTGAATGGATTTCTGAAAAAGATCATGTAGAATATAAATGGATTATGTTCGTCCTGTTTTTTTACCTTGCCTTTATGGCTGCAAGGAAGATTGTTCAATCAAGAAAGCTTACGTTATTTATCACTTCATTTAGTCTGACATGCTTTTTTGTTTTTAAGATGGCGTTTGAAAATATAATGGAAATATTTTAATTCTTTCCCAGTTTCTCTTTGGAATATGTTAAAATATTCAAAGTGAATACGGAAAGGTGAGAGACATGAAAAAGATTTTAGCATCCGGGTTAACCATCCTGCTCCTGACTGCTTGCGGAAGTGAACAAACGGGGACCAGCCTCGAAGCCGAAAAATCCGACCAGACTGAAGTGAAAGAAGTGGATCAGAAGCAGAGTGAAGGCCCTGAAACGGAAGTGTCAGAAAGTGAAACAAAAGAAAAAGAAGATCCTTCAAAAGAAGTGGTACAGACCAAGGATTATAAGATAAATGAGGCTAATTGGAGCATTGAACCAATTGGTGACGCCAATCCTAAAGTGGTACTCCTGACGATCGATGATGCACCCGATCAACATGCACTGCAAATGGCTAAAGACCTGAAAGAATTGAAAGCACCAGCCATTTTCTTTGTAAATGGTCATTTTCTTGATACGCCTGAGGAAAAAGAAACGTTAAAAAAGATTCATGATCTTGGGTTTATGATTGGGAATCATACATATAGTCACAGCAGTTTAAGAAATCTTTCACCGGAAGAGCAAAGAGAGGAAATCCTCTCTGTCAGCGACCTTGTGGAATCCGTCACGGGAGAGAGACCGCAATTTTTCAGGGCACCTTTCGGCCAAAATACCGATTACAGCCGCGAGTTTGCAGCCGAAGAAAAGATGTCCTTGATGAATTGGACTTACGGATATGATTGGGAAAAGCAATATCAAAATAAAGCAGCGATTACGGATATCATGGTAAACAGTCCATATTTGATTGACGGAGCGAATCTGCTCATGCATGATCGTACATGGACGAGTGAAGCGTTGACGGACATTGTGAAAGGCCTTCGTGCAAAGGGGTATGAAACACTGGATCCCCACCGCATTAAAACAATAGAATAATGATGAAAGATGCATAAATGAGTCACTTCATTTATGCATCTTTTTATTTGAACTCTACATATTCGTGAATACCCTTACATACACTCTTATAATTAAAAGTATGATTGATTTAGAGGATAAAAAGTTAAATATGTCATACAATTTAGGCTTGATATTTTAAATGTGTTATATTATTATAGAGACAGATAAGATAAAGCGTTTACAAAACCACTTAAAGGAGAGGAAAAAAGATGGGAACAATTGTATGTCAATCATGCCTGGGTACTATTGAGCATTATGAAGATGAGAAGGTTTCTGTTTTATTCTCTAATTGCTGTGACTGCAACGACGACAAAGAATTAGACGATTAATGCCTGCTTTGGGGAGCGGGTGAAAGTAGCGTCTTAAGGGGTTCTTATAAATAAAAAGGATGAAGAAGGTGAGACCTTCTTCATCCTTTTTTTGTTCATCGAATGGCACGATGCTCTTTGATGACTCTTAAATGTCGTAAATCATAGTCTTCAGGCCCTTGTACAGGGAGACCTGCTTCTATATTTGTTTTGATATAAGTGATGTTTTCCTGAGTGATGATTTCCCCTGGAATAAAAATGGGGATTCCGGGAGGATAGACCATGATGAATTCTGCGATCGTCCTTCCAACGGATTCTTCAATCGGAATGACTTCGGTATCAGCATAAAAAGCATCCCTCGGTGTAATGGAAAGAACAGGAATATCAGGCAGCATGACTTTAACGGGGGCCATCTCTCCTTGGTTCTTCAGGCTGGTAACCAGTTCTTTTAAAGCGTTAACCAATTGAGTTCCTTCATATTCTGTGTCACCAGGTGTGATGATGCAAAGGATATTATAAAGGTCAGACATTTCGACCTCGATATTATGAGCCTCTCTTAACCACTTTTCCGCATCGAAACCGCTGATTCCAAGATCCTTCACGGATACAATCAGCTTTGTCGGATCATAGGCATAGGTGGCTTTTGTTCCAAGAATTTCTTCCCCTACACAGTATAAACCGTCAATCTCGTTGATTTGTTTCCTCATATTCTGTGAGAGTTCGATCGTTTTGGAGATGAGCTCCCGCCCTTCAGTAGCAAGCCGTTTTCTTGCAACATCAAGGGATGCAAGAAGTAAGTAGGACGTGGAAGTCGTCGTAAGCATGCTTAAAATAGTCTGTACACGCTTAGCAGAGACAAGTCCTTCTTTCATATTGAGTACTGAGCTTTGAGTCATGGATCCCCCTAGCTTATGAACACTCGTAGCTGCTAAGTCAGCACCTGCCTGCATGGCTGACAGGGGAAGTTCATCATGGAAGTGGATATGAACACCATGAGCTTCATCGACCAGTACCGGAACATGATAAGAGTGGGCAATTTCCACGATTTTCTTCAAGTCTGCCGAAATCCCGAAGTAGGTCGGATTGATGACCAGTACACCTTTAGCATCAGGGTTTTGTTCCAAAGCCTTGGCAACTGCGTCTGTCGTGATACCGTGAGAGATTCCAAGATCCTCATCAATATCTGGATGGATAAAGACAGGGGTGGCCCCTGAGAAAACAATCGCAGACATAACGGATTTATGCACGTTTCTTGGAACAATGATCTTGTCCCCAGGTCCGCACACACTCATGACCATCGTCATGATCGCCCCGCTCGTTCCTTGAACAGAGAAGAAAGTATGATCGGCACCGAATGCCTCGGCAGCCAAATCCTGTGCTTCCTTGATCATTCCTTTAGGTTGATGCAAATCATCTAAAGGACCGATATTAATCAAATCAATGGAAAGCGCATTATCTCCTATAAATTCCTTAAAGGCAGGATCCATACCTGCACCTTTCTTATGACCGGGAATATGAAACTGGACGGGATTTTTTTTACTATGTTCAATTAAGCCGGTAAACAACGGCGTTTCATTTTGAGACAATTCATTCAACACCTCTTTATATTCTTCATTAACCAATATGCATGCTAAAGATATCATTATAAAGGATTCAAACCATAATTTCATACATTCTTACGATATTTTCAACAAACAAAAGAATTATAGCACTTAAGAAAATCTTTGCATAGTGACATACGCCCATGAAGATGGATTTTTTTTCATAGCACAAACAAAAGAAGTCATACTCCTGATTTTTGGCTCATTTCCGTCCTGTGTGAGAGTGACCGCCAGATCAAGCGAGCTTGGTCTGGCGGTCACTCTCACACAGGACGACCTTTCAGTTTTGGCTCATTCGGGTGAAACATCCGTTTCACCCGAATGAGCCAAAAATCTACACAGCCTATCAATAAAATACCTAAGCCTTCTCATCTAAGACTCACCCTATTTCTTATTAATATACAACACACTAAAGAAAAGGATTTCTCACCATCCATCGAGAATAAATGAATGTATGGAGGGATTCAAATGAATTGGAAAACACGCGTAACAGAATTATTGAACATTCAATATCCAATCATACAAGGTGGGCTCGCCCACCTGGCATATGCAGAACTGGCTGCGGCGGTTTCGAATGCAGGGGGCCTTGGCCAAATCACTGCCATGTCACTCGACAACCCTGAACAGCTTCGTCAGGAAATCAAAAAGGTAAGGTCATTAACAGATCAACCGTTTGGAGTGAATTTTGCCATCGGGCAACATGGACGCCCATTCAGCGATTTTGTTGATATAGCCATTGAAGAAAAAGTGCCGGTCATCTCCGTTACAGGGGGTAACCCGACTCCCTTGTTCCAACAAATTGAAGGGGAGGATATGGTGAAGCTTGTATTGGTCGCATCAAAAAGGCAAGCTCTGAAGGCTGAAGAGCTTGGTGCGGATGCCGTCATGGTCGTCGGACAAGAAGGCGGAGGTCACCTGGGAAAGGATGACATCGGGACATTCGTCCTGATTCCTCGTGTCGTGGACGCAGTTTCCATCCCTGTCATCGCTTCAGGAGGAATTGGGGACGGACGTGGTTTAATGGCAGCCCTCAGCTTCGGCGCAGAGGGAGTCGAGATGGGGACGAGATTCATAGCGACAAAAGAGTGCGTCCACGCCTCAGACGTATATAAGCGTGCCTTGATTGAGGGGGATGAGAGTGGTACAGTAGTCATCAAACGATCTTTAGGAGCCCCGGCAAGAGCGATATCAAATTCTTGGACAAACCAAATCCTGACTGCCGAAACATCAAATCCGGGATATGAAGGATTAAAATCATACATAAGCGGCGAGGCGAATAAACGATATATCTACGATGGTGAAGTAGACGGAGGCTTTGCATGGGCAGGGCAGGTGATGGGGTTGATCGAGGACATCCCTTCGGTTAAAGATCTCATCGAGCGAATGGTTTCACAAGGTGAAACCATTCGGAGAAAGTGGAAATAATACATCATCAAAGGAGTAGTGTTGCAAAATGGAATATCAATACCCATTCGATATAGACTGGTCAACGGAAGAAGTCATCGACGTCATAGCCTTTTTTGAAGCAGTTGAAAAGGCATATGAAAAAGGTGTTTCAAGAGAGGACCTGATGAATCGATATAAGCGATTTAAAGAAATTGTCCCTGGTAAAGCAGAAGAGAAAAGGATCTGCAATGAATTTGAAGAATCCAGCGGTTATTCTTCCTATCGTGTAGTGGAAAAAATGAAAGAACAGCAGGATGCTGCAAAAATATCGATGAATTAACAGAACGACTGCCGCTTCCGGCAGTCGTTCTTTCTGCATTATTCCCTACAGTTATATGGTTTAGTTCATTTTATAAAGGGGTAAAAGTGTTTCAAAGGCACTTTCAACTTCCTGGATTAATTCATCCCCATTCATCTTAATGACAGTGTCACGATCCAGATGAAGTCCGCATAGAAGTTCTGCTTTTTTTACATTTTGAACTCTTTTAGTTAAAGCAATGAATTCATCTTGTGACAGAGAGGAGAATGGTGCAGCATCCGGTTTAGTATGATCTCCGGACCAAACAAAATGACCGGGAATCAATGACCTTATCTTATCTGCATTTTCTTCGACTAATTTGCCGAATTCAACTTTATTTGGAGCTTCATAGATCATTGCAAACCAAATAAACACATGGGTTTCCCATAATCCAATCTGGAAATGAGGATGTTTTTTGTAACCGCGTTTGTTGTTTGCAAAAGCAACCCAGGTGTCATCTGGGGGATTCACTGAGCGCCTTGCATGTTTCGCCACATGGTAAAACATCTCATCACCGGTCAGGGCACTTAAGGTCGGGGTGAAATGTTCACCCAGATAGTCCAGTTTTGGCCTGACCCGTTCTGCGATGGCCGTCATCCGGTCATCGAGACCATCAATCTTAAAAACATTGAAATCATCTTTGGTGAAACCGTTAAATGTCATGTTGTAACCTCCTTATTTCCACCAATATCTTACCATAAAGAGGTACAAGCTTGTAGCCAAATGAATTATCTATAGGTGTCTGCACATTTTAGTTACAAGATGCGTTGGTATTTCATAACATGTAGTAAATATTATCAGAACAATCAGATAAATCGAAAACTCGGAAGGGGTGTATGGCCATGAAACAAGTAATGAACACTTCTAAAAAACGTGATGTCCAACAGCAAAGAATGAATGTATTGAGACTTGAAATGGATTATGAATTAGCCGTATTGTTCGAAGCAATTCAAACGAAGAATACAGAAACCCAGACCAAGTCCAAGCAGAAACTTATGAGTATCAGAGAAGAACTAATGAAAATGAAGGCTTTATAAAGCCATAGACATTCAATGGTTTAATGTATGCTGATAACAAAATCAACTTTTGAACGCGAGCTCATAGTGGTTGGAGAGTTCGCTTTTTTATGGGGAAATGACCTTGCTTGATGAAGCCTATTTTCTTGAATGAAATGGATCTAGGAGTTAAGATTATCTGATAAGACCATATTAGTAATGACTACACTTTTCGCTAAGCACATTGGAGGCTAATAATACATGACAAATTGGACTGAACTAGATCAAAATGTTAGAACATGGATACATGAAGCCGGTGAGAGGATTCGTCAGTCATTTAAAACCGAACTGAACATTAAAACGAAATCGAACCGAAATGACTTGGTCACCGATATGGACGAAGCGACTGAGCGATACTTTACTGAAAACATACGAACCAATTATCCCGACCATCAAATCTTGGGTGAAGAAGGATATGGGGATGATTTTAAAGAGTTATCTGGAATAACATGGATCATCGACCCAATCGATGGCACGATGAATTTTGTCCATCAGCAGAGAAACTTTGCCATTTCTATCGGGATTTATGATGGAGATGAGGGGAAGTTAGGATACATATATGACGTAGTGCATGACGAGCTTTACTTTGCGAGTAAAGGCAGGGGTGTCTATATGAATGATGTGAAGCTTCCGAAGCTTGACCCCGTTCCTGTCGAAGATGCAATTGTCGCATTGAATGCACTATGGGTAACAAATAACAAGCGTATTGATTCTTCCATTCTGGCTCCACTCGTCCAAGATGTAAGAGGGACGAGGTCTTATGGTTCAGCTGCCATGGAGCTTGCTTACGTGGCTTCAGGGAGGCTTGACGCATATCTGACAATGCGACTGGCCCCGTGGGATTTCGCTGCCGGAAAGATTATGATCGAAGAGCTTGGTGGAGTGGTGACGGACCTTGATGGAAACCCCTTGAATCCATTAAACAAAAGCTCTGTCTTTGTCGGGAAGCCTGGCCTGCATGAAACCATTCTGACTGACTATCTTCATAGAAATAAGTAAATGAAAAAGGAGCGGGGCCGATGAATGGCCCCCGCTCCTTTTTTGCGTACTACAATCTTCCTTCTTCTCTGTATTTTTTCTTTGTTTTAAAACCGAACCCCATCACAATGAATAAACAGATGATACTTACAGCTGCAAGCAATATACTTTGTAAACTGATTGAAATGGCAATGCCCATCAGTGATACGGCCGCTAATATCGAAAAAAGGACAAAGATCCATTTAATGTTTGCCATCTTGTAACCCCCAATATTGATAAACGATGATTCTTTACGTAACAGATTGTAACGGCAGCTTCGTGTGCTGCTCTTATTAAATTTTACCTATCAATTCAATAAATCGCAATGGGTTTCGGAGACAAAAAAGCAGAAGATTCGAGTCAATAAGGAAACTTTCAGCAAGAATGAAGGGTGGATATGAAATAATTATTAGGGCTTTTGTCAATGCTGTGATATAATGGTCTAGTTGAACTGAAAAATATTATCTTTACACTATAAAGAAATCCAATATTCAGGAGTGGAAATATGAAATTAAGAAATGACCTTAGAAATATTGCTATTATTGCTCACGTTGACCATGGGAAAACGACATTAGTTGATGAGCTTTTAAAGCAATCTGGAATCTTCCGCGAAAACGAAACTGTTTCGGAACGTGCGATGGATTCAAATGATTTAGAAAGAGAACGCGGTATTACAATCCTTGCGAAAAATACGGCGATTCAATATAAAGATTCCCGAATCAATATCCTTGATACCCCGGGGCATGCTGACTTCGGTGGGGAAGTAGAACGTATCATGAAAATGGTAGATGGTGTTTTACTTGTAGTGGATGCGTATGAAGGTTGTATGCCACAGACTCGTTTCGTTCTTAAGAAAGCACTTGAACAAAACCTTACACCCATCGTGGTTGTAAACAAAATCGACAAACCTTCAGCTCGTCCTGAAGAAGTAATCGATGAAGTACTGGAGTTATTCATTGAGCTGGATGCAAATGATGAGCAGCTTGAATTCCCGGTTGTTTATGCTTCTGCAATCAATGGTACAGCAAGTACAGATCCGGATCCTGAGAAACAGGATGAAAACATGCAGTGTTTATATGATTCCATCATTGAGAACATTCCTGCACCTGTCGACAACTCTGAAGATCCCCTTCAATTCCAAGTTGCACTGCTTGATTACAATGATTACGTAGGGCGTATCGGAATCGGTCGTGTGTTCAGAGGAACGATGAAAGTTGGTCAACAGGTAGCGCTTATGAAGCTTGACGGCTCTGTTAAACAATTCCGTGTAACAAAGATCTTTGGTTTCTTCGGATTAAAGCGTGAAGAAATTCAGGAAGCAAAAGCGGGTGATTTAATCGCTGTTTCCGGAATGGAAGATATCAACGTCGGTGAAACGGTTTGTCCGGTTGAACATCAGGATCAACTTCCGGTTCTTCGCATTGACGAGCCTACACTACAGATGACTTTCCTTGTGAACAACAGTCCATTTGCCGGTAGAGAAGGTAAATTTGTTACGTCAAGAAAGATTGAAGAGCGTTTAATGGCTCAGCTGCAAACCGATGTAAGTTTGCGTGTTGAACCAACGGATTCACCTGATGCATGGACAGTTTCCGGCCGTGGAGAGCTTCATCTTTCCATCCTGATCGAAAACATGCGTCGTGAAGGATACGAGTTACAAGTATCGAAGCCGCAGGTTATCATCAAAGAAGTCGATGGTGTGAAAAGTGAGCCTGTAGAACGTGTTCAAATTGATATCCCTGAAGAGTATATGGGAGGCGTAATCGAATCACTTGGTCAACGTAAAGGCGAAATGCTTGACATGGTAAATAACGGTAACGGACAGGTCCGTTTAATGTTTATGGTACCTGCGCGTGGACTAATCGGTTATTCTACGGAGTTTATGACTCTTACTCGTGGATATGGTATCATCAACCACACATTCGAAGGCTATCAACCACTGCAGAAAGGCCGCGTAGGCGGACGTCGTCAAGGTGTGCTTGTTTCCATGGAGACTGGTAAAGCGTCCCAATACGGTATCATGCAGGTGGAAGACCGCGGTATCATCTTCGTTGAATCCGGCACAGAAATTTATGGTGGAATGATCGTTGGAGAACATACAAGAGAAAATGATATTACTGTTAATATCACGAAGCTGAAACAGGCGACTAACGTACGTTCTGCCAATAAGGATCAAACTGTTACGATCAAAAAGGCAAGAATCATGACATTGGAAGAGTCATTGGAATATTTAAATGACGATGAATATTGTGAAGTAACACCTGAATCGATCCGTCTTCGTAAAAAAATTCTTGATAAGAATGAACGTGAAAGAGCAGAAAAGAAAAATAAGGTTACTCAATAAACTAAGTGAAGGGGGAGTAGGAAATGGATGTAACAGAACGTTTGTCCTTTTTCGCATCCCTTTACCGGGTTGACCAGAACGCGGAAATGGGTATGTGGTTGCTTTATATAACCATAGTTGGGCTCTCGATCTTAGTTTATAAGCTCGGTTTTGCGAAAAAGCTGCCAGTCATGAAATCGATTCTGATTTATACCTTTCTCATCCTCGGTTGTACAGTGCTGACGTTTCTCGGCATCTTTCTTCCGGTTGCTGAAGGGTTGGTCGTTGCGGCTTTAATCTTGGTAATTTATAAGATCCGCCTGACGAATGAAAAGAAAAAAGGCACGTTTTAAGCACGAAAAAGCTGTAGTCCATATTCAAAGGACTACAGCTTTTTTTTATTTTGGATTTGCCTTCGCAAAAAAATGATATAGTGGCGGAAGGCTTAGTCCATATAGAAGATGTCCAATTGCCCAAAAGGTGAGGGCCGTACCATCGAAGAAGCCGGGTACATCCTGTACAGCCAGATAAGAAAGGGGGAAGAATAGAAAGACAGTGGGGAAAGTCAGCAGCAGGGAGAGAAGCCATGCTCCCCTCTCAGATACATTCAGCTTTTCAATCAGATACACAAATAACAAACCGATCACGCATGAAATAAGTAAATGGAAAGAGAACTCCAGCCATTCAGGCAATGTGGATGCGAACAGCGGGATGAAGTCAACATTCAATAACAATACATATACTTTGATGCCGGTCACTCCCTGTATCCACTTGAGGAATATACCTAATATTGTGCCTGAGATAATTCCAATGGCCAAACCTATTTGTTTAAAAGTCATCTTCGACTTGGGGAGAACGATAAAAACGGAAATTCCCCGTCGACACACGTTCTTCTGTCTTCTCTTTAATGCGATCATGACATTTTTCACACATATACGTGTGGATGGGTCTGTTACGCAGCTTTTTCGCCTGAAGGGAATAATCATCAATATTTTCAATTACTTCGCATAAAGCACATTTTACTCTCATTTCGCACACCTCTACTTGTTCTAATCATAACTCTGGTCATATTAGTATATCATGTAGTGAGGTGGAACGCTTTATTTAACATTCTATTATCTTTATCAATGGAGTTTGGTATAGTAGAATCAAGATAATAACATTTGAATAAAGAAGTAGAGACAAAACGTCACCAGGGGGGATTGTATGGCTAATCAAGTAGAATCCAGCTTAATTCCTGCATTGTTTGAGGAACTGCAATCAGAGCGATTCGTTACACTTGCTACCGTGGATCATGAAACGCATGGTCCCAATGTCAGTGCAATATCGTGGATCTTTGCCAAAGACGAACATACGCTAATGTTTGCCGTGGATCAACGCTCAAGAATCGTCGAGAATATTAAGGGGAATCCGCTGGTTGTGGTGAACTTAATTGCAAATGAATCAACGTATTCGATTTGCGGGAAGGCTTCAGAATACCATGAGAAGCTTTCTGGAGTACCTTTGAAGCTGACCCTTATTCAACTTTCCATTAATGAAGTAAGAGATGTCATGTTCTATGGATCGAAAATTTCCACAGAGCCCGTTTATGAGAAGACTTATGACAAAACGGCTGCAGACCGCTTGGACCGTCAAGTAATAGAAGCCATGAAAAAAGCTTAGCATCCTAAGCTTTTTCATGGTTTTTTCTCATTTTGAATAAGGCTATACAATCAATCGATTTTATCGTACGTTTGATCTTCTTGTTTTTTTCTAAGCTGTTTTTCTTTTGCGTTATTCATTTTTTTCTTAGGTTCGTTCGGGGCATTTTCGGGATTGGTCTGTTTTAAAGACTTAGGGATTTCAGGCATCAATCTACCCGATATGTCAGACAATTCATTCATGATGCCCTGAACCGGTTCGCCTCTTTGGATGTCTTTACTGATTTCCTTCAATCGGGCATACAGGTCCGGATCAGCAATGACCATTGCCTCTGCACCGTATGGGTCATTTTGAAGTGCTTCTGCAACAGAATATTTTATAGAACCGACTTGGGAACGCTCGATATCGGAATCGATATCGATTCCGACAAATGCGTATTTACCAATGACTACAGCCGTTGCATCTTTTACATCCGGTACACTTGTGGTCAGGTCGACCAGATGCTTTGAAATTTGTTGTCCTGTCTTGCGTTGGACCTGTTGAATATTACTATCCTGGACAGTGATTGGCTTATTATTTTTTCTGTTTGCATCATTGTTATACCCGACCTCATTTTTGGTGGCGCAAGCTCCAAGGATGATGGTAACCATAAAGAGAGAGATGAGCTTAAACATGTGAATACCTCCCGATTTAGAATCAATATCTTTTCTTATTGTGTAATTTTCTTCTATCTTTATACGTTTATTCATATATTTTAAGAAACGGGCCGTCCTATTTGAGTAGCTGGGAATAACCGGAACATCATAGGCTACATACAATAGTAATAAGAAATCAGGAGCAGGAGGCATCGATTTGAATAAAATTTATGTATTAGATACCAATGTCTTATTACAAGATCCACAAGCCATCTTTTCTTTCCAGGATAATGAGGTGGTTATACCTGCAGTCGTTTTAGAAGAAGTGGACTCCAAAAAGCGTTATATGGATGAAATCGGAAGAAACGCAAGACATGTATCGAAACTGATAGATAATTTACGGCAAGAAGGAAAGCTCCATGAAAAAATTCCACTTTATACAGGTGGTTCTTTACGGATTGAACTAAATCACCGCTCCTTTCAGCAGCTTCAAGATATATTTGTCGAGAAAACAAACGATAATCGGATCATCGCCGTAGCTAAAAATCTTTCACTCGAGGAAGAAGCTAAAAAGGATGGGAAATCGGTTATCCTTGTCAGTAAAGATACCCTGGTCAGGGTCAAGGCAGATGCTTTGGGTTTGCAAGCTGAGGACTTCCTGAGTGACAGGGTCATCGAAGTGAATGATATTTATACCGGATTTATCGAATTATATACGGAGAGAGAATTTCTCAATACATTTTATGATAAAGGGGAACTGACCCTTACGGATATAACGAAACAACGATTTTATTCCCATCAATTCCTCATTATGAAAGATGCACTGGGAAGTTCTGCATCTGCGCTGGGAATGGTGGATTCAACCGGTCTCAAGGTGAAGAAACTGGTCTATGACCAAGAACATATGTGGGGAATTAAAGCGAGGAATGTACAGCAAACGATGGCAACGGAGTTACTATTGCGGGATGATATTTCCTTAGTGACCATGATAGGGAAAGCCGGGACCGGTAAAACGCTCTTAGCACTGGCTGCCGGACTTTTACAGACGGAAGACTTTAATAAATTCAATAAATTACTCGTTGCCCGCCCAATTGTTCCGGTTGGCAAAGATATTGGCTATCTTCCAGGTGAAAAGCAAGAAAAGCTGAGACCTTGGATGCAGCCAATTTATGACAACCTCGAATACCTGTTCAATACAAAAAAGCCGGGTGAACTGGATGATATCCTTGCCGGGATGGGATCCATCGAGGTGGAAGCATTGACGTATATACGAGGAAGAAGCATTCCTGATCAATATATCATCATAGATGAAGCTCAGAACCTGACGAAGCATGAGGTAAAAACAATTCTGACACGTGTTGGGGAGCGGAGTAAAATTGTCTTGATGGGAGATCCGGCTCAAATCGATCACCCATATCTTGATGAATATAATAATGGGCTGACATATGTAGTCGAGAAATTCAAAGATCAAAAATTAGCCGGGCATGTGAAGCTTATGAAGGGTGAAAGATCGGGATTAGCACAGCTTGCTGCGGATATATTGTAAGCATCTAAAATCACACAATTATAATGTATGAAAAAACCGGTTCAGATGTTACTGAACCGGTTTTTTCGTGCGTTATGATTATTCCACTCGAAATGCCTTGACATCGGTAATCGGCTTGTCCCTGTTCGAACCATCCATAAAATAAACGTGAACGGGTCCGTCTTCCCTGAGTGGCTTGCCTTCTTTAGAAAATCCGATCAACAGTTGATCAGCCTGGTTTAAATCCAGACAGTGATCCCCGGTTTCGGTTTCAATCACGATGGACACCCCTTCAGGAAGTGGTTCTGCATTTTTTAAAAAAGGTGCAAAAGGGATGGCGAATGTCCCGTTAAGAATCTTTTCTTTCTCATATCTCTTCTCTGTTTTCAAAGTTGGCGGATAGGTTGCACCTTCTTGAATCTCCCTGGACCAGTGCTTTGAAACGGCCTTTGTATATTCTTCCAACTCATCTGCTTTTTCTGTTGTATCGTCAAAATATGTAGTTAAATCCACTTTACGATCATCAAATATCCAAACTCCCGCATCCAATGTAATTGGAAATTTCACTTTCCCTTTTATCGGTATGATACTTTCCACTTCTGACTCCTCCTCTCGCTGATAGTATCAGTATATATGTTAAGAGAAGGTTTGTCACATTCTGATGAAAGCATTTTCAGCGTTTTCAATGAATGAAAATAGGGAAATGATAAGTAGGACAAAAGGAGCTGTTGGATATATGGTAAACACTCAGGAATGGTTGGAAGGATTAGTTGAAAAGGCGAGACCCTTCGCATCTGAAGGAAAAGTTGCAGAGTACATACCCGCACTTAAGGATCAAAATCCCCATGATCTGGCAATCAGCATTTACACATTGGATAATAACTCCTGTTATGCCGGGGATCATTTAAAGAAATTCACACTTCAAAGCATTTCAAAGGTTATCACCCTTGCACTCGTGCTAATGGACTATGGGGAAGAGTACGTTTTTTCCAAGGTTGGAATGGAACCTAC
Source organism: Rossellomorea vietnamensis (assembly GCF_001305855.1). Lineage (GTDB taxonomy): Bacteria > Bacillota > Bacilli > Bacillales > Bacillaceae_B > Rossellomorea > Rossellomorea vietnamensis_A. The sequence goes on along the minus strand of NZ_LIXZ01000001.1, from coordinate 226,418 downwards.
AGGAGATCCATTCAACTCCATAGCGAAGCTCGAAACCCACAAGCCGTCAAAGCCCCTTAATCCCATGATCAATGCAGGGGCACTGGCTGTAACAAATATGATCAAGGGCAACACAGGTATGGAGAAATGGCAACGCTTAATCGAATTCATAAATCATATGACGGGTGAAACGGTCTCATATAATGAAGATGTTGCATATTCAGAATTGCAAACGGCCAATCTGAACCGATCCCTTTGCTATTTCATGAAGCAGCATGGAGTGATCACGGGAAATGTCGAAGATCTACTCGTCCTTTACACGAAGCAATGTGCAGTGGAGATGAACTGTGTGGACCTTGCAAAGATGGGAGCGGTATTCGCCAATGATGGAATCGATCCGGAGAGCGGCCGCCAATTGATTACGAGGGATGTGGCAAGAGTATGTAAAACATTCATGGTGACATGCGGGATGTATAATACCTCCGGGGAGTTTGCCATTAAGGTGGGGATTCCCGCGAAAAGTGGCGTATCCGGCGGCATCATGGGCTCGGTTCCCGGTAAATGCGGAATAGGGATCTTCGGTCCGGCACTCGATGATGTAGGAAATAGCATCGCCGGGCTGAAGCTTCTCGAAATGCTCAGTGATGAACACTCATGGAGTATATTTTGACCTGTAAAAATGGTTCATACCGTAAATAAAAGAGGGCGCATTACGCGATGGGAACGCCCCTATTTCCCATTTGAAAATTGTTCGAAATTCTGTCATTGAATCCCGAGGAAAACACTTATTTTTCTTGCAATTTATGCGATTTAACGATAAAATTTTAAGACAGGAAGGTTATTTGTTCGGAATGGGGGGATCACTGTGGCGTCAGAAATGACAATCAATCATCGGGAAAAAGCCTATGAACTATTAAAGGCCGACGCAGAAAAGATATTACAACTTATTAAAGTGCAAATGGATAATTTAACGATGCCCCAATGTCCTCTATATGAGGAAGTATTGGATACCCAAATGTTCGGATTATCTCGTGAAATAGAATTTGCGGTCCGCTTAGGGCTTGTAGATGATCAAGATGGAAAAGATCTGATTGATTCTTTGGAAAGACAACTTTCTGCCCTTCATGAAGCATCTACAAAAAAGTAAAATAGTCATGACAACTCAAACAATACATAGATCTGTTGTTTGAGTTTTTTTGTTAAGGAATGAATGATCTTAAAAGATGAAAATGATATAAGAGAAAAAGGATTGAAATGTCATGATTAAAAAAATAGCAAAATCCTACGATTATTCGTTAATCGCTGTGTATGTATTCCTTTGTTTATTTGGCCTTGTCATGATTTATAGTGCCAGTATGGTCATGGCGGTAGAACGGTTTGGCTGGGACAGCGACCATTTCTACAAAAAGCAGATGGTTAACATTATTATAGGATTCAGTGTTTTCACCATCGCTGCCTGGTTTCCTTACAAAGCTTTTCAGTTTGGGAAGATTATTAAAAGTTTAATGATCGTGATTATAGGGTTATTATTGGCAGTCCATCTTTTTGGATATGAGGTGAATAATGCGAAAAGCTGGATTAATTTAGGGTTTATGCCCATACAACCTTCAGAATTCGCAAAACTGGCTGTCATCATTTACCTTGGCTCTGTTTACTCCAAGAAGCAGGCATACATAGACAATCTTAATAAGGGACTGGCACCACCTCTTGTATTTTTAGTGTTCATTTGCTTTTTGGTGTTTTTGGAGCCGGACTTTGGTACCGCAGCTATTATTTTCGCGATTGGTTCCATTGTTATTATGTGCTCAGGTATCAATTACAAAACTTTCTTCAAATTAGCGGGCATTGCAACGGGTGGCTTGGTAATATTAGCACCGATCATCTATCTGGCACGGGATTTTATCTTCACCAAAGAGAGATTAAGCCGGATCGATGCCTATCTATCTCCTTTTAATGACGCTCAAGGAGAGGGATATCAACTGGTTAATTCCTATCTTGCTATCGGTGGCGGAGGAGTGAAAGGACTTGGATTGGGACAAAGTGTTCAGAAGCTGGGCTATTTGCCAGAACCCCAGACTGACTTTATCATTGCGATTATTGCTGAAGAGTTAGGGGTCATCGGAGTGAGCTTGGTCATCCTTGGCCTTGCTTATATTGTACTCAGGGGGATCTATACCGGGGTGAAATGCCAGGATCCTTTCGGCACTATGCTTGCGATAGGAATCTCCAGCATGATTGGGATCCAGGCATTTATCAATCTGGGTGGTGCTTCGGGATTACTCCCGATCACAGGGGTTCCGCTCCCTTTCATCAGTTACGGTGGGTCGTCCCTGTTGGTGCTATCTTTGTCGATGGGTGTCCTCGTAAATGTGTCGATGTTTGTAAAATATGAAGAAAAATATAAAACAAAGAAGGAAAATGACTATCCTTTGGAGAATAAGGATAATAGCAAAAAAATATATGGTGTAAAAATGTAGGTCACTTTGATAGAGTATCTAAAACTCTAAGTCTAGGGTCTGCCCCCTAAGATACTTCTTAATTATCTTCGGGGTCAGCCCTTTTTTAATAGACTTCAATAGGTAGAATTTCAATCATGAATAGCCAAAAGGAGAGAGTGTATTGAAACGAATTAAAAAAGTACTGGTAGCAAACCGCGGAGAAATTGCCATCCGTGTGTTCCGTGCATGTACGGAACTGAATATTAGGACCGTAGCAATCTATAGTAAAGAAGATTCAGGGTCATATCACCGTTATAAAGCAGATGAAGCCTACTTAATAGGTGAGGGGAAAAAACCTATTGATGCTTATCTGGATATAGAAGGGATCATCCGAATTGCAAAGACTGCAGATGTGGATGCCATCCACCCGGGATATGGCTTCCTGTCTGAAAATATCCATTTTGCCAGACGTTGTGAAGAAGAAGGAATCACCTTTGTTGGACCTCATTCTGAGCACTTGAATATGTTTGGTGACAAGGTTAAGGCGCGTCATCAGGCCCAACTTGCTAATATTCCGGTCATTCCGGGCACAGATGGTCCTGTAGATACACTGGAAGAAGTCATCAGCTTTGGAAAGGAAAATGGTTTCCCGATCATCATTAAAGCCTCATTGGGCGGCGGTGGACGCGGAATGCGTATCGTACGAAACCTTGAAAGCTTAAAAGAAGCCTATGAGCGGGCGAAATCAGAAGCCAAGGCAGCGTTTGGGAACGATGAAATTTATGTGGAGAAGTTTGTTGAAAATCCGAAGCATATTGAAGTCCAGATTCTTGGAGATCATGACGGAAATATCGTTCACTTATATGAGCGTGATTGTTCCATTCAGAGGCGTCATCAAAAGGTAGTGGAAATTGCGCCATCCGTTTCCTTGAGTGAACAACTGAGAGAAGATATCTGCGTCGCAGCCGTACGGTTAATGGATAATGTGAAGTACGTGAACGCCGGGACCGTTGAATTCCTGGTAGCGAATGATCAGTTCTACTTCATCGAAGTAAATCCACGTGTGCAAGTGGAACATACCATTACGGAAATGGTGACAGGAGTGGATATTGTACAATCACAATTGATGATTGCGGAAGGTTATGCCCTGCACAGCGACAAGCTTGGTATCCCTCTTCAGGATGACATCAGGACAAATGGATTTGCTATTCAATCCCGTGTGACAACGGAGGACCCGTTGAACAACTTTATGCCTGATACCGGGAAAATCATGGCGTACCGGTCAGGTGGGGGATTCGGGGTCCGTCTCGATGCAGGGAATGGATTCCAGGGTGCGGTCATTACACCTTATTACGATTCCCTTCTGGTGAAGCTTTCCACGTGGGCTCTTACATTCGAACAAGCTGCGTCCAAAATGGTCAGAAATCTTCAAGAATTTAGAATACGGGGGATCAAGACGAATATCCCGTTTTTGGAAAATGTCGTGAAACATGAAAATTTTATTACAGGGAAGTATGATACTTCGTTTATCGATACGACTCCTGAACTATTCATTTTTCCGAAAAGGAAAGACCGTGGAACGAAAATGCTTTCGTATATCGGAAACGTAACCGTTAATGGCTTCCCGGGAGTAGAGAAAAAGAAAAAACCTGTTTTCCAAAAACCCCGGGTACCGACCCTTGATGTAAAGAAAGAGTTTCAACCCGGAACTAAGCAAATCCTGGATCAGCACGGGGCGGACGGACTGGTGAATTGGGTCAGAGAACAGAATGCTGTACTCCTCACTGATACAACATTCCGTGACGCCCATCAATCATTACTGGCGACCCGTGTCAGAACCAATGATCTGAAGCAAATAGCGGAACCGACATCGAAGTTACTGCCGGATATGTTCTCATATGAAATGTGGGGAGGGGCAACATTCGATGTAGCTTACCGTTTTCTTAAGGAAGACCCATGGAATCGATTATTGACACTGAGAGAGCGTATCCCAAATGTATTATTCCAAATGCTCCTTAGAGCATCCAATGCGGTAGGGTATAAGAACTATCCTGATAATGTGATAAGGGAATTCGTCGAAAAGTCAGCGTTTGCCGGGATCGACGTCTTCAGGATCTTTGACAGCTTAAACTGGGTCAAAGGAATGGAAGTGGCGATCGATGCCGTGAGACAAAGCGGAAAAATCGCAGAAGCGGCCATTTGCTACACCGGTGATATAGATGACCCGACACGTACAAAATATAATATCGATTACTATAAGAATATGGCCAAAGAACTCGAAGCGAGTGGTGCACATATTCTGGCAATCAAAGATATGGCGGGACTGTTGAAGCCACAGTCAGCCTACCGCTTGATTTCCGAACTGAAAGACACAGTCAGCCTGCCTATTCACCTGCATACACACGATACGAGCGGGAACGGGATCTACACATACGCAAGAGCCGTCGAAGCCGGTGTCGACATTGTCGATACGGCCCTTAGCACCATGTCCGGCCTGACGTCCCAACCGAGTGCCAATACGTTGTATTATGCATTAAAGGGTACGGAAAGAGAACCGAATGTAAACATCGATTCCCTGGAAACCCTCTCCCACTATTGGGAAGATGTCCGGAAATATTATACAGATTTTGAGAGCGGGATGATGTCGCCGCATTCAGAAGTTTACAAACATGAGATGCCCGGTGGACAATACAGCAATCTGCAGCAGCAGGCAAAAGCAGTTGGGCTCGGCCACCGCTGGGAAGAAGTAAAAGACATGTATGCAAGGGTCAACCATCTCTTCGGGGACATAGTCAAGGTGACTCCTTCTTCTAAAGTCGTCGGAGACATGGCTTTGTTCATGGTTCAAAACGATTTGTCCGAAACAGACGTACTTGAAAAAGGTGAGAAAATCGATTTCCCTGATTCAGTGGTTGAATTATTTGAAGGGTCCCTGGGGCAGCCTCATGGAGGCTTTCCGAAGGAATTACAGAACGTGATTTTGAAAGGGCGCAATCCGCTGACCGTTCGACCTGGAGAACTGCTGGATGATGTGGACTTCTCAGCCCTGAAAGAAAAACTCTTTGAAGACCTCGAGCGTCCGGTCACGAGTTTTGATGCCCTTGGATATGCCCTATATCCGAAAGTATTCATGGAATACGCGCAAACTATGGATCAATTCGGAGATATCTCAGTCCTTGATACCCCTACATTCTTGTTTGGGATGAGACTGGGTGAAGAAATAGAAGTGGAAATCGAAACCGGGAAGACACTCATTGTGAAGCTTGTCTCGATTGGCCAGGCTCAGGCAGATGGTACGCGTATTGTTTACTTCGAACTTAATGGTCAGGCCCGTGAAGTGGTCATTAAGGACGAAAGTATTAAATCTACTGTGGCGGCCAAAATGAAGGCTGATGTGAAAAATGAAAATCATATCGGGGCTTCTATGCCTGGAACCGTTATAAGGGTCATCGCAGGAAAAGGAGAAGCGGTTGAAAAGGGTGATCATCTAATGATTACTGAAGCCATGAAGATGGAAACAACCGTTCAGGCACCTTTTGCAGGAGTAGTTAAAGATATCTATGTGCAAAACGGGGATGCCATCAGCCCGGGAGATTTATTGATCGAAGTGAATAAAGCATAATGAAAAAAGGATTCCGGTATATGAACCCGGAATCCTTTTTTCTATTGCTTTCGTTTACTTCTTGAAGCAAGAAGATTGAAATAACATAATAATCCAAACAGACAAGAAATAATCAAAGCATGCATTAAGGCAATCGAGAGATTCAGTCTTGTGAACACTACTAGTGCACCACTTATTACTTGAAGACAAACCAGGGTAAAAGCAATGACCCATCCCCAGTAGATCACTTTCTGATGCTTATGCTCTTTAACGGCAATGTACGTGATATAGGCAATCCATAAGAAAATGAAGCCAGCTGCTGCCCTGTGTCCCATTTGAATCCATTCGTAAAGGTTAGCGGGGAGGCTTGGGGAGGAGTTGACGCATAATGGCCAATCCTTGCACACCAGGCTGGACTCCGTATGCCTTACAAGAGCGCCGGTATAAACAACAAGATAACTATAAATCGTCACACCAACCGTATGAAATCGCATCCGTTTGTTGATGACCAATGAATTCGCATCAAATTTCTGGTCGACTTCAAAAATCAGCAGTGTTAATAATAATATGGAAGCAAAAGAAATAAGGGAAATTCCAAAGTGGATGGCCAGGACGAAATCGGATTGCCCCCATAATACAGCTGCAGCGCCGATTAGTCCCTGCAATACAAGAAAGAAGAAAGAAAGGGCTGCAAGGAATTTTGTTTCCCGTTTATAACCAATTGATCTCCATGACCAGATCGATAAAGCCAGAACCAATAATCCCACACCGCCTGATACAACACGGTGTGCTAATTCTATAACAAGCTCAAATGTAATATCACTTGGAATGAACTGTCCGTTACAAAGGGGCCAAGATCGCCCGCAGCCCATTCCGGATTCCGTTTTCGTCACCAGGGCTCCACCTAACAACACGAATAACATTCCCAGAGTGGTTAGAACAGCAAGCCACTTTAATCCTTTGTGAACACCTTTTTGCAATCTATTCACCTTCTTAATTAAGAGACTCTACACACTTTCTATAAATAAATATAGTAGAAAAATATATATGCCTCTACGATATTACATAATAGGTATGAAAAACTCAACCGATAAAATGTTACAGAATTATGAGCATTTATCTTGGAAGAATAGAGAATAGTAATAGTAGGGAAGGACTAATTTCCGTAAAAACAAAATCTGTAAGCGCTTAGCGAAGTTTTATGATATGATGGGATTAAAATGTTTGTAGAAATATGAAGAACCTTCTGCGTCTTTCTTTCTTCACAATTTCTTCACATAATTGTCTAATTCTCCCCCAAAAAGGAAAAAATATATGGTTTAATATAATATTGATAGCATATATACTATTTCTTATCTGTGGATGAATTTATAGATGAATATAGAAATAGTTAATCATTTCCTATATAGTATAGAGGTGGCAACAAACCTCTTGCCTTTTATAGAGAGGAGAGAGAAAATGTCTAACAGTCAAATAGTGACAGACGTTGAAAAAGCAGATGTGACAGCTTCAACTGCTTGGAAGGATTTTTTAGCGCTCATTAAAATTGGGATCGTTAATTCCAATTTAATTACAACCTTTACAGGTATGTGGTTAGCCTTTTATTTTACGAATACACACTTTCTAAATTCCCTGGATATCATGTTTCTTACGTTGATAGGTTCTTCCCTTATTATTGCGGGGTCCTGCTCCATCAACAATGTATATGATCGGGATATCGATCATCTGATGGAAAGAACGAAGGAACGTCCAACCGTTACCGGCAAGATCAATGGACCAAAGGCATTGACCCTTGGGTTTATCATGATTGTGGTCGGTCTCATCATGTTATTCATGACCACCATCACTGCGGGGGTCATTGGGTTGATCGGGGTATTTAGTTACGTTGTATTATATACAATGTGGTCAAAAAGAAAATATGTAAGCAACACAATCGTTGGAAGTATCTCAGGTGCGGTTCCGCCGCTAATCGGCTGGGCAGCTGTAGATGCAAACCTGGATGTAATTGCCTGGGTGCTGTTTCTTATGATGTTTATCTGGCAGCCTCCTCATTTCTACGCGTTAGCGATGAAAAGAGTGGAGGAATATAGAGCAGCTAATATACCGATGCTTCCAGTAGTGAAAGGATTCGCTACAACCAAGCACCATATCGTAGCATGGGTTGCGGCCCTTTTACCCCTTCCTTTCTTCTTGATGGATCTCGGAATGTTCTTCTTTATTCTGGCAACGGCCTTTAACATCGGCTGGCTCGCACTTGGTCTTGCGGGGTATAAGATGAAAGACGATATTAAGTGGTCAAAGCTTATGTTTGTCTATTCATTAAATTACTTGACTATCTTGTTCGTAGCGATGGTCATCGTTACGGTACTTTAAGATTAGTGGGAATTCTTTCTGTTAAGAAATCCAAATAGATATTTTTATGGGTCCTTGTTTTATTCAAAGTACATTACATGAAAGAGGGGTTTGATTAAGCTATGAAAGCAAGGCTATCTAAGTGGCGCTTATTTTCAATTGTAGCAATGTTAGCGCTAGTTCTTTCTGGCTGTGGAGAGCCATTTCTCTCCACACTGCAGCCAGCTGGTGAAGTAGCACAGACACAATATGATTTGATGATACTTGCTACATTAATTATGGTATTGGTCATCATTGTAGTCATGGTTGTCTATATGGTTGCGATCATTCGTTTCCGTAGAAAGAAAGGGGATACAAAAATCCCTAAGCAGGTAGAAGGCAGTCACACACTTGAAATTGTGTGGACCGTTATCCCGATCATCCTACTTCTTATCCTTGCTGTCCCGACTGTTACAGCAACGTTCCAGTTAGCGGATACAAAGGCGATGGATAAAAAGGATAAAGACGGAAATCGTGACGCATTGGTCGTAAATGTACGTGCCAACCTTTACTGGTGGGAGTTCGAGTATCCTGATGAAAAGATCATTACATCTCAAGACTTAGTTGTCCCGACTGATCAAAAAGTATATTTCAATGTGACAGCATCAGATGTAAAACATTCATTCTGGATTCCTGCAGCAGGGGGTAAGATTGATACAAACGTAGATGGTGTGAACAAATTCTTCCTTGAATTCGATGGGGATAAGGCTAAAGAAGCAGGCGGATTATTCTACGGAAAATGTGCTGAGTTATGCGGTCCTTCCCACGCTTTAATGGACTTCAAAGTTAAAGCGCTTCCCAAAGAAGAGTTTACAGCATGGGTTGAAGATATGAAAAATGCAGGAGAACCGAAACCGACTTCTGATCTGGCCCAACAAGGACAAGAAATCTTCAGCAAAAAATGCTTAAGCTGTCACGCAGTATCACCACAGGATGGAAGACCTGAATCTGCTCGACTTGCTCCTAACTTATCTAACTTCGGTGAGCGTTCACGTATCGCTGGTGTTTTAGATCATAATAAAGAAGAGTTGAAAAATTGGATTTCAGATCCTGAGCAGTACAAACCAGGTAATAAAATGACAGGTACATATGGTAACCTGCAGGAAGATGAAATTGATGCACTTGCAGAGTATTTAATGGGCTTAAAGGTTCAAGATTAATTGGGGATTAGTAAAAGGGAGGTTTAATCGTGAGTAGCTATTCACAGAAAAAAGGCTTCGGCGCGACTGTATGGGACTATATGACAACAGTGGACCATAAGAAGATCGCCATCCTTTACCTAATGGCAGGGGGATTTTTCTTCCTTGTCGGTGGTTTGGAAGCTCTTATCATTCGTATACAACTTGCCGTTCCTAACAATGACTTTGTTAGCGCTGGTTTATACAACGAATTATTAACGATGCACGGTACGACGATGATATTCCTGGCTGCCATGCCGCTAATATTTGCATTTATGAATGCCGTTGTACCATTGCAGATCGGTGCCCGTGACGTTGCGTTTCCTTTCGTAAACTCATTGGGGTTCTGGCTATTCTTCTTAGGAGGAGTATTCCTGAATCTATCATGGTTCATGGGAGGGGCACCTGATGCAGGATGGACATCTTATGCATCTCTTTCCTTGGCATCACCGGGTCATGGGATTGACTTCTATGTACTAGGTTTACAAATTGCCGGTGCGGGGACATTGATAGGTGGTATCAACTTCCTTGTAACGATCATAAATATGCGCGCTCCAGGGATGACATATATGCGTATGCCACTTTTCACCTGGACAGTGTTTGTAACATCGGCACTTATTCTATTCGCGTTTCCTGCCTTGACGGTAGGGTTGTTCTTAATGTTGTTCGATCGTATGTTCGGTGCGAATTTCTTCGATGTGGCCAATGGAGGGAACACGATTATCTGGGAACACTTCTTCTGGATCTTCGGTCACCCTGAGGTATACATCCTTGTACTGCCAGCGTTTGGTATATTCTCGGAGATCATTCCACACTTCTCCAGAAAACGCTTATTCGGATACTCATCCATGGTGTTTGCGACCGTATTGATCGGTTTCTTAGGATTCATGGTTTGGGCCCACCATATGTTCACAGTGGGTCTGGGACCAATCGCGAATGCAATCTTCGCCGTTGCAACAATGGCCATTGCGGTTCCAACGGGTATCAAGATCTTTAACTGGCTCCTGACCATGTGGGGAGGAAGTCTGAGATTCACGACTCCAATGCTTTATGCTGTAGCATTCATCCCTACATTCGTAGCAGGAGGGGTAACGGGCATCATGCTGGCTTCTGCCGCAGCGGATTATCAGTTCCATGATACGTATTTCGTTGTTGCCCATTTCCATTATGTTATCGTAGGTGGTGTAGTATTTGCCCTATTAGCAGGTACTCACTATTACTGGCCAAAAATGTTCGGAACGATGTTGAATGATTTCTTAGGAAAGATCGCTTTCTGGTTATTCTTTATCGGATTCCACTTAACGTTCTTTATCCAGCATTTCCTTGGACTTATGGGAATGCCGCGCCGTGTCTGGACATTCTTGCCTGGTCAAGGATTCGAAACGGCTAATTTAATCAGCTCCATCGGTGCAGGATTCATGGGTGTAGCTGTAATCGTTTATATAATCAATATCATTTCAACACAGGTTAAAGGTGTGAAAGTAGCCAATGACCCTTGGGGAGACGGACGTACCATTGAATGGGCAATCCCGTCACCACCACCGTTCTATAACTTTAAGCAAACACCACTAATCCGTGGGTTGGACGCTTATTGGTTAGAGAAAATGGAAGGCAATAAAGGATTGACTCCAGCTGAACCTATCGGGGATATCCATATGCCTAATAATTCCATTTTACCTTTCTTTATCTCACTGGGATTATTCATTGCGGCATTCGGAGCGATGTATCACGTTGATGATAAAGCATGGGCACTGCCTGTACTCATCATCGGAATGCTCATCACATTGGGATCCATGTTCCTTCGTTCTGTTGTAGATGACCACGGTTATCATGTGCATAAAGAAGATTTAATGGACGACGATAAAGGGGGTAAGGCATAATGCACGCTGAAGAAAAATTCACGCCAAAGACCTGGCCGGCCTCCCCTGAAAAGGCGACCCTTGAGGGGAAAAATAAATTTATGGGATTCTGGTTTTTCCTTGGTGGGGAAACGGTCCTTTTCGGCTCTCTTTTTGCAACGTATCTAGCTCTTAAAAACAGAGTTCCTAGTGATAGCCATGCTCTCACTACTGATCTTTTTGATTTACCGCTTTCCTTTTTAGCAACGATGCTGCTTTTAACAAGCTCGCTGACAAGTGTTTATGCGATGTACCATATGAAAAATTATAATTTCCAACGGATGCAGGCCTGGTTGTTGATCACTGTGCTTTTAGGGGCAGGCTTCCTTGGATTAGAGATTTATGAGTTTAATCATTACGTACATGAATATGGGCATACTTTTACTAGCAGTGCCTTTGGTTCAGCTTTTTACACACTTGTAGGATTCCACGGGGGACACGTTGCATTCGGTCTTCTATGGATCGTCAGCTTGATGCTTCGTAATGCTAAACGTGGTTTGAATCTGTACAATGCTCCGAAGTTCTACTTAGCTTCACTATACTGGCACTTCATCGACGTTGTATGGGTATTTATCTTTACAGTAGTATACTTAATGGGAATGGTGGGATAAACTGATGGCGAATCAACAATCAACTTCAGGTAACCCAAGTGTAGATTACGAATATCGTCGTAAGAAGAATGCAGAAGACATGAAAATGCAGTTAACATCCTTCATGTTAATGATTTTCTTAACATTGGTTGCGTTTATCGCTGTAGCAGGGGACTTCGATAAGTACTTTGTTGTACCGTTCATTCTCCTACTGGCAGTCGTTCAGCTGGTGTTTCAACTGTATTACTTCATGCATATGAGTCATAAGGGTCATGAAGCACCTTCATTGTTCCTGTATTCTGGTGCACTTGTTGCATTTATCACAGTGTTAACATTTTTAACAATTGTATGGCTCTAAAAGAAAAGTCAGCCGATAGGCTGGCTTTTTTTGTGTTTCCGCTTTTCATTGTCTAGCTTCAGCTCCTAGCCCCTCGAGGTCATAAGTCAAATCAACCAAAATGGCAAAGGACGCCATTCCGGTTGATTCGCCTTATGCTTGTCGGGGCTGTTCAAGGCGCTTCCGCTTTCCATTGTCCAGCTCCGCCTCCTTGTCCCTCGAGGTCATAAGCTAAATGGTCCAAGAAGGCAAAGAGCGCCTTCCCGGCCCATTCATCTTATGCTTGTCGGGCCAGAACAGTCGGCTCCGCTTTTCATTGTCCAGCTCCGCCTCCTTGTCCCTCGAGGTCATAAGCTAAATGGTCCAAGAAGGCAAAGAGCGCCTTCCCGGCCCATTCATCTTATGCTTGTCGGGCCAGAACAGTCGCCTCCGCTTTTCTAATGTTCAAGAACTTGTCATTACATTACGTTGAAGTGGGGGAGGGTTGTCAGTATAATGGGGGTAGGTGTTAATTGTGAAATGAGGTGGGAAGATGCATTTGGCTATTTTTGGTTTTATGGCGTTATGGAGCCCTTTTTTTCTCATGACGTTGGTGTTTTTGTCTGTACTCTACTTTTTGATCACGATCAAGTGGAGGGACAGCTTTAAGGATAATAGAAAATTGACGGGGAAAGAAGCCGCATTTTTCCTTGTCTCGATGGTTCTGTTATATGCCATCAAAGGTTCGCCTGTGGAGGTTCTGAGCGGGATATTGTTTTCTGCACATATGACACAGATGGCATTTTTATATCTAGTCTTCACCCCATTATTGATTCTCGGAATTCCGGATTGGGTTTGGAAGGCATCGATCGAATTGCCCGTCGTCAAACAAATTTTCAGCTTTATGACCAAGCCGCTGATTTCCTTATTGTCATTCAATCTGGTTTTTTCAATTTATCATATCCCGTTAATCTTTGATAATGTGCGTACGGATGTCACTCTACACGCATTGACCACGTTCATTCTCTTCATCCTTGCGGTATTTATGTGGTGGCCATTGATTAATCCAATTGATGAAGATATTGAACTGAGTGGTTTAAAACGAATCGGATATATACTGGGAAGTGCCGTCTTGTTGACGCCGGCATGCGGATTGATCATCTTCGCTGAAAACCCAATGTATGCTACCTATTACGATCCAAACGAATGGCTTCAAGCGTTATCTCTTTGTGTACCTGTGAATACACTCCAAGGTTTGACACTGACCGGACCGGAATTATTTACGTCGATGTCAACTCTGAATGATCAACAGCTCGGAGGAGTCTTGATGAAGATTATTCAGGAAATCGTGTTTGGTGTCGTTCTATTTAATTTGTTCTTTCAATGGTATAGAAAGGATCAGGAGCAGCAGAAGAAGCTTTCATATGATCCGGTTGCAGATTCAACTCTGAGAGAACAATAAAAGCTTATACAGGAATTTCGGGGATTTTTGTAATTCCTGTATGTACATAGGTATCCTGCAAATATCTCCCCGAGTGAAAAATGCTGGTTAGAATACTTTAGAAAAGAGAGGAAACGAGATGGATTTACCTATTTTACCTACCATTAGCACGAGTTTCATCGTGTTAAGTGCTGTTACTGTGGCGATAGGCTGGTGGCAGATTAAACAAAGAAAGATCGAAAAGCATCAGAAAACGATGACCGTTGCAGGAATCTTCGCCCTTATCTTTTTCGTAATCTATTTAAGCAGGACGATTTTTGTCGGGAACACTTCATTTGGCGGTCCTGATAACATTAAGATCTATTATACGATCTTCCTGGTCTTTCATATTACTCTTGCGACCACAGGCGCCGTATTTGGCATCTTGAGCCTTTGGACAGGCTATAAAGATCGCCTGAAGGTCCATCGGAAGCTTGGTCCGATTACAAGCTTCATCTGGTTCTTCACCGCCATCACAGGGGTAGCCGTATATCTTCTGCTTTACGTTTTCTATAAAGGTGGAGAGACTACCTCCGTTATAAGGGCAATACTCGGTTATTAATAAAAACCGCTATGTGTTTTCACGTAGCGGTTTTTTTATGGGGGAATTTAAAAAGGCAAATCCCGGACAGTGGGATTTGCCTTTTTATACTTTGAAATTGGTTTTAATGATGCCCGCTTCTTTTGCTGAATTAAACACGATGAGAAGCAGAGGGCCGATAATGAATCCTAATACCCCGAATAGTTTAAGCCCTAGATACATGGCGATGAGCGTAGCCAGAGGGGACAATCCGATATGGCTTCCCATTACCTTTGGTTCTACAGTTCTTCTGATGATCAACAGTATGGCAGCCAGCACCGCTAATTGGCTTCCGAGCGCGATATTGCCGGTCAACAGATGGAAGATTGCCCATGGTCCCAAAACAACGATTGAACCGATCAGGGGGATGAAATCAATCACCCAGATGATGATGGACATGACAAGCGCAACTTCAGGAGCTATGAATAGAAGTCCGATCAAGGAAACGACAAAGATGATGATACTGACCAGAAATTGTGCTTTAAAGAATCCAAAAATGACGTAGGTAAGTCTCGAGGTCATAAAGGTTACTTTCTCGGCTGTTCTTTCTTTCAGATGACCATAGATGGATTTCTTGATCCTGGGCAGGTCCAGCATGAATAAAAATAGTGCGATTAGGTAGACGAGAAAACTCACCAGATAATTGGGGATGTAAGACAAAAACACGCTTATTCTTTCGATGTTGAATGAATTAAGAATCTTGGTCTTGCTGCTCTCTAAAAAGCTCTGGACGTCATCACTGAAGCTCTGCACCAATTCATCAGGAAGATCCTCCGTTGCATTCAACAATCTATCTTCATAATCCAGCCAGATATCGCTTAATTGATTAACGTATTTGGGCGCATCTTCAATAAGCTTGATTCCTTCACCAACCACTTTTGTGGTGATGAAAAACGAGGAGACGCTGATAAGGAGTAGAAACAGAATGAAAACGGAAAGGACCGCGAATCTCCGTTTTGTTGAAAAACGTTTTTGGATAAAACCTACAGCAGGCTCGAGAAAAAGAGCGGTAATAATCGCCATAATCAATGTGACGGATACCGGCAGAATAAAAAATGCAATTAATGCTATCAGTAAGATGACCAATGCAGTCATCAATACTTTTTTAGTGAAAAACTTGGACAATGGTGTACCCCTTTCTAACAGGAACCTCTTACTTTTATTATATTAGAGTCAAAGAAGAATGAACAGAGGGAAGAAAGTGAAATTTTGAAGGTTTTGTATCCATTTGGAACAGGCATGACGAAGTATCTTTCGTGAAAGAAAACCATATAGAAAAGACTGTCCATAAGTCAGACAGTCTTTTTTAAAAGTGTATTACCATGCAAAGTTCGATGCATCTTTTTTAACATCAGCTAAGAGCTTTTCACAAGAAGTGACAAGATGTTTAGGGAACTCTTCCCCTTCACCATATTCCACTCCGTGCGGGTAGTAATGTTTCCCTAGTAGAGGTGTCATCAATTGGATAACAGCGTCATGCTTTCCGACATCCCCTTCGACTGCAAGACCCTGGATCCGTAAATAGAAAATACCTTCTCTAATTTCAAATTTACGGTCATAGGTTACGCGCTCATAATCCCATTGACCTGCACGGACCAGTCCGTGAGATTCCATGATTTCGTCCAATCGGTTTAAATCGACTTTTAAGCTTTCAAATTCAGTTGCTTCAAAACGCATAATAATTTCCTCCTATATTGGCTTGCATGCGAATAGCAGATATTTTGTATCCCCATGCTTTCCGTATGGTAGAAGCATTTATATCGGTGTATGTACATTGATACTAAATGCGGTATTTCTCATTCTTAATAATAGTGGAAAAAACTTTATCTTGCAATGTCTTGAATCATTTGAATTGGGTGATTTTTAAAAAGATGAATATCTTTCAAGAGTAAGCTGGAAAATAGGAGAGAAAAAGTTTTATAAAAAGGAGGATGAAGATGACCGTAATCAAGGATATCATGACGAAGGATGTTGAGACTTGTTCACTACTCGACAACGTTTATGAGGTCGCTCTGAAAATGAAAGAATATAATATTGGTTCCATTCCCATTCTGGATGGAGATAAAATAGTGGGAGTGATGACGGACCGGGATATTGTTCTCCGATGTATTGCTGAAAAGCATCCAGCTTCATCTAAGGTTGAGGATATTATGAGTAAACACCTGATTACGACGGGACCGGAAACTTCAGTCGAGGAAGCTGCCCGTATGATGGCTGAAAACCAGATCAGGAGACTTCCTGTAGTTGAAGGGGAGAGATTGATTGGAATGATATCCTTAGGCGATCTTGCCATAAGGGAATCGTTGGGTAAAGAAGCGTATGTGGCACTTGAAAATATTTCGGAATCGGACTTCAGTAATAAACCATTTTAGTCTAAAGGATGATCATGTTGACAAACATGATCATCCTTATTTTTACGGAAAAAAGGATCGCAGGAGTACGTCAGTTTTAGAACGAGTAAAAATATGCTATTCTTTAATGTAGACACCATTTTTATAAACAGCATTAGTGTATACTGTTCATAGTAACGTTGACCTATTTCTTTATGGGGAGAAGAGAGGAGGGGAAATCCTGAGAACGGTTTTACGTGTTTTGATCATTTTTGTCATTATATTAATTATTGGTATTTATCAAGGTCAAAAGCAGGAAAACAAACCATTAAAAGGACCAAAAACCCAAACTCTTAAGGAAGACAAAGAGAACCAGGTGAATCAAACAATTGAGACACCAGGGGAAAGACCGGCTTCAGGCTTATCTACCTGGATAGGCAAAGATACGAAAAAGGTAAAGGAAGCATTTGGGGAACCGGAAAGAGTCGAACCCAGTCCGTACGGGTACGAATGGTGGGTTTACCCGATTTCAACTAAACAATACATACAGATGGGCGTTCTGAACCAAAAAGTGGTTACCCTCTATGCCATCGGGAATCAAGTGGATGTCGCCCCTTATAAGCTTGGACAGAGTTTGGAAGATATTTATCGTTTTACCATTGTCGAATCTGAAATTGTTGTGAACGATGATTCAGGCTCCTATCAATTCGAACTGAATGAAGAAGATTTGAATACCCGACTTCTCGTACCACTAGGAAATATCTATGCCCAGCTTTACTTGGACAAAATCACAAGCCAGCTGACGAGTATACGATTCCTGGATAGCCGCACATTGATCGAGATGCATCCTTATGAAATGATGTATCGGGGTGAATTGGCTGAGGAAACGGAACCGAGTGAAGACGAATGGGATAAGGTCAATACTGCCAGTGAACGGCAGATATTTGATATTACGAATGTAATCAGACATCAATTTGGTGAAGATACACTGAAGTGGGATGAGGAAACGGCCCAAATAGCACGGGGGCATAGTAAAGAAATGTTTGAAAAAGACTACTTCTCCCATGATTCACCTACCCTTGGGGATCTATCTCAGCGTTTAGAACAAGGGGATGTGCGTTTTAAGGCAGCAGGGGAAAACATCGCATCCCAGTATACGGATGCTCCGGAAGCCGTCCATGGCTGGCTCAATTCAGAAGGTCACAGGAAGATCCTGCTGGAGCAGAATTTCACGCATCTTGGCGTAGGGGTTTACAAACGATTTTATACCCAGAATTTCATAGAGAAAATGGAAGATGAGGAATGAAAAAGGGGATTCTCCGATTTTGAATGGAGAATCCACCTTTTTTATTGTTTCTTTTTGAAAATAAAAAAAGATCCTGTTGAGTGAGCGACGATTTTTCCTTCAGAACTTACCACTTTACCGTCCACTACAATCGTTTTGCTTCCTTGGTGGACGACTGTTGCATGTGCAGTGAGACGTTCACCTATACCCGGTGCCAAGTAATGGACATTTAAGTTTGTCGTTACTGCGCCATAACCTTCTGGAAGCATCATATTCGCTAAGGTACCCATCGCTGTATCCACCAGGGTAGCGGTTACACCACCATGTACAATGTCCAGGGAGTTATGTGTAACGGGAGTGATCGGGATGCTCACCTCTAAGTTACCGTCCTCCATTTTCCTGTCCATTGCGAATATCCCGCCGATGATCGATTCATTTTCGCTGTATTTCTTCCGTTGTATTCCTTCGAGGAGCTGTTTCATAATCAGGAGATCCTCATCAGCCGCCTCGGTCATGCATTCATTAAATAATTTTTGTACCTCTTCTCTCATGTTTAAACATCCTTTTAAAGTATTCACAGTCAGCACATCAAGTACTGAATCGTTGCGAATGCGTAATTACAAGTAAATATTACTACAAAAAGGAATGTATCACCATTCTTTTAACCTTTTCATAAAGTGTAGTAGGTAGAAGCCTGTAATGGAGGTGTTCATGTTATGGGGAAATCATTACACCCTAAAGTCAAAGAATTTAAAGGTTTTGTGAAAAAGCATCCGAAAATCATAAAGGATGTCCGAAATGGCGATGCTAATTGGCAGGATCTCTTTGAAGACTGGTATTTGCTTGGGGAAGACGACACAAGATGGGATAAGTATAGGACAGAATCAGGGAAAGAAAGCGAAAAGAAGTCCACCAATTCCGAAAGTAAAGGAGGGTGGATGGATCAGGTGGGAGAAATGGTGAAGAAAATGGACGCTAATCAATTGCAGCAGCATATTAACAGCTTAAGTGAAGCACTTGGGACAGTTCAGGGAGTGCTCAGTCAATTTCAATCAGGTAACAATAGGGGATCTGGGACAGCGACCAAAACGGAAGCGCCATCCAAGCCTTCCCATCCTTTTTCTTTCCGAAAAGATTAGGGGGGTAAAATATGAGAACGGATGTCATTGAATATATTTATGGCAAGGAAGATCTGAAGTTATTCCTTAGGGATCAACCCGAGTGGTACCGCACACTTTCCCGAAATCCCAATGAATTAGAAAAGTTTGAGATCGCATCCATTAATCATTTTCAAAAAACGATTCCGCATAGGGTTCAAAAATTTTCGAATGGAGTCCAGATGGCTTCCATGATGATCAGTATGTTTCAATCAATGAATAGTGCCGACAATTAGGGTGCTATTTTTTTGTCTTCAATTGGAGGATCGATATTTGAGTAAAAAAGGAATCGATAGGGCAAGGCTATAGGTAAGGAGTGGTGTAAACGATGAAGAAAATGATCATGTTAGCCATCGCTTTACTAATATTAAGCGGTTGTAAGGAAAAAATGCCTGAGCCGGAAAGCTTCTCGTTCACTAAAAAAGTGGAGGCTGCCAATTCAGGACAAAAGCCTGTTTCCATCAAACATATGGTTCAAGGGAATCAAGTGTATATTGAATGCATTGTACCAGGTGTTACATTCACAACAGAAAAAAAAGGTGCGAAAAAGGGAAAAATCATTGTCCGGTCCAATACAGGAAATTTGTATAAAGAATATCATACGGCCGCCTTTGTCATTAAAGGATTACCCAAAGGTGTACATCTACTGAATATTGAAATTGTCGGGAAAAACAATCAATCATTTGGGATGAAGGAACAATTTTATGTGACAATTCAATAAAGCGTTTAAACCTTCACCGCCGTGCTTTCGGCGGTGATTATTTTTGGTCATGAACATTGAAATTGAAATATCGAACCTGCCTATTCGCATACTTCCGTGAAACATGTTAAAATATCGATACGGAGGTGGGCGTTATGCTTGCTACTATTGAAAGAATGGAAATATTGGATTCAGCTGACGAATTATCTCAGTGGATACTGGAATCCGATGTGGCAGAGAATTATCGTAAGTCTTTATATAAACTGCGTAACAACTCTGAAACCCAGCGAAAGGTCCAAACCTTTTCACGGATGAAAGAGAGTTACGAAGAAGTACAGCGCTTTGGAAGATACCATCCTGACTACAAAACCATCATGAAAGAAATCCGGGAAGTAAAGAGAGAAATGGATCTTGATGAGAATGTGGCAGAATTCCGCAGAGCTGAAAACGAGCTGCAGGATCTCCTTGATCATGTGAGCCTGGTGATTGGACATTCCGTCTCAAAAAATGTGAAGGTTCCTTCAGGGAATCCTTTCTTCTCAAGCGGCGGATCCTGTGGAGGAGGCTGCGGTTCAGGGGGAAGCTGCGGTTGTTCGGCGTAAACAAAAAAGAAAGAGCGGACTGAAAATGTCCGCACTTTCTTTTTTTATGGTTACCGCCTATTGTTTTAACCGGACACAATCTACACAGAGATTCCCACAGCAAAACATTTTTTCCTGGGGAACAAAGAATCGGTGGCGATAGACATATAATGATTCCTCTTTCCTGAAAAAAATAGTATCAGAATGCAGTCTTTTTCCACGCATGGCTTTAGCCGACCATTTCTTGATGGAATATTCAATGTCACTTTTCGTTTTCCCTGATCGAATATAGATGAACGGAATGCCGGCACTCCATTTTACTTGTGCTTCTTCAATTCCGTCTTCTTCCTTCAGGTGTTCGATGAAATAGTCCCATATCACATTCAAGTCCATGTGGGCCCTCCATTCTCTCGATATGCCATATTTACTTTACACTCCATTTAAGGAAAGATCATACCATTACTTATTGCTTACCCACACGCTGTTATGCTAGACTTAAAAAAAAGTGATTCCTAGAGGGGAAACTATATGTTAACAGAAAGACAAGGGTTAGTTGTTTGGTTACATAGCTTGAAGCATGCCAAGTCCCTTAGGCGATTTGGAAATGTTCACTATGTATCGAAGAAAATGAAATATGTTGTGCTTTATTGCAATCAGGACGAAATTGACTCTGTGATGGAAAGAATTTCTGCTTATTCATACGTGAAAAGAGTCGATCCTTCCTTTAAGCCATTTATCAAGTCCGTTTTTGAAAATTCACGACCTGATAAAGCGAAGGAATATGATTACAAAATGGGATTTTAAGAATGGCTGCCAAAGAATGTTGTTTTGGCAGCTTTTTTCATTGGCATTTTAATCAATCCGTTTGAGCAGCAAGACGATGGCTATTGCAAAGGCAGTATATAATGATTCAACCTCAAGATGGCGATTAAATGCTGATAATACAGGGCATTTTCCGGAAATAGTGTCGAGGGCTTAACATCCATCTGAATGATGACCCTGCCAAGCTTCTCAGCAGCTTCCTCAAATAGTGAGTAGCGCTGGTTCGGTGTAATATTCGGGTTTGGAATTCCTTCCCTGCAAATATAAATGGCTTGGAATTTCCCTTGTTCCGTCGGTTTCATCACAAGGGCCAAAGAAGTGACAGCACGGTCCTTCACAATTGTATGAAATGCCAGCATATGCTCTAGGCGTTCTTCATTCGCTTTCGCAAGCTCCAAAAGCTCATAAATATCTGAATATCCTTCTCCTAATTCTATAAATCGTTGAATCATTGTATTATTCCCCTTTTCTTACCAAGTTCATCAATTCCTTATTATTTCAAAACTAAACACATAAGTAAAGATGGTAATTATGTTCATTTCAATAGGCTTTTTATTGAAAATATGGTCTTTTCATAAATATGTACCACTATTATCCTTATACTTCTGCTATTCTTTAAGTAGTAAACGGAGGTAATGGCATAGTATGAAACGATTTGTATTCACTTTTGGTTTTTTGATGATTCTGGTAAGTTCCGGTATTCTCTTTTTCCAGTGGATGGGGTTTACGACAGAGAGTGCAGGTGAATCGAGTGTTGTGGAGGTAAGTCAATCCTATTCCATCATTCATAAAGAAGATGAGTTTCAGGTTACTCAGACGATCCACTTCCCATCAACCATTCCCTCTGACCCACTCCTTTTTAAATGGCCGGCGGGGGCAGAGAACTTCACCTGTAAAGATAAAGAAGAAAACAAATGTTTAACGAAAGAAAACGGTGAATTTTATGTAAGTACCTTGAATCAGGATCCTCAGGAAATCACCATAACCTATTCATTAAAGCAGTCGACGAAAGCTGAGAGTGTGCCATTAAGGAATTGGTATCCTGTCCTATCTGGGATTTCAACCCTCAAAACAGATATTCAGTTAACGGAAAAGAGTTCACGAAACGGAAAATGGATAGCGGGATACCCATCTTCAAACCATAAAAAACTGGATTATATCGATTATTATTTCTTCAGTGGCAGAGGGGAGCCTTCGGATTTAGTCTGGACAAAAGAATCATGGAAAGAGAGTGGATCGGCGACTGTAAAGGTTTTGACCGAGGAAGGGGGGCCAGCCGGATTTGATGGGCTGGATTCACTCGAATCCGCTGACGGTTTTGTGACAATCCTTATTACGGATAATATCAAACCTTTTAAGTCCCCTCATCTGATCGTGATCAATGATGCTTACGGGGAACAGTTGAAAAGTATAAGACAAAGCCTGTTGTATCAGACTTTGTCTTCTAGTGATGAAGATGCGTGGTTGAAGGAATTGGCTGTCAGTATCCTGCTTAATGAGACTCCATACTCTCCCAAACCGGCATGGGCATACAAACAGCTGAAAGACGGTCTCAGCACCTCCCAGTGGGATGATCTTAGACAAAAGATAAAGAATCAATCCGTAGACCGTGTTATGTTCGATGAAGCAGTCAGTAGAGTGACAGGGTTTAAATGCTCTTATTTCGCTGAAGGTGTGAAAGGGAATGAGCATCCTCTGCTTATCCTTAAGGCGAATAAGCCAATGAAGGTCAATCGAAAATCGATTCAGATACCATACATTTCATATCAACAAAAGGAATATATTCAATTTCCTGAGGCGGTCGAGGCCTTAGGCATTGAAATGAAAGAACTGCAGCCAGGCGTATACTTCACTTCCGTAAAGGGGAATACATTAAGGTTCTATATAGATGAAGATTATTTCATTTATAATGAAGAAAATTATGGATTACTGGGGAAGCCGGTTCAAATGATTGGGGATACCATCTTTATGGACATCCACTGGTATGAAAAATTGTTCGATGTGGAAGTGAAGAACGAGGAAAATGCCATCAAGATTTTAAAGGAAATGTAAAAAGCCCTGCAGAACTTTCTGCAGGGTCCTTCTATATCCATCTCTGGAAAGAAGGCAAAGGGAGAGGAGAAACCGGAGGAAGAACTTATGGGGAATCGTAAGTCTTCTCCGCGGTTGGCAACAACATCAGTTAGGATGTTGTTACATTCATTATCACCTATCAAAATGATTTTATACATTTTTGGAGCAAATTCTGAATGTGGCGATATGTGTCGAGATATGATAGGATAGGGAGGAAAAAATACATATATGGTGGATGATTATGAGAGTCATATCAGGTACGTTAAAGGGCAGGCCGCTAAAGGCTGTTCCTGGAAGTGGAACACGGCCCACAACAGATAAGGTGAAAGAATCGATATTCAATATGTTAGGTCCCTATTTTGAAGGCGGGACAGGATTGGATCTGTTTGCAGGAAGCGGCGGACTGGGCATTGAAGCGTTAAGCCGCGGACTCGATTCTGTCATTTTCGTAGATAGGGATCAAAAGGCGTTTCAAACGGTAAAGGCCAATCTTAAAGACTGTGATTTGATGGATCAAAGTGAAGTATACCGAAATGAAGCTACGAGAGCGTTAAAGGCAATATTAAAAAGAGAAATAGTCTTTGACTATATATTTCTGGATCCCCCATACAAACAGCAAAAGCTTCAACAACTGCTGGAATTCATCGATGAACACAATCTTCTAAATGAAAGCGGTTTCGTCATGTGTGAGCATGGATCGGAAATGACATTGGAAGATAGAGTGGGAAGCTTGAAGAAGGTAAGGGAAGAGACCTATGGAATCATCAGAATATCGATATTTTCCAGAGGAGAATGATTGAGGATTACGATAAAGAGCGGGAGGTAAGGTAATGCCAAGTATAGCAGTTTGTCCGGGAAGCTTTGATCCCATTACATACGGACATTTGGATATTATTACACGGGGTGCTAAGGTTTTTGATGAAATGTATGTGGTGGTATTAAATAATTCTTCTAAAAAACCACTTTTTTCGGTGGAAGAACGAATCGAATTGATAAGGGAAGTCACCAGGGATATACCAAATGTAGTAGTCGATTCATTTCAAGGTTTGTTGGTCGATTATGCGAAGAGTGTGAATGCAAAAGCGATCATCAGGGGATTAAGGGCGGTATCGGACTTTGAATATGAAATGCAGATCACGTCTATGAACCGGGTACTGGATGATGAGATAGAGACGTTCTTTATTATGACGAATAACCAGTATTCTTTCTTAAGTTCGAGTATTGTCAAAGAAGTGGCTAAATACGGAGGCGATATCTCTGAGCTTGTACCGAAACGTGTAGAAGAATCGTTAAAGACGAAATATCAACGTGACTAACCATAAAGGGTTGATCCAACTATAGACCTTATATTCACTAACTGTGATAGTGGTCTAAGGGGATCAACCCTGCTTTTTCAATCATTCACATGTTTTCGTGCATATAGAATACTGTATACGATCAGACTTGAAATTGTGATGACGGGACCGGCAGTCTTGAACCAATAAAGCATGTCAGTCCAAAATGCGTCGTTGTGCCTGGCGAACACCGGGATGGCGTTGGATAGCTGTTCATCGGAAAATCTTTCATAGATGGGCTTCCAAATGAGAATGGTAGTAACAGATGCTGCAATTCCGTGAACAAAGCGGGCGTAGAAGAAAGGTTTAAATCGAATATCCGTATCTGCAAGGATACTTGCTACCTGTGCCTGTACGCTGAAACCACTGAAGCCCAATATAAAGCTTGTGATGATCGCTTGATGGAGGAGGGTGGCTTCAGTTACACCGCTAGTGAGTTTTGAGCCCAATGTGATTTCAAAGAGTCCTGAAATAAATGGGATGCTTAACTGGTCGGGTAATTGCAGAAGTATAAATAAAGCCGATAGACCCTCGGCAAAAAAGGTCGTAATGTGCATGTGATACAGCATTTTATTAATAACAGAAAATAAGATGATGAATCCACCAATCATTAATAAAGTCTGAATGGATGAAGTGACGGCATCCCCCAATAGTTTGCCGATGGGGCGTTTGTCCTGCAGTCTTGTCTGGTGAAGTGCCGAGAAAGCTTCCCGGAGGATGAATCCTTTCCTTTTTGTTGGGCTGCTGCTTCTGATTTCTTCCTTCTCTTTGACTCCATAGAATCTCATGACGACTCCAACACAAATATTCCCGATATAATGAGCGGCTGCCAAAACAATGCCAAGCGTAGCGTTTTGGAAGAAACCGACGGATACTGCTCCGAATATAAATAACGGGTTGGACGAGTTAGTGAATGAAACGAGTCGTTCCGCTTCCAACTTCGAAATTTGTTCTTCCTGACGCAACCTGGCCGTCAATTTAGCTCCTGCGGGAAAACCCGATGCCATCCCCATCGCCCACACAAACCCGCCTACTCCCGGGACCCGGAATAATGGTCTCATCAAGGGCTCCAGCATTACTCCTATAAACCTGACTACCCCAAATCCGATCAGCATTTCAGATACAATAAAAAATGGCAATAAGGATGGAAAGACGATTTCCCACCACATGTCCAAACCTCTGATGGATGCCTCCAACGATTCCCCGGGCATCAAGATAAGAGATGTGGCAAATACCGTCACACTTATGGATAAAGCCAAGGTTTTGATTTTGGATTTGAACAACAGGACTTCCTCCCCTAAGAAAATAGTTCCTTCTATTTCAATTCCTTGTGAAATGGGAAAAGAATGATAAAATGAGATTAATTCAACTTGTCCTCATATTATTCAATATACTCATACATAATTGAAATAGACCATATGATGAATAGACCGATTACTCGGGAAAAGGGGGAAGGGCATGGATAGACCAAAGATCGGATTAGCCCTTGGCTCGGGTGGCGCAAGGGGTTTTGCTCATTTAGGCGTCTTGAAAGCCTTTGATGATGCTGACATACCGATTGATATGATTGCAGGCAGCAGCATGGGGGCACTTGTCGGCTGCTTCTATGGGGTCGGCCACAAGATGGAAGACCTATACAAGCTTTCCACTACCTTCAGAAGAAAGTATTACTTGGACTTTACCGTTCCGAAAATGGGCTTCATATCTGGTAAAAGAATAAAAGAGTTCATTCAGCTTTTTACTCATAATAAAAATATTGAAGATTTAAATATCCCTGTAAGTGTTGTGGCTACTGACATTACCAATGGAGAAAAAGTCATATTCACAACCGGTCCAATAGCCAGCGCTGTAAGGGCAAGTATCGCCATACCGGGTATTTTTGTGCCGGAAAGGATAAATGGCCGTCTATTGGTGGACGGGGGCGTCATCGACCGTGTCCCGGTTTCAGTGGTGAAAGAAATGGGAGCGGATATTGTGATCGGGGTCGATGTGTCTCATGTGAAACGCAATGCAGAAATCACCACCATATATGACGTGATCATGCAAAGCATTGATATCCTTCAACTGGAAATCGTCGCTCACCGTGAATTTGCTTCTGATTTCATGATCAGACCACATGTAGAAATGTACAGCACCAGAGCTTTTAAAAACATTGAAGAAATCATTGATATGGGAGAAGAAGAAGCAAAGAAGGCTATTCCTTCCATCAAGGAAGCTTTGGACAATTGGAAGGAGTAAACATATGAAAACGAAAACGCTGATAAGAATCCTGCTCATTATGACCATCGTTATGGTCGCCACTTCTTTTTATTATCTGCCTTTCTATGTAACGAAACCCGGAAGTGCACATGAACTGGATCCGATCGTCCACGTCGAGAATGGATATGAAGACGATGGGGAACTGATGCTGACGACCGTCAGAATGGGAAGGGCGAATATATATGCCTATCTAATGGCGAGCATAAGGAAGTATGAATATATCTTTCCAGTAGAGGAGATCAGGAGCCCCCATGAAAGTGATGAAGAATACAATCTTCGCCAACTTCAGCTCATGAATAACTCCCAAAGCCATGCCATTGAGGTTGCTTACAGCAAAGCAGGCAAACCGTATGAATATAAGTATAAAGGGATTTATGTATTGAATATATATCCGGACATGCCGGCTGAAAAGGTCTTGAAACCGGGCGATCGGATCACAGCAATCGACGGTCAAACGTTTCAGTCGTCACAAGAATTCATTGATTACGTAAGTGGGAAAACAAAAGGGGACAAAGTGGACATCACGTTCGTCCGTGATAAAGAGGAAAGGGTTGAAGCGATTCCACTGGAAGCATTCCCCGATGTCCCTGATAAGATTGGCCTCGGCATCACATTAAGCGATGATAAAGAAATTATTACTGATCCACCCGTAAAGCTTGAGACCGAGGAAATAGGGGGTCCTTCTGCCGGATTGATGTTCAGTTTGGAAATCTATGATCAACTTACCGAGGGAGACCTTGCAAAAGGGCACAGGATTGCCGGGACCGGGACGATCTCAGAAGATGGAACAGTCGGGCGTATCGGTGGCATTGAACAAAAAATCATTGCTGCTGACAAAGCGGATGCCGAATATTTCCTTGCACCGGATGAAACCATTACGAAAGAAATGAAGAAAAAATACCCTGATCTTGAATCCAACTATACCGCTGCGAAAAGAACTGCTGAAGACATCGGTACGGATATGAAAGTGATACCAGTGAAAACATTTGATGAAGCACTTTCCTTCCTCAAATCGATCAAAAACTGAACAAAGAGACTGCCTTCAATAGAGGGGCAGTCTCTTTGTTTGAATCACATTGTCTTCATGATAGGCGGTTGAGACCACTCTTTTCGAAGCAGTCTTTTTCGTGCATCTGGATCCTGCAGTCCCAATGAATAGATTTCGGCGGCCTTGACATCTAGATGTACTTCGTGTTGGTTCGCACTGGACAGCTTGCTGATCAAAGGAAGGGAGAGGTTCTTTTTACGGGAACGGATATATTCCCTCCCCTTTTCATTCATCCCTAAAAGGCGGATATAACTTGGGGAGTCATGCCGGCTCCGCATCTCTTCTTTATGGGTATCGGTTAATACGTGAAGGAGCATTCTTTGAAGGCGTGTCCACGTATACCGCTTCGTCTTAAGCTTCGTCATGAATTCTTCAAAGGACAAGGAAGTCTTCGCATACTCTACCATCCGGTTTTCTATTCCCTCTTCTACTTCATATATATCCTTCAACTCACCTTTTGAAGAGGAGAGAAGCTTGTATTGAAGCAAGGTCCAATAATTCTCCCACCTGTGGAACCCTCCATACTCGCTTTTGTACCTATCCAGTTCCTGCACAGAACCGGCAGGAAGATAAGATCCGATCTCTTGATCCCCTCTCGTACTGAATATGCTTTTTCGAATGCTGGTTGCACTGGCAATGGAAGGGGAAGAGAAATGTTCATCATGGTAACCGGCTGATTCCCGCATAATGGTATACGCTTTTAACGAAGAACAAAGTTGGTTCCTTGCTTCCAAATAGTGAAATCCCAAAATATTGTTGGGTTTACTTAAATCGATGATATCGTCCTGATGGCCCAATTTCCGAAAGGCACCGGCCAGTGCTGAAGGATAGCTCATCCCTTCCTGGATAAATTCTTTTATGTAGGTATCGTATTGTTCCTGGTTGGTTTGGATGAAACGAATCGTGTTGAGGAAAGCATCCATATCACCATCTTCGCTACCGAAACAGAAACTTCCACAGCCTAAACGATCAAGGAGAGAAATGGCACCTTTGGAAAAAATCTCCGCATGCTGAGTCGCAAAACAATATGGAAGCTCTATGACAACATCCACTCCCGCTTCCAATGCCATCCTGGTACGTGCCCATTTGGAAACGAGTGCAGGCTCCCCGCGCTGGAGGAAGTGCCCACTCATCACGGCAACGACAATATCCGCCCCTGTAGCAGCCCTCGTCTCCCTCAAATGATGTAAATGCCCATTATGAAATGGATTATACTCCACAACTACCCCTGTCGCCCTCATAAAATCCACACAACCTTTCCCAAATCAGTCTCATATTCTTTATAGTAGAAAATAAAAGTACTCAAATATCATATTTTATTGAATCTAACTAAATATAACATATTTTATGATTCTGCCTTTCCGTTAGATTGGAAAGACTATTCTTTAGAATCAAAGAGTGGATCGTAGCGGAAGCCACTTGACTCCTGCGGGAAATAGAGGAAAAGTCAAGACCCCGCAGGGCAACAGCCCGAGGAGGCTTGACTTCCTCCCCGAGGAAAGCAAGTGGCTGCAGCGGAGAGGAACGGTCTCTGTTTTAAAACGAGCCATTTATGCATCTCAATAGTAAATCATAACGAATATCATAAAATATTTGAAAGTCCTTATATTTAAACGTTATAATTACAACACTATGGATATAAAGAGTGTAAAGAAAAAATATTGACAAACGGTATTATGAAAGCTATAATTACCTTTGTTGCCTTGAGGTGATTACATTGAAATGGTCAATAATCCAATTACAAAAATTTAGAGACAAGGGACTTTCCATAGACGAAACGATTAATTTGGACGACCTGAAAGAAGTCGATCCCCAAATTATAGAAGTCTCGCCTATTCGGGTGTCTGGAAAGGCAGATATTGGTTCAAACCGTGTCACTTTCCATCTTCATATAGAAGGGAAGTTAGTCCTGCCTTGCTCAAGAACCCTTGTGGATGTCGATTTACCAGTTGACATCAATACGATTGAGACGTATCTTCTTAATGAAGCTGATTATGATCAGTATGAGGAAGAGGAAGTACATCGTATACAAGGTGATGTTATTGATTTAAAACCGGCTATTAGAGAATTGCTGTTACTTGAGATTCCGATGCAAGTAATCAGTGATGAAGCGAGAGAACAAGATGAGATGCCTTCCGGTAAGAACTGGGAAGTGATGACCGAAGAACAGGCTCGTCAAGTCGAACAAGAGGAAGAGAAGAAAGTAGATCCTCGACTCGCTGACTTAGCAAAACTTCTTGATCAAAACAAGAACTCTTAAAAGCGAAGTACCAGCTCGACTGGCTTCATAATGAGTATGAATCTCTTTTAAGGAGGTGGGAAGAATGGCAGTACCTTTTAGAAGAACTTCTAAAACAGCAAAAAGACAACGTCGTACACACATCAAACTAAGTGTACCTGGTATGGTAGCATGCCCAAACTGTGGTGAAATGAAATTGGCACACCGTGTTTGTAAAGAGTGCGGAACGTATAAAGGAAAAGAAGTTGTAAACAAATAATCGTTTACACTTCAAGAAAAGCGTGAAGAGACCATGGCTCTTCACGCTTTTTGTTGTTGTATATAGAGAAAAGGTCTGTTCATCCCATCGGGAAAACCATACACTATAAGTAAAATAGGAAGGGGCTTTTGAAAATGGGAGAATATGCAATACATATGAACAATGAAGGGATATTAGAGTTTATCATCGACCGACCAGATAAACGAAACGCTGTGAGCTATGACATCATGAATGGGCTTCGGAAGGCAATGGATGAGACCGTTCAAAACGATCAAGTGAAAGCGCTCCTCATAACCGGAAGTGGAGATCAGGCTTTTTGTTCCGGGGGAGACTTGTCACAGTTCCACAATCTGAAAACAGAAAGTCAAAGCTACGAAATGCTTAGTAAAATGGGTAGCCTTCTTACGAGACTAGCCTTTCTTCCGAAACCTACCATTGCCTTCATCAATGGAACAGCTATTGGCGGGGGATGTGAAATCGCCACTGCATGTGACTTCAGAGTTTCAAGAAGAACCGCAAAAATGGGATTCGTGCAAGGGAATCTCGCCATCACCACCGGGTGGGGAGGAGGGACCCTGCTCCTTGAAAGGCTGCCTGCTTCCAAAGCCCTTTCTCTTTTAATGACTGCGCGTCTGGACCAGGCAGAAGCCCTTTTTCAAATGGGGTTCGTAGATGAAGTGGTGGATGAAAAGATACCTGTACATGAAGTGCCATTTATTAAAATGATTTCATCTAAATCTGCAGGGGTTTTGAAGGCATATAAGAGACAACTTCTAAACCGATGGAATACAGAGAGGATAGAAGCGAATATCGTTGAGGAAATCAAACAATGTTCCAAACTTTGGGCACAAGATGAGCACCACATGGCAGTAGAACAATTTTTATCTAAATAGGCAGATGACCAAAAGGAGCAGGCGAAAGCCGGTTCCTTTTTTGTATATTAAAAAATAGTGATGCTGATTCTATCTTCTCTAGTAAGAGCATATGTATGGAGAAACTGACGAATTAGGGGGGATGGAAATGTCTTCAAATAGACAGGATGCCTGGAGCCAGGATGAAGATGTATTGTTAGCGGAAGTGGTATTGCGCCATATACGCGAAGGTGGTACTCAGCTGCAAGCGTTTGAAGAAGTAGGAAAAAAACTATCAAGGACATCCGCGGCAT
Organism: Rossellomorea vietnamensis; assembly: GCF_001305855.1. Lineage (GTDB taxonomy): Bacteria > Bacillota > Bacilli > Bacillales > Bacillaceae_B > Rossellomorea > Rossellomorea vietnamensis_A. Next base: position 194,715 of record NZ_LIXZ01000001.1, on the reverse strand, counting down.
GCGGTTTTCGTTGGAATTCATTTGTTCGTAAACAATATAAATCCGGAATCGAACTGGCAAAGAAACAGAGAAAGCAATCTAAGAAACACTCTCCGTTAAAGAGACCGTTTGAAGAACAGCAGGAAATCCCGACGGCTGAAAGTACGTCGGAGTCTCCGGAAGCATTTTCGATGGGAAGTATGATACAGTACCTTCAAAAGGCTGAGGAAGCCGTCCGTAATGAGGAGAAGGTACGAAATGAAAACAATCAACTTCAAGAACAAATCTCACAACTGCAGGAAAAGCTTAAAGAAACAGAAGAAGAGTTGAAAGAGTTCCAAGAAAAATTCAATCTCCTTGAAGAAGATCATAAATCTTTATTAGCTATCTTTGAAAAAGCGAGGAAAATGGCTCTGCTACAAGGAAATGAAGACAAAGTGAAATTTCAAATGGATAAGAACGGTAATTTACAAAGATTGAATAAATGAATAGAAAAAGGCTGACTCAAGTTACTTGAGCAAGCCTTTTTTGTGTATTAACTGATCTTCTGTTCTTTGACCCCTTCAGGGAACCATACGTATGGATTTTCACCTAAGTCTCTTTCTACTTCGTATGTTACGGCTTCAAACCCCATTTTCTCCCAAAATCCTTGAGACTTGATACGGGAGTTTGTCTTGATTGGCAATCCGAAGTCCTTGGCGAATTCCACTAACTCTTTTCCGTAGCTTTTATTCTGATACTTTGGCAATACTTCAAGCTTCCAAAGCTCCAGGTAATTCTGGGGAGGATCGAAGTATTGATCAAAACGGGCATTGCGCTGGTAGAGACTCATTCTGGCAACCAGGGTATCCCCGAAGTATATTCCGTAAAATGGAGATTCACTATCGTTTTCAATAATATTCGCCTGAAGGTCCTCAAGCATGGATAATTCCTGTACACCATATTCTTTAAATTTCTTAAACTCCTCTAGAGTTTTATAGTTTACTTTTAATTTTTCCACTTTCACTGCCATAGTATGACCTCCTAAAATGCTGAAAAATGATTCTTTGGAAACATGAAGAATGTTGTATGCGGTTGCAATTCATTTAATAATTAGAACATGTATTTACTATTATTATATAACAAAATAACAAAAAATTCTGCACTTAATTAAGAAAACGTTTACAATGGAGAAGAAGGATTTCGACGATTTTTGTAGAATTCGTATTATGAACAGGTGTGTTCTATGAAGAAAGGGGAGAGATTGTGCAGAAGATATTAATTGCAAACAGGGGAGAAATCGCTTCAAGAATCATCAAAACATGTAAACAATTAAACATTCAAACAGTCGCGGTTTATTCAGATGCAGATCAGGATATGCCCTTTGTGAAAGAAGCGGATGCTGCATTCCGCATAGGTGAATCACAAGTGAACCGTTCATACTTGGTAGTGGACAATATACTGGATGTTGCAAAGAAAGAAAACGTGGATGGAATCCACCCTGGTTACGGCCTGCTATCAGAGAATGCTGACTTCGCGAAGAGGGTGACGGAAGAGGGCTTTATTTTTATTGGTCCTGCCCATGACATCATTGAGAAAATGGGAGATAAGGTAGAGGCGAGGAGAGTAATGCAGGAAGCGTCTGTCCCTGTAGTACCAGGGAGCGACGGAGGAGTCGCTACCATTGAGGCTGCTAAAAAGGTTGCACAGGAAATCGGCTATCCCGTTATGTTGAAGGCAAGTGGCGGAGGCGGGGGGATAGGAATGATCCGCTGTGAAAATGAGCAAGCGCTCGTTCAAAGCTTCGACTCTACCAAAAACCGTGCTAAAGCTTATTTCGGGAAAGAGGAAGTCTTTCTTGAGAAGTGTATAGAAAATGCGAGACATGTAGAAGTACAAATCTTCGGTGATCATCATGGCAATCTCGTGCATCTATTCGAACGAAATTGTTCAGTACAACGAAGAAACCAGAAAGTGATAGAAGAATCACCTTCTCCTTCCCTTTCTCAAGAAACGAAGGAAAAGATGTTCACAGCTGCCATTCAGGCTGGAAGGGCAGTGAATTACACGAATGCAGGGACAGTAGAATTTATCGTTGATAAAGAAGAGAATTTTTACTTCCTTGAAATGAATACCCGCCTTCAGGTAGAGCATCCGGTCACTGAAACGGTCACAGGGCTCGATCTTGTGAAATGGCAGCTGCTTGTCGCGGGCGGAGAGCCTCTGCCTCTTTGCAGGCAGGAGGAAATCCGGAATACCGGGCATGCGATTGAGTTCAGGGTATACGCAGAAGATCCAAAGACGTTTTACCCTTCTCCAGGAAAGCTGACAGAATTGACATGGGGCGAAGGGGAAGGCGTCCGCATTGACAGCGGATACGAAAAGGGGAACAATGTGACTCCATTCTATGATCCGATGATATCTAAATGTATCATCAAAGGAAATGACCGCCAGGATGCACTGAATAAAGCAAAGGATTTCTTTGCAGGTGTGGCGATTGAAGGGGTCAAGACGAATGTCGGTCTTTTCAGGGATATCATTGAAGACAGCGGCTTTATAGAAGGATCCTATACGACAAAATGGCTTCAGGACTTTTTGACAGCCAACCGTACGTAATGCGCTGCGGAATGCTCCGCACCTAAATCAAACATTAGAAGACAAAATGGAGGAATCAATCATGAAGGAAATCACATCAACAATGGCAGGAACGGTATTAAATGTATTAGTGGAACAAGGTGGAGAGGTGTCTACCGGGGATACGGTTCTAATGCTTGAATCTATGAAAATGGAAATTCCCGTTGAAGCTGAAGCGGGAGGGAAAGTGACAGAGATTAAAGTAAGTGTAGGGGACTTCGTGAATGAAGGGGATGTATTACTTACGATCGAAGGATAATCATGGTAAAACAATGAGCCGGAAATCAATGGCGATTTCTGGCTTGTCTGTGAGCCATTCTTGTATAGTTACATAAAACGACGGAGGGGATAGTATGTCGACATCTAAAACGATCATCAATACTCTTGAAGAGACGAGAGAAAGAATTGCATCCGGTGGTCAGACTAAATATCATGAGAAATTGAAAGAACAGAAAAAGATGTTTGTCCGGGATCGTCTGCAACAATTATTTGATAATGGGGATTATCAGGAAGATGGGATGTTTGCCAACAACAAGGCTGAAGATTTACCGGCTGATGGTGTTGTGACGGCGATCGGTAAAGTAGGAGGTCAGACTGTGTGCGTCATGGCCAATGATTCCACGGTCAAAGCCGGATCCTGGGGTGCGAGGACGGTAGAGAAAATCATCCGGATCCAAGAAACGGCACTCAATTTAAAAGTGCCTATCTTCTATCTAGTGGACTCGGCAGGCGCACGTATCACCGATCAGTTAGATATGTTCCCGAATCGGCGGGGGGCAGGTAAAATATTTCATAACCAAGTGAAGATGTCCGGGATGGTTCCACAAATTTGCGTCCTTTTTGGACCATCGGCAGCTGGGGGAGCCTATATTCCGGCCTTCTGTGACATTGTCATCATGGTAGATGGCAATGCGTCCATGTATCTTGGGTCGCCTCGAATGGCGGAAAAAGTCATCGGGGAGAAAGTGACCCTTGAAGAAATGGGTGGTGCAAGAATGCACTGTACAGTCAGTGGATGTGGTGACCTGCTTGCTGTATCCGAAGAGGAAGCGATTGAAGAAGCGAAGAGGTACTTAAGTTATTTCCCGGCAAATTATCAGCACAAGTCAAAAGTATTGGATGGACTTGCACCTAAACATGATAAACTGCTGGAAGACATCATCCCTGAACATCAAAATGCTCCTTTCAATATGTATGATTGCATCGATACATTGGTTGATGAAGGAAGCTTCTTTGAAATGAAAAAGCTGTTCGCTCCTGAATTGATCACTGGTTTCGGCCGACTTGACGGAAAGGTAGTGGGCATCATTGCCAATCAACCGAAAGTGAAGGGTGGAGTCCTTTTCCATGATTCTGCGGATAAAGGGGCTAAATTCATTCAATTATGTGATGCTTTCCATATTCCTTTATTGTTCCTGGCTGATGTACCTGGATTCATGATCGGGACGAAAGTGGAAAGAGCGGGGATTATCCGACACGGAGCAAAATTGATAGCTGCCATGAGTTCTGCAACGGTAACGAAAATTTCAGTGATTGTAAGGAAAGCTTATGGAGCAGGTTTATATGCCATGGCTGGTCCTGCATTCGACCCGGATGTGTGTATTGCTCTTCCTACGGCGCAAATCGCCGTAATGGGTCCTGAGGCTGCGGTGAATGCCGTCTATTCCAACAAGATCCAGGCTATCGAAGATCCGAAAGAAAGAATTCAGTACGTCCAGGAAAAACAGAAGGAATATAAAGAACATATCGATATTTATAAACTGGCTTCTGAATTAATTGTAGATGAAATCACCGCACCGAATGAATTACGTTCCGTATTGATCCAACGTTATAAGCTTTATGAAACAAAGGATGTCAAGTTCAGTGACAGAAAACATCCAGTTTATCCTGTATAGGGCTATATTAAAGCAGGGCTCGTTCCTTTGGGACGGGCCTTTTCTTTACAACAGGAATTGATTCTTTCTGCCTATAACCGTTTTCTCACTGAGAAAAATTTGGTAAAATGTTCATAAATGATGAAAAAGAAGGAGTTTGTATGAAAATTGGAATCGTAGGAGGAGGAGCGGTCGGCCTTTTATTTGCCGGTTATCTGGGCAGGTTATTTGATGTTACCCTTATCGTGAGGAGAGAGTCTCAAGTCCGCTCACTGTTGGAAAATGGAGTTACCATACTTAAAAAAGGGTCGGCAATTACAACCAAAGTCGGAGCAGTCCAAGAATTCGAAGTCCAGAAGGAATTAGACCTTGTCATTGTGGCTGTGAAGGAATATGATCTCCCGTTTCTTAGAAAGGAACTTGTGGAACTCGGTCCTCAACTGCCTCTGATGTTTATTCAAAACGGGATAGGTCATGTTGAATGGGTGAAAGCATTACCCCATCATCACTTGATCGCGGGCTCGGTGGAACATGGAGCAATGAAGGAAAATGATGTCACCGTCCATCATTTAGGGGAAGCAGGGACGAATATTGCGTTAATTAGAGGGAATTGGCGTGTTATAGAAGAATTAGTATCAAAGAGCCCTGCTTCCTTCCCATTTTCAATCCAGCACGACTTCGAGAAAATGTTGCTGAGTAAATTATTCGTCAATGTATTAATCAACCCCCTGACAGCTTTAACGGGTGTGACGAACGGGAAGCTTGTTGACAACCCGTATTTCCAAGGACTGCAGAAGGATCTATTCAACGAGATGCTACTCTTATTTCCCCAAATGGAAGAGGATATCTCCTACGAAAAAGTAGTCGAGATCTGCCGGAATACATATCAAAACAGATCATCCATGTTAAAAGACATAGAATCACAAAGAAGGACGGAAATTGAATCGATCATGGGCGTCCTTCTGCAAAAAGCGCAAAAAGAACACCATTTTGTACCCATCATGAATCTACTTTACCCATTAGTTAAAGGAATAGAAAGAGAAGGTTTGGGGGGATAAAATGGCTTCCATTTTTTCAACGATCATTGCCATTTTCGTTATGATTCCATTTCTGGGTTATTTCATTAGCTTCATTCTTGCCAAGGAAATCTTAAAAAGTCATCGGAGAGCTGTTCATATCGCCATTGACATTACGACATTTCTCTTGATTGTATCTGTTCACTTTATTGTCCTCGCCATTTGGAAGACATCATACCTGTGGCTCATTTTTATTGTGGTCTGTTCAATCGGGGTTTTGTTTGCCATTATGTACTGGAAAGCAAAAGGGGAGATCGATTATCCTAAAGTACTTAGGGGCTTCTGGCGGGTGAACTTCCTTTTATTTTTCACTGCCTATATCACATTAATGATCACAGGTCTCATCCTCCGAATTCTAGAGTTGTATTAAAAATTAGCAGGCAAGTTTTTTCCTTTTCCTTAAGTGGAATGATATACTCATCGTTAGGATATCAAGAGCTAGAAAAGGAGTAATTCATATGGAATTGGAAAGCTTAAACATTCCAGCAATAAATCAGTTTGCGTCTAAATACTTAAAACAAGAAGAGCCTGTCACTTCTTTTTTTCACTATAATATCAACAGATCATCCGTTTACGAGGAACGGATGGAGGATTTAAGTTCCCGTCGTTTCCCTCGGGAAGGTCTCTCAGAGTGTATCTCTTCCTATATGAAAGGGCTGCCTACTTCCGATAAAGTAGAAGAGTCACTTGAGAAACTGAGGAATAATGCGGTAACCGTCGTGGCCGGTCAACAGGCAGGTCTTTTGACAGGGCCTCTTTATACCATACATAAAATCATTTCAGTCATACAATTGGCCAGGCAGCAGGAAGCGAAACTTCGGCATCCTGTTGTACCGGTTTTTTGGATTGCAGGAGAAGACCACGATTATCAGGAAGTCAATCATATTTACGTTGAAAAAGGATCAAAGCTTGAAAAGGTCGGGTATCCTGAGAGAGTATTGGAAAAAAAGATGACCTCTCACATAACGTATTCCAACTCAGTAATGAAGAAATGGCTTGATGACATTCTGGTTGCTTTAGGGGAAACGGAATACTCAAAACAGCTTTCAGTGGAGCTTCATCAAATGATCGATGAGGAAGAATCAATCGTACGCTTATTTGCCCATATCGTGATGAGTTTATTCAAGGAATTTGGATTACTGGTCATTGATTCATCCCACCCGCCACTTAGAAAACTTGAAGCGGCCAATTTCCGGCATTTGATTGAAAACAGCCAGTCGATAACGGATGCGGTCCTTCTGCAACAGCGCGACATCCGGGAAAGTGGTTTTCAAACTCAGCTGGAGATCTCTCCCTCTGCAGCCAATCTTTTTCTTCAAATTCAGAATGAAAGAGCTTTATTAGATCGGGATGGGGATATGTTTTACGAGAAAAATAGCGGGAAAACATTTTCTTCCGTAGAGTTATTAACGATGTTGGAGAAAAGCCCTGAATCATTCAGCAATAATGTCGTCACAAGGCCGATGATGCAGGAATGGTTATTCCCGAACCTGGCGTTTATTGCAGGACCCGGTGAAATAGCCTACTGGGGAGAATTGAAAAGAGCGTTTGAATATGTAGATTTGAAGATGCCTCCCGTCGTGCCACGATTAAATATCACCATTGTGGAAAGGGAGATAAACAAGAGGATCCAAGACCTCCAATTATCCATTCACGGAGTGATTACTGAAGGGGTAACAACTGCCAGGGATGCCTTTTGGAAATCCCTTGAACGTCCAGGGTTAGAAAAGGAAATGAAGAGCATTCAGGATGATCTCGATCGCCGCTATGAGGAAATCCGTAAACAGGCCGTCTCAATTGATCAGGGATTAAATCCGATTCTTGATAAGAATCTTGAATTCCATCATGGTCAGTTCGATTATTTACGCAAAAAAATTGACAAAGCGTTAAAAGATAAGCATTCATTAGTCTTCACTCAGTTCATGAAAGTGGAAAACAGTATCAGACCGAATGAAGGGCCACAGGAAAGAACCTGGAATGTCCTCCACTTCATGAACAAATACGGCCCCACTTTTGTAAGGGACCTGACCCTGTTGGATTATTCCTTTGATGGCACCCATAAAGTGATATATATCTGAACGGTCAATATAAAAAAGGACCCAATTCGTTTTTATATGCGAATTGGGTCCTTTTTCTGTTGTTTACAGACAAAATTCAACCAGGGAAATTTGTCTGTAAAAGCAGGAAAAACACTAATGAAAAATAGAGGGAATATTTTGCAAGAAAAGAATATAGAAAAGTGTGGAGAAAAGTGGGGGGATGTGGTACATTTGTGATAGAAAGTGGGGGCAGTGCATATGTTCATGGGCGAATATCAACATAACATTGATAATAAAGGCCGTTTAATCGTACCTGCCAAGTTCCGTGATCATCTCGGGGATTCATTTGTCATCACCCGGGGACTTGATCAGTGCTTATTTGGTTACCCCATGGATGAGTGGCGATCCTTAGAGGAAAAGCTTAAAGCCCTGCCGCTTACTAAAAAAGATGCCCGTGCCTTCACTCGGTTCTTCTTCTCGGGGGCAACCGAGAGTGAACTGGATAAAACGGGCAGGGTGAATATTCCTGCTACACTTGTGAATTATGCACAATTGGATAAAGAATGCATTATTTTGGGAGTTTCCAATCGAATTGAGATTTGGAGTAAATCATTATGGGAAGACTATTTCACACAGTCTGAAGATTCATTTGCCGAGCTTGCAGAGAATATGGTGGGATTTGATATTTAGACCACCACAAAACGTTCGATTGGAAAGGTGAAGTCAACATGTTTAAACATACAACCGTATTATTGAAAGAAACTGTAGATGGACTGGAAATCAAGGAAGATGGAGTCTATGTGGATTGTACATTAGGCGGGGCAGGCCATAGCGAGTATCTTGCCAGTCAGCTTTCATCCGAAGGGCATCTTTATTGCTTCGATCAGGATGAAACGGCCATCAACCATGCGAAAGAAAAGCTTGCAGCATATCAGGACAGGGTAACATTCGTTCAATCAAATTTCCGACATATCAAGGAAGAACTTGAACATCTCGGAGTACATAGTGTGGATGGGATTCTATACGATCTGGGTGTGTCATCTCCTCAGCTGGATACTCCAGAAAGAGGCTTTAGTTATCACCACGATGCGCCTCTCGATATGAGAATGGACTTACAAGGTGAAGTAAGTGCTTATGATGTCGTCAACCACTGGTCGTTTGAAGATCTGGTCCGGATTTTTTACCGGTATGGGGAAGAGAAGTTTTCGAAGCAGATTGCAAGGAAGATTGAAGCCGCACGCGAAGTGAAAGCTATTGAAACAACAGGTGAATTAGTCGAACTGATCAAGGATGGGATTCCGGCACCTGCAAGACGAAAGGGTGGTCATCCTGCCAAAAGGGTCTTTCAAGCGATCCGCATTGCCGTCAATGATGAGCTTGGGGCCTTCGAGGATTCATTGGAACAAGCCATAGGGCTTCTGCATAAGGGTGGAAGAGTGAGTGTCATTACGTTCCATTCGTTGGAAGACCGGATTTGTAAAACGATGTTCAAAGAAAAGGCATCAGGACCGGACCTGCCACCGGGATTACCTATCATCCCGGAAGGATATGAAGCAGAACTTAAACTTGTTACGAGAAAACCGATCCTGCCGAGTGAAGAAGAGTTGGAAGAAAATAATCGAGCCAGGTCGGCTAAATTGAGAATCGCAGAAAAAAATATATAAAAAAAGAAGGAAACAGGAGGGAGAATTTTGAGTAACTTAGCCAGAAATTATGAGCAGCAAAATGTTGAGAAATCCTATCAGTCCGTTCAAGCCAAACCCCAAAGACTAAATGAGGAAAGAAGGTATGGGATCACTCCTGGTGAAAAGATCCTGGTAGCTATCTTTGCAATGGTATTTTGTTTCCTCGCCGTTCAAATTGTATCGACTCAGGCTGCCATCTATGATGCCAATAAAGAAGTTCAGCAAGTAGAAACGACGATTGAAAAGCAGGAAAAGTTGAATACTGACCTGAAACTTCAAGTAAGTGAGCTTAGTACGTACGAGCGTATTCTTGAAAAAGCAAAGGAACTTGGACTCAACTTAAAAGAAAAGAATGTTAAGGTTGTTGAACAATAATGAAAAAAAGACCAAGTATGAACATAGGGGCAGCCATCCTTTTCGGGATTTTCGGCTTGCTCTTTTTTGTATTAATGGTGCGATTTGTCACAATTCAGGTCACGGGGGAAGCAGATGGAAAGGTCCTCGCTTCACAAGCAGCGAAAAAATACATTAAAAGTCATATTTTAGAAGCGCACAGAGGAACGATCTTTGACGGGAAAGGGGAAGTCATTGCAGAGGATACGTCCGCTTATACACTGGTTGCGATATTAGATCCAAGTATTACGAGCGATCCCAAAAAACCGAAGCATGTGACAGACCCGGAAAAGACCGCCAAAGTCCTCTCCAAATATCTTAATATGAAGGAAAGTGCAATTTACGACCGGTTAACCAAAAAAGGTCAAAACAATAAACTTCCGTATCAAGTGGAATTTGGTGCTCCAGGTAGAGATTTATCCCATCAGATGATGCTCGAAATCAAAGAAGAAGATATTCCTGGTGTTACATTCAGGAAGGAAGCGAAGCGATTCTATCCTAACGGCTCCTTCGCCTCACATCTTATCGGGTTCGCGCAGAAAACAACGGACGACGATGGGGATTCTACAACAGTGGGTAAAATGGGAGTGGAAGCAAGCTTCAATGATGTATTGAAAGGCAAGGATGGCTCTGTTGCATATAAGAGTGATGTGTGGGGCTATCTACTACCAAATTCAGACGAACATGTTACTCCACCGAAGGACGGGGATGACCTTTATCTGACCATCGATAAGAAAATTCAAACCTTCCTTGAAGAAGCAATGAATGAAGTCCAGAAAAAATACAAGCCCAAGAAAATGTTTGCGATTGTTTCTGACCCGAAAACAGGGAAGATTCTTGCCATGAGTCAAAGACCTACCTTTCACCCGGATACACGGGAGGGGCTTTTGGATAACTGGACGAATATCATCGTAGAAGATACATATGAACCGGGATCCACGATGAAGTCTTTCTCCCTAGCAGCTGCAGTGAATGAAGGGAAATTCAATCCGAATGAAACGTATGAATCTGGTAAGTATTATGTGGAAAATGTTCCAAATCCGATCCGGGATCATAATGGAGGAGAAGGCTGGGGAACGATTACATTCCTTGAAGGCGTTCAAAGGTCTTCCAATGTTGCATTTGCGAATCTGCTGGATAAAATCGGGTTTAAGAAATATGAAAACTATTTACATGACTTTGGTTTTGGAGAAGCGACAGACGTAGGGTTACCAAATGAGGCATCGGGTTCGATCCTTTACCATTACCCGATTGAAAAATACACGACCATCTTCGGTCAAGGTACGACCGTCACACCGCTTCAAATGGTTCAGGCGGAGTCGGCGATTGCCAATGATGGGAAAATGATGAAGCCTTATGTCATTTCAAAGATCGTCGATCCGAATACAAAGAAAGTCATCAAAGAGACGAAGCCTGAAGTTTCAGGAAGCCCCATTTCGAAAGAAACGGCGATCAAGACCAGGGAGTACCTGGAGACGACCGTCACATCTGAACATGGTACAGGACAGAAGTTTGCGATAGAAGGATATCGTGTCGGAGGTAAATCGGGTTCGGGTCAGATTCCTGATCCATCAAATGGTCGTTATATGGTAGGGAAAGAAAATTATCTTTTCTCCTTCATGGGTATGGCGCCCATCGACGATCCTCAGTTAATCGTGTATGTCGGGGTCCAACAGCCTGAATTGGAACCGACTGAAATCGGATCGGATCCGGTCTCGGCCGTCTTCAATCCTGTTATGCAAAACAGCTTAAAATACCTGAACATCAAGCCTCAGGAAAAAGTGAGCCTGAAGAAACAATCACTCCCTGAAACGAGGGAGATGAGCGTGGAAGAAGCGAAAAAAGAGCTGGAGAAAGCAGGGGTCACTCCTATCGTGGTCGGAAATGGTTCAGAAGTGGTCAAACAGCTTCCTCAAGGAGGAAACCCTATGCTTGAAGGTGAAAGAGTTGTGATCAAAACCGATGGAGACATTACCATTCCGGATATGAAAGGATGGTCTGTAAGGGATGTCTTTAAAGTAGCCAATATCGCCGGTCTAAAGATCAATATGGTTGGAAATGGATATGCTTTCAGCCAGAATATACAGCCTGGGATAAAGGTCAATAAAGATGAGCCACTCGTCGTCAACTTTAAGACCCCTGAAGAAGCAGCTGCACCAAAAGAAGAGGAAGAACAACAATTAAATTAGCATAAAAGGGATGACTCTAAAACCGGAGTCATCCCTTTTTGTCCATCCTTACACAAAACGGTATTCCGCTTAAAGCAGCCATTTAGTCTTTCACTGAATTCAAACATACCACCATAAGTCCAAGCATATAATGGAACGAGCCATAGAAGGGGAGGTTCCATTTGTGAAAAGAGTATCCAATGTAACAGTAAGGAAGAGATTGGCAGTAGCGCTTGTAGTAGGGGTCCTTATTTTCTCCATCATAGATATCAGGCTGGGGTATGTTCAGTTTTTTAAAGGGGACTGGCTTACCGGTTTGGCAAAAGACTCCTGGAGTCGAAATATCCCATTTCAACCTGAGAGAGGGAAAATAGTAGACCGAAATGGAGTGGAACTCGCCGGGAATCAAAGTGCACCGACGATATTTGTCGTTCCGCGGCAAATTACGGATCCTCAGGGGACAGCGGATAAACTGGCGGCGGTTCTTAATATTTCAGTGGAGTCTGCATATAAATATGTAACACAGAAAGCCAATATGGTGTTGATAAAGGAAGCAAGGAAGATCTCGTATGAGAAAGCGAAAGAAGTAAGGGATTTAAACTTAAAGGGTGTGTATTTAGGGGAGGATTCTAAGCGTTATTATCCATATGGAAGTTATTTATCCCATGTACTCGGCTTCGCCGGAATCGATAATCAAGGGCTTATGGGGCTGGAACTTTCGTATGATGAAGAGCTTAGTGGAGATAAGGGGTATGTGAAATTTTTCTCCGATGCCAAAGGAAAGAGAATGCCTGATATGGCAGATGACTTTGAAAAACCCGAGAATGGGCTGGATTTAAAGTTAACGATCGATACCAAGGTACAGACAATCGTTGAGCGTGAATTGGATATCGCAGAGGCGACGTATAATCCGGATGGCATCATTGCCATAGCCATGAACCCTAAGAATGGTGAAATACTGGCCATGTCGAGCAGACCAACATTCGATCCGGCTAACTTCCGCAATGTACCACAGGAGATCTATAATCGGAATCTACCAATTTGGAGCACGTATGAACCGGGTTCTACCTTCAAGATCATTACTCTTGCAGCCGCCCTTGAAGAAAAGAAGGTGGATCTTTATAAAGAGACATTTCATGACCCCGGGCATATCGAAGTGGCGGGGTCGACTCTCCACTGCTGGAAGCGTGGGGGACACGGGACGCAAACATTCCTGGAAGTGGTTCAGAACTCATGTAACCCCGGATTTGTCGAACTGGGTCAAAGGTTGGGGAAAGAAAAATTATTCAGTTATATCCATGATTTTGGATTTGGTGAAAAGACGGGAATTGATCTACAAGGGGAAGGGAAGGGGATTCTCTTTAACCTCGACCGTGTGGGGCCTGTAGAGCAGGCGACAACCGCATTTGGCCAGGGGGTGGCCGTCACCCCAATTCAACAGGTCGCAGCAGTGTCAGCGGCAGTCAACGGAGGAGTACTCTATCAGCCTTATATCGCAAAAGAGCTTATCGACCCTTCAACCGGAGAAGTGGTCATGAGAAAGAGCCCTCAGATTAAGAAAAGGGTCATTTCCGAAGAAACGTCAAAGCAGATTCGTGAAGCGTTGGAGAGTGTCGTGGCCAAAGGAAGCGGAAAGAAAGCGTTTGTTGATGGTTACCGGGTAGGTGGGAAAACGGGGACAGCGCAAAAGGCAAAGGATGGTAAGTACCTGGAAAACAATCATATCGTTTCCTTTATGGGAGTTGCTCCTGCAGATGATCCTCAGATTGTAGTGTATGTCGCTGTCGATAATCCGAAGGGCACGATTCAATTCGGTGGGGTCGTAGCAGCCCCGATCGGAGGAAGTATCATAGGGGATAGTCTGGAGGCCATGGGGGTACCGAAGCGTAAGGGTCAAATTGAAAAAGAGATGACCTGGACCGACACCCCATTGGTTGAAACCCCGGACCTGGTCGGATTGACAAAGAATGAACTGCAGGAACAACTTGTTAATCTGGACCTGGACGTAAGCGGAAGCGGAGAAAAAGTGGTAAGTCAGTCTCCGGACCCGGGAGTGAAAATCAAACAGGGTTCAAAGGTAAGGGTTTATCTATCTGAAGAATAATAGAGGAGCAGGTCTACACAATACTCATTTCATGATATACTTTTTATTTGTGCCGGGGATTTGGATCATTGAATCCCCGGGGTATAAAGTGTCACCACTCGTGACGTTAAAAAGATACCGAACTAAGTTAAAAGGTTGATAGCTTTCATTCATTTTTTTTTGTAAAATATAAAAAGGTTGCTTTCTGCCTGTGAGGAGTTGAAAAGATGAGATTGCACACTTTGCTGGAAGTACTACCGTTTTTCTCAGTACAGGGTGAAGGGAATCCAGCTATTTCAAACATCGCGAACCACCATAAGAAAGTAAAGAATGGTGATTTATTTATCTGTATTAATGGATTGGAGATCGATAGCCACTCTCTTGCGGGAGTGGCCGAGAAGAATGGAGCGGCAGCGATCCTTGCAGAAAGGAAACTGGACGCAGGCGTGCCTGTCATTATTGTTCCAGACACAAAGAAAGCGATGGCTATACTTTCGGACCATTTTTATAAACAGCCTTCCCATCAACTGCTCCTGGTCGGTGTGACGGGGACAAATGGCAAAACAACGACGACACACCTCATCGATCACGTTTTCACCCAGAGTGGGATGAAGACAGGGTTGATTGGAACTCTGCATATCAAAGTGGGGGAGGAGTTGGAGGTCAGTCATAATACGACGCCTGACAGTTTAATCCTTCAGCAGACATTCAGACGATTTTGCGATAAAGGGGTGCGGTCCGCCATCATGGAAGTTTCTTCACATGCTTTGGATCAAGGTCGTGTGCACGGCTGTGACTATGATATTGCTGTGTTTACGAATCTGACACAGGATCATCTTGATTATCACAAAACAATGGAAAACTACCGTAATGCAAAGGGCTTATTGTTTTCTCAATTAGGGAATACTTATTTTAAGAAATCCCCTAAGTATGCCATTATTAATAAGGACGATGATGCAGCGGATTATTTCATCAAATCAACAGCCGCCCATGTCATTACATATGGACTGTCTCCATCAGCTGACTTCCATGCAAAAGATGTGGTGCTTAGGGCAACAGAGTCGGTCTTCACCCTTGTCTCTCCATTTGGGGAACGGGAACTCGTTTTAAAGTATGCAGGGAAGTTTAATGTATACAACGCACTGGCTGCAATAGCCACAGCGTTTGCTGCGGGTATACCAATTGATGAAAGTATAAAGAGTCTTGAAAAAGCCAAAGGGGTCAGGGGACGGTTTGAAACAATTTCAGAAGGTCAGCCCTTTTCGGTCATCGTCGACTATGCCCATACCCCGGATGGCTTGAAAAATGTATTAGAGACCATCCGGACGATTACAAATGGCCAGGTAATAGTAGTGGTCGGGTGTGGAGGGGACAGGGACAGGATCAAGAGGCCGATAATGGCAGAAATAGCCTGTGATTACGGCGATTATGCCATCTTCACTTCTGATAATCCGAGGACAGAAGATCCTGTGGCTATCCTGAAGGATATGAAAGCAGGAGTGGTCGGCAAACAATATCAATTGATCGTTGATCGCAAAGAGGCGATCAAAGAAGCCTTGAGCATTGCGAAACCGGAAGATGTCGTCCTGATTGCCGGGAAAGGACATGAAACCTATCAAATCATAGGTAATCATGTATACGATTTTGATGATCGGGAAGTGGCGAGACACTTCATCAGGGGGATGTAGGAATGCTTCTTTATGATGAAGTTAGAAAAAAGTTTCCTGAAACCAAAGGAATCCGTTTGCCGGGTTTACCCTTTTTAGTAGTTTCAAATTCAACTAGGATGGGAATGGAGAAGGGACTATATATACCTGTCGGTGATGAAGTGGACCTTTTTAGGAGCATTGAAAAAGGAGCGATTGCTTCCCTTTGGCCCAAGGGTGAAGAAATCCCGTCTTATGTCCCCAATCACTTTCCGTTATTCATAGTTGAGGATGTGTACAGGGCATATTTAGACTTACAAGAGAGTTACAAACAAAATTACAATCAAGAAAAGTGGGAAATTATGACGAAGTTTATTTTTAGCAATGAATCTGAACAAAATCAAACAAATGATGTATCTATGAAGGGATCTCTACAGGATCCAACCGATGGAATGGGAGGGGAATGACGATGATGGAACAAGTGATCTTTTTTACCATCATAATGGCGTTTCTCATAACCGTATTGCTTGCCCCCTTGTTCATCCCTTTCCTTAGAAGGTTGAAGTTTGGACAAAGCATCCGGGATGAAGGTCCCGAGTCGCACCAAAAAAAGACCGGTACCCCCACGATGGGCGGGATCGTGTTCTTAGTATCCATTGTCATCACCACATTTGTGATGACCGGTAAATACTCAGAACCTGGTCCTGAAACGTATTTAATGATCCTCGTGACGGTCGGATTTGGTTTATTGGGTTTCCTTGATGATTTTATTAAAGTCGTGATGAAAAGGAATCTGGGTTTGACCTCCAAGCAGAAGCTGCTGGGACAGATTGTCATATCGGTGATATTTTATCTTATCTTTAAACAGAACGACTTTCCGACCACGGTTTCGATACCGTTAACGGATATCTCGTTTGAATTAGGCTGGTTTTATTGCTTATTCATTATTTTTTGGCTTGTTGGATTTTCAAACGCCGTCAATTTGACGGATGGTCTCGATGGTTTGGTGTCCGGAACGAGTGCCATTGCATTTGGTGCACTGGCTGTACTTGCGTGGAGCCAATCCCAGTATGATGTTGCCATCTTCGGAGTAGCCGTGGTGGGGGCGGTTCTTGGCTTCCTCGTCTTCAATGCCCATCCAGCCAAAGTATTCATGGGTGATACCGGCTCACTTGCACTCGGAGGCGCGATCGCTACGATTGCTATTTTAACCAAGCTTGAAATCATTTTAATCCTTATCGGGGGAGTATTCGTCATTGAGACTCTTTCTGTCATCCTACAGGTGGCAAGCTTCAAAACAACCGGAAAACGCATTTTCAAAATGAGCCCATTGCACCACCATTATGAGTTGGTCGGATGGTCGGAGTGGCGTGTCGTCGTCACTTTTTGGACTGTGGGATTACTTTTTGCCGTTTTAGGAATCTATATCGAGGTGTGGTTATAAGTGAAAAACATTACGAAATTCAAACATAAAAAAGTACTGGTATTAGGGCTGGCAAAAAGTGGGGTAAGTGCTGCCTCTCTCCTACATAAGTTAGAAGCATTCGTTACGGTCAATGACCAAAAGCCTTTGTCGGAAAATCCCGAAGCACAGGGTCTTCTTCAGGAAGGGATTAAAGTCATATGCGGAAGTCATCCCATCGAGCTTCTGGATGAAGGTTTTCAATATGTCGTTAAGAATCCGGGTATCCCCTATCATAACCCATTGATAAAAAAAGCAATGGAGAAGAATATACCCGTTTTAACAGAAGTCGAGCTCGCTTATTTAATTTCCGAAGCGGAAATGATCGGGATCACGGGAACCAATGGAAAAACAACCACCACGACACTGTTATTCGAAATGTTAAAAGAGGATAATCAGAAGCCTCTTATCGCGGGAAATATCGGAACCGTTGCTTCTGAAGTAGCCCAGAATGCGAAAGAGGATGAAAAGATGGTAGTGGAACTTTCTTCTTTCCAGCTGATGGGGGTAGAGGACTTCGCTCCGCACATTGCCATTATTACAAATTTATATGATGCCCATCTTGATTACCATGGGGACTTGAGCGAATACTGGAAAGCGAAATCCAATATTACAAAAAATCAAACGGAAAATGACTATTTAATCATTAACGGAGATCAAGAGCATGTTCAGGAGGCGGTCAGCTTTACAAAAGCCCAGGTAATTCGCTTCTCAACCGAAAAGGAAATAGAAGGCGGTGCCTATATTAAGGATCGTGCGATTTATTTCAAGGACGAAAAAGTGGTTGAATTATCCTCCATCGTCCTTCCGGGTGCTCATAATCTTGAAAATATCCTATGTGCCGTTGCTGCCTGTAAATTATATGGAGTTTCAAATGATAGCATCAGAAAGGTATTGAGTACGTTTGGGGGAGTGAAGCATCGTACTCAATTCGTTCGGGAATTGAATGGGATTAAATTTTACAATGATTCTAAAGCAACGAACAGCCTGGCCACCAAAAGTGCGCTTAAAGCATTTGAATCCCCTACTATATTGCTTGCAGGAGGTTTGGATCGTGGAAATGAGTTTGATGACCTGATTCCATTTCTCGTAAACGTCAAAACATTGATCACCTTTGGAGAAACATCTGAGAAGTTCGTGGAAACAGGGAAAAAGGCAGGGATACAAACGATTATACCTGTCGATAATGTAGAAAAGGCGGTTCCGGCTGCTTATGAGCATGCACAGGAAGGGGATATCGTTTTATTGTCCCCTGCATGTGCAAGTTGGGATCAATACCGTACTTTTGAACAACGCGGTGACATTTTTATCGAGGCCGTGCATAAGCTTTAATAAGGGCTTGTCCATATAGAGCATCCATACTTACACAACCAGTCATTCAATCCGGGATCAGTAGTTTTCTTTGCTCGAACGGCTCTAAATTTGTCTATTCGAGGTGTTTAGGATTGCCTTTAAAAAAATCGACTCCCGATTTTATACTCATTGTGGTTACACTCACTTTGCTTGCGATTGGACTGGTCATGGTATACAGTGCGAGTGCTGTATGGGCAGATTACAAATTTAATGACTCCTTTTTCTTTGCAAAAAGACAGGTGCTCTTTGCGGGTGTAGGGCTGTTCGCGATGTTTTTCATTATGAACGTAGAGTACTGGACGTGGAGAAATTGGTCAAAGATCATCATCATCATTTGCTTCGTCCTCCTTGTACTCGTTCTAATACCCGGGATAGGGGTGCTCCGGAATGGTTCAAGGAGCTGGATCGGAGTAGGCGCCTTTTCAATTCAGCCTTCGGAGTTTATGAAACTCGCCATGATCGCTTTTCTATCAAAGTATTTATCTGAGAACCAAAAGTATATTACTTCTTTTAGAAAAGGAGTCCTTCCGGCACTTTTACTGGTGTTTACAGCATTTGGAATGATCATGCTTCAGCCGGACTTGGGGACGGGTACCGTCATGGTGGGGACTTCTGTTGTGATGATCTTTATATCGGGCGCACGGATTAAACATTTCGTAGGGCTCGGCATGATCGGTTTATTGGGATTTGTAGGACTCGTCATTTCTGCGCCTTACCGGATTAAACGGATTACATCCTTTTTAGATCCCTGGCAGGATCCGCTCAATAGCGGTTTTCAAATCATTCAGTCCCTGTATGCCATCGGGCCTGGTGGATTATTCGGATTAGGTCTCGGACAGAGCAGACAGAAGTTCTTTTATTTACCGGAACCTCAAAACGACTTTATATTTGCTATTTTAGCAGAGGAACTTGGATTTATAGGGGGAACCCTGGTGTTGATCCTGTTTTCATTGATTTTGTGGAGAGGGATCAGGATCGCATTGGGTGCACCTGATTTATTTGGAAGCTTCCTGGCTTTAGGGATCGTTTCCATGATTGCGATCCAGGTGATGATCAATGTAGGGGTAGTGACGGGGCTTATGCCCGTAACCGGGATTACACTTCCATTCTTGAGCTACGGGGGATCTTCTTTGACCCTCATGCTGATGGCTGTAGGGGTCTTGTTGAATATAAGCCGCTATTCAAGGAATTAATGATTCATAATAAGAGATTGACATAAGAAAAATGGCAGGAAGAGAATGGTGAACAAGGATCTCACCACTTCTTCCCATTTTCTCAGTCGGTCTCTTTTTTTTTGAAATAAAACCAAGAAAAACCTTCTGTTATATGAAATAAGGATAGGATATTTGCGTTTTCGATGTTACAATAAATTACATATACGTAATTCATTTTTATCATACCTTTTCAAAATAAAGGAGAGTTTGTTACTTTTGTTAACCAAAACTTTTACAATTCAATGACATGCATTCATAATGCATCAATTGTTGTTTAAAATAGGGTTCAAGAGTGAAATACATAGGATGGCCATTCTTTTGGAAAGTGAATGAAAGTACATATACGAAAAGCGGTATGGACAATCCATCATAGGGTGACAGTAGGTCAATTCTCCAAAAATAGGCCATTAACCCTGCATCACTCATTTTTTTTGCCTTCAAAAAGGCATATGGCAGAAAATAACGTTCTGTTCCTCTTTTAACATGTTATTCCTTCGTATAGAATAGAAGGTATCCCAATGTAAAGAGTACTTTCATTATAAGACATGACGAGTTCAACTCACTCATGACATAATGAATTCAAAGTGAAATTGAGGAGAACGAAATGAAAAAAGAAAATGTTGTTTCCCTTGAAGATCGTATTCCTAAACTAAAACAACACCGAAAAAAGAAAGCAAACCGCAGGCTCCTGTTTTTACTTTCTTTATTCTTTCTGATGATACTGTCGGTTGTATACTTTCAATCGCCTTTGAGTCATGTAAACACAGTGTCCGTTCACGGGAATGAACTTATATCAAATAAGACGGTTCTTCAAAAAAGTGGAATTGACAAAGGTATGAATGTATGGAGTGTAAGCAAAGAGAAAACGGTCGAGCAATTAAAGAAGCTTCCTGAAGTAAAGGATGCGAAAGTGAAATTATCCTTTCCGAATTCATTCGAAATAACGGTTCAAGAATTTGATAAGAAAGCGTATCTCTCAAAAGGGAATAAATTTTTTGTCATTTTGGAAAATGGGAAGGTCTTGGATAAAGGGACCGGATCGATTCCTGTGGATGCACCTTTATTGAGGGGATTCGAAGAGGACAAGGTCCTGGTCAAAATGGTGAACGAATTAGAAGAACTTCCGAAAGAAGTGCAGCATCTCATCTCAGAGATCAACCTGGTTCCGAAGAAAACAGACAAATATCACTTGACGCTATTTATGAATGATGGGTTCGAAGTGAGTGCAACCATTCGAAGCTTCTCAGAAAAGATGGTGCATTATCCTTCGATCGTCAGCCAATTGGACCCTTCAGTAAAAGGGGTCATTGACTTAGAGGTCGGTTCTTATTTCAGAGCATACGAAACGGAAGGTGAACAAACGAATGAAGAGGATGAAGGTGAGAGGTAAGCACGTGGTCCTCTCTCTTGTATGTCTGGTTTTGGGTTTCATCCTTGCTTTTTCATTCAGTCTGGCCAATACAGAACAAAAAGAGCTCGGGAGCCGGACAAACGGGCAGTGGAAACAGGAAGAAACGTTAAGAGATCAAATCCTCGAGTACCAGCAGAAGAATAATCGTCTGCAGGAAAAACTTTATGAGAAACAGGAGAAGGTCGGCAATATGGAGAAGGAATTCTCCAAAGAAAAGCAAATTTATTTCAACCTGGCAGAGGATGCTGAGAAGTACCGTATGTACTTAGGTAAAACGAAAGTGAAGGGCCCGGGGGTAACGGTCACGTTGTCCGATGAGAAATATGACCCGGAGGAAGAAAACGCAAATAATTATATTGTCCATGAACACCATGTCTTTAAGGTGATTAATGAATTATATATAGCAGGTGCCTCTGCGGTTGCCATCAACGGACAAAGACTTAAGCATGATTCATACATACTGTGTAACGGTCCGGTCATCCAGATTGATGGCATCGAGTACCCTGCCCCGTTCAAAATTACGGCAATCGGAGATCCGGAAGTGTTGTCCTCCGCCATGAATATCACAGGAGGGGTGAAGGATCAGTTGGTGAATGAAAATATCATATTTGAGATGAAAAAAGAAAATTCGGTCATCCTCGAACCCACCATTGGCGAATCATGAGCCTGCTCCCATTGAAATAATCGATACAGGCGAGGGTCAGGTCCCGAAAGTAAGGTGCAATAAATGGACAACAAACTTAAAATCAGCTTTACCGTCATTACGGTCATCATCGGGTTTATGATTGCCATTCAGTTCCAGACTGTCAAGGAGCCAGTTGTCCGGGATACCAGAGATATCTGGGAATTGAGGGAAGCGCTTCTGAAAGAAAAGGAAGTCAACTCTAACCTTTTATCAGAAACGCGTTCTGTAGAAGCGAAGCTGGAACAATACAAGACCGAGCAGCAATCAAGCCCCGAGCAGGCATTAAAGCAAACGTTAGAGGAATTGAAGACTGAAATGGGGCTCACAGAAAAAACGGGTCCGGGTCTTATCCTCACGATCGAGCCATCAATGGAGGAAATCCTCCTGGGTGAAAAAGTTCAGAACGTCTCGCCGGAACTTTTGGAGAGGCTTGTAAATGAACTGAATCAATATGATGCAGTCGATATCGCGATTGACGGGCATCGACTGATCAATACCTCAGTTATCCGGGATATTAATGGAGAAACGAAGGTGGACGGTAATTCAATAAAAAGAATACCGTTTGAAGTGAGAGTGTTGACCAAGGATGTAAAGGCAGCCCAGGACCTGTATAACCGCATGCAGGTTTCAAGATCTGTTGAAGACTTTTTTATCGATAACCTCCGGGTCAGTATTTCCAAGCCTTTAGAAAAGCTCACAGTTCCAGAATATAAAGATACGATCCGGATCCGTTTTATGGAACCGGTTAAGGAAAGAGGAGGGAACGAATAATATGTGGCTTCCCGTTCTAGGGTTGCTAGTAGGGGTCGTCCTCGGGCTCCTGACAGATATTAGAATTCCAGAAGAGTATTCAAATTATCTATCGATTGCGGTTCTCGCCGCATTGGATACATTATTTGGCGGTATTCGTGCCCACCTCCAAAATATTTATGATGACAAGGTCTTTGTTTCTGGATTCTTTTTCAATATTTTACTAGCAGCAAGTTTAGCTTTTCTGGGCGTACATCTTGGTGTAGACTTATATTTGGCGGCTGTTTTTGCTTTTGGGGTAAGATTATTCCAAAACATAGCAGTGATTAGAAGAATAATGATTAGCAATTGGTCAAATAATCAAGAAAAAAGAGAAAAAAATTAGAATTTTAAAAGGGAATCGTTTTTGTTACGACGAATATCATATTAAGATATACTTAGAATAATGTTTTTCTAGGATTGTTGTTCCAAATAAACATTCTTTAAGGAGGTGCCATAGAGTGAACAGCAATGAAATTTACGTTAGCCTAGACATCGGTACATCCACAGTGAAAGTAATCATTGGTGAAATGACAAATGATTCCTTAAACATAATCGGTGTAGGAAATGTGAACTCAGAAGGAATCAGAAAAGGTTCCATCGTAGATATAGACGAAACTGTTCATACAATCAAGAAGGCAGTTGAACAAGCTGAGAGGATGGTCGGTTTATCTATAAGCCAGGTCATCGTAGGTATAACAGGAAACCATGTGTCACTTCAATCCTGTCATGGTGTGGTGGCAGTGTCGAGTGACAACAGGGAGATCGGCGATGAAGACGTTCTAAGAGTAATGGATGCAGCGCAGGTTGTATCGATTCCTCCAGAAAGGGAAATCATCAATGTAATCCCAAGACAGTTCATCGTTGATGGATTGGATGAGATTACAGATCCCCGGGGTATGATCGGTGTTCGACTTGAAATGGAAGGCACCATTATTACGGGATCTAAGACGATTTTACATAATACTCTCCGTTGTGTAGAAAAAGCCGGCCTTGAAATTGTCGACATCGTCCTTCAGCCCCTGGCCGCAGGTACGGTTGCTTTATCAAAGGATGAAAAGAACCTTGGAGCTGCCTTGATCGACATAGGTGGCGGTTCTACGACGATAGCCGTTTTCGAACAGGGACACCTGAAGGCAACAACCGTGCTACCCGTAGGAGGGGAGCATATCACGAAAGATCTGTCGATTGGACTACGGACATCAACGGATGATGCAGAGAAAATCAAAACAAAATATGGACATGCATTTTATGACCATGCGTCAGAAGATGAAGTGTTCAGCGTGCCAATTATTGGCAGTGATCAACATCAGCAATTTAATCAATTAGAAATTTCTGATATCATAGAAGCAAGGCTTGAAGAGATCCTGGACCTCATCAGCCACGAGCTGAAACGATTAGGAATCAGGGACCTGCCAGGTGGATATGTTCTAACTGGTGGTGTAGCAAATCTTCCAGGTGTGTTAGAATTAGCACAAATCGTTTTCCAAAATCGTGTACGTGTGGCGATTCCTGATTATATTGGTGTACGGGAACCCCAGTATACGACAGCAGTTGGATTGATTAAATACGCTCAAAAGAATGCTAGATTGCAAGGAAGATCTGTAAGCGCGGAACCAGTGGCTGTAGAGGCTGCTGAGAAGCGTCAATCAAAACCTGTGAATAAAAAGCCTAAGCCTGCAAAGGTAAAAGAAGAAGAACATGAAGATGAAAAGGCCATGTCAAAAGTGAAAAAGTTCTTTGGATACTTCTTTGAATAAATAAAGGAATCCATAGATTCGACGAGTTAGGAGGATTTGTCATGTTGGAGTTTGATACAAATTTAGATTCATTAGCAACAATAAAAGTTATTGGTGTCGGTGGCGGAGGAAACAACGCCGTAAACCGCATGATCGAGCACGGCGTACAAGGTGTTGAATTTATCGCTGTAAACACAGATGCACAGGCTTTGAATCTATCAAAAGCTGAAATAAAGATGCAAATCGGTGGCAAATTAACCAGGGGATTAGGAGCAGGCGCAAATCCTGAAGTAGGTAAAAAAGCTGCTGAAGAGAGTAAAGAGCAGATTGAAGAGGCACTTAGAGGAGCGGATATGGTCTTTGTCACTGCCGGAATGGGTGGGGGAACCGGTACTGGTGCAGCTCCGGTTATTGCCCAAATTGCCCGCGAAATCGGCGCATTGACTGTCGGTGTCGTGACAAGACCGTTTACATTTGAAGGCAGAAAGCGTTCAAATCAGGCAAGCGGTGGAATCGCAGCAATGAAAGAAGGCGTGGACACGCTTATTGTCATACCAAACGATCGCCTTCTGGAAATCGTAGATAAGAGTACTCCGATGCTTGAAGCTTTCCGTGAAGCTGATAATGTTCTCCGTCAAGGTGTACAAGGTATCTCGGATCTTATCGCTACACCTGGTCTGATCAACCTGGACTTTGCAGATGTTAAGACGATCATGTCTAACAAAGGTTCAGCCCTGATGGGTATCGGTGCAGCATCCGGGGAGAATCGTGCAACTGAAGCGGCGAAAAAGGCAGTTTCAAGTCCTCTGCTTGAGACATCCATCGATGGGGCGCAAGGCGTCCTGATGAACATCACTGGTGGGACTTCATTAAGCCTTTACGAAGTTCAGGAAGCTGCTGATATCGTAGCTTCTGCATCGGATCAAGAGGTCAATATGATCTTTGGTTCAGTCATCAACGAAGATTTAAAAGATGATATCATTGTTACCGTCATTGCAACCGGGTTCAATGAAGAGGTCATTCAACCTCCTAAACAAACCCGACCGACTTTCGGTGGAATGAAACCAAATCAAAGTGCTAACCCAAGCCAACCGGTGAAACGTGAACAGCCTAAACGTGAAGAGCAGCCTCAACAGCAAGAGCCTGTGAGAACCTCCTCGAATCAAGGCGCTGAGGAAACATTGGACATTCCAACCTTCCTTCGCAATAGAAACCGTCGTCGTTAATATTGAATAAAAATAAGAATCCCCCAAGGCTTCATGCCTTGGGGGATTCTTATTTTTATTCGATTTTCTTTTCCCAGCACTAAAAAATGCATTCCGAAAAAACTATATTTTAGTGGTATTTATGCATACATATTTAATGACATTTTTCGTTCATATCTCCGAAAACTTTTCCATGGGAGCATACAAAAAATGACAACCTTTAAAAAGGATGTACGATATACTTCTGATAAGTCATTCCGGTCTTTAACAGAATCGAATTGTGAGATGTTAAAAGGAGGGTAGAGATTGACTTTATACTTGGATGTTATTTGGTTGTTGAATCTGTTAGTAGACTTTTTCTTATTATGGTTAACAGGAATCATCTTAAAGAGACAATACGCCCTCTGGAGAATAGGTATCGGAAGTCTGATAGGCTCTGTCATTATTCTCCTCGCCTTTTCACCAATTGCTCACTTTGCAGGAAACCCCTTAGTCAAGTTATTATTCTCCGTCGTCATGGTGTATTCAGCTTTTGGCTATAGAAGATTGCGCTATTATATATCAAATCTTCTTATGTTTTATTTCGTCACCTTTTTTACGGGTGGAATATTAATTGGGACTCATTATTTTATCAGCTTCGATCCAAGCAGGGAATCATCCATGCTGCTTGCAAGCATACGCGGATTTGGTGACCCGATAAGCTGGGTGTTTGTGATGCTCGCCCTGCCCCTTGCCTGGTATTTTTCTAAGGGGAGGGTGGATAGTATCGAACATGTGAAGCTCCAATATGATCAGCTCCTGAAAGTCAGGATCCAGATTGACGATTTCCATTGTACGGTAAGCGGTCTTGTGGACAGTGGGAATCAACTTCAGGATCCCATATCAAAAAACCCCGTCATGATTCTATCCATTGCTGGAATCGAGGGTGAGATTCCGGATGAGATGAAGGCACTTTGTCATGATGTTGATGAAATTTTTTCAGGTGAGAGACAGATCGATACCCGCTGGTCTGACAGGATGCGTATCGTCCCGGCACAATCGGTAGGAAGAAGCAGTCAGCTTCTCGCAGCGATAAAGCCAGATTCATTGGTACTCAGTGATCATGAAGCGGAATGGACCATACCAAATGGCTTAGTCGCCTTTAGAGAAGAACCCTTATCGGCGGATGGGAATTTCGGGGCGATCATCCATCCGAAAATGGCTTCAAGAAAACCTGTGCTTAACGTTTCGTAAATCAATTATTACTACTATACTCACAATTCAAAGAAATAGAAGGGGGAGCAACAATGAAAAAATTCAAATTCAAATTTTTATATTATTGGTACAAACTGTTAATCAAGCTTGGCCTGAAGACAGATGAAATTTACTACATAGGTGGTAGTGAAGCCCTCCCTCCACCGTTGACAAAAGAAGAGGAAGAAGTCCTCCTCAATAAATTGCCTAAAGGTGACAAGGCAGCACGATCCTTATTGATAGAACGTAATTTAAGACTGGTTGTATATATAGCGCGGAAGTTTGAAAACACAGGCATCAATATAGAAGATCTGATCAGTATCGGCACCATCGGCCTTATTAAAGCAGTCAACACCTTCAATCCAGAGAAAAAAATCAAGTTGGCGACCTATGCGTCAAGGTGTATAGAGAATGAAATTCTTATGTATTTAAGAAGGAATAACAAAATACGTTCAGAAGTCTCATTTGACGAACCCCTTAATATCGATTGGGATGGTAATGAATTGCTGTTATCAGATGTCCTTGGGACGGATGAAGATATCATTACAAAAGACCTAGAAGCAACAGTGGATAAAAAATTACTCTTTAATGCCTTGCATCAGCTTTCAGAACGTGAGAAACAAATTATGGAGCTTCGCTTCGGTTTGATGGGGGAGGAGGAAAAAACCCAGAAAGACGTAGCCGATATGCTTGGGATTTCCCAGTCTTATATTTCCCGATTGGAAAAAAGGATTATTAAGCGATTGAAGAAGGAATTTAATAAAATGGTTTGACATGTAAAGCTGACTTTTTCAATTGAAAAGGTCAGCTTTTTAATGTGGCCAAGAATGAAAAAATTTTTAGCCTATTTTAATCAGTTATCGTAAGGGATTCGGAACGTACCCGCCACTGCTTGTCACAATGAAATGCATATTTTTCCTCTTCAAGGAAATACTGAATTTTGTACAGCAGCTCCTACAAGGAGGGGAAAGAATGACACGTAATAAAGTCGAGATTTGTGGTGTGGATACGTCCAAATTGCCAGTGCTCAAAAATGATGAAATGAGAATTTTATTCAAGGAAATGCAAGCAGGTGATATCTCCGCTAGAGAAAAGCTGGTCAACGGAAATTTGCGCCTCGTCTTAAGTGTAATTCAACGCTTTAATAACCGTGGTGAGTATGTTGATGATTTATTTCAAGTAGGGTGTATCGGATTAATGAAATCCATCGATAATTTTGACTTGGGTCAAAACGTTCGATTCTCTACATACGCGGTTCCGATGATCATTGGGGAAATCCGTCGCTATTTGAGGGACAATAACCCAATAAGGGTATCCCGTTCACTCCGGGATATTGCGTACAAAGCTCTGCAAGTAAGGGAGAAATTAATGGGGGAGACATCCAAGGAGCCGACGGCAGAAGAAATTGCCAAAGTTCTTGATGTATCTCACGAAGAAATCGTATTCGCACTGGATGCCATACAAGACCCCGTTTCGCTTTTTGAACCCATCTATAATGATGGAGGAGATCCGATATTCGTTATGGATCAACTGAGCGACGAAAAGAATCGCGATTTCCACTGGATTGAAGAAATTGCCCTTCAAGAAGGAATGAGACGATTAAATGATCGTGAGAAACTCATTATAAGCAAACGCTTCTTTCAAGGAAAAACCCAAATGGAAGTCGCAGACGAAATCGGCATCTCCCAAGCCCAAGTATCAAGACTGGAAAAAGCAGCAATCAAACAAATGAACAAAAATATTCAGTGAAACGAAAAGCGGAAGGGCTTTGCCCAGAGGCGACAAGCATAAGACGAACCATCCGGAAAGGCGCACTTTGCCTTTTTGGATGGTTTGACTTATGACCTCGAGCCTCTAAGCCCTGGAGCTGGACATCGAAAAGGATAGAAAAAAGGCAGATTTCCCTCGGGAAGGTCTGCCTTTTTTCTATGCTGCATACAATGATAATATCCACTTTTAAAAGGTAAAGAGTATGCCTGTATGCATTTAAAATGATGAACCGATCAGAATTCAACATGAAAAGAGGGTGAAGAATTTGGTGCGTATATCAGAATTCCAGGTGAAGGATGTTGTCAGTATTTCAGATGGGCGGAAACTGGGGAATATCGGTGATATTGAGATCAACCTGGATACCGGAAGAATCGAGGCAATCGTGATCGGGAGCGGAGGGAAGATATTAGGTTTTTTTGGCAAGGAAGAAGATATCGTGATCCCATGGAGCAGTATCGTAAAGATAGGGGAAGACGTGATTTTGGTAAGATATAAAGACAACCATTACATTCAAGGACAGCTTCAGGAACCGAAACAATCCCCCGACACATGACGAATCTTAACCTACTATGGTACACTAAATAAAAAACGAGGGAGATTCACTGTGTCTAAAGAGCCTTTTATAACAGAGACAAATTCAAATTACTCCATTGGAACATGGACGAAGGAAAACCCGGAACTGGTCGCAGGCATCACCACAAATCGTGGAGGAATAAGTGAAGGACCTTTTCATTCATTCAATATGGGCCTTCATGTGGGAGACAAGGAATCATCAGTCATTCATAACCGCAAACTTCTGGCATCCGGTCTCGATATGCCTCTTGATAGCTTTGTGGCTGCTGAACAGACACATGGAAAGAATATCTCTTATGTGGACTTTGAAGACAGAGGAAAAGGTGCAGAGAACTATCATAACAGCATTAAAGATACCGACGGATTCTTGACAGGGGAAAGAAACCTTCTGTTAACGATGTGTTATGCAGATTGTGTCCCCCTTTATTTCCTGGACAGGGCGACTGGCACAATCGGGCTGGCACATGCCGGATGGAAGGGGACGGTCCTTGAAATAGGACCGAAAATGGTCGGTGCGTTTATCGGGCGAGGCTCCTCCATATCTTCTTTAGAAGTGGTGATCGGACCTTCCATATGTAAAGATTGCTATATTGTGGATGATTATGTGATTGATAAAGTGAAAAAAACACTAGAAGATGAAAACGACTTACCCTATAATTTAAAGGAAGAGGGACAGTACAACCTTGATCTGAAGAAGTTAAATCACCAGCTCTTGGTTCAGTCCGGATTACACTCTGATCAAATTCATACTTCCAGTTTTTGTTCGTCCTGTCACGATGAATTTTTCTCTTATAGAAGAGATGGAGGAGAAACGGGAAGGATAATGAGTTATATTGGCTGGAAGGAGAAATAAGATGAAGGTATCTGAAAATATTCAACACATCAATGAAAACATCCAACATGCCTGTGAACGCAGTGGAAGAAGGGCAGAAGACGTAAATGTTGTCGCGGTCACAAAATACGTTTCAATCGACCGCGCCGAAGAGGCAGTTGAAGCAGGACTTCTCCACTTAGGGGAAAACCGGGATGAAGGCCTGATCTCTAAGTGGGATGTTTTAGGGGACAAGGCCCGGTGGCATTTCATCGGTTCCCTGCAATCAAGGAAGGTCAAAAACATCATTGATAAAGTATCATACATACACTCTCTGGATCGTCTGTCATTAGCGAAAGAAATTCATAAAAGAGCGGATAAGCCTGTGTCTTGTTTCGTTCAAGTGAATGTTTCTGGAGAAGAATCCAAACATGGTATTTCTCCAGATGATGTGAAAGAATTTGTCGGCAGTTTAAAAGACTTATCCAATATTAAAGTCGTAGGATTGATGACGATGGCTCCCCATACGGATGATGAATCTTTCTTAAGATCGTGTTTCAGGCAGCTGAAATCCCTTCAGGAAGAAATCCGTTCACTTAATCTTCCATATGCCCCATGTTCGGAGTTATCCATGGGCATGAGCAACGATTATGTGATTGCAATTGAAGAGGGTGCCACATTTATTCGTATTGGAACTGCATTAGTTGGAAATGACTGAGAGGGGATGAATACAAATGGGTATTAAGTCAAAGTTTAAAACGTTCTTTTTGCTGGACGAAGATGAATACGAATATGAAGAAGAAAAGTATGAAGAAGAATACGAGGAGAAAAAGCCCATGAAGTCGCAGCTGTCTAATTCAAAACAAAATGTTGTTAGCCTTCAGAGTGTCCAGAAATCTTCTAAGATGATTCTTGTAGAACCAAGGGTATATGCAGAGGCCCAGGAAATAGCAGACCATCTAAAGAATCGACGCTCTGTACTGGTCAATCTTCAGAGGATACAGCATGACCAGGCGAAGCGAATTGTCGACTTTCTCAGCGGGACGGTGTATGCAATCGGTGGCGACATTCAACGTGTAGGCGATAATATTTTTCTATGCACACCTGACAATGTTGAAGTGAGCGGAAATATTTCTGAGTTCTTAAAAGAGGAAGATTTATCAGACTCGAGGTGGTAATGTAAATTATGGTAATGCTTTATGAAATTTTGTCTAAACTAATCCAAATATATTCCTGGGCGTTAATCATTTATATATTAATGTCCTGGTTCCCGAATGCCAGAGAGACGTCGATCGGACAGTTCCTTGCAAGGATATGCGAACCGTATTTAGAACCATTCAGACGTTTTGTACCATCGATCGGTATGATTGATATTTCGCCGATTGTGGCATTCATTGTGCTGAATCTGGCGCAATCCGGTTTGTACCAATTATTTAGATGGCTTATTTAATCAGGACTATGATAAGGATAGAGGCCTATAAAGGACTGAAACAGGTCAAACAGTTTCGGTCCTTTTATTTTGGGTAAAACACAGAGGGGGGGTGAAAGTATGTCTTCGATCTATCAACATTTCAGGCCGGATGAAAAGGATTTTGTAGATGCGGTACTTGAGTGGAAGCAGACAGTGGAAGATCAATATACGGCGAAACGTACGGACTTTTTGGACCCGAGACAGCAGCACATTGTCGAGTCTATCATTGGTCATAACGATGAAATCATCCTATCATTTTATCCTGAAAACTCGGAACGCAAACGAGCATTATTGTATCCCCTTTATTTTCAGCCAGCGGAAGAAGATTTTGGAATAAGGTTATTTGAAATACAGTACGCTTCGAAGTTTGTTACAATAGAACATAGACAGGTATTAGGGACCTTGATGTCACTTGGGTTAAAAAGGGATAAGTTCGGGGATATCCTGACCGGAGAGGATACGATTCAGCTGATGCTCGCTGATGAAATATCGGATTATGTCCTTATGGAACTGACCCAAATTGGGAAAGCCAAGATTTCTTTAAACCCCATTCCGCTGGAAGAACGCATGGAAAGCCAGGAAGAATGGCAGGAGAAAACGACTACCGTCAGTTCACTGAGGGTGGACGTCGTACTTGCAGCCATCTATAATGATTCCCGCCAAAAGGCTCAAGCCTTGATCAAAAGCGGGCATGTCAAAGTCAATTGGAAAGCAGTTGAAAATCCCTCTTTTGAAGTCGAAGCCTCTGATGTTCTATCCGCCAGAGGATATGGAAGAAGTAAGTTATTGAGCATTGAAGGAAGAACAAAACGGGATAAATGGCGAATCTCTGTGGGGATTCTGAAATAATTTAAGAAAAATAAAGGAATTCTCCCACATACTGTCGAAATTTTAGTTATAATAAATATGTAATTCACCAAGTACTGGAGGTGGCTCCCATGCCTTTAACGCCATTAGACATACATAATAAAGAATTTAGTCGTGGCTTTCGCGGTTATGATGAGGATGAGGTTAACGAATTTTTAGATCAGATTATCAAGGATTATGAGATTCTGATTCGTGAGAAGAAGGAAACGGAAGAACGTTTAAACTCATTGAATGAACGTTTAGGTCATTTTACAAGCATCGAGGAAACGTTAAACAAGTCAATCGTCATTGCTCAAGAAGCAGGGGAAGAAGTCAAGCGGAATGCAATGAAAGAATCAAAGCTGATCATTAAGGAAGCAGAGAAGAATGCCGATCGCATCGTTAATGAATCACTTTCTAAAGCCCGAAAGATTGCCATTGAAATAGAAGAACTCAAGAAGCAGTCAAAGGTTTTCCGTACTCGTTTCAAAATGTTGATCGAAGCGCAGCTTGATCTTCTTGATACAAATGACTGGGATCAGTTAATGGAATTCGATTTGGATGCAACGGATTTAAAAACTTTAAAAGAAGAAGAGACATTGTCTTGACGAAAAGAGCAATATTTTCATATAATTGAACAACAATCTTAATTGTATTAATAAGCAAAGACAGGGACAGTACGTTCTTATAATGAATCCTTTCTAGCGAGTCGGGGACGGTGTGAGCCCGACAAGGAAAGAAGCACGGAAGATCACCCTCGAGCCCTGCTCATGAAATTTCTCTTAAAAGAGTAATGAGTGGCGATTTATTCACGTTACGAATCAACAAGTGAAGACCCTTTTCGGTCTTTATGAGGGTGGTACCGCGGGAAAAGCTTTCTCGTCCCTATTCAGGGATGAGAAAGCTTTTTTTATTTCTTCACAAAGGAAAGTTCACCCTGCCTGATTAAGAAATGAAGGATATAGAAATGATGGCAATTAAGAGAAACGATAAGGAGGATGATTTCATGGAATATAAAGATACATTATTGATGCCGAAAACGGAATTCCCGATGAGGGGGAACTTACCGAAGCGTGAACCGGATACACAGAAAAAATGGGAAGAGATGGACATCTATCAAAAGGTACAGGAAAGAACGAGTGATCGTCCTTTATTCATCCTTCACGATGGACCTCCATATGCCAATGGGAATATTCATATGGGTCACGCATTGAACAAGATCCTGAAAGACTTTATCGTACGCTATAAATCCATGAGCGGTTTTCATGCCCCATATGTTCCAGGTTGGGACACTCACGGTTTGCCTATTGAGCAGGCATTAACGAATAAAGGCGTGAAGCGTAAAGAAATGACGATCGCCGAATTCCGTAAATTATGTGAAGAATATGCTTATGAGCAAGTGGATAATCAACGTAAGCAATTTAAGCAATTAGGTGTCCGGGGTGATTGGGAAAACCCGTATATCACATTAAAACCTGAGTATGAAGCACAGCAAATCAAAGTGTTCGGTGATATGGCGAAAAAGGGTTATATCTACAAAGGGAAAAAGCCGGTCTATTGGTCACCATCAAGTGAATCAGCCCTTGCAGAAGCAGAAATCGAGTATCAGGATAAGCGTTCCCCATCCATTTATGTAGGTTTTGCCGTTACAGAAGGCAAGGGTGTCCTTGAAGAAGGAACCCAACTCGTGATCTGGACGACGACACCGTGGACGATCCCTGCGAACCTTGGGATTGCCGTACATGCAGACTTGAATTATGTCGTTGTAAATGTGAAGGAAAACAGCTATGTCGTTGCCGAAGATTTGCTTGAAGATGTAGCAGAGAATCTTGAATGGGAAAACCATTCTGTAGTTAAAAAGATCAAGGGGGAAGAGCTCGAACATATCGTGGCAAAACATCCACTGTACGATCGTGACTCCCTTGTAGTCCTTGGTGAGCATGTGACGACTGATTCAGGTACCGGCTGTGTTCATACAGCTCCAGGGCACGGGGAGGATGACTTCCTTGTAGGGAAGAAATACGGATTGGATGTTTTATGTCCGGTCGACGATAAAGGGGTTATGACTTCAGAAGCTCCGGGGTTTGAAGGTTTATTCTATGATAAGGCAAATAAACCAATCACAGAAAAGCTGCAGGAAGCTGGGGCATTACTGAAATTAAACTTCATCACTCACTCTTACCCACATGACTGGCGCACGAAAAAACCGGTTATTTATAGAGCGACGGCACAATGGTTTGCATCCATCGATAAATTCCGCAAAGAATTACTCCAAGCGGTAAATGAAACAAAATGGATTCCCGCATGGGGTGAAACACGCCTATACAATATGGTCAGAGACCGCGGAGACTGGTGTATTTCCCGTCAACGTGCATGGGGAGTGCCCATCCCGGTATTCTATGCTGAAAATGGTCAGGAGATCATTACAGATGAAACGATCGATCATGTGTCTAAGCTTTTCCGTGACCATGGATCAAATATTTGGTTTGAAAAAGAAGCAAAAGACCTTTTACCTGAAGGGTTTACTCACGAAGGTAGTCCGAATGGGAATTTCACGAAAGAACAGGACATCATGGACGTTTGGTTCGATTCAGGATCTTCCCATCAGGCTGTTCTTGAGGAAAGAGATGACTTGCAGCGCCCTGCAGATCTTTATTTGGAAGGATCCGACCAATATCGCGGTTGGTTCAACTCTTCATTGACAACAGGCGTAGCCGTTACTGGTAAAGCTCCATACAAAGGTGTGTTAAGTCACGGATTCGCTCTTGATGGTGATGGAAGAAAGATGAGTAAATCATTAGGGAATGTCGTTGTTCCAGAAAAGGTAATGAAACAGCTTGGAGCCGATATCCTTCGTCTTTGGGTAGCGTCTGTTGATTATCAGGCAGATGTTCGAGTATCTGATCCGATCTTGAAGCAGGTGGCTGAAGTCTACAGGAAGATTCGTAATACCTATCGTTTCTTGTTGGGGAACCTTTCTGACTTTGACCCTGAAACAGATGCGGTATCCTTTGATGGATTAAGAGAAGTGGATCAATTTATGCTTGTGAAGCTGAATGATCTTGTGAAGAATGTGAAAAATTCATACGATAAATATGAATTCGCAAGCATTTATCACGCAGTCAATAACTTCTGTACCTTGGATTTAAGTTCATTCTACCTCGATTTTGCAAAGGATGTTCTTTATATCGAGTCAGAAAATCACTATGAGCGCAGAGCGATTCAGACCGTATTGTATGAAAGCCTCGTGGCTCTTACAAAACTGATGTCCCCGATTCTTTCTCATACCGCAGATGAGGTTTGGGCATATATCCCGGGTGCAGAGGGCGAAAGTGTCCAGCTGACAGATATGCCTGAAGTACAACAATTCGCAAATGCTGATCAGTTGAAGAAAAAATGGAATACATTCTTAGAATTAAGAGATGATGTTTTAAAAGCCCTTGAGGAAGCACGTAATCAGAAGGTGATCGGTAAGTCATTGACGGCTAAAGTGACCCTATACGTAAATGATGAAACGAAAGCCTTACTCGATTCCATCAAAGAGGACTTAAAACAACTGTTCATTGTCTCTGCATTTGAAATCGGCGGAGCGGTGAACGAGGCTCCGAAGCATGCGTTAAGCCTTGGGGAAAACAACATCGTCGTTGAAAAAGCTGAAGGTGAAACATGTGACCGCTGTTGGGTCGTAACAACAACAGTAGGAGAGGATAAAGATCATCCAACACTTTGCACACGCTGTGCATCCGTTGTGAAAGAAAGCTATTCTCATCTGGCATAGTGGAAACATTAAGGGGTGACCTGTCATTTGGCAGGTCCCTTTTTTTTGTCTTTATACTATGGCCTTTCAAATTCCATAATTGCTATATCTTGCAACACAATATTCAGGGTCAATTCCCCCATACTATAAATGGAGGGATCAAGATGACATATGACCGATACACATCCATTGTAGAAGAGCTTAAACAATCCTTGAAAGAGCTTGAAGCAAGTCAATCTCAACACCCTTTAATACAACGTTATATAGACGAAGAAATCACCGAGGTGAAACAGGCACTGAGTCGTGTCCGTGATAATCAATACGGATATTGTGAATTGAGCGGGCAGGAAATCCCTTTTGATTACATGTTGATGAACCCAACCTGTACGACGATCGAAGATGCATTCGAATGGAGACGGTTTGGAAAGATCTCATCCTATTCGTAGGTTTCTCACGCGTTTCCCTCGTTCTTCCCGAGTTTAAGTGTCTTTATTTCCCCTTTTGTGCTAAAATGCAAAGGTAATCATTTAAAGATGTTCGGAGGTTGCCTTTGTGTATTATTATTTAGTGGCTTTGGTTGTAATTGGACTGGATCAATTAACGAAATGGTTGGTTGTAAGAAGAATGACCGAGGGAGAAAGCATTTCGATCATAGATAATGTCTTTTATCTTACTTCTCATCGGAATCAAGGTGCAGCATGGGGAATACTCCAAGGACAAATGTGGTTTTTTTACATTATTACATTAGTAGTGATTGTAGGTATCGTGTATTATATGCAAGTCCATGCAAAAGGGCATTCATTGTTTAGTCTGAGCCTTGCTTTCATGCTAGGCGGTGCAATTGGAAACTTTCTTGACCGTGTCTTTAGAAAAGAAGTGGTCGATTTCTTAAATACATACATCTTTTCCTATGACTTCCCGATTTTTAATATTGCCGATGCAGCATTAACCATCGGAGTAGCACTATTACTGATTTATATGTATTTAGACGAACGAAAAGCAAAGAAGGAGAACAAAAATGGAAGTAATTCAGCACAACATACTTGAGGAAAACCAGGGAGAACGAATCGATAAGGTCGTAAGTCAGTTGAATAAGGATTGGTCCCGTTCCCAGGTTCAACAATGGATTAAAGATGGTCATATTAAAGTAAATGAAGAAGCGGTCAAACCTAACTTTAAGTGTCCGTTACATGCAGTCATCACAGTATCGATCCCGGAACCGGAAGAATTGGATGTAGAGCCGGAAGATCTTAATCTTCATATTGCCTATGAAGACGGAGATGTTATCGTCGTCAATAAGCCGAAAGGGATGGTCGTCCACCCGGCACCGGGTCATTATTCAGGAACAATGGTGAACGGATTGATGCATCACTGTAAGGACCTATCTGGCATCAATGGCGTTTTGAGACCAGGGATTGTCCACCGAATAGATAAGGATACATCGGGATTACTGATGGTAGCGAAAAATGATATGGCACACGAGCATTTGGTGAATCAGCTTGTTGCAAAATCCGTAACAAGAAAATATACAGCCATCGTACATGGCCTCATCCCCCACGAATACGGTACGATCGATGCGCCGATCGGGAGGGATCCTAAAGACCGTCAAAGTATGGCAGTCGTGGATAATGGCAAACAAGCGGTCACCCATTTCAAAGTATTGGACCGATATAAAGATTTCACACTCGTTGAATGTGAATTAGAGACAGGGAGAACCCATCAGATCCGTGTGCATATGAAATACATCGGCTTCCCGCTGGCGGGGGATCCAAAATATGGCCCGCGAAAGACGTTGAGCATTGAAGGACAGGCCCTTCATGCCGGAGTGCTTGGTTTCGTTCATCCAAGAACGGAAGAATATATGGAGTTTCTTGCGGAGTTACCCGAAGAATTCTCTAAATTGATTAAGCATCTTGAAAATAACCGTTGACAAATTTCGACCTGGGCTTTATGCTTGTATTAATTGAATAAGTAACCTTTAATACGGTCCCGTGAGGCTGAGAAGGAGCAGTGTACGACCAAAATTCTTTGGCGTGCAATCAGATCATAACGATAAGTGTGCCCTCTCATCTCTACGGTGAGAGGGATTTTTTATTTAAATAATAAGAACGAGGTGGCGAATATGACAAAGAAAGCAACGGTACTGGATCAACCCGCCATTCGAAGGGCGCTCACTCGGATAGCCCATGAAATCATCGAACGAAATAAAGGAATTGAAGATTGCGTCCTTGTCGGCATCAAAACAAGGGGCATTTATATCGCCAATCGATTAGCCGAGCGGATCCATGCGATTGAAGGAGAAGAAATTCCGGTCGGAGAAATAGACATCACTCTTTACCGTGATGATTTAACAACGAAAACAGCCGATCACGAACCAGAAGTGAAGGGTTCTGACCTTCCAGTTGATATTACAAACAAGAAAGTCATTTTGGTGGATGATGTCTTATTCACCGGAAGAACGGTCCGGGCAGGACTCGATGCCTTAATGGATCTCGGCAGACCAAGTCAGATTCAACTGGCTGTACTGGTCGACCGTGGACATAGGGAATTACCGATAAGGGCAGATTTCGTCGGGAAGAATATTCCGACATCAAGCTCAGAAAAGATCATGGTCGCATTATCAGAGGTCGATCAAGAAGACATCGTTGCCATACACGAAAAAGAATAACGGAAGTCCTTTTAATAGCGGTCCAGAGAGGCTGACAAAGGATGGGAATGAAGGTGAAATCAGGCCTTCTTATACCCTCTTTGTGCCCTCTTTAGGACAAAGAGGGTTTTTTAATGGGTAAAAATGGGTATTAGAGGAGGAAACAAACATGAATCAAAATCAACAAGTCGTGTTAGACGTAGAAGAAGTACCTAATATAGGAAAATGGATTACACTTAGCATACAACATCTATTCGCCATGTTCGGAGCCACGGTCCTGGTTCCGTTCCTGGTTGGATTAAGCCCGGGGGTTGCTTTGATTTCAAGCGGACTCGGAACACTTGCCTATCTTCTGATCACGAAGGGGAGGATCCCTGCTTACCTGGGGTCGTCATTCGCTTTCATCGCTCCGATACTGGCTGCCAAGAGCCTGGGAGGGCCGGAGGCTGCCATGATGGGAAGCTTCCTTGCAGGGATAGTATACGGAATCGTCGCACTGCTCATATCAAAGCTTGGATTGAAATGGCTTGTCAGGATCCTTCCTCCGGTTGTGGTAGGACCGGTCATCATGGTGATTGGATTGGGTCTTGCCGGAACGGCCGTCAATATGGCCATGTATGAAAATCCTGGAGCAGAACAATTGGTTTACAGTAACACGCACTTCATGGTGGCACTTGCCACATTGGGAATCACGGTCATCTGTTCGATTTACTTCAAAGGATTTCTTGGGATGGTCCCGATCCTTGCTGGTATCATCGGAGGATATGTCATCGCGGTTTTCGCAGGGCTGGTGGATTTTCAGCAGGTAATCGATGCTCCCTTCTTCCAAATGCCGGACTTCTTTGTCCCGTTTCTCGATTACACGCCGAGCTTCTCTTGGGAAATCGTATCCATCATGGTCCCGGTTGCACTGGTGACCCTGGCAGAACATACTGGGGACCAGATGGTATTAAGTAAAGTCGTAGGACGAAATTTCATTGAAAAACCGGGTCTTCACCGCTCCATCCTTGGGGACGGGGTAGCGACTGTGA
Organism: Rossellomorea vietnamensis; assembly: GCF_001305855.1. Lineage (GTDB taxonomy): Bacteria > Bacillota > Bacilli > Bacillales > Bacillaceae_B > Rossellomorea > Rossellomorea vietnamensis_A. The sequence goes on along the minus strand of NZ_LIXZ01000001.1, from coordinate 155,162 downwards.
TCGCCTCCTTCCTGGGCGGACCGCCAAATACAACCTATGGCGAAAACATCGGAGTGCTTGCCATTACACGGGTGTTCAGCGTCTTTGTCATCGGCGGGGCTGCAGTACTTGCCATCATGTTCGGATTTGTAGGCAAGATAACGGCCTTGATCGGCTCGATCCCATCAGCGGTCATGGGTGGGGTATCCATCCTGCTTTTCGGAATCATCGCATCCAGTGGACTCCGTATGTTGATCGATAACAAAGTGGATTTAGGAAATAAGCGTAATTTAGTCATCTCGAGTGTCATCCTCGTAATCGGGGTCGGAGGGGCATTCGTCAAGATCAACGAGCAGGTCTCTCTATCTGGAATGGCCCTTGCGGCGATCGTTGGGGTGTTCCTGAACCTTGTCCTGCCGGGCAGGGAGGAAAGTGAAGGAGAGAACAATTTATTCGAGGAAGAAAACACTAAGCATGATGTTGCATAAATAGAAACACCTTTTAATATGGTCCAGAGAGTCTAAGAAGGGTGAATTTGAACAAGACATGCGGGATTTTACCGCACTGTCACTGTTGGTATGTTCAAAAACACCCTGTCGGGAAGATGACAGGGTGTTTTTTTTGGAAGAGAAGAGAGGAAAGGGTTGTCTCATGATGAAGAACTTGTTGACGATGAATGACTTATCAAAGGAAGAGATCATTCAAATACTGGAACAGGCGGAACGTTTTCAAAAGGGTGAAACCTGGGAGTGCGGGAAGAAGAAATACGCTGCCAATCTTTTCTTCGAAGCAAGTACACGTACAAAATGCAGCTTTGAAATGGCAGAAAGGAAACTTGGTCTTGAAGTCATCCCCTTCGAAGCCCGAACATCAAGCATCCAAAAAGGTGAAAGCCTCTATGACACGGTGAAAACATTAGAGAGCATAGGAGTCGATACGGTCGTCATCCGTCATTCCCTTGAACGCTACTTTGACCAACTGTCCTCTCTTAACATAAGTGTGATCAATGGTGGGGATGGGTGTGGAAATCATCCCACTCAATGTCTGTTAGATCTGTTGACCATCCATCAGGAGTTTGGCCGATTCGAGGGAATCAAGGTATCCATCATCGGGGATATCGCCCACAGCAGGGTTGCCAGGTCCAATGCGGAAGCCTTGACGAAACTTGGTGCAGAAGTCTATTTCTCAGGTCCAAAGGAATGGTTCCCATCATCAGACCAAAAGCACTATTTACCAGTAGATGAAAGTATAACCGATGCGGATGTCATCATGCTTCTACGTATCCAGCATGAACGTCACGTGAGTACATCGACCTTGACGAAAGAGGAATACCATGAACGCTTCGGACTGACGATATCAAGGAAAGAGAGGATGAAGCCATCCAGTATCATCCTCCATCCCGCACCTGTCAATCGAGGGGTGGAAATAGCCGACTCGTTGGTTGAATGTAAGCAATCAAGAATCTTTAATCAGATGGAAAATGGAGTATACGTGAGAATGGCCGTTTTAAAAAGAGCACTCGAAATCAACTGACCAGGGGGAATTTGAAATGAATTGGTTAATCCGTAATGCACGAATTGTAACAAAGAATGGTGAACTTGAGACGGTGGATGTAAAGGTGGAAGAAAAGAAAATCATCGAGATCGGTTCAGAGCTGAAAGGGAAAGATCACGAGGAATTTCAAGCAGAAGGGTTAGTGATTTCACCAGGCTTTGTCGATCTCCATGTCCATCTAAGGGAACCGGGCGGAGAATATAAGGAAACCATCGAAACGGGAACGAAATCAGCAGCAAAAGGCGGTTTCACCACCATCGCGGCAATGCCCAATACTAGACCTGTGCCTGACTCAGTAGAAAATCTACAGTCCCTTAATCAGAAAATTTCTGACACAGCAGGTGTTCGCGTGTTACCGTATGCTGCCATCACGGAAAGGCAAATCGGGAATAAGCTTAATGACTTACCATCATTAAAAGAAAACGGGGCATTTGCATTCACAGACGATGGGGTAGGGGTACAATCAGCGGATATGATGTATCAAGCCATGAAGATGGCAGCCGGGATCAATGCCTCCATTGTCGCCCATTGTGAAGAGAATACCTTGATTTATGGAGGAGCGGTTCATGATGGGACATTCTCCAAAGAGCATAATCTGCCAGGCATTCCTTCCATCTGTGAAGCAGTACATATATCCAGGGATGTGCTTCTGGCTGAAGCAGCGGGAGTCCATTACCACGTCTGCCATATATCGACAAAAGAATCTGTCAGGGTGGTCAGGGATGCGAAGAAAGCCGGTATCAACGTGACGGCTGAAGTGACACCCCATCATCTTCTGCTCAGCGAAGACGATATCCCAGGGCTTGATCCCAACTTCAAAATGAATCCGCCTCTTAGGAGTAAAGAGGATCGACAGGCTCTTATAGAGGGGCTCTTGGACGGAACGATTGATTTCATCGCCACCGACCATGCCCCGCATACAGAAGCCGAAAAGTCGGAAGGGATGCAGCTCGCTCCGTTCGGAATCGTCGGGTTGGAGACGGCATTTCCGCTGCTCTATACAAACTTTGTGGAAAAAGGGATCTTTACACTGAAACAGCTTATTGACTGGATGACCATCAAACCAAGTTCAGCATTCAATCTTCCGTTTGGACTACTTGAAGTAGGAGGAGAAGCAGACTTTACGCTCATCGATTTGCAAGAACAAAAAGAAATCGACCCGGCTGGATTTGTATCCAAAGGGAAGAACACACCATTTAAAGGATGGGAATGCAAAGGATGGCCGAAAGCAACTTTTTATCAGGGATCTCTTGTATGGAATGAAGGAGGAAACGAACAATGAAAAGACAACTCATTTTAGACGATGGAACGGTTTTCGTGGGAGAAGGATTCGGAGCGAATGAAGAAACGATCGGTGAAGTGGTATTCAATACAAGCATGACTGGCTACCAGGAAATACTTTCAGATCCATCCTACTGTGGCCAGCTTGTCACCATGACGTATCCCCTTGTAGGGAACTACGGCATCAACCGGGATGACTTTGAGTCGATCACCCCGGCCATCAAAGCGTTCATTGTGAGAGAAGTGGCGGACTTCCCTTCTAACTGGAGAAATGAATCAACATTGGATGAATTATTAAAAATAAAAGGAATTCCTGGGATTTCAGGTATCGATACCAGAAAGTTAACCAGAATCATCAGGAAGCATGGAGCCATGAAAGGCATCATTTGTGCAGCTGAAATAGATTCAGGGGCAATGCTTGATAAGCTTCATGGTACAGATCTGCGAACAGATCAAGTCAAGCAGGTATCCACGAAGACGGCCTACGCAAGCCCTGGAAGAGGGTATCGTGTGGTGCTGATGGATTTTGGGATGAAGCACGGGATTCTAAGGGAATTAAACAAGCGTGATTGTGACGTGATCGTCGTTCCTTATAATACTTCTGCTGAAGAAATCAGACGCATGCAGCCTGACGGGATCATGTTATCGAATGGACCGGGGGATCCGAAAGATGTACCGGAAGCAATTGAAACGATCAAGGAACTGCTTGGTGAAATTCCACTCTTCGGTATCTGCCTAGGGCATCAATTATTTGCCCTTGCGTGTGGAGGGGACTCTTTCAAAATGAAATTTGGCCATCGTGGCGGCAACCATCCGGTCAAAGATTTAAAATCTGGAAAGGTCGCACTGACTTCACAGAACCATGGCTATGCAGTGGATGAAAAGTCTTTAGCCGGATCAAGACTACAAGTCACCCATTTAGCTATAAATGATGGAACAGTAGAAGGATTGAAACATTTGGACTTTCCTGCCTTTACGGTTCAGTATCATCCTGAAGCTTCTCCGGGACCAGAGGATTCAAACTACTTATTCGATGATTTCTTACAACTGATGAAAGAAGAGAAAAGAAAGGAGCTTCAACATGCCTAAACGTACAGACATTAAAAGCATCTTGGTTATCGGAAGCGGACCTATCATCATTGGACAGGCGGCGGAATTCGACTACGCCGGCACACAGGCCTGCATCGCATTGAAAGAGGAAGGGTACAGGGTCATCCTCGTAAATTCAAATCCTGCCACGATTATGACAGACGCCGAAATGGCAGATAAAGTGTATATCGAACCATTGACCCTGGAATTTGTCAGCAGGATCATCCGTAAAGAACGTCCTGATGCACTCCTTCCTACATTGGGAGGCCAGACGGGATTGAACATGGCTGTTGAACTTGCACAGTCGGGAGTCTTGGAAGAGTGCGGAGTGGAAATCCTCGGGACGAAGCTTTCCGCCATCGAGAAAGCGGAAGACCGTGATTTGTTCAGGAACTTGATGAATGAAATGGGAGAACCGGTTCCGGACAGTGAAATCATACATTCTCTGGATGAAGCCTATCAATTTGTAAATGAAATCGGATATCCGGTCATTGTCCGTCCAGCCTACACATTAGGTGGTACCGGAGGGGGCATCTGTCACAACAAAGACGAACTGGTCGAGATTGTAAGCTCAGGACTGAAATACAGCCCGGTAACACAATGCCTTCTGGAAAAAAGTATTGCAGGTTTCAAAGAGATAGAATATGAGGTTATGCGGGACGCAGCCGATAATGCCATCGTCGTGTGTAATATGGAGAACATAGATCCAGTGGGAATCCACACGGGAGACTCCATCGTGGTGGCACCAAGTCAAACATTAAGTGACCGGGAATATCAAATGCTCCGGAATACAAGTTTGAATATCATCCGGGAGTTGGGAATCGAGGGAGGATGTAACGTTCAGCTGGCACTCGATCCAGACAGCTTCCAATATTACATCATTGAAGTAAATCCCAGGGTGAGCCGTTCATCTGCCCTGGCATCCAAGGCGACAGGCTACCCGATTGCAAAGCTTGCAGCGAAGATCGCCGTCGGTCTGACATTGGATGAAATGATGAATCCTGTTACGGGTAAAACGTATGCATCATTCGAACCAGCACTGGATTATGTTGTGACAAAGATCCCAAGATGGCCGTTTGATAAATTCGAAGCTGCCAAACGGAACCTCGGTACCCAAATGAAAGCAACCGGAGAAGTGATGGCTATCGGACGGACCTTCGAAGAATCACTACTGAAAGCCATCCGCTCCCTTGAAAGCAATACGTATCACATGGAATTGAGTGACGCGGGTACATTTACTGACGAGTGGATCGAAAAGAGGATCAGGAAAGCAGGGGATGAACGCCTCTTCTATATCGGCGAAGCGCTGAGAAGGGGAGTGACGATCGAGACCATTCATGAATGGAGCAAGATTGACATCTTCTTCTTATATAAAATGAATAGAATCATAAAGTTTGAAAAAGAATTAGCAATGACCCCTTTTAACTTTGAGCTTGCACAAAACGCGAAGCGCATGGGCTTCTCAGACATCACCATGGCAAGGTTATGGGACAGCACGGAAGCAGAAGTTTATACCTGGAGAAAAGAAAATGACCTTATTCCAGTATATAAAATGGTAGATACCTGTGCAGCAGAGTTTGAATCGGAAACTCCCTACTTCTACGGAACATATGAAGATGAGAATGAATCAAGGGTCACAGAACGTGAGAGTGTCATCGTCCTCGGTTCGGGACCGATCAGGATTGGACAGGGAGTGGAGTTTGATTATGCGACCGTTCACTCTGTGTGGGCCATTAAGGAAGCGGGTTATGAAGCCATCATCGTAAATAACAATCCGGAAACGGTCTCCACCGACTTCAGTATTTCGGATAAATTATACTTCGAGCCACTGACGGTAGAAGATGTGATGCATATCATCGATCTTGAAAAGCCAAAGGGAGTCGTCGTTCAATTCGGGGGTCAAACGGCCATAAATCTGGCAGATGAGCTGGTAAGAAGAGGCGTGACGATTCTGGGTACTTCACTTGAAGATCTCGATCGTGCAGAAAACCGCGATAAATTCGAACATACTCTGAACCAACTCGGCATTCCCCAACCGGAAGGGAAAACAGCGGTTTCGGTGGAAGGGGCGCTTGAAATAGCAAAAAGCATCGGCTACCCGGTTCTGGTAAGACCTTCGTATGTCCTCGGAGGAAGGGCCATGGAGATTGTTTACAGGGAAGAAGAGCTCCTTCAATACATGAAAAATGCTGTAAAGGTCAATCCTCAGCATCCGGTTTTAATCGACCGTTATCTGATCGGCAAGGAAATCGAGGTGGATGCCATCTCAGACGGAACTGACGTGGTCATACCGGGAATCATGGAGCATATCGAGCGTGCGGGAGTTCATTCCGGGGATTCCATCGCGGTGTATCCTCCGCAGCAGCTTACGAAGGAGCAGAAACAAACCATAATCGATTATACGACGAGACTCGCAAAAGGATTGAACATTATCGGATTACTGAACATCCAGTATGTCATCTCAAAAGGCGAAGTCTTCGTCCTGGAAGTGAACCCTCGTTCCAGCCGGACAGTGCCATTCATCAGTAAAATCACAAATGTACCAATGGCCAATATTGCAACCAAGTCCATCCTCGGTATATCCCTGAAAGATCAAGGGTATGAATCAGGACTGATTCCTGAAAAAGAAGGTGTGTACGTCAAAGTTCCAGTCTTCTCCTTTGCCAAACTTAGACGGGTTGATATCACATTGGGACCTGAAATGAAATCTACAGGGGAAGTAATGGGGAAAGATCAGACCTTGGAAAAGGCACTTTACAAGGGGATGGTCGCTGCAGGAATGCAAATGAAGGAATATGGCTCCGTGCTCATGACCGTGGCAGATAAAGACAAGGATGAAGCAGTAGTCCTGGCACAACGCTTTATCGATATCGGCTATCAAATCCTCGCAACGAAGGGTACGGCAGAGCATTTGGCAAAAGCAGGTATCACTGTTCGTGAAGTGGACAAAATCGGATCCAGCGGCCCTACATTATTGGATATCATCCAAAGTGGTGAGACACAGCTAGTCATCAATACACTGACAAAAGGAAAGCAGCCTGCCCGTGATGGATTCAGAATTCGAAGAGAATCGGTCGAAAACGGCATTCCCTGTCTCACGTCACTTGACACTGCAGAAGCCATCCTTAGAGTGATTGAATCCATGACTTTCTCAGCTGAGGCACTTGACTCAATCCCGAAAGTGAAAGAGGCGGTTTATCAATGATCGTTAACGAAAAGATGGCTGTGCATTCTCATGAACGGATAGCTGAAAACATTTTTGAACTCGTTCTTGAAGGAAAACTGGTGGATGAAATAAAGGCCCCGGGTCAGTTCGTTCATGTGAAAGTAGGGACGGGAATCGACCCTTTGCTCAGAAGACCGATTTCCATCGCCTCCCACGACCCTGAACATCATACTATGACCCTGATCTACCGGGCTGAAGGAAAGGGGACGGTACTCCTTTCCCATGTGGATAGTAGTGAAAGAGTCGACGTATTGGGACCTTTAGGTAATGGTTTCTCCGTGGAAGGAGAAAGTAAGACCGCACTGTTAGTAGGTGGAGGAATTGGCGTTCCTCCCCTCTACGGTCTTTCCAGGAAGCTTGTGAAAAGCGGTTGGGAAGTGAAGCACATTCTCGGCTTTCAAAATGAAGCTGTCAGCTTTTATGAACATAAGTTCAGGGAGCTCGGGCTCACATATGTTGCCACTGTCGACGGCTCCCTTGGAAGTGAAGGATTTGTAACCGATGTTATCTCTCAAGAAAATCCTGACTTCGATGTGTTTTACTCCTGTGGCCCGACACCCATGCTGAAAGCTCTGGAAACTCAATTGGAGGGCAGAAGCGGGTTCATCTCATTGGAGGAGAGGATGGGTTGCGGAATAGGGGCTTGTTTCGCGTGCGTTTGTCATAAACAGGATGATCCGGAAGGGTCGAGCTACGTAAAGGTTTGCAGTGACGGACCGGTATTTCCAGTAGGGGCGGTGCTTTTATGAAATCATTACAAATCGATTTGCCGGGATTGTCTTTAAAGAACCCGGTCATGCCGGCATCCGGCTGCTTTGGCTTCGGTCGCGAATATAGCCAGTTCTATGATTTAAACGAGCTTGGGGCGATCATGATCAAAGCGACGACTGAAGAGGCCCGCTTTGGAAATCCGACTCCAAGGGTTGCTGAAACAAACGGGGGTATGCTGAACGCAATCGGGTTGCAAAATCCCGGACTCACCGGTGTGATGGAGAACGAACTTCCATGGCTTTCACAATTTGATGTACCGATCATTGCGAACGTGGCCGGTTCACAAGTGGAAGATTATGTGGAAGTGGCAAGAGTCATCTCTTCTGCTAAGAACGTATCCGCACTCGAACTCAATATCTCATGTCCAAATGTAAAAACGGGAGGAATCGCTTTTGGGACCATCCCTGAAGTGGCTAAGGAATTAACTGAGAAGGTTAAACAAGTCTCACAGGTTCCACTGTATGTGAAATTATCACCGAACGTCTCCAATATCGTCGACATGGCCAAGGCTGTTGAAGCGGGAGGGGCAGACGGACTGACAATGATCAATACACTTCTCGGGATGAGATTGGATATGAAGACGGGTATGCCGGTACTTGCGAACAAGACAGGGGGATTATCCGGTCCGGCCATCAAACCGGTTGCCATCCGGATGATTTATGAAGTGAGTCAACAGGTGGATCTGCCGATTATCGGGATGGGTGGAATACAATCAGCTGAAGATGTGATTGAATACTTCTATGCCGGAGCCAGTGCCATCGCAGTCGGGACAGCGAATTTCGTTGATCCATTTGTATGTCAACGAATCATACAGGAGTTACCGCCTCTACTTGAGGAGCTCGGAGTCGAGCATATATCTCAATTAACCGGAAGGAGCTGGGGAAAGCATGAATCGAGCACCGTTCATAGCACTTGATTTCCCGACATGGGAGATCACATCAACCTTCCTGGATCAATTTTCAGAAAGTCTGAACGTGAAAGTCGGTATGGAGTTGTACCTTCAAAATGGCCCGGAAATCATTGAGAAGATATTAAATAAACATCATCGGATTTTCCTGGACTTGAAACTTCATGATATCCCTAATACCGTGTACGGAGCCATGAAAGGACTTGCTGGATTCGACCTGGAGCTGATCAACGTCCATGCTGCGGGTGGCAGCAAGATGATGGAAAAGGCGCTGGAGGGTCTATATGCGGGAACTCCTGCCAATCATAAACGGCCAAATTTGATCGCCGTCACACAGCTGACCTCGACAACGGAAGATCAGATGCGAAAAGAACAGCTTATCCCTACTACCATTAATGAGTCTGTCCTGCATTATGCCACTCTTGCGAAGCATGCCGGACTTGATGGAGTGGTATGCTCTCCCCACGAAGCCCGTCTGATAAAAGAACATTGCGGGAATGATTTTTTACGGGTCACTCCCGGGATCAGGTTAGCAGAAGATCATTTAGCAGATCAAAAAAGAGTCACTACACCACAAATGGCAAAAGAAATGGGTTCTTCCTACATAGTCGTCGGAAGAAGTATTACAGGTGCTGTGAATCCGGTCCTTGCATATGAACGGATCGTACATGAATGGGAGGGCAAAGAATGAAACATGAAATTGCAAAAAAATTACTGGACATAGAAGCCGTATTTTTAAACCCGACGGATCCATTTACCTGGTCATCCGGAATAAAGTCACCGATTTATTGTGATAATCGACTGACTCTATCGTATCCTTCAGTTCGGAACAGCATCTCTACAGGACTGTCAGAGTTGATTCAAAAGCACTTTCCGGAAGCGGAAGTCATCGCAGGAACAGCAACGGCGGGAATTCCGCACGCCGCCTGGGTGAGTGAGAAATTAGATCTTCCCATGTGTTATGTCAGGTCAAAGCCTAAAGCCCATGGAAAAGGAAAGCAGATTGAAGGGATTGCGGCATCAGGACAAAAGGTTGTCGTCGTCGAAGATCTTATCTCCACGGGAGGCAGCTGCATAACAGCAGTTGAAGCCTTAAGAGAAGCGGGATGTGACGTTTTAGGGGTGGTCGCGATCTTCACATATGAATTGGATAAAGGAAAAAAGAAGCTTGAAGAACAAAACATTACATCGTATGCCCTATCCGATTATTCAAGCTTACTTGAGGTAGCGGTCCAAAATGAGATCATCCGGGAAGGTGAGTTGGAACAATTAAAGCTTTGGAGACAAGACCCTGAGTCATGGGGGATGTAAGTGGGAAAGCAACTCGGTTTTTGAGTTGCTTTTTGTCATTGTTCAAAATAAAACACTTCCATCCAGTTAACTCTTTACTGAATGAAAGTGCATCTTGACCTATATCAATCTTTTAACGAACGGACCAAATCCAGATCCGGTGTCACGTAAACGGTTTGCTGTCCTTCATAAATGACAAATCCGGGTTTGGCACCTTTAGGTTTCTTAACCTGTTTGACTTCGGTGAAATCAACGGGCACCGAGCTTGATTCACGGGCCTTACTGAAGTAGGCGGCTATATTGGCAGCTTCCTTGATCGTCTCATCGGAAGGATTATGACTCTTGATGACAACGTGAGAACCGGGAATATCCTTCGTATGAAGCCAGATCTCGTCTCTTCCTGCGACACGGTTGGTCAAGTAGTCGTTTTGTTTATTGTTTTTACCGACCAGGATTTGTGTCCCGTCAGTTGATGTGTAGTGTTCAAGTATGGGCTTCGTATTGGCCTTTTTCTTTTTTGTCTGCTTCCGGACCCTAAGGTAACCTTCTTCTTCAAGTTCCTCCCTGATTTCCTCCACATCTTTCGTCGAAGCAGATTCTAATTGCTGCAGCAATTGTTCGAGATACACAATCTCTTCCTGAGCTTTTTCTATTTGTTCATGGACGATCTTGATTGCATTCTTCGCTTTTTGATAACGTGAAAAATAATTCTGAGCGTTATCGGAAGGCGACTTTTGAGGGTTTAATGGGATTGTTATACTTTCCCCGTTTTCGTCATAATAATTGACTACGCTGACTTCCGTCATGCCCCGCTCTACGGCATATAGATTCGAAGTAAGGAGTTCACCGAGCAGTTGATAGCGGTCAGCCTGTTGTGCATCCTCAAGCGTCTGTTCAAGTTTTGTGATTTTGTTGACATTTTTATCCCTTTCATTTCGAATGAAACGCTCCAGGTCATTTCCTTGTTGCTTGACGCGATCACGTGCCGCCTTCTGGTAAAAGAACCGGTCAAGCAGTTCACTTAAGGAAGGGAATGTTTGTTTTTCACCCTGAAGATGCTTAAGGTCCATCAAGTAGAACGTTTCCTTCCCTGCTGTGATCAGGGTCGGCGTTATGTCATAGTTTTTTGCATGAGCAATCAAAGATACGAATGACTCTGCAATGGCTTCCCCGCTGCCGATCCCGGCACGGTGTACGACTTCCTTCGCGTAAAGCGGTGAGATACCGGCGAATGATTGGACGATCTGTTTATCAAGCTTACCTGAATTGAAATCAAGGGCACGTAAAACATCTACAGTACCTGCTTCAAGTGGATCTGTTTTATCCTGTTGAGGAGGCAGCACGTAGGCATGGCCAGGTAATACTGTACGATGCGTATTCATGCTTGGTGAAATATGCTTTATGCTGTCAAGGATCATATTTCGTTCTTTATCGATCAGAATGATATTGCTGTGCCGGCCCATTATTTCTATGATCAGTTGTTTATACGAAATATCCCCGATTTCGTTTCTGCCTTTCACTTCGAATACAATCATCCGATCCAGTTCGATCTGTTTGATCCCTTCGATGATCGACCCTTCAAGATGTTTTCGCAGCAACATACAAAACATCGGGGGAACCGATGGATTGTCATAATTCTCAGCGGTTAATTGAACACGTGAGTAACTTGGGTGAGCGGACAAGAGCACTTTATGGTTCTTTCCATTTGCCCGGATGACCATGATGATTTCATTTTTATAAGGTTGATGTATTTTGTTAATGCGTCCGTGTAATAGGTTTTCATTCAATTCTTTCGTCATGTTTCTAGTGAATAATCCATCAAATGACATATATAACATCCTCTGCTTCATGCGATTTCAGTATAGTTTGATTCTATCCGACTATGCGTATCAAATGTAACCGATTTTATCCCCCTGAAAGGGAAAATGCAAAACATACTTAAATCATATCATTTTTTAGGACGAGTCTGAATAAGAATGCTATGAGAAGGACAACTTTTCGTATCGTAGGAGGAGAGTGACATGGTTGCATGAAATTTCATGAGATGAGACAAGAGGACATAGAGCAGTCATTAAATACCAATTATCAAGAAGGGCTTTCAACAGAAGAGGTAGCAATCAGACGGAAACAATTTGGGTACAATCAATTAGAAGAAGCTGAGAAGCAGTCAGCTTTATTATTGTTTTTTAGTCAGTTCAAGGACTTTATGGTTCTCGTGTTATTGGCAGCCACGCTCATTTCAGGTTTACTTGGTGAATACATCGATGCCATCGCCATTATTGCCATTGTGTTCATTAACGGCTTTTTAGGTTTTTTCCAGGAGCGGAAAGCGGAGAGGTCGCTTCAGGCTTTAAAGGAGCTTTCTGCACCCCAGGTTTCGGTTTTAAGGGACGGCAAGTGGGTGAAGATCGTTTCCAAGGATGTCATCATTGGAGATGTCATCCGGTTTGCAAGCGGGGACCGGATCGGAGCGGACGTACGGCTCATTGAAGCGAATAATCTTGAAATAGAGGAATCCGCCCTGACCGGGGAGTCTTTACCCGTCACTAAATCCACAAACCCTGTAAATGGAGAAAATATGAGTCTCGGAGACTTGGAAAACATGGCATTCATGGGGACGATGGTCACGAGGGGAAATGGAATTGGTGTTGTGACATCGATTGGTATGAAAACGGCAATGGGGCAAATTGCCGATATGATCCAAAACGCAGAAACCATAACGACCCCTCTTCAAAGAAGACTGGAAGAGTTAGGGAAGATCCTCATTACGGTTGCTCTTGTGCTGACGGGATTGGTGGTAGGAATCGGCGTGATCCAGGGCCATGATATGTATACTATGTTCTTAGCCGGGGTTTCACTGGCCGTAGCAGCCATACCTGAAGGGTTACCTGCCATTGTAACGGTTGCCCTTTCCCTTGGTGTTCAAAGGATGATCAAGAAGAAAGCCATCGTCCGAAAGCTGCCCGCTGTGGAAACATTGGGCTGTGCATCAGTGATTTGTTCTGATAAAACCGGAACCTTGACCCAGAACAAGATGACGGTCACACATCTGTGGAGTGGTGGAAGGACGTGGACCGTCACTGGCACCGGCTATGAACCGGATGGACAATTTTATACCGGGGAAAAAAGGGTGACGCCTCACAGTGAGAATGCTCTGCAGCAACTGTTGACTTTCGGGATGCTCTGCAATCATGCAGAACTTGTAACCCGTGAAAAAACTTTTATCGTCGATGGAGATCCCACTGAAGGGGCTCTTCTTGTAGCAGGTTTAAAGGCCGGGCTTTCCAGGGAATCATTGCAGAAGAAATTCACGATTGTCAAAGAGTTTCCTTTTGATTCCACAAGGAAGATGATGAGTATCATCGTGGTCGACCAGAATGGGAAGCACTTTTCCGTGACGAAAGGTGCTCCTGACGTATTGGTCGGGAAAAGCGAATCGATACTGTGGGAGGGAAGACTTCAACCAAAATCACATGAAATCACCGAAAAAGTAGAAGGTGCCATCAGTGAGATGTCATCAAACGCTTTACGAAACATTGCGATTGCGTATAAACCGATCAAGGATCGGGCTGTCGAAACGCTGGTGGAACAAGACGTGGAAGAAGGGGTGACCTTCATCGGTTTACAAGGGATGATCGATCCCCCGAGACCCGAGGTTAAGCAGGCCGTGAAAGAGTGTCGTGCGGCGGGGATCAAGACGGTCATGATCACCGGGGACCATGTTCTGACGGCGAAAGCCATTGCCAAGCAGCTGGGCATCTTGAAAAATAAGGACCGCGTCATCGAAGGAAAAGAATTAAACCTGATGGAAGTGCATGAACTGGAAGAAATAGTGGATGAAGTATCGGTGTTTGCACGGGTTTCACCCGAGCATAAGCTGAAAATCGTCAAAGCCCTGCAAAACAGGGGACATGTCGTGGCGATGACAGGGGATGGGGTCAACGATGCCCCTGCCATAAAATCCTCGGATATTGGAGTCGCCATGGGCATTACTGGCACTGACGTATCCAAGGAATCTTCCTCGTTAGTCCTGTTGGATGATAACTTCGCTACAATTAAGTCAGCCATTCAGGAAGGGAGGAACATCTATGAAAATATCCGCAAGTTCATTCGATATCTGTTAGCTTCGAACGTCGGTGAAATTCTCGTCATGTTATTTGCCATGATTCTTGCCCTACCGCTTCCATTGGTACCGATTCAGATCCTATGGGTGAACCTGGTGACTGATGGTCTCCCTGCCATGGCACTTGGTCTTGATAAGCCGGAAGATGATGTCATGAGAAGGAAACCGAGACATCCAAAGGAAGGTGTATTTGCAAGGGGGCTCGGGTGGAAAGTCGTCTCCAGGGGATTCTTGATCGGCGGGGCGACGCTCCTTGCGTTCATGCTGTCGTATAAGACTCATCCGGATCACCTTGCGTATGCCCAAACCGTCGCCTTCGCTACTCTGGTCATGGCTCAGCTGATCCATGTGTTCGACTGCCGAAGTGAAGTATCGGTGTTTTCAAGGAATCCGTTCGGGAACATGTATCTCGTTTTTGCCGTATTATCTTCACTCATATTGATGCTCCTGGTCATCTATGTCCCTTCCCTGCAACCGATCTTCCATACAGTACCGATCGTATTTAAGGATTGGCTCTTGATCATTGGTTTAAGCTCCGTTCCAACCTTTTTACTGGCAGGGTCATTTTTTGCAAGAAAAAAACAGTGAAATGTGGTATAATCCAAAAGGTAATAGAGAAAATCCTCTATTACCTTTTTTATATAAAAGGATATGTTGTTCATAAGTGAATGCTTCCCTTCACAATATATCAGCACGAGATGAAAGTGAAATCGGTTCTCTTACATACGAATACCGTCAAAGGATTGGATGTGATCGTAATGGTTGTCAGTATGACAGGCTTTGGAAGAAGCAAATCAGACTCTGAACAACATACTGTAACGGTTGAAATGAAATCCGTGAATCACAGATTCAGTGAATGTTACATAAGAATGCCGCGACAATTAATGAAGCTAGAGGATAAAATCAAGAAACAGGTATCCCAAATTGTTAAAAGAGGGAAAGTTGATATTTTCATTACCATCACAGGGGACGGCCTTGTGCATAAAAATCTTCATATTGACTGGAAGCTCATTCAAGATTATTATCAGTTAGTAAATAAAGTGAAAGAAACCTTTTCTTTGAAAGATGAAGTGCAATTATCCCATCTCTTGAACAGAGAAGAATTCATCATGATTGAAGAAATGGAAGAAGAAAATGAAGAGCTTGAGAATCTGATATTAAAAGCTGTGGATGAAGCAGCGCTGGACCTAAGAAAGATGCGGGAGAAAGAAGGGGAACTTCTCAAGAAAGATTTTCTCATTCATCTTAATCAGTTTGAAAAGAATATCATTGAACTGTCCAGTCATTCTCCGGAAGTGGTCAATCAATATAGAGAACGATTAAGAAAAAGGATTGCCGAATACAACGAAACATCTTTCGATGAAAGCCGTTTGCTTACGGAAGTGGCCATCTTTGCCGATAAGTCTGACATAACGGAAGAATTGACAAGACTTAAAAGTCATATTCAGTACTTTCACTCCACATTAATCGATTGTGGTCCTGTAGGCAGGAAACTGGATTTCATGATCCAGGAAATGAACAGGGAAGTGAATACGATTGGTTCGAAAGCAAATGATTCCCTCATAGCAACCATTGTTGTGGAACTGAAATCAACACTTGAGAAGCTGAGGGAACAAGTGCAAAATGTAGAATAAGAAGTTTAGTTTCCTATTATTCAGGCGAAACTAAACTATTGATTAGGAGGAGCGTTATGTCGATCAAGCTCATCAATATAGGATTTGGAAATATCGTTTCAGCCAACCGGATCATTTCAATCGTAAGTCCGGAATCAGCCCCGATCAAACGCTTGATACAAGATGCAAGAGACAGGGGAACACTCGTTGATGCTACATACGGAAGAAGAACAAGAGCGGTCATCATTACGGATAGCGATCACGTTATTCTTTCAGCTGTTCAACCCGAAACCGTTGCTCATCGTTTGACAGATAAAGAGGATTTAGTAGAAGAAGGGCAGGGTAAATAAATGAAAGAAAAAGGATTGCTGATCGTTCTTTCCGGACCATCAGGTGTAGGGAAAGGAACAGTTCGTAAAGCGATTTTTTCCCAGGAAGATACAAGATTTGAATATTCCATCTCCATGACTACACGGAAACCCCGTGAAGGAGAAGTGGATGGTGTAGACTATTTCTTTAAATCAAGAGAGGATTTCGAAGTGTTGATCGAACAGGGGAAACTGTTGGAGTATGCAGAGTTTGTAGGTAACTATTATGGAACCCCAGTAGATTATGTCAGGGAAACCCTGGATGCAGGAAGAGATGTCTTTCTTGAAATCGAAGTACAAGGTGCACAACAGGTCAGAGATAAATTTCCCGAAGGTTTATTTATTTTTCTGGCACCCCCCAGTCTTTCTGAACTTCAGAACCGCCTCGTTACAAGAGGCACTGAGACAGACGATTTGATCAGGGGCAGAATGAATACCGCGAGAAAAGAAATCGAAATGATGAATTTATACGATTATATTGTTGAAAATGATCAGATTGAACATGCGGTAGATAAGATTAAATCCATCGTTCAGGCAGAACATTGCAAACGGGAACGAGTGCAACAACGATACTTAAATATGCTGGAGGCTGAATAAATGTTAAACCCATCCATTGATTCATTAATGAAGAAGATTGATTCTAAATATTCGTTAGTCAGTATCGCGGCTAAGCGCGCAAGAAACCTGCAAGACACGGGGGATTACCGTCTGAACCGATATGATTCTCATAAATTCGTAGGTAAGGCCCTTGAAGAAATTCATGCCGGTCAATTATCTATGAAAGAAAGAGATGCCAAAGCAGTTTATTCTGATGAATAAACTGATGGATCTTATTGAATAACTCCAGGGGTTGACTCGGAAGATTTCATCATCTTTCGGGACAACCCTATTTTCTTTTTCTATCAATATCCTTCATAATATAAGAAGGATAAAGAGTAATGGGGGAAAGTAGAATGATGCAGGGGAAAAGAATACTATTATGTGTATCTGGTGGAATAGCTGTATATAAAGCGGCAGCCTTGACAAGCAAATTGGTTCAAGGCGGTGCTGAAGTGAAGGTGATCATGACGGAGTCGGCAATGAAATTTGTGGCTCCGCTTACGTTTCAGGCATTATCCCGTCAAGATGTGTATTGGGACACCTTTGATGAAAAAGATTCATCAAAAATTGCTCATATCGACTTGGCGGATTGGGCTGACCTCGTACTGGTCGCACCTGCAACGGCAAACATGATCGGGAAGCTTGCAAACGGGATTGCAGATGACATGATTTCAACGACGATTCTTGCAACGACGGCACAAGTATGGATCGCCCCGGCCATGAATGTACATATGTATGATCATCCAGCGGTAAAACGCAATATCGAAACCCTCTTTGGGTTTGGTTATCAATTTGTCGAACCAAGCGAAGGGTATTTAGCTTGTGGGTATATCGGTAAAGGAAGATTGGAAGAACCAGAGAAAGTAGTGGAGCTTGTGGATCGTTTTTTCCGGGAGCGTGACAGTGAAAGGAATCTGCTTGAAGGGAAAAAAGTAGTGATCACAGCTGGTCCGACGAGGGAGATGGTGGACCCTGTGCGTTTCTTCTCCAATCGTTCAACCGGGAAGATGGGGTATGCCCTTGCGGAAGCGGCCGTTTCCCTTGGAGCGGAAGTAGTATTGATCTCCGGACCTTCCGGATTACCGACTCCAGCGGGTGTTGAATTTGTCTCCGTGACGACTGCTGAAGAAATGTATCATAGGGTGCATGAAGTATTTCCATCTGCAGATATCGTCGTTAAGAGTGCGGCCGTTGCCGATTACCGCCCTAAAGAAATATTTGAAGATAAGTTAAAGAAAAAAGATGGAAATCTAGTAATTGAACTTGAGCGTACAAAGGATATATTAATGAGCATTGGTGAAAGGAAGACACACCAATACCTCATCGGATTTGCTGCCGAGACGACGAACGTCGAAGAGTACGCTAAAGCGAAGCTTGTAAAAAAGCGGGCAGATATGATCGTCGCAAATAATGTGAAAGAAACGGGATCCGGGTTTGGGACAGATACAAACAAAGTATCGATTGTCACGAGTGGAGGAGACACTCGCGAGCTGCCTTTATTATCAAAGGTAGAAGTAGCCAAAGAAATCTATAAAGAAGCCATCCGGCACATGAAGAAGGGTTCATCACATGAACGTAGCTAGCGTCATTGTCGACGTTCCTGCCATGCAGACAGATCGAACGTATGATTACAGTATCCCGGATGAATGGAAGGGCAGCATCGTTCCCGGTATGCGGGTCGTGGTGCCTTTTGGTCCGAGGAAAATCCAAGGCTTTGTCATTGAATTAAAGGAAAAAGGGGAAGTCTCGAAACTTAAATCGATTGTCGAGCCCATGGATCTCGTTCCTGTCCTGAACAAAGAATTACTCGCACTGGGCAACTGGTTGACTGAGAAAACCCTCTGCTTTAAAATCTCAGCCTTCCAAGCGATGCTTCCCGCAGCCATGAAAGCGAAGTATGAAAAATTCTTACGACTTGAAGAAGACAGGAATCCGGGTGAACTTCATCTCTCCCTCCAGCGTTTTTTTCAGAACGGAAGAGAAGTCTCCTGGAAAGCAATCGAAGAAAGCGGAATGCTCCCTCTCGTACATAAAGAGGTAAAGAAAGGCTCTGTTGAAGTCATTTACAGGGTGAAAGCCAAAGGAAATAAGAAAACCGTACGAAAGCTTTATCTGAACATACCAGTCGATCAAGTGGATGAAGTGAAAGATGGTTTGCCGCCCCAGGCCAGTAAGCAAAAACAAATCATCGAATATATGATGGATGCTGCTCCTGGTGGTGATGGGATACTCGCATCCACCTTGACGGAAGTGATGGCCACGACTTCAAGTACCGTTAAGTCACTGGTCCAAAAAGGGATCCTTGTTGAGAAAAACGTGGAAATGTACCGCGATCCTTTTGAAAATAGGACATTTGAGAAAACATTCCCCCTTTCATTGACTTCCCAGCAGGATCAGGCGATTGGTCCCATTTTGAGCACCATTGATCAAGAGAAGCATCACACATTCCTTCTTTACGGTGTAACGGGCAGCGGGAAAACAGAGATTTATCTACAGTCCATCCAACGGGTACTCGAAGAGGGGAAAGAGGCGATTGTGCTTGTTCCGGAGATTTCCCTTACCCCTCAGATGGTACATCGCTTTAAGGGAAGGTTTGGTGACGATGTCGCCGTCCTTCACAGCGGATTATCAGTCGGGGAAAAATATGATGAATGGAGAAAGATCCAACGCAAGGAAGTGAAAGTGGTGGTCGGAGCCCGATCTGCCGTTTTTGCCCCTTTTGAAAATATCGGGATCATCATTATCGATGAAGAGCATGAAACCAGTTACAAGCAAGAGGAAAATCCTCGTTACCACGCACGGGACGTTGCGATCTATCGAGGGGAATTCCATCAATGCCCGGTGATCTTAGGCAGTGCGACCCCTTCCCTTGAATCCTTCGCCCGGGCTTCAAAAGGTGTTTACGGACTATTGACGCTTGATAAGCGGATGAATGACGGTCCGCTTCCATCCGTCGATATCGTGGATATGAGAGAGGAACTCAGGAAGGGAAACCGGTCCATGTTTTCAACGAACCTGTTCGAAAAGCTTCAAGACAGGCTTGAAAAGGGAGAGCAAACTGTCCTTTTTCTTAATCGCAGGGGCCACTCATCCTTCATTATGTGCAGAGATTGCGGCTTTGTCCTGCAATGTCCCAATTGTGACATCTCCTTGACCTATCATAGATTTTCTAACGGGATGAAATGCCATTATTGCGGTTATGAAGAAGGAGTTCCTTCCACTTGTCCTGAATGCACGAGTGAGCATATCCGGTATTTTGGAACCGGTACACAGAAAGTCGAGGAGGAATTGACGAAGCTCCTCCCGGATGCAAGGATCATTCGTATGGATGTCGATACCACATCCCGGAAAGGCTCACATGAAAAACTGTTAACGGCTTTCGGGGAAGGCAGGGCAGATATCCTCCTTGGTACGCAAATGATCGCAAAGGGTCTGGACTTTCCGAATATCACCCTGGTCGGCGTCCTCAGCGCCGATACGATGCTCCATCTGCCGGATTTCAGGGCAGCAGAGAAGACGTTCCAATTATTGACTCAAGTAAGTGGAAGGGCTGGCAGGCACACACTGCCCGGGGAAGTAGTCATACAAACGTACACACCGGAGCACTATTCGATCGAATTAGCATCCAATCATGATTATAATCGGTTCTACCAGCAGGAAATGATGATGAGGAAAATGGGTTCCTATCCACCTTTTTACTACATCACACTGATCACATTAAGTCATGAAGATCTAATGAAGGTTGTTGATATTTCAGAGAAAATGACGGCTTTCGTCCGTTCAAAGCTATCCGATACCACAATCATCCTTGGGCCGGTTGCATCGCCCATTCCCAGGATCAAGAATAGATATCGCTATCAATGTTTGATAAAATACAAGCGTGAACCAAATCTTGGCAGCACGTTAAAAACAGTACTGGATCAATTTCAGCAGCAATATGCATCACAAGGGTTAACCATCTCCATTGATGTGAACCCTTATATGATGATGTAACACTATTCATATAGAAAAATGGAGGACAGTTATGGCAATACTTCCAATCGTCATGCATCCGGATGCCATTCTCGAAAAAGAATGCGAGAAGGTAACGGATTTTGATAAAAAGTTAAAGAAATTACTCGCAAATATGTATGATACCATGATCGAAGCGGACGGAGTCGGGCTTGCAGCCCCTCAAGTCGGCATCGACCTTCAGGTAGCGATCGTCGACATCGGCGATGACTCAGGAACGATCGAACTGATCAACCCGGAAATCATCGAGTCAGAAGGGTCTCAAACAGACCTGGAAGGATGCCTGAGCTTCCCGGGTCTATACGGGGAAGTGACACGTCCATATTCGATCAGGGTCCGTACACAAGACCGTAAAGGAAGAATGGTTGAATTTCAAGCCCAGGATTTTCTGGCCAGGGCCATCCAGCATGAAATCGATCACCTGCACGGCATTTTATTTACAACAAAAGTGGAAAAATATATCACAGAAGAAGAATTAGAAGGGTATGAAGCTTAATGACGAAAGTGATTTTCATGGGAACACCTGATTTCTCGGTTCCTGTTCTCGAATCTCTGATAGATGAAAAATATGATGTGATCGCGGTGGTGACACAACCGGACCGCCCTGTCGGAAGAAAAAGGATCCTCACGCCACCACCTGTCAAAGTGGCCGCTGAAAAGCACGGCATCCCGGTCTACCAGCCGGAAAAGATAAAGAATGAAGAAGAATTAAACCCAGTGCTTGAGTTAAAACCGGATCTTATCGTGACGGCCGCTTTCGGACAGATTCTCCCGAACGCTTTGCTTGAGGCACCTAAATACGGATGCATCAATGTTCATGCTTCCCTGCTTCCGGAACTTCGAGGGGGCGCTCCAATCCATTACTCCATTCTTCAGGGAAAAGAGAAAACGGGCATCACCATTATGTATATGGTGGAAAAGCTGGATGCGGGTGACATCATCAGCCAAGTGGAAGTGGAGATCGATGAGCGTGATCATGTGGGTACGCTTCACGACAAACTGAGCGCTGCCGGTGCCACATTACTGATCGACACCATCCCTCCATTACTTGCAGGGGAAATCTCCCCTGTTAAACAGGATGATTCAGAAGCGACCTTTGCACGCAATATCAAGCGTGAACAAGAGAAGATAGACTGGACGAAAGACGGGGAAGAAATCTACAACCATATCAGGGGACTGCATCCGTGGCCGGTTGCGTATACCACATTAGACGGCTCTGTCATGAAAGTATGGTGGGGAGAGAAAGTAAGCGTGCCCCCGTCATCACCCGGAAAAATCATTGGGATTGAAGAGGATGGTTTCGTTGTTGCGACCGGGAATTCAACGGGGATCAAAATCACCGATTTACAACCTTCCGGCAAGAAAAGGATGAGTGCAAAGGACTACCTTCGCGGAGCCGGCACACATTTAAAAGCAGGCATGATGTTAGGAGAAGAAAATGAGTAAACGAACTAAAACCGTACGGGAAGCAGCACTCGATGTCATCGAGGCAGTGGAAAAAAATCAATCATACAGCAATTTACTGCTTCATTCCGTGATTGAAAAAAATGAACTGCCGAGTAAGGATATCGGTTTATTGACGGAATTGACATATGGGACCATTCAACGAAAAATGACGCTGGATTTCTATCTGGCCCCTTTCATTAAAGGGAAGCTGGACGATTGGGTTCGTCAATTGTTACGATTATCCCTTTATCAGTTAGTCTACTTGGACCGGATACCGGATCGGGCCGTATTCTATGAAGCGGTAGAAATCGCCAAAAAAAGGGGACATAAAGGAATTTCAGGATTGGTCAATGGGGTATTGCGATCTGTACAGAGAAAAGGCCTGTCGTCTCTTGATTCCATCAAGGATCCGGTGGAAAGGGTCGCCATCGAAACGAGTCATCCATACTGGCTTGTAAAGAGATGGTCAGAACAATTTGGTTTAGAGAAGACGAAAGACATGTGCGAAACCAACTTGATGGCTCCAAATCAAACCGCCCGAGTGAATACAACCAGGATCAGCCGTGAAGAGCTTATGCAAATGTTAGGGGAAAGCGGAAATGAAGTGAAAGAAAGTCCGATCGTACCGGAAGCGGTCCAATCGCTACGGGGGAACCTTGCGAAAACAGATGCATATCAAAAGGGGTTATGTACGATACAGGATGAAAGCTCCATGCTTGTTTCTTATGCTTTAAAGCTGGAAAAAGGGATGAAAGTGCTGGATGCGTGTGCAGCACCTGGAGGGAAAACGACGCATATCGCCGAGAAACTCTCAGGGACCGGCGAAGTCCATGCATTGGATCTTCATAAGCATAAAGTCAAATTAATCGACGAAAATGCTGCCCGACTCGGTCTTTCCAACGTACACACCGAGGCCCTTGACAGCAGGAATGCAGGAGGGAAATTTGAAAAGGGAAGTTTCGATCGGATATTGGTCGATGCACCATGCTCGGGTTTAGGCGTACTCAGAAGAAAACCGGATATTAAATATGCGAAAAAAGAAAGTGATCTTTTATCCCTTCAAAAAATCCAGCTCGATATCCTCTCAGCCGTTGCACCATTGCTGAAAAAAGATGGATTATTGGTATATAGCACATGTACGGTGGATCGTAATGAAAACGAAGGAACCGTTTCGGCATTTCTGAGTGATCACCCTGAGTTTGAGTTTCATGCACTCGACAACCTTCCGGAAGCGGTGAGACCTTTCATTGACGGAAACCAAATGCAAATTTTCCCGCAGGATTTCGGAGGCGACGGCTTTTATATTTCGTGCTTTCTCAAAAAGGATTGAGTCGGGTATTCATCAAATGTTGAAAGTAAAGCAGGAAAATCCGCTGTAAAAGTCGTAAAAGTACAACAGACCTTTTAGTATGTGCAGAAGGAACTACTTGAAATAGGTGCAGAAGAAGAGAAGAGGTGACCTAAGTGAAGACGGTTTATTTTACGGACAAAGGGAAAGTGCGGCAGCTGAATGAAGATAGTGCCGGTGTATTCGTGAATCAGCATGGAGATCATTTAGCTGTTGTAGCAGATGGGATGGGCGGCCACAGAGCGGGGGACGTTGCCAGTGAGCTTACCATTTCCATCTTAAAGGACTTATGGGAGAAAACCGAGAAATTTCACACCGCTGATGAAGCAGAAAATTGGTTAAAATCAACTATTAACGAAGTAAACAAAGAAGTATATACTTATTCTCAATCCAATTCCGAATGCGAAGGGATGGGTACGACCCTCGTCGGAGCCATTTGTACTTCTTTGTTCGCAACGATTGTCAATATCGGTGACAGCAGAGGATATATCCTGAATGAAAACGGATTTCATCAACTGACCGAAGATCATACGCTTGTGAATGAATTGGTCAGGAGTGGTGAAATTTCAAAGGAAGATGCAGAGCATCATCCGAGAAAAAATGTAATCTTAAGAGCGATCGGTACGGAAGCTTCGATTACAATGGATATTAAAACGATCATGTTCGAAGAGGAAGATGTCATTCTTCTATGTTCTGATGGTCTTTCGAATAAAGTCTCTGAAAAAGAAATGAAAGAGGTATTGGCCCAGGACCACTCCCTGGAAGATAAAGGGGAGTCTCTCGTTCATTTAGCCAATGAATATGGCGGTGAAGATAATATAACCGTAGTAATTGTCGAGTTTGCCGCTGAAACGGAAAGCGGGTGATAACATGATGGAAGGTAAGCGCATCAGTGGGCGTTACAGAATTATTAAACTCATTGGCGGAGGGGGAATGGCAAACGTCTATTTAGCTCACGATGTGATTCTAGATCGTGAAGTGGCCATTAAGATGCTCAGGATCGACTTTGCCAATGAAGAGGAATTCATTAAGCGATTCCAACGGGAAGCCCAATCTGCTACTAGTCTTGCCCACCCTAATATTGTGAGCATTTATGATGTAGGGGAAGAGGATGACCTCTATTATATCGTCATGGAATATGTTCATGGCATGACGCTAAAGCAATACATACAGCAATACTCGCCTGTCAATGTCGACAAGGCGATCGATATCATGAAGCAACTGACAATCGCCATGTCTCATGCTCATCAGAATCATATCGTCCACCGGGACATCAAGCCTCATAATATCCTTCTTGATGAAGAAGGAAATGTGAAGATAACCGATTTCGGGATTGCAATGGCCCTTAGTGCCACGTCGATCACACAGACCAACTCGGTTCTCGGATCGGTACACTACCTTTCTCCTGAGCAGGCGAGAGGCGGGATGGCCACAAAGAAATCGGACATCTATTCCCTCGGGATCGTCATGTTCGAATTGTTGACGGGCAGATTACCTTTCTCCGGAGAGTCGGCTGTCTCGATTGCTTTAAAGCATTTACAGTCGGAAACACCTTCCTTAAAGAGGTGGAACCCGGACATTCCACAAAGTGTGGAAAATATCGTATTAAAGGCAACGGCGAAGGATCCTTTCAGACGCTACGAGAGCCTTGAAGAAATGGATGAAGACTTGTCAACAGCCCTTGATCCTGATCGCATGAATGAACCTAAATTCGCCGTTCCTCTGGATGATGAAGCGACAAAAGCAATTCCTGTCATCACGGATCAAAAGGCGTACTCGAATTTAGACGATACGATCGTCCATCACCAGACAGACGACGTGCAAACCAAGCCTTCCCCACCAGTGAAAGAGGGGAAGAAGGGTAAAAAAGGGAAAAAAAATAAAACAAATGCCCAAAAGGGAAAAAGTAAGAAGAAGTGGCCGATGGTGATCATTGGTTTATTCTTTTTATTGATTCTGTTGGGAATCGCTGCTGTCACGATGGTGCCAGGTTTACTGGGACCGAAAGAGATAGAAGTACCGAACGTGGCTGAAATGGATCAAACCGAAGCGATTTCGACGATCATATCGGCTGGGTTTGTGGTCGGTGAAACCAAGAAAGTATCCGATGAAGATATTCCTGAAGGATATGTGATCAAGACCAATCCGAAAGCAGGCCGAATGGCGGATGAAGGATCGGCTGTCGATATCTATGTCAGTACAGGTAAAGAAAAAGTGGAAGTCGGAGACTATGTCAACAAGGACTTTGAAGAAGTGTCTGCTGATTTGGAAGAAAAGGGATTCACGGTAGAGAAAGAAGAAGAGTTTAATGAGGACGAGGCACAGGGAACGATCACGGATCAGGATCCATCTCCAGGGGAAGAAGTCGTGGCTGAGGAGACGACGATAACTTTTACGGTCAGTAAGGGCCGAGAATCCTTTGATTTGGACAGCTTGGTAGGGTTCGATCAAACTGCACTCGATAAATATGAAGCATCAAAAGGGATAAATATTATTGTGCAAAGTGAAGAATTCTCATCAGAAGTGGAAGATGGTAAGGTAATTTCCCATAAACCGGTAGGAAGTACTCCTATCACAAAAGGGGATACGGTTTATGTGATTATGTCTAAGGGCCCTGAACCGCCGAAGGAAGTACCGACCAAGGAGGTTACCGAAGACGTAACCATCCCTTATAAGGGACAAGGAGGAAAGCCTCAATCTGTGGAAATATTCATTGACGATAAGGACAGTGATCTTGACGACAGTGATCCTGACCAAGTTCAAGGCATTTATGAGGATACGACCATTACGATGACCTTCACTTTAGAAGAAGGAACCAAAGGGGAATATCTTATTTTAGTCGACGGTGAAGAGTATAAAAAAGGTACTGTCGAGTAACCTAAAGTAGAATAATATTCACGTGCCAAGGGGCTGTACCCGGGTTTTTAAAGAACCTACGGGACAGTCCTCTTATTTTCATTTATAATGGTAATGATACATAATGAAGATAATGAATTTATTTAGATAAACGTTTTGAATAGGAGGTTTCGAATGCCTGAAGGAAAAATCGTAAAAGCATTGAGTGGATTTTACTATGTGCTCTCAGAAGGCAGTGTGACGCAATGCAGGGGCAGGGGCAATTTCCGAAAAAATAAAATTACGCCCCTTGTTGGTGATTATGTCGAATTTCAAGCAGAGAACAAAACGGATGGGTACATTCTGAAGGTACTAGAGCGGAAGAATGAATTGGTACGCCCGCCCATCGCAAACGTCGATCAGGCGATTCTGGTCTTCTCAGCCAGTGAACCGGATTTCAGTCCAGCGCTTCTGGATCGTTTTCTTGTGTTGGTGGAGAGCAAGGAAATTGAACCGCTTATCTGCGTGACGAAGATGGACCTCCTTTCCCCGGACCAGGCAAACAAGATCGAACAATATGTGTCCGATTACCGCTCATTTGGGTATGAAGTGCTGATGACTTCTTCTAAAACCGAGCATGGGCTGGAGGAACTGACACCTTACTTAAAAGATAAAATTTCCGTTTTTGCCGGGCAGTCGGGAGTAGGGAAATCTTCCTTGCTAAATGCCCTGAATCCCGAACTGGAACTGAAGACGGCCATGATTTCTTCCCACTTGGGCCGGGGGAAACATACGACCCGCCATGTGGAACTCATCGATATAAAGGATGGGCTGGTCGCAGATACACCAGGATTCAGTTCATTGGAGTTTTCAGAGCTTGAGATAGAAGAACTGCCGCGATGTTTCCCGGAAATGGTCGAGGTAGCCGAAGAGTGTAAATTCAGGGGCTGTCTTCATATCAATGAACCGAAATGTGCCGTTAAATCCGCAGTTGAAGCGGGTAGGATCCCTGATTACCGCTACGACCACTATTTGACTTTCCATAAAGAAATAAAAGAAAGAAAGCCGAGGTACTAAATATGAAAATCGCACCATCCATTCTTTCTGCCAATTTTGCAGAGCTGGGCAATGAAATCAAAGATGTTGAAAAAGGGGGAGCGGACTATATCCATGTAGACGTCATGGATGGTCACTTCGTACCGAATATTACGCTCGGGCCAATGATCGTCCAAGCGATCCGTCCACTAACAACGCTGCCTTTGGACGTACATCTCATGATTGAAAATCCAAGTCAATACATCGAAGCTTTTGCTGACGCGGGAGCGGACTATATTACCGTACATGTAGAAGCGGATCCCCATTTGCATAGAACGATCCAAATGATCAAAAGCAAAGGAGTCAAAGCGGGTGTCGTCCTGAATCCCGGTACTCCTGCAGACTGGATCAGACCTGTTTTGCAGGATGTTGACATGGTCCTCTTGATGACTGTGAACCCGGGCTTCGGCGGGCAGTCATTCATCCCGTCAGTCGTACCGAAAATCAAGCAGATCCGTGAATGGGCAAATGAAGTCAATCCTTCACTCGAAATCGAAGTGGATGGCGGCATCAACCCTGAAACGGCTGCAGTATGTGCTGAAGCGGGTGCAGATGTATTTGTAGCTGGATCTGCCATCTATAATAAGAGTGACCGAGGGGCAGCAATTGAAGAATTGAAGAAATCTCTCGTATAAGAGACGAAGGCTGATCCTTAAGGGTCAGCCTATTTTTATAACATGGGAGTGGAATATATGGAAATCAACATCGTTGCCGGCGGACCGGATCGATACATACCG
This sequence comes from Rossellomorea vietnamensis, assembly GCF_001305855.1. GTDB lineage: Bacteria > Bacillota > Bacilli > Bacillales > Bacillaceae_B > Rossellomorea > Rossellomorea vietnamensis_A. The sequence continues at coordinate 126,889 of NZ_LIXZ01000001.1, read as the reverse complement.
GAATTAAACAAATATTGCAGTGATGAAGTCAAATGGGTTGGCGTAGATCGCGGTGTTTATACATTATTGGAACAAAAGATCGAACCCTATATTGCATTTGGGGATTTTGATTCAGTGAACGCCGCAGAGTGGGAACTGATTCAGGAAAAAGTCCGGGAAGTCAATCGCTATCAGCCTGAAAAGGACGAGACGGACCTGGAGCTTGCCTTGAACTGGGCGATCGATCAAAATCCGGATAAAATTTCCATCTTCGGTGCCACCGGGGGACGGCTTGATCACTTCATGGGTAACCTGCAGTTATTAATGACTCCGAAACTTTTAGAAGCCGAAATAAAGGTGGAACTGATCGACGTTCAAAATCGATTATCCCTTGCTGAACCCGGGGAGCATAATGTTGAAAAAAGCCCTGAACTACAGTATATTTCCTTTGTTCCCGTCACCGAAAATGTCGAAGGGATCACCCTCACCGGCTTTAAATATCCATTAAAAAATCGGAATATTTCAAGAGGATCCACACTATGTATTAGTAATGAACTTATACAATCATCTGGTACTTTTTCCTTTTCAAATGGCATATTAATGGTGATAAGAAGCAGTGATTAAAGCTTCAAGTGACCAGGCAGAAAAGAAGACGTACTTAACTGAAACTGCTTGAATAAACTAAACTGTTGTCAAGCGAAACATTACGTTCTTTAGATTGTGGGGAGGGACTTTAAATGCGCTTTTATACAATTAAATTACCAAAATTCTTGGGTGGACTTGTGAGGGCGATGTTAGGAACGTTTAAAAAAGAATAAATGATTTGGTGGGGATGGCGTTGGTGCCATCTTCTTTTTTTTGCGGTTGATCTAGAGATGAAAAAGGGGCTATTGGCTTTTTTTGAGCCGGGCAAAAATAAGCGGAGATTTTCCGGTTACTTTCAGAATGAAACTTATTTTAGGGTTAATAAGGGGAGGTATTCCGCTTAGGTAAGAAAAATCACCCATATATTTGTTTTTTGAAGATAATAGGCGGAATTTTTCCTTCTATTTATGCAGTTTTAAACAGTAATTTCGAATTAAGCGGAATTTTCCCGTCTATTTATCAGCTCTGTGCTTAATGTGATCTTTCAACCGAGAAGTACACGTCCTTTTGAAGGGCGAGTCGCTTCGCTTTTCGGTGATGTCCAGCTCCGGCGGCTAGGCCCTCGAGGTCATAAATCAAGAACGCCAAAAAGGCAAAAAGCGCCTTTCCGGCGTTCTCGCCTTATGCTTGTCGGGCCTACCCCAGCCGCCTCCGCTTTTCTGGGTGTAAAGTATTTTTTCTTGAAAGGTTTTAATTGTAGTATTGCATTATAGAAAGTTGTGTGATAAATTATTAAAGTATCTTTATGATAATAAGCGAAATGTGAAACTGAAATTAACTTCAGCTTCTTGTTAGTGAGGAGGGAATATATTATGGCAAAACAATGCGTAGTAACAGGCCGTAAAGCCAGCTCAGGTAACGCTCGCTCTCACGCAATGAATGCGAACAAGCGTACTTGGGGTGCAAACCTGCAAAAAGTTCGAATTCTTGTGGACGGTAAGCCTAAGAAAGTATGGGTTTCTGCAAGAGCGTTGAAATCTGGTAAAGTAGAACGCGTATAATACTTAAAATGGGAAGGCGCCTAATGCAGGCGTCTTTTTTCATTAGCAACTATTACCATGGACAGATTCACTTACATAAGCCAATGATTAATCTTTGAATAATAAGGAAAAAATAGAGGGGAAACCCAACAAATGACGCTTGTGATAATAGTTTAGCTTTCAAAAACAGTATACTTATAGTAAAATGTTTTTAGCCAAGCATGTAATTAAAGGGGGAAAACATTCCATGTCCATCGAATTAAAAACGCAGTACGGACAAATTGATATTACGAATGATGTCATTGCAATGATTGCTGGAGGTGCAGCGGTGGATTGCTACGGAATTGTTGGAATGGCTTCAAAGAACCAAATTAAAGACGGTTTCACAGATATCTTACGTAAAGAAAACTTCACTCGCGGAGTGATTGTTCGTCAAGATGAAGAGGAAGTACATATTGATATGTATATTATTGTGAGTTATGGTACGAAAATTTCTGAGATTGCCCATAATGTACAATCCAAGGTTAAATATACTCTTGATAAGACCGTCGGCTTGGCGGTAGATTCAGTAAATATTTTTGTGCAGGGGGTTCGTGTGACGAACCCGTAGTGAGGAGGAAGATTCGTGTCGATTACATCTTTGGAAGGAAAACGTTTTGCCCAAATGGTGATACAAGGTGCCACTCAATTATCTGCCAACGCGCAGCTGGTTGACGCGCTGAACGTTTTTCCTGTTCCTGATGGTGATACTGGAACAAATATGAATTTATCAATGACTTCCGGTGCTAAGGAAGTTCAAAACCATATTCAAGATCATATTGGAAATGTGGCTACTGCCCTTTCAAAAGGGTTATTGATGGGAGCAAGAGGTAACTCAGGTGTTATCTTATCCCAATTGTTCAGAGGCTTTGGTAAAGCGATTGAAGGGAAAGAATCCTTATCCAGTGCAGAGTTTGCCAATGCACTTCAAACAGGGGTGGAAACGGCTTATAAAGCGGTTATGAAACCTGTGGAAGGAACGATTCTAACAGTTGCGAAAGACGCTGCGAGAAAAGGTGTTTCTGTAGCCGAGACTGAAAGTGATTTCGTGAAGCTTATGCAGGCAATTGTCGACGAGGCGCAGGCTTCATTGAATCGTACACCTGATTTACTTCCTGTATTGAAGGAAGTGGGAGTAGTCGATAGTGGAGGTCAAGGACTCCTATGCGTTTATGAAGGGTTCCTTGCCGAGCTTAAAGGAGAAAAGGTTTCGAATCAGGCGTCACTGCCATCCATGAATGATCTTGTAAGTGCAGAGCATCATAAGACGGCACAGGATTTCATGAGTACAGAGGATATTGAATTTGGATATTGTACAGAATTCATGGTCCGATTTGAAAATGACAAGCAATCGTTTGTAGAAGAAGACTTTCGTCAGGATTTAAGCAAGTTCGGTGATTCCCTGCTTGTCATCAGTGACGACGAGTTAGCCAAAGTACATATCCACTCGGAACAGCCGGGGGATGTATTGACGTACGGACATCAATACGGAAGTCTCATCAATATCAAAATTGAAAACATGAGACAGCAGCACAGCAGTATTGTAGGAGTATCCAAGCCTGCTGTAGCGGAAACTCCGGCCAAGGAAGTCGACTTTGCCATTGTGACTGTATCAATGGGTGAAGGGATTGCCGAATTATTTAAGAGCATCGGCGCAACTTCTGTGATCGAAGGCGGTCAAACGATGAATCCAAGTACGGAGGATATCGTGAAAGCTGTAGAAGAAGTGAAGGCGAAGAAAGTCATCATCATGCCGAATAACAAGAATATCATCATGGCTGCCGAACAAGCGGCTGAAGTTCTTGAAATGGAAGTGGCTGTTGTCCCTACGAAGACCGTGCCGCAGGGAATGGCTGCACTACTTGCCTTTAATCCATCGGCTTCTGTTGAAGACAATAAACAGTTAATGACCGAGGCTTCAAAACAGGTGAAAACGGGTCAAGTCACGTTTGCTGTGAGAGATACGTCCATCGATGGTGTATCGATTTCAAAAGATGACTTTATGGGAATAGAAGAAGGCAAGATTGTCATCTCGGATTCTGATCGTCAAAAGTCTGCTCAAAGCCTGTTGGATACAATGCTGGATGCTGACTCGGAGATCTTAACCATTCTATTCGGTGAAGATGTCAGCGAAGAGGATGTTGAGTCACTCAGAGAGTATGTAGAACAGCACTATGAAGATGTCGAAGTGGAAGTTCATAATGGTAAACAACCACTTTACTCCTATATATTCTCAGTTGAATAAGGATTAAAGGAAGGGGACAGCTCTAAATGGAGTTTGTCCCCTTCAATTATGTTAGAATGGTAATATAAATAGGATGTTAAGCAAGGGGGAAAAGTCGTGAAATACAAAAGTGTATTTGATATTATCGGTCCTGTGATGATCGGTCCTTCAAGTTCTCATACAGCAGGTGCTGCAAGAATAGGAAGATTAGCAAGAAACCTGTTTCGAAGGGAACCAAAATGGGCGAAGATATCCTTTTATGGATCGTTTGCAAAAACCTACAAGGGTCATGGAACAGACGTAGCCATAGTCGGCGGTATCCTTGATTATGATACATATGATGAACGAATTATCGAATCGATCAATGTAGCTAAGGAAAAAGGGATAAAGATTAAATTTCAAGAAGAAGATGCCATTACGGATCATCCGAATACAGCGCGGATCCACATGGGAGATGATCAAGGTGAAATCGAACTTGTCGGTATTTCCATCGGTGGAGGGAAAGTTGAAATCATTGAACTTAATGGCTTTGAACTTAAACTCTCAGGCCATCATCCGGCGATACTTGTAGTTCATGATGACCGATTCGGAGCGATTGCTTCTGTCTCGAATGTCATTGCTAAGCATCAACTGAACATCGGGCATATGGATGTGTCCCGGAAAGAAAAAGGACAAATGGCATTGATGACCATAGAGGTCGATCAACCGATAGACGAAGCGGTCATCAATGAATTGACATCACTGCCGAACATTACACAAGTAACACGGATTTCTGATTAATCAATTACAATAATGATAGCGTTTACAAAAGGTGAGGAGGTTATTTACATGTTTCGAAATGTAGCAGAATTGGTTGAACTTGCTGAAAGTCAGAACAAGAAAATATCTGATATTATGATCGAACAGGAAATTGAGTTTACGGGTAAAACATTTGAACAGGTTTATAGTCAGATGGAAAAGAACCTGGAAGTGATGGAGCAGGCGGTAGCCCGCGGCCTTGAAGGTGTCAAATCCCATTCAGGGTTGACAGGCGGCGATGCCGTATTATTACAGAAATACATTGATTCAGGTCGTTCCCTTTGTGGGGACACGATTCTGGATGCAGTCAGTAAAGCCGTTGCAACGAACGAAGTGAATGCAGCGATGGGAACGATTTGCGCCACTCCTACTGCAGGCTCTGCAGGAGTCGTTCCTGGAACACTTTTTGCCGTGAAGAATAAGTTGAATCCCACAAAAGATGAAATGATCCGCTTTTTATTTGCATCCGGTGCCTTTGGTTTCGTTGTGGCGAATAATGCTTCCATCTCAGGTGCAGCTGGAGGCTGCCAGGCAGAGGTAGGATCCGCGAGTGGGATGGCGGCAGCTGCCATCATTGAAATGGCAGGGGGGACCCCTGGTCAATCAGCGGAAGCCATGGCAATTACGTTGAAGAACATGTTAGGTCTTGTGTGTGATCCTGTTGCAGGACTGGTGGAAGTACCCTGTGTGAAACGGAATGCCATGGGTGCTGCCAATGCCATGGTTGCAGCGGATATGGCACTTGCAGGTATAACGAGCCGTATCCCATGTGATGAAGTGATCGATGCCATGTACAAAATCGGTCAAACCATGCCGGTAGCTCTTCGTGAAACGGCTCAAGGGGGACTGGCGGCTACGCCGACAGGCAGAGAGCTTGAAGCGAAAATCTTTGGGGTTTCCCTGAATAAACGTGAAGACTCGTAATGAAGGACTGACAATCCAGAACATTAAGGGGATTGGTGAAGAAACAGCTATACAGCTGAATGCAATGGGGATTTATTCCGTTCTGGATCTGTTAGAATATCTGCCTTACCGCTATGAGGATTATCGACTTAGGGACCTGGAAGAAGTTGCCCATGATGAACGCGTCACGGTTGAGGGGAAAGTTCATTCGGAACCCGCACTGATGTTTTATGGGAGAAAGAAATCCCGCTTGACCCTGCGGATTCTTGTTGGGAGGAATCTGGTTCAGGCGGTGTTTTTTAATCAGCCTTACTTGAAAAAGAAGATCAATCTTCATGACACTGTGACGGTGACTGGAAAATGGGATAAAAACAGGCAAATCATTACGGTCCAGTATTTTCAATCGGGTCCTCACGATAAACAGGGGGATTTTGAACCTGTATATTCCTTGAAAGGCTCGGTGAAAAACAATACACTCAGGAAATTCATCAAGAAGGCTTTCAAAGATTATAGTCATCTGATCCATGAGAATCTCCCGGTCCATTTAATGGAAAAGTATAAGCTTTCAAGCCGGAAAGATGCCCTGTATCATCTTCACTTTCCTGATTCCACCGAAGATATGAAACAGGCAAGAAGGCGGTTTGTTTATGAAGAATTCCTGTTGTTTCAGTTGAAGATGCAGGCCTTGAGAAAGTTCGAAAGGGAACATTCAAACGGCATGCCTCAACATTATGATTTGGAAAAAGTCAAATCGTTCATTGATTCTTTGCCATTTCCACTGACCGATGCGCAAAAACGTGTGGTGAATGAAATTTCAGCAGATATGAAATCTCCTTATCGGATGAATCGTCTTCTCCAGGGGGATGTGGGATCCGGTAAGACCGTTGTTTCCGCCATTGCTTTGTATTCAAGTGTAACAGCAGGTTATCAGGGAGCATTAATGGTCCCGACAGAAATACTGGCGGAACAGCATGCAAATTCCCTTAGCGAAATGCTGGGGTCTATGGGACTGTCCGTTGCCCTTCTAACCAGCTCTGTAAAAGGAAAGAAGCGCCGTCTTTTACTTGATAAACTAAAAGAGGGTGAGATCGATATTCTCATTGGCACCCATGCCCTCATACAGGATGAAGTCGAATTCAAGCATCTTGGCCTAGTGGTCACAGATGAACAGCACAGGTTTGGTGTCAACCAAAGAAGGGTACTCAGGGAAAAAGGGGAAAGTCCTGATGTATTATTCATGACAGCGACCCCGATTCCGAGAACACTTGCCATCACCGTATTTGGTGAAATGGATGTGAGTATCATCGATCAAATGCCTGCCGGAAGGAAGTCGATTGAAACCTATTGGGCGAAAGCGGACATGCTGTCCAGGGTCCTTTCATTTATGGATAAGGAGTTGGACCAGGGTCGCCAGGCTTATGTGATTTGTCCTTTGATTGAGGAGTCGGACAAACTGGATGTGCAAAATGCCATCGATGTCTATAATCAATTGGTCCATTATTTTGAAGGACGTTACAAGGTCGGTCTGATGCACGGGAGACTTCATCCCGAAGATAAGGATGAAGTGATGAGGGAATTCAGTGCGAACAACCTTCAAGTGCTTGTTTCCACCACGGTGGTTGAGGTTGGTGTGAATGTGCCCAATGCTACCTTCATGCTCATCTATGATGCGGAACGATTCGGGTTGAGTCAGCTTCATCAACTGAGAGGAAGGGTAGGGCGTGGTGAACATCAATCGTATTGTATCCTCCTTGCCGAACCGAAGACCGAAGTCGGGAAAGAGCGCATGAAAATCATGACAGAAACAAATGATGGATTTGTCCTTAGTGAAAAAGATCTTGAACTGAGGGGTCCTGGTGACTTCTTCGGCAGAAAGCAGAGCGGGCTCCCGGAGTTTAAGGTGGCAGACATGGTGCATGACTACCGTGCCCTGGAAGTGGCAAGGGACGATGCTCAAGCGTTGATCAGTTCGGCTCAATTCTGGAGTGATCCAGAGTTTGAACCGCTCAGGGAGTATTTATCCGGATCGGGAATATTAGAGGGCGAAAAGCTCGACTAGAAAGGCAGATTGTGAGATTATTTCTTGCAATCTGCTTTTTTAGATTATATACTACTATTAGTACCTAGTACTAATACTGGACGGTGTTAAAATTGAGACTTTCGAAAAAAGAAAGACAGGGAAACCTTACTGACACAATCAAAGTGAATCCTTTTATAACAGATGAAGAATTGGCTGAACGGTTTCGGGTAAGCGTCCAGACAATCCGGTTGGACCGGATGGAATTGTCCATCCCAGAGCTTCGTGAACGCATCAAATACGTTGCGGAGAAATCGTTTGAAGACGAAGTGAAATCGTTGCCTATTGAAGAGATTATTGGAGAAATTATTGATATAGAGCTGGATCAAAGTGCGATATCCATTTTTGATGTGAAACGGGAGCATGTCTTTATAAGAAATGGGATTGCGAGAGGACACCACTTGTTCGCCCAGGCGAATTCCCTTGCAGTGGCTGTCATAAATGACGACTTGGCGTTAACTGCGAAGTCAAACATCCGTTTTACCCGACCCGTAAAGGAAGGGGAACGGGTGGTCGCGAAAGCGAAAGTGATACATATGAAAGATCAAAAAGACCGAACAACGGTAGAAGTTCAAAGTTTAGTCGGTGGTGAGCTCGTTTTTACCGGTGAATTTGAAATGTATCGCTCTAAAAAATCTGTAAAGGATGAAGAGTAGATGAGATTAGCCGTTGATGCAATGGGCGGAGATCACGCCCCGAAAGAAATCGTTCTTGGAGTGAAGCGGGCGTTACGTGAATTCAATGATATTGAAGTGCTTCTATACGGGGATGAAAAGCAGATCAAACAGTATATCACCCCGGAAGATCGCCTGACGATCGTTCACACTGATGAAGTGATTGAAGGTACGGATGAGCCTGTCAGAGCGGTGAAGCGAAAGAAGAATGCTTCGATGGTGCTCATGGCCCAGGCAGTGAAAAATGGGGAAGCTGATGCCTGTATTTCAGCTGGGAATACGGGTGCCTTGATGACGGCAGGCTTGTTCATTGTGGGGAGAATTGACGGGATTGAGCGGCCTGCGTTGGCACCGACCCTTCCGACACTTGATGGGAAAGGGTTCCTTATGCTTGACCTTGGGGCGAATGTGGATGCGAAACCTGAGCATCTGGCACAATACGCAGTGATGGGAAGCATTTATTCCGAGAAAGTGAGAGGAATCAATAATCCGCGCGTGGGCTTATTGAACATTGGTACAGAAGATAAAAAGGGGAATGAATTAACAAAGAAAACATTCCAATTATTGAAGGAACTGCCTATCAATTTTGTGGGGAATGTAGAGTCCAGAGACTTATTGGATGGACCGGCCGATGTTGTCGTAACGGACGGTTTTACCGGGAATATGGTACTGAAGACGATAGAAGGGACGGCTCTGTCCGTCTTCTCCATGTTGAAAAAAACATTCACGGCCTCAACGAAAAATAAGCTTGCAGCAGGACTGGTGAAGAATGACCTGAAACAATTAAAGAATATGCTCGATTATACAGAGTACGGCGGAGCCGGCCTGTTCGGTCTGAAGGCACCGGTCATCAAAGCTCATGGTTCTTCTAATGAAGTAGCTCTTTATAATGCCATGAGACAAGCAAGGGAGATGGTGAAGCACGACGTTTCCAACACAATAAAAGATGCTATTAAGGGGAGTGAGGATTAAAATGAGTAAAATCGCGTTTATCTTTCCTGGACAAGGTTCCCAAACGGTGGGAATGGGGAAAGAATTAGCCGGGCAATACCCTGATGTGCAATCATATTTTAATAAAGCAGATGACCGATTGAATACAAAGCTTTCAACGATCATATTTGAAGGTCCCCAGGAAGAGCTTACCCAGACAACGAACGCTCAGCCTGCCCTCCTGACGACGAGCGTGGCCATTCTGGAACGCTTGAAATCCGAGGGAATTACGGCAGATTATACGGCAGGTCACAGCTTAGGGGAATACTCTGCCCTTGTGGCTGCAGGTGCCATCGGATTTGAAGATGCTGTGTATACCGTTCGTAAAAGAGGGGAATTCATGGAAGAAGCAGTACCAAGCGGAGAAGGAACGATGGCCGCCGTCCTTGGATTGGGCAGAGAACCATTGAAAGAAGTGACGGACCTTGTGACGGATGAGGGCAATCCAGTTGGACTGGCGAACTTGAATTGTCCCGGTCAGATTGTCATTTCAGGTACGGTGCGCGGAGTGGAACTGGCTTCAGAGAAAGCGAAGGAAGCCGGAGCGAAACGGGTCATCCCACTTCAGGTAAGTGGTCCTTTCCATTCCCAATTGATGAAACCGGCTGCAGAACAGTTCGTTTCAATCTTGGATTCGATCACGATCAAAGACGCAGGAGTACCCGTCATTGCGAATGTGACGGCAGAGCCTGTAACAGGACATGAAGAGATCAAGCGATTATTAATTGAACAATTGTACTCTCCTGTAAAATGGGAAGATACTGTCGAGAAGCTTCTTGAATTAGGTGTGGATACATTCATCGAAGTGGGACCAGGTAAAGTCCTTTCAGGATTAGTGAAAAAAGTGAACAGACGTGTGAAGACTTATGCTGTTCAAGATGAAGCGTCCTTACAACAAACCATTCAAGCACTGAAGGAGGAAGCTTAAATGAATTTAGAAGGTAAAGTGGCACTGGTGACAGGAGCATCCCGTGGAATCGGACGGGAGATCGCTCTTGAACTTGCACGTGAAGGTTGTAATGTCGCCGTGAATTTTGCGGGCAGTGAACAGAAAGCAAACGAAGTCGTGGATGAAATCAAGAGTTTGGGCAGAGAAGCAATAGCCGTACAATGTAATGTATCCGATGCTGATGCGGTTCAGGCTATGGTGAAGGAAACGATTACTGAATTTGGTTCCATCGATATCCTTGTGAACAATGCCGGCATCACCAAGGATAATCTGTTGATGAGAATGAAAGAAACAGAATGGGATGATGTCATCAACATCAACCTTAAAGGTGTATTCCTGTGTACGAAGGCCGTTACACGTCAAATGATGAAACAACGAAGCGGGCGGATCATCAATATTTCTTCCATTGTTGGAGTGAGCGGGAACCCTGGACAAGCGAACTATGTAGCAGCCAAATCAGGTGTAATCGGGTTGACGAAAACGACTGCGAGAGAGCTTGCCCCCCGTGGAATCACCGTGAATGCCATTGCCCCTGGCTTCATTTCGACGGATATGACCGAAAAGCTTCCGGAAGATGTACGGAATGAGATGTTAAAGCAAATCCCGTTAAGCCGTTTTGGCGCTCCCGGGGATATTGCAAAAGTAGTGACATTTGTGGCATCCGACTCCGCATCGTATATGACTGGTCAAACTCTCCATATTGATGGTGGAATGGTCATGTAATGGGTAGAAATGAAATTATTTATGCATGTTTTCATGTATACTCTTTTCATTAGAGGTGGAAATGCTCTATAATACTTGAGGGGAGGTGACAAAAATGGCAGAAGTATTAGATCGTGTAACAAAAATTATCGTTGATCGTCTAGGTGTAGATGAATCTCAAGTAACTCTTGAAGCTTCTTTCAAAGAAGATCTAGGAGCTGACTCCCTTGATGTAGTTGAGCTGGTTATGGAACTTGAAGATGAATTTGACATGGAAATTTCTGACGATGATGCTGAAAAAATCGGCACAGTAGGTGATGCTGTGAACTACATACAAGCAAAGGCTTAATCGTTAGATTGAATAGAAAGATGGGCGTTCCATCTTATATTCTAACCATTTGAAACTTGGTAGGGGTCTGACCCCTACCAAGTTTATTTGTGTTCTAACTTCATTGTTCAAGAAATTTTTGCGTAAATGATTTTTTTAGAATAAACTTGATTAGTATACATTGAGAACATATTAGCAAGGTGGAGTGCCTGATGCGGAAGCAAAACAGAAGTAATGGATTATCGAAACATAAAAATGATTTGAAATTCAAGACATTTCAAAATCAAATGGGAATTCAATTTAAAGATGAAAAACTCCTTAAACAAGCTTTTACTCATTCATCTTATGTGAATGAGCATCGTCGAAAACCATATGAAGATAACGAACGCTTAGAATTTCTCGGGGACGCCGTTCTGGAATTAACGGTATCTCAATTTCTTTTCAAGAAATACCCTATGATGAGTGAAGGGGAACTTACCAAGTTAAGGGCTGCCATCGTATGCGAACCCTCCCTGGTGAAGTTTTCGATTGAATTGAATTTCGGTGAACTCATCCTGTTGGGTAAGGGTGAAGAAATGACGGGGGGGCGTGAGAGACCGGCTTTACTCGCCGATGTCTTTGAAGCGTTTATCGGGGCGGTCTACCTGGATCAAGGATTAGAAACAGTCATCTCCATCCTTGAAAAAGTGGTCTACCCCAAAATTAATGTCGGTGCTTTTTCTCATGTGATGGATTATAAGAGTCAGTTACAAGAGCTGGTTCAAAGGGGCAGTGCTGGAATGATCGAATATAGCATCTTAGAAGAAAGCGGCCCTGCCCACAATCGTCAGTTTATTTCAAGAGTGAGTTTAAATGATGAAGAATTGGGCGTTGGAAATGGCCGGTCAAAAAAAGAGGCTGAACAAAAAGCCGCACAGAAAGCTCTGGAAAAGTTAAAACAAAAGCTGGACGCGAAATAGGGGGAAAGAAGATGTTCCTCAAACAACTAGAAGTAATGGGGTTTAAATCTTTTGCAGAAAGAATATCCGTGGAGTTTGTTCCGGGTGTCACGGCTGTCGTGGGACCGAACGGCAGCGGGAAAAGCAATATTATAGACGCAATCAGGTGGGTGCTTGGTGAACAATCGGCAAAAAGCCTGCGCGGGTCGAAAATGGAAGACGTCATTTTTGCCGGAAGTGATTCAAGGAAAGCTCTCAATATAGCGGAAGTGACCCTTGTTTTAGATAACGAAGACGGAGCACTACCCATCGATTATAGTGAGGTCAGTGTCACAAGAAGAGTCTACCGTTCGGGAGATAGTGAATATTTACTGAATAAACAGCCATGCAGGTTAAAGGATATCATCGAACTGTTCATGGATTCAGGGTTAGGAAAAGAAGCTTTCTCGATTATCAGTCAGGGAAAAGTGGAAGAAATCCTGAACAGTAAGCCGGAAGAAAGAAGAACCATCTTCGAAGAGGCTGCCGGGGTGTTGAAGTATAAATCACGGAAGAAAAAAGCTGAAAATAAGTTATTTGAAACACAAGAAAATCTTAATCGTGTGAATGACATCCTTCATGAATTGGAAGGACAGGTGGAACCCCTGAAGCTTCAGGCTTCAATGGCCCGTGATTATCTTGAGAAGAAAGAGGAGCTTGAGAAGTTCGAAGTCGCCTTGACTGTCTATGATATAGAAGATTTACATAAGCAGTGGGAAAAGCTGAGTGGAGAATTTGAACAGCATGGACAAGAAGAATTGGTCCTTTCTTCCCGCATTCAGAAGAAAGAAGCCGTCCTGACACAAACCCGGGATAAAATAGCGGCTCTCGATGAGTCGATTTCAAGCCTGCAGGAAGTGCTCCTTTCCACAAGTGAAGAATTAGAGAAACTTGAGGGTAGAAAGCAAGTACTGGTAGAGCGGAAGAAAAATTCGTCCACCAATGCTTCAAGAGGATCGATTCTGAGGTGTCCGGGTTAAAAGAACTCCTTGTCACGAAACAGAATCAATTCAAGCACTATAACGAAAATATTGAAGATGTGATTGAATCATTTAAAAGTGATTACATTGAAAAGCTCAATCAACAGGCTTCTGCAAAAAATGAAATTCAGTATCTCAAACAGCAGCTGGAGCAGCAATCCAGTCGCAGCGGTCGATTAGAAGCGGAAAATGAAAAATACGTCTCTCAACGTGAAGAATTACATTTGCGTCACAAGGAACGATCGAAAGAACTTCAGATGCAAAGAGAACAGATCGATGAGCATATCTTCTTGTATCGCGAAGAACAAAAAAAGCTTGAATCCGTGAAAGACAAATATGAAAAGCAGGAAAAAACACTTTATCAGGCATTTCAATTCCTGCAACAAGCGAAGTCCAGGAAAGAAATGCTCGAAGAAATGGAAGAAGACTATTCAGGTTTCTTCCAGGGGGTAAAAGAAGTCCTGAAAGAGCGTTCGGGTCAATTAACCGGCATTCAAGGGGCGGTGGCGGAGCTTATTACGGTTCCTAAATCATATGAAACGGCTATGGAGACGGCTCTGGCTGCATCGATGCAGCATATTGTTGTCGATACAGAAGAAGACGGGCGTAAAGCCATTGCTTTCTTGAAGAAGAATCAATATGGCCGTGCCACCTTCTTGCCGATGAACGTAATCAAAGGGAAATCGATACCCGAAAGCCAAAAGAATATGCTGAAAGGGCATCCATCCTTTGTAGGTGTGGGAGCTGATCTGTTACATTTTGATGAGCGCTATCAAATGGTGATGTCAAGCCTTGTGGGAAATGTCATCATCACAACGGACCTAAAGGGTGCGAACGAAATTGCAAAGCTTGTTCAATATCGTTACCGACTCGTTACGCTGGATGGGGACGTTGTCAATCCAGGGGGATCTATGTCCGGGGGTACTGTGAAACAGAAGAAAAATTCCCTTCTTTCAAGAAAAGGGGAACTGGAAGAGATGAAAGAAAAGCTTTCCAGTATGGAAACTCAGACAGAACAGCTTCAAGCCCAAGTAAAAGCACTTAAAGAAGAAAGTGGTTTTCGTGAGAAGAAACTGGAAGAAATGAGAGTGAAGGGGGAGAGCTTGCGTTTCAAGGAACAGGAACTTCTCTCCCAACTTCGTGAAATTGAACTTTCCCAGCAAAATCTGGATGAAAGGCTGTCCTTGTATGACCTGGAGAAAAAAGATTATACGTCAATTAAAGAAAATCATGATTCCAGAACAAAAGAATTGGAAGCTTCACTCAAGGAGATAGGGGAAGAGGTTGCACAGCTTGATCAAAAGATTAATGAGCTGACTCTTCAGAAAAATAGTGAACGAACGTCCAAGGACGCTTTATTGAATGAAATCAGTGATATTAAAGCGAATCTCGCTGCGCGGAATGAGCAGCTCGTAAACAGCCGACAGCAACTGAATCGGGTGCAGGATACGATGGCTGAGACGAACAGGCGAAAGATAAGTCTTCAGGATGACCTGGAATGGTTGCGGACAGAAATGAAGGATAACTTCTCAGGTGAAGAGCAGCTTGGAATAAAAGCAGAAGAGTGTGCCGTGCAAAAGGAAGAAACGTCCAAGTTGATTGCTGTTCGCCGGGACGAGCGCTCCAACCTTCAACATTCTGTCGATGATGAGGAGATGGAGTTAAAAGAATTGAAGCGTCTGCATAAAGGATTGGTCGGTGCCCTGCGGGATGAAGAAGTAAAAATCAATCGTCTTGATGTAGAACTCGAGAACCGTCTTGATCATTTAAGGGATGAATATATGCTTTCGTTTGAAGCGGCAAAGCAGGACTACCCCCTTTCAATTGACGTGGAAGAGGCAAGAAAAAAAGTGAAACTTGTGAAATTAGCACTGGAAGAGCTCGGGACCGTCAATCTGGGTGCGATTGATGAATATGAACGGGTGAAGGAAAGATACGAATTTTTAGTTGATCAGAAGAATGATCTGACGGAAGCGAAGGACACTCTGTACCTGGTCATTAATGAAATGGACACCGAAATGATCAAACGTTTCGATCAAACCTTCACGAGCATACAAGAGGAGTTTGAAGGTGTATTCAAAGCCTTGTTTGGAGGCGGTCGGGCAGAGTTGAAGCTGACCGATCCGTCTGATCTTCTTCACACCGGTGTGGATATAGTAGCCCAGCCGCCCGGGAAGAAGCTTCAGAACCTGGGGCTTATGTCAGGTGGGGAACGTGCTTTGACGGCCATTGCCCTGCTGTTTTCGATTCTAAAAGTACGCCCTGTCCCATTCTGCATACTCGATGAAGTGGAGGCGGCCCTGGACGAAGCGAATGTGCAGAGATTCAGTCAATATTTAAAGAAATTCAGTGATGAGACACAATTCATTGTCATCACACATCGTAAAGGTACCATGGAAGAAGCCCATGTACTGTATGGGGTAACGATGCAGGAATCCGGAGTGTCTAAACTGGTATCAGTCAGACTTCAGGAAACAAAGGAACTACTTGAAACTTAAATAAGGGTGTGGGAACGTGAGTTTTTTTAAGAAGCTTAAAGACAAATTTACAGAGTCCAGTGATAATGTCACAGAGAAATTTAAAGATGGCTTAAGTAAAACAAGGAATAACTTCACGTCAAAGGTGAATGACCTGGTGGCCAGATACCGCAAAGTCGATGAAGAATTCTTTGAAGAGCTGGAAGAAATCCTGATCGGGGCGGATGTTGGCTTTGATACCGTCATGGAGCTCATTGATGAACTTAAACTTGAAGTGAAACGAAGAAATATTCAAGATACGGTAGATGTCCAATCCGTCATTTCAGAGAAGCTTGTTGAAATCTACCAGGGTGATCGCGATGAGGATAGCAGCCTGAATATTCAAGACGACCAACTGACGGTTTTATTATTTGTCGGTGTGAATGGGGTAGGGAAGACGACGACCATCGGAAAAATGGCTCATATGTTCAAGGAACAGGGCAAAAATGTTGTTCTTGCAGCAGGGGACACCTTCCGCGCAGGAGCCATTGAACAGCTTGAAGTATGGGGTGAACGAGTAGGGGTACCGGTCATTAAGCAGGCGGCGGGAAGTGATCCTGCGGCTGTGATGTTTGATGCCGTCCAATCTGCCAAAGCGAAAAAGGCGGACATACTCATCTGTGATACGGCAGGAAGATTGCAAAACAAAGTGAATCTGATGAAAGAGCTTGAAAAGGTGAAACGGGTGATTGAAAGAGAGATTCCAGGAGCCCCTCACGAAGTACTGCTCGTTCTTGACGCAACCACTGGGCAAAATGCCATGGTACAGGCAAAAACCTTTAAAGAAGCAACAAACGTCTCAGGTATCGTCCTGACGAAGCTTGATGGAACTGCTAAAGGAGGGATCGTACTGGCGATCCGGAACGAGCTCGAGATCCCTGTTAAATATGTGGGTCTGGGAGAAAAAATGGATGACCTTCAACCGTTCGATGCTGAAAAGTATGTATATGGGTTGTTCTCAACCCTCGTTGATGAAGAAGAATAAATCATGATCCATAGGGCAGCCTGCTTAAGAGACTTTGAGATATTATCTTGCAGGCTGCTCTGTTTTTCTCTATGAAAAATCCGTAAGTATCCTTGACAATCGCCCGTAAACACTGTATTCTTCATATGTAAAGGTTTTTCACTTAACAAGGAGGGATATCCGTGCTGGAGAAAACGACCAGAATGAATTATCTCTACGATTTTTATCAATCTTTGTTAACTCCTAAACAAAGAAGCTATATGTCCCTCTATTATCTGGATGATTTCTCCTTAGGTGAAATCGCTGAGGAATATAATGTTAGCCGGCAAGCAGTGTACGACAACATTAAGCGGACAGAGGCCATGATCGAGGAGTACGAAGAAAAGCTTTTATTATTTAAAAAATTTCAAGAACGCAACGAGATTCTTGACCAACTCAGAGAAAAAATAGAAGAGCCATCAATCGATTCTTCTCATTGTTTAAAACTCATTGATGATCTTGAAATATTGGATTAGGAGGCGGCATGAATGGCATTTGAAGGATTAGCCGACCGACTGCAAGGTACAATACAAAAAATCCGCGGAAAAGGAAAGATCTCAGAAGCGGATGTTAAAGAAATGATGCGTGAAGTTCGTCTTGCTCTTTTAGAAGCAGACGTTAATTTTAAAGTGGTGAAGCAATTCGTCAAGAAAGTAAGTGAGCGGGCTGTCGGACAAGAAGTCATGAAGAGCCTTACACCGGGTCAACAGGTCATTAAAGTTGTTCAGGAAGAGCTTACAAACTTGATGGGTGGCGAACAAAGTCAGATTGCCGTCGCTAAACGTCCACCGACTGTCATTATGATGGTTGGTTTACAAGGTGCAGGTAAAACGACGACCACTGGTAAGCTTGCGAACCTGCTTCGAAAGAAACATAACCGCAAACCGCTGTTGGTGGCTGCTGATATTTACCGTCCCGCTGCCATCAAACAATTGGAAACCATCGGGAAGCAATTAAGCCTTCCTGTGTTTTCACTCGGGGATCAGGTAAGCCCGGTTGAGATTGCGAAAAATGCCATAGAAAAGGCTAAAGAAGAACATCACGATTATGTTCTGATTGATACGGCAGGTCGACTTCACATTGATGAAAACCTGATGGGAGAGCTGAAAGAAATCAAAGAACTCTCCAATCCGGACGAGATTTTCCTCGTGGTGGATGCCATGACTGGTCAAGATGCAGTAAATGTCGCTCAAAGCTTCAATGATGCTCTTGGCATATCGGGTGTCGTCCTGACAAAACTCGATGGTGATACCCGGGGTGGTGCAGCGTTATCCATCCGTTCCGTCACTGAAAAGCCTATTAAATTTGTCGGTATGGGTGAGAAGATGGATGCCTTGGAAGCCTTCCATCCTGAGCGTATGGCATCACGGATTCTCGGTATGGGAGATGTTTTATCCCTCATTGAAAAGGCTCAGGCGGGCGTTGATGAAGAGAAGGCCAAAGAACTGGAACAAAAAATGCGCACAATGTCTTTCACATTTGATGATTTCCTTGATCAACTAGGTCAAGTGAGGCAGATGGGGCCACTGGACGAACTTCTTAAAATGATGCCTGGAGCAAACAAGATGAAGGGTCTGGATAAGATTCAAGTCGATGACAAACAGATCAGTCATGTTGAGGCTATCATCCAATCCATGACCGGTGATGAAAAAACCCATCCTGAAACAATCAATGCTTCCCGTCGAAAACGGATTGCAAAAGGGAGCGGGACATCCATTCAAGAGGTGAACCGTCTACTGAAACAATTCGAGGACATGAAGAAAATGATGAAACAGATGAGCGGGATGCAAGGAAAAGGTAAGAAAAAAGGGATGAAATTCCCATTTATGTAAGCAATTCGTTCGATTTTTTACAAGAAAAATTGAACTGTTAAGAAAAAACACTTTACAAACAAAATACACATTTGATATTATACTAACTTGTGTGAAACTATTCGGAGGTGCTTTAATTATGGCAGTAAAAATCAGATTAAAACGTATGGGAGCAAAAAAATCTCCTTTCTATCGTATCGTAGTTGCAGATTCTCGTTCACCACGTGATGGACGTCAAATCGAAACAGTTGGAACTTACAACCCGGTTGCTAAACCAGCTGAAGTGAAAATCGATGAAGAGTTAGCTCTTAAATGGTTATCAAATGGTGCTAAGCCATCTGACACAGTTCGTAACCTATTCTCAAACCAAGGCATTATGGAAAAATTCCACAATGCTAAAAACGGCAAGTAATCGATTAGATCGATGAAAGATCTTATTCTAACGATTGTGAAACCCCTGGTTGACCATCCGGACTCTGTCCGCGTCGACTTGGATGAAGGAACGAACGGTTTAACCTATAAGTTATCCGTTCATCCCGAGGATATGGGTAAGGTCATTGGGAAACAGGGGCGAGTAGCTAAATCGATTCGAACTGTGGTATACGCTGCAGCAGGATCTTCACAACAGAAGAAAATCTTTTTAGAGATAGTGGAGTAAGAAAGCTTACTTAAGCTCATTACAACAAGCTCTAAGAATCAGGGGACTGACCCACAAAGGTTACTACTTAGCCTTAAGACGTCAGTCCCCTTTTTCATAGGGTTGATGGACATACAATGGTATACTAGCGTCAGATGGGTTCTAAGCCCGCATAATAGCCGTTTCTCCCCTAAGAACACCCTATGGTCATGACTTCAGTGAGGGGTGAATAGAAGGAGGAGGAAAGCCGTTGAACGTGATACATACGATAACAATCAAGCAAGTCCTCACAGAAAAGAGTAAAGCCCAGTTAATGAAACGCTATGAAAATCAAACGTTTCAATTGAAAAAAGAAAGTGATCAGCTTCAGTTCGAAATGAAAAAAATCGAACGTGGCAAGAAATATCCGACTCATAAATTAAATCAGCATTTTGAAAGAGAATTGAATGAAAGGGCAGAAAAAATCAAGCTGTTGGAATTTCAAATGGAACAGCTCAATATCCTCCCGATTGGCAGTGAGCTGAAGGAAAAGGAAGTCCAGGGTATGATGGACATTCAAGTTGGTGACAATTGGGAGGAAGAAACCCTTTCAAAGACGATTGTAATAGAAGACGGTATAGTGAAAGAAATACGTTAATGCAAGAGGTGAATGCGATGGAAAAGTGGTTTAATGTAGGAAAGATTGTCAACACTCATGGAGTTAAGGGGGAAGTGAAGGTCGTATCGACGACAGATTTCCCCGAAGAACGTTATCAGAAAGGGAACACTCTCTATTTGTTCCGGAATGGCCAAGAACCCCTCGGTCTCGTGATCACATCTCACAGAAATCATAAAAATTTTGATTTGCTTACGTTTGAAGGATATGGAAATATCAATGAGGTGGAGAAGTTTAAAGAAGGTATCCTGAAGGTCCAGGAAGACCAGCTGCAGGAACTGGACGAAGGGGAATACTATCTTCATGAAATCGTCGGCTGCAAGGTAGTGACGACCGCAGGGGAAGAGCTGGGAGCCGTCAAAGAGATTTTAAGCCCGGGGGCGAACGATGTATGGGTAGTGAAGGGTGAGCGTGGGAAAGAGTACCTCATCCCATACATAGAGGATATCGTGAAAACTGTCGATATTGAAGGGCAGCTTATTACCATCGAGCCGATGGAAGGGCTCTTATCATGATGAGAATTGATGTCCTTTCTTTATTCCCTGGTATGTTCGAAGGGATCTTCGGTGATTCCATCTTGAAAAAGGCCAATGAGAAAAGGGCCGTTGCGTATAATGTGATTAACTTTCGTGAGTACGCCGATAACAAACATAATCAGGTAGATGATTACCCTTACGGCGGGGGGGCCGGAATGGTTTTGAAGCCTCAGCCTATATTTGATGCAGTCGATGCCTTGAGAAAAGAGGAAGAATCTACGCCGCGGGTCATCCTTATGTGCCCACAGGGAGAACGATATACTCAGAAAAAGGCTGAAGAGCTTTCGAAAGAAGATCACCTCGTGTTTATTTGCGGTCATTATGAAGGCTATGATGAACGAATCAGAGAGCACGTGGTAACCGACGAAATCTCCATTGGTGACTATGTGTTGACCGGTGGTGAACTCGGGGCGATGGTGGTCATCGATAGTGTTGTCCGCCTGCTTCCCGGGGTGCTGGGGAATGAGGATTCCCCCATACTTGATTCGTTCTCTTCAGGTCTCTTAGAACATCCGCATTACACCCGTCCTGCGGATTTCAGAGGGATGAAGGTGCCCGGAGAGTTGATTTCAGGAAATCATCGTCTGATTGATGAATGGAGAGAGAAAGAGAGTCTGAGAAGGACCTATGAGAGAAGACCGGATCTATTAGAGAGTTATCCACTCACAGATCGACAAAAAGCGTGGATAGAAGAATGGAGAAACTCTAAATAGGCTATTGCATCCTGCATGCCTGTATGATATTATATTCTTTGTGGTTTCAAGGAGTTAGCTCCTGAAGTCATGGATCCCGATGTTCCGCTGCAATCAATCGCTTTTGTAAGAGCATCTGTTGGAAGGAGTTGAAAAAGATGCACAAATTAATCGAAGATATTACGAAAGAACAGCTTCGCTCTGATCTACCATCTTTCCGTCCTGGTGATACAGTACGTGTACACGTTAACATCGTTGAGGGTACTCGTGAACGTATTCAGGTTTACGAAGGAGTAGTAATCAAACGCCGCGGTGGCGGTATCAGCGAAACATTTACTGTTCGTAAAATTTCTTACGGTGTAGGTGTTGAGCGTACTTTCCCAGTACACACACCTAAAATCGCTAAATTAGAAGTTATTCGTCGCGGTAAAGTCCGTCGTGCGAAACTTTATTACCTGCGTAATCTACGTGGTAAAGCGGCTCGTATTAAAGAAATTCGATAAGAACGTAAGAAAAGGAGCTTGGAGACAAGCTCCTTTTCCTTTTTCTAAAACCTTTCGTTTAAGGGAGTAGAAGCGGGTATCGACTATTTTCGGGAAACCACCAATTTTTAATGAGAATTAGAAGAATTTCTAGTAGAATAGATAAAGATAGAAAAAGTCATGGGTGGTGGAGATGTGGTTAAAGAAAAAAACGAGTGGTGGGAATGGATGAAGGCCCTGTTAATTGCAGTCGGGTTAGCAGCTATTATCAGATTCTTTTTATTTGCCCCCATCGTAGTTGACGGATTATCAATGATGCCTACTTTACATAATGGTGACCGAATGATTGTAAGTAAACTGGGAGAGCCTGAGCGGTTCGATATCGTCGTTTTCCATGCTCCCGAGCAAAAGGATTATATCAAACGGGTCATCGGCCTGCCGGGGGATAAGGTAGAGTATAAAAATGATACATTATATATAAATGGAAAAGCCTATACTGAACCATATCTCATGGAATACAAAGATCAATTGAACGGCGGTGTCTTGACCGAAGATTTTTCATTAAAGGATATAACCGGTGAAGAAACAGTACCGGATGGAGAGATTTTCGTTATGGGGGATAACCGTCGATTCAGTAAAGACAGCCGTCATATCGGGACGGTCTCGACCGATGAAGTAATCGGGGACACGAAAGTGATCTATTGGCCTGTTAAAGATTTCGGTTTAGTGAAATAATAGAAAAAAGTGTTTGGAGGTGGTCATATGACGATACAATGGTTTCCGGGGCATATGGCTAAAGCTCGTAGACAAGTTACTGAGAAATTAAAACTTGTAGACATAGTGATTGAATTAGTAGATGCAAGAATCCCGTTATCATCCAGAAATCCGATGATTGAGGAGATCATCGGTCAAAAGCCACGGCTCGTTTTATTAAATAAAGCAGACATGGCAGACACAAACAGAACCAATCAGTGGATCGCCTACTTCAAAGAGCAGGGAATTACGGCCCTTGCGGTAAATGCACAGGCCGGCAAAGGTCTTCAAGTCATCGTGCAGGCCGCTAAGGAAATCCTGAAAGATAAATTCGACCGGATGAAGTCGAGGGGAATGAGACCCCGGGCCATCAGGGCGATGATTGTAGGGATTCCAAACGTAGGTAAATCCACCCTGATCAACAGGCTGGCGAAGAAGAATATCGCCAAAACAGGAAATACACCTGGTGTGACGAAGGCCCAGCAATGGATCAAAGTCGGAAAAGAGCTTGAGTTACTCGATACCCCCGGCATTTTATGGCCGAAGTTCGAAGATCCCAAGGTAGGTTATAAACTGGCATTAACGGGAGCAATCAAGGATACCATCCTGAATTTGCAGGATATTGCCGTTTATGGTCTGCGTTTTCTTGCAGAGCATTATCCAGAGCGATTAGAAGAGCGTTACGGCCTCGAAGGGATATCCGAAGAGGTAGTGGATAGCTTTGATGTAATCGGGGCTAGAAGAGGCTGTCTGATGGCGGGTGGAGAGGTCAATTATGATAAGACATCTGAAATTATCGTGAGGGATATACGGAACGTTCAGTTAGGACCTATGACATTTGATTTTATTGGTGAAGCTGAAAAAGATAGCGAATAACGGCAGAGGCTGTATTAAGGGAATGAATCTCTTTGACACAGCCTCTTTATTTTTGTGCGGGATATCCGATATATACGAGGAGGAACTGACGTGACGAAAGTACATAGAACGATCAGTGAGATTAAACAATTGATCGGGACACTGACAGAGTCTGATCCGATTTTGGAAGAATTGAAACAGGATGAGAGAAAAGGCGTTCAGAAACTTCTGCTTCAGCTTGAAAGGGACCGAAAGAAGCAGGCTGAGGAGAAAAAGGAGTTTCAAAACCTCACCAGATATGAGCAGGAGCTGCGTCTTCAAGGATTTACCCGTATTGCCGGGATAGACGAGGTGGGAAGAGGGCCACTTGCCGGACCGGTCGTAACGGCAGCCGTCATCCTTCCCCATGACTTCTATTTAGCAGGATTGAATGACAGCAAGAAACTTTCAGAAGGAAAAAGAGAAGAATATTATGAATATATCCAAAATCATGCGATTTCAATTGGAATTGGAATGGTCCACGCGGAAGAGATCGATTCCATCAATATTTATCAAGCGACGAAAAAAGCGATGAATGACGCAATTATCCATCTGCCTGTGCAGCCGGATTACTTATTGATCGATGCAATGAAACTTCAATCCCCATATCCGAGTCAGTCAATCATCAAAGGAGATTCGAAAAGCATATCCATTGCTGCAGCTTCTATTATCGCAAAGGTTACAAGAGACAGGATGATGAAGGAATACGCTGAAAAATATCCCGGCTATGCTTTCGAGAAAAATGCAGGATATGGAACAAAAGACCACTTAAATGGACTTGAGCAATTAGGAGTAACCCCTCTTCACCGGAAAAGCTTCGCACCGGTAAAAGAGCTTCTGCATACAAATGGATAAGCATTTTCAGCATAAATTGTAGGATGAATAACATAGGAGGGGGAGAGAGATGACCCACATTCACGGTACTGCAAGGAATCAGGCACTGTCCACTCAGGGCGGACAACCATTTTCGGTCCAGGGTGGAAAGGTTATCTATATAAAGGTACATAAGTTGTTGGGTGATGATCTGGCAGAAGTATCTGCAAACGGTCAACGGTTCTTGGCAAAGCTCGAAACTCCTTTGAATGCAGGAGAGCGTCAATGGGTGGAAGTGAAGCAGACAAAGACAGGATTGAGCCTCCGGTTGATCCCGTCTCTCCAAGAAGATGGTGAGAGTATGGCTTCTAAGCTCTTACATCATCTCTCCATTTCGACCGATGATAAAGAAATGACTAATTTGGTTACGGACCTTGTGAAGAATAAGGTACCCATTCATAAAGACATGCTGGAGTTTGCAGGGAAGCATGTTACAGGGAAAGATGCAGCTGTTAAATTAAAGATCATCATGGAAATGGCCAGAAGGAACATGCCATTTACAGACAGGATATTCCTTTCGATGAAAGCCGGAGAAAAAGGTGATTTCATTTCCATGCTGGATACTCTTTCTTTGAAGTTAAATGAAATGGGAGAAGTAAGCACGCTCCAATTGATCCGAAAACTGCAGGAACCCTTAAGGAGGAATATATCTGAAAATCTTGTCATCAAAGCCTTGACGGGTTTAGCGGATTCTTCCCAAACCTATGCAAACCGTTTGGGGCATTTTGATGTATTAAAGTCCCTTGGATTCATTTCGAACGAGACGGTAATGCATCAATGGAAGGAAGGATTAGCGGGTATGATCCTGGAAAGGGTGACTTCAGATCGGGAGGGGAAGGTTCTAACTATGGCAGCGACTGAAGGGATTAGAAGCGGTCAGAACCCGGTTTCAAGTGCGAATGAATCCGGTCAAGAATCGACTAAGTCAACTTTCTCCCTTATCAATAAATGGATGGACACCCTATCCGGCACAGGGACCCACCTGCAGGGAAGGGAAGAAGAAACACCAGAAGCAGCGGCAAAACAGCTGGTCGGATTAGCGGGGAAGGAAAAGCTTGTGGAAATGAACTTTACCAGGCTTGAACAGATGTGGGGGAAAGGTGTTCCTGCATCGAATCAGGAGAAAATCTTTCAAATGCTTCACCACCAAACGGTATTGGACCTGACGGAACAACTCAAGGGAGATGAATTGGCCAAAGTATTAAAAAGGGTGATCGGTGACTTTGGAATCACCTATGAAGCTCACCTCCACAAAGGATATGAGACCCAAGGCCAGACATTGAAGGAGCATCTTATCGGATTAAGCCAGCATCACCCGGCATCCGATATTCGCCAATTAGCCGATGACATTGTTCTGAAAATGAACCATCAAGTTCTTCACTCTCAGGATCCATCCCCTCTCCTTACAATCGTTCAACAGTTTCCAATGTATCTGTTTGGACGAAATACGGATATCACCATACAATGGACAGGAAAAGAGAAAGAAAAGGGAGTTATAGATGGTGACTATTGCCGAGTATTATTTTATTTGAACATGAAGGAATTGGATGAGACGTTGATCGATATGCAGGTTCAACACCGTGTCATTTCCCTGACCATTTGGAATGACCATCCGGCAGTAGAAGCTTTGTCCCAACCGCTTATTCCTGATCTGAAAAAAGGACTCGAGAACTTGGACTATCAGTTATCCGCCGTAAAGGTGAAGAAACCCGATAAACACGAAAACCTTTCAGAAAAGTTCTTAGGGGACGTGTCCAATCGAACATTTTCCGGAGTTGATGTAAAAATATGAAAAGCCGGTACGAGAGGAAAGAAGCGATTGCTCTAGGTTATAATCAGCAAGAAGCATCAGCGCCAAAAGTGGTGGCAAAAGGAAAAGGGATGATCGCTGAAAACATCCTGTCAAAAGCGATGGAGCATGGAGTGCCTGTTCAAGAGGATAAGAGCCTGTTATCCCTGCTCGGCAACCTGGATATCGGTGAATCCATCCCGGAGGAATTATACGGGGCCGTAGCAGAAGTATTTGCTTTTATCTACCGTTTGGACAAGGACATATCCAGGAAAGAATAAACAAATGGAACTCACGCTGAAGATGAAGAAAGCTAGATTGGTTAGGTAAAATATATTTTTTGAGTATAATAATTTACATGCGTTTCTCCCAGTTAAATTGGCGTGATATGTATAAATTCTATCTAAATATGTTCAGAATTTTTAAATTAATATAATATTTTTAGCATAATGGTAGACATATATACTGTCATTTTATACAATGAAAGCGCAGTCTATTTTTTGAAGAGTTTGATAGGAGGATGGAAAATGAATATCCATGAATATCAAGGTAAAGAAATCCTCAGAAATTACGGGGTATCCGTACCAAATGGTAAAGTGGCTTTTACAGCTGAAGAGGCAGTAGAAGCGGCGAAGACGTTAGATTCTAGCGTATATGTTGTAAAGGCGCAAATCCACGCAGGTGGACGGGGCAAGGCAGGCGGAGTCAAAATTGCCAAGAGCCTTGACGAAGTGCGTACATATGCAGAGGAATTAATCGGAAAAACTTTAGTTACTCACCAAACGGGTCCTGAAGGTAAGGAAGTAAAGCGCTTACTTATCGAAGAAGGCTGTGATATCAAGAAAGAGTATTATGTAGGTCTTGTACTCGACCGTGCAACTTCCCAAGTTGTCCTGATGGCATCTGAAGAAGGCGGAACGGAAATCGAAGAAGTAGCAGAACAAACACCTGAAAAAATCTTTAAAGAGTATATCGATCCAGTTGTGGGATTAACAGGTTTCCAGGCGAGACGTATTGCATTCAATATCAATATCCCTCAAAAGCTTGTCGGGAAAGCAGCTAAGTTCATGATGGGTCTTTACAATGTGTACATCCAAAAGGATGCGTCAATTGTTGAAATCAACCCGTTAGTGGTGACTGGTGATGGGGACGTCATGGCACTTGATGCGAAGTTCAACTTCGATTCAAATGCATTATACCGTCAGAAGGATGTCATCGAATTACGCGATCTTGAAGAAGAGGATGCGAAAGAAATCGAAGCTTCAAAATATGACCTGAGCTATATTTCCCTTGATGGGAATATCGGCTGTATGGTAAATGGCGCTGGTCTTGCCATGGCCACGATGGATATCGTGAAGCATTACGGCGGAGATCCCGCTAACTTCCTTGATGTTGGGGGCGGTGCCACAGCTGAAAAGGTAACAGAAGCATTCAAAATCATCCTTTCTGATGAAAACGTCAAAGGTATTTTCGTGAATATCTTCGGTGGAATCATGAAATGTGATGTCATCGCAACGGGTGTTGTAGAAGCAGCTAAGCAAATCGGTCTTCAAGTACCTCTTGTCGTACGTCTTGAAGGTACGAATGTAGACTTAGGTAAAGAAATCCTGAATCAATCAGGCTTGAATATCATTGCAGCTGAATCCATGGCAGACGGCGCACAAAAAATCGTTGAGCAAGTAGGCTGAGAAAGGCGGGGGACTAATGAGCGTATTTATTAATAAAGATACCAAGGTTGTTGTACAAGGAATTACAGGATCAACAGCTCTTTTCCATACGAAGCAAATGCTTGAATACGGTACACAGATCGTGGCGGGTGTTACACCTGGAAAAGGCGGAACAGAGGTTGAAGGCGTACCAGTTTTCAATACTGTGGAAGAAGCAAAGAAAGCAACTGGCGTAAATGCATCAGTCATTTATGTTCCTGCTCCATTTGCAGCAGATGCAATCATGGAAGCGGTCGATGCCGAGCTTGATCTGGCCATTTGTATCACAGAGCATATCCCTGTATTGGATATGGTGAAGGTTAAGCGTTACATGGAAGGCAAGAAAACACGCCTTGTCGGACCGAACTGTCCTGGAGTCATCACTCCTGACGAATGTAAGATTGGGATCATGCCTGGTTACATCCATACAAAAGGTCATGTTGGGGTTGTTTCCCGTTCCGGTACATTGACGTATGAAGCCGTACATCAACTTTCACAAGCTGGAATCGGACAGTCGACGGCAGTCGGTATCGGAGGAGACCCTGTAAACGGTACAGATTTCATCGACGTACTGAAAGCATTCAACGAAGATGAAGATACGTATGCTGTGATCATGATCGGTGAAATCGGTGGTACTGCAGAAGAAGAGGCCGCTGAGTGGATCAAGGCAAATATGACGAAGCCTGTAGTGGGCTTCATCGGTGGACGTACAGCACCTCCAGGGAAACGTATGGGCCATGCCGGTGCGATTATTTCAGGTGGTAAAGGGACGGCAGATGAGAAAATCCGCGTTATGAACGAGTGTGGGATTCAAGTTGCGCCAACTCCTTCAGATATGGGTGAAACATTGATCAAGGTGCTTAAAGAAGAGGGACTCCTCGATAAATGTAAAACACATTAATCTTGTATTGAGACTGACGGCTTGGCTGTCAGTCTCAATTTTATCTATTTTAACTTGATCGTTAGGAGGCATTTAATGAAAGGAAATCGTAACCTTGTCTTTCACATTCATCACTGCCGGGGAATTGGTTTGAAAGGAATAAAACGATTGTTTGAAACGTATCGGGATCTTCACTCTGTCCTTGAACTTCCTATATCAAAGCTCCAACAGATAACCCGTTCCACTTCTACGAATATAGAAACCTTCTATAAAGACCTCCATTCCTTTTCTTCAAAACGCTATATGCAGCTCTATGCCGAGAACAACATAGAGTGGATCACCCTTTTTGATGATGATTATCCCCTCTTGTTGAAAAATGTATATGATCCCCCATTTCTCCTCTTTTTAAAAGGGGACAAAAAACTGCTCCAAGCCTCTCCAAAATTAGCTGTGATAGGTTCAAGAGATGCCACCTCATACACAGAGAAAGTTCTTCACACGATGATTCCAGAGCTGGTCAAACATGAAATCGTGATCGTAAGTGGACTCGCAAAAGGGGCAGATACGATCGCACATAAAGAAGCGATAAGATCTGGAGGCAAAACGATAGGTGTGCTGGGGGGAGGATTCCAGCATATTTATCCTAAACAAAATGTCGATTTGGCCAACCATATGATGGCTCACCATCTTCTCCTTTCGGAATATCCCCCTTATATCAAGCCGGAAAAATGGCATTTTCCATTTAGAAATCGAATCATCAGCGGTATCAGTGATGCGGTACTTGTCACCGAAGCCAGAAAAAAGAGCGGTACATTTATCACGGCTGATTATGCATTGAACGAAGGGAGAGAAGTCCTTTGCTTGCCAGGGTCCATACACGATCCGTTGGCAGAAGGAACAAACTCCCTTATACAAGAAGGAGCCAAAATGGTCCTGACAATAGAAGACATATTTTCAGAGCTCAAGGTATAAACTTCAAAAATATGATGTAAAATCTATTAATAAAGGGATTTTGTGAACATAAAACGGTGAATATCAAATGTATTTCATACAAAATGGTTGCATTTATGGTGAAACTGTTATACATTTTGCAACAGGTATCAAAAACTGTATATATGAGAAATAAATAGATAAGAGCAGTACTTCTCTACACTGAAAAGATTCTTACACCTATGTGAATGTAAGTGTAAACGTTTCCGTTTGTGCTTGTTAAAAAAACATTCCAAGGTGCTATAAAACAGTGATTATTTTCCTCTTTAAGGAGGCTTATTGGATGGCAGATTATTTAGTAATAGTGGAATCGCCGGCTAAGGCGAAAACGATTGAACGTTATTTAGGAAAAAAATATAAGGTCAGGGCATCGATGGGCCACGTCAGGGACTTGCCAAAAAGTCAGATGGGCGTGGATGTCGAGAATGAATTCGAACCAAAGTATATCACTATACGTGGCAAAGGCCCTGTATTAAAAGAATTAAAAACCGCTGCGAAAAAAGTGAAAAGAATCTTTCTTGCAGCCGACCCCGACAGAGAAGGGGAAGCGATCGCGTGGCACTTGGCACATAGCCTCGATATGGACACCACTTCGGAATGTCGGGTCGTATTCAACGAAATCACAAAGGATGCGATCAAAGAATCATTCAAACATCCCCGTGCAATCAATATGGACCTGGTTGATGCTCAGCAGGCACGAAGAATTTTAGACAGGTTAGTTGGATACAACATCAGCCCATTATTATGGAAAAAAGTGAAAAAGGGACTAAGTGCAGGACGGGTCCAATCCGTTGCAGTCCGGCTGATCATTGACAGGGAAAATGAAATCAAAGCCTTCACTCCTGAAGAGTATTGGTCCATTGAAGCAGAATTCACCAAAGGCAATGATACATTCCAGGCATCTTTTTATGGTATTGACGGTAAAAAGGTGGAATTGAAGACGGAAGAAGAAGTGAAAGAGGTTCTTGGTAAGGTAAAAGGGAAGTCTTTCGAAGTGAATAAAGTCACTAAGAAGGAAAGAAAGAGAAATCCCGCACCTCCGTTTACCACTTCATCCCTTCAACAGGAAGCAGCCCGTAAATTAAACTTCCGGGCAAAGAAGACGATGATGCTTGCACAGCAATTATACGAAGGAATCGAAATGGGAAAACAAGGAACCGTCGGATTTATCACATACATGAGAACGGACTCCACCCGGATTTCTGAAGTAGCTCAAAAAGAAGCCAATGAATACATCGTGAGTAAATATGGTCAGGATTTTATCAAGCAATCTGAGCGTAAAGAGAAAAAACAACAAAAAGCCCAGGATGCCCATGAAGCTGTTCGGCCGACCAGTACCTTAAGGGATCCGTCTTCGGTTAAACAGTTCCTTTCAAGAGACCAATATCGCCTTTATAAATTGATCTGGGAACGTTTCGTAGCAAGTGAGATGGCGCCTGCGATCATGGACACGATGAGCGTGGATCTTGTAAACGGCTCCGTCATGTTTAGAGCTTCTGGTTCAAAAGTTAAATTCCCCGGCTTCATGAAGGTATATGTTGAGGGGTTGGATGATCAGAAAGAAGAAAAAGACAATTTCCTTCCTGCATTGGAAGAAAAAGATAAAGTGAAAAGTGAAAACATTGACCCGAATCAGCATTTCACCCAGCCGCCGCCAAGATATACCGAGGCAAGACTCGTGAAAACACTGGAAGAACTCGGTATCGGGAGACCGTCCACCTATGCTCCGACCCTTGATACGATTCAAAGGAGAGGTTACGTTACTCTGGATAACAAGCGATTTATCCCGACGGAGCTTGGAGAAATCGTGTTAGAGTTAGTGAGAGAATTCTTCCCGGATATCATCGATGTCGAGTTCACAGCGAACATGGAGCGGAGCCTGGATGACATCGAGGATGGAAATGTGAAGTGGGAAAGAATCATTGACCGCTTTTATCAAGATTTTGAAAAACATCTCGAAAAAGCGGAAAATGAAATGGAGAAAATTGAAATCCGGGATGAACCTGCCGGTGAAGACTGTGAAGAATGCGGTCACGCAATGGTATTCAAGATGGGACGATACGGTAAGTTCATGGCCTGCAGCAACTTCCCGGATTGTCGTAATACCAAGCCGATCGTGAAAGAGATCGGTGTGAAATGCCCTAAATGTGAAAAAGGGAATATCATTGAGCGTAAAAGCAAGAAGAAGCGTATTTTCTACGGATGTGACCAGTACCCTGAGTGTGATTTCTTATCATGGGATAAACCGATTGAACGGAAATGTCCGAAATGTTCTGAGTTGCTCGTGGAGAAGAAGCTTAAAAAGGGTAATCAAATCCAATGTACGAACTGTGATTATAAAGAAGAACCTCAGAAATAGTAGGGGGATGAGAGTGCCGGTCCCCTGTTACCGCTATTATGATGTATTGTCTGGGACTACTCTTTAAAGCCCTTAACAACCGATCATTATGCATAATGGCAATAAAAAACGATTGATTGTTGAACAATGAACGAATACAATGGAACGAGGGACTGTCCCAACAGGTGATTTCTCTATTACCTAGTGGGTCAGCCCTTTTGTATTTTCTCATAATCTTTGTAACATACGATACATATTTTCAATATACAATTATCTTTCTTATCATTGTCCCTTGGTGTACAATGCAAATTGGATAAAGCGTTCGGAATGTAGGAGGTTTAAAGACAGATGTCAGTAAACGTTATTGGAGCAGGGCTAGCAGGAAGTGAAGCGGCTTGGCAGATTGCCAAAAGGGGAATAAAGGTAAACCTTTTTGAAATGAGACCCATCATTAAAACCCCTGCCCACCATACAGATAAATTTGCAGAGCTGGTGTGCAGTAATTCACTTAGAGCGAATACACTTACGAATGCAGTCGGAGTATTAAAAGAAGAAATGAGACGTTTGGATTCAGTCATCATGTCAGCGGCGGATGCCTGCTCTGTGCCTGCTGGAGGCGCTCTCGCAGTCGATCGCCACGAATTTGCAGCACTTGTCACAGATAAAGTGAAAAACCACCCGAATGTTACCGTCTTTAATGAAGAAGTAACGGATTTACCGGAGGGGATCACCATTGTTGCTACCGGGCCCCTGACGAGTGAAGGTCTTTCGAAGCAAATTAAACGGCTGACAGGGGAAGAGCACTTATACTTCTATGACGCGGCTGCCCCGATCATAGAAAAGGATTCCATCGATATGGACAAAGTATATTTAAAGTCCCGATATGACAAAGGGGAAGCGGCATACTTAAATTGCCCGATGACCGAGAGTGAGTTCAATCGATTCTATGAAGCCCTTATTTCCGCGGAGACGGTTCCGTTGAAAGAATTTGAGAAAGAAGTTTTCTTTGAAGGATGCATGCCAATTGAGGTGATGGCGTCACGAGGGAAGAAGACGATGTTATTCGGCCCCCTTAAGCCAGTCGGACTTGAAGACCCTAAAACAGGTAAACGTCCTTATGCCGTAGTCCAGTTAAGGCAGGATGATGCCGCGGGGACCCTTTATAATATTGTCGGATTCCAAACCCATTTAAAGTGGGGGCCGCAGAAAGAGGTTCTTCAATTGATCCCTGGACTCCAGAATGCCGATATTGTCCGGTACGGTGTCATGCACAGGAATACCTTCATCAACTCACCTAATGTCCTGAAAGATACGTATCAATTAAAGGATCATGAAAACCTGTTTTTTGCGGGTCAAATGACAGGTGTGGAAGGATATGTGGAATCTGCTGCAAGCGGATTGATTGCAGGAATCAATGCAGCCAGACTTGCAGTAGAAGAAGAGCCGGTTGTGTTTCCATATGAGACGGCCATGGGAAGTATGGCAAGATATATCACCACAGCGAATAAACATAACTTTCAGCCGATGAATGCCAATTTCGGTCTTTTCCCGGAATTACCCAAAAAGGTAAAAGGGAAGAAAGAACGCAATGAGGAACATGCAAGCCGGGCCTTGGAAACAATTCAGAACTTTGTGAAAAAAGTGTAAAATTCATTGCAAGGACCCCCCGGTTGTGTTACTATTTAGTAGCCCTTGTGAGGTGTTAAACATGAATAAGCAATTAGATGAACAATTACATTCCTTTACTGAATATTTACAAATAGAAAAACATTATTCTGTTCATACATTTGAACAATATCGTCATGATATTGAAGAGTTTTACGTATTTATGAAAGAACAAGGTTTACGTTCATTAAAAGATGTGGAGTATTCTGATGCAAGACTCTTTTTAACTAAGCTGCATGATCAAGGTTTAAAGAGGTCTTCCGTCTCAAGGAAGGTTTCGAGCATAAGAAGCTTTTACCGTTACTTAAATCGAGAAAAACAACTGCTCGATAACCCCTTTTCGTTTGTTAATCTTCCGAAAAAAGAACAGCGATTGCCTGCCTTTTTTTATGAGGAGGAAATACAGGCTCTGCTGGATGCTTGTGATGGGGACACCCCTTTGGAAATTCGTAACCTGGCCATATTCGAACTTCTATATGCGACGGGAATCCGTGTAAGTGAGTGTACGAATATCAAGTTGGGTGACGTGGACCTTGGGATGTCTACTCTACTGGTAAAAGGAAAAGGGAAAAAAGAGAGGTATGTCCCGTTTGGAAGCTTTGCACATGATGCCTTAGAACAATACATATTACATTCACGGCCGAAGCTTGCGAAGGATGCGTCCCATACTCAATTGCTGGTCAACCATCGTGGTGGAGCATTGACCCAAAGAGGCATTCGTCTCATTTTAAATAAAATTATCGAGAAAGCATCTTTGACTGGGAAGATACATCCCCATATGCTGCGTCACACGTTTGCAACTCATTTGTTGAATAATGGCGCCGATTTAAGGACGGTTCAGGAACTTCTTGGACACGCACAGCTTTCATCGACCCAGCTGTATACCCATGTATCCAAAGATCAGTTACGAAAAACGTATTTAGCACATCACCCACGTGCTTAGAAGAGTTGGAGGTTTAGGAAATGGAACAATTCCACGCAACCACTATATTTGCCGTACAGCATAATGGCAAGTGTGCGATGTCCGGTGACGGGCAGGTAACATTCGGTAATTCAGTAGTCATGAAGCATACGGCAAAAAAAGTACGAAAACTTTTTAATGGAAAAGTATTGGCCGGATTCGCGGGATCTGTTGCTGATGCGTTTACGTTGTCTGAAATGTTTGAAGGGAAGCTTCAGGAGTTTAACGGAAATCTTCCAAGAGCAGCAGTCGAGCTCGCGAAACAATGGAGGAGCGATAAAGTCCTTAGAAAGCTTGAAGCGATGTTGATTGTCATGGATGAAAGCCACCTTCTGTTAATTTCAGGTACAGGTGAAGTGATTGAACCGGATGATGGGATCCTGGCCATAGGTTCAGGTGGGAATTACGCGTTATCTGCCGGGAGGGCATTGAAGCAGTATGCCGGAGACCACTTGACTGCTAAGGAAATTGCTCGTTCTTCCCTTCAAATCGCTGCCGATATATGTGTATATACGAATAACCAAATTATCGTTGAAGAGCTTTAAACCAGGAAGTACAGATAAGAATTGATATTCTCTCACACTATAGGAAAGTAAGGAGTGTGCCATTTGATGAAGAGTACTGATCACTTAACCCCGAGGCAGATTGTTGAACGATTGGATCAATATATTGTAGGCCAGAAGGATGCCAAGAGAGCGGTTGCCGTAGCGCTGAGAAATCGTTATAGACGTAGCCTTCTGTCCGATGTATTGAAAGATGAAGTGATTCCAAAGAATATCCTGATGATGGGTCCCACCGGTGTCGGTAAAACGGAAATAGCCAGAAGGATCGCAAAATTGGTCCGTGCTCCTTTTGTGAAAGTGGAGGCTACCAAGTTTACGGAAGTGGGTTACGTTGGACGTGATGTTGAATCGATGGTCAGAGATCTGGTTGAGACATCCGTACGCCTGGTGAAAGAGGAGAAAATGGTCGGCGTCCGGGAAAGAGCAGCTGAAAATGCAAGTCGCCGCCTGGTAGAGCTTGTGGTGCCGTCCAAAAAGAAATCCTCTTCTTATAAAAACCCATTTGAAATGATCTTCGGTGGCAACGGGGCACAAGGTACATCTGAAGAAGAGGAAGAAAAGCAGGAAGAGATTTCACTCCAGGAGCAAAGAAGAAGAGTGGAAAAAAGACTTGAAAATGGTGAATTGGAAGAGGAATTCATCACGATTGAAGTCGAGGAGCAGCAAGCATCCATGTTTGATATGCTTCAAGGTTCAGGAATGGAACAAATGGGGATGAATATGCAGGATGCCCTAAGTAATTTCATGCCGAAGAAAAAGAAAAAGCGTAAATTGAAGGTGAAGGAAGCAAGAGTGGTGCTGACCAATGAGGAAGCTCAAAAGCTGATTGACATGGATGAAGTAACCCAGGAGGCAATCATCCGTGCAGAGCAATCCGGGATCATCTTCATTGATGAAATCGATAAAATTGCAAGCAAAAGTTCAGGCCAGTCTTCTGCTGATGTATCCAGGGAAGGCGTTCAACGGGACATCCTTCCTGTGGTAGAAGGATCGACCATTGTTACGAAATATGGTTCAGTGAAGACGGATCATGTCCTATTCATAGCAGCGGGTGCCTTCCACATGAGTAAACCTTCGGATCTTATCCCTGAATTGCAGGGCCGTTTCCCAATCAGGGTAGAACTTCAGAAGTTGTCTACAGACGACTTCGTGCGGATCCTGGTTGAACCGGATAATGCCATCATTAAACAATATATCGCTTTAATGGAAACAGAAGGTATACAAATTGAATTTTCTGACGATGCTATTCGTAGACTCGCTGAAATCGCTTATGATGTAAATCAAAACACCGATAATATCGGGGCCAGAAGACTTCATACGATCATGGAAAAACTACTTGAAGACCTATCCTTTGAAGCGCCAGATATCACCCTGGATACGGTAAAGATCACACCGCAATATGTGGACGATAAACTTGGCGCCATTTCAAAAGATAAAGATCTGAGTCAGTTCATCCTTTAAGTTTTCGCTTATCCTTTATAGGGTATAGGTAGATGGATTAAGGATCATATAAAATTAAATAATAGATACACTTTAGTTGTAGTAGGAGGAAACGTAATGAATTTATTAGGTAAAACAAGAACAATCAATGCCATGCTGCAAAAAGCAGCTGGGAAACCGGTGAACTTCAAAGAAATGTCAGAAACGTTAAGTCAGGTGATTGAGGCGAATGTGTTTGTGGTCAGCCGTCGTGGGAAACTTCTTGGCTATGCCATCAATCAACAAATCGAAAATGAGCGGATGAAGCAAATGCTTGCTGACCGTCAATTCCCTGAGGAATATACTCAAAATTTATTCAATGTACAAGAAACGTCTCCCAACCTTGATGTGAATAGCGAATATACCGCTTTCCCTGTTGAAAATAGAGAGTTCTTCAAAAATGGTTTAACGACCATCGTCCCTATCATCGGTGGAGGGGAAAGATTAGGAACATTGATCCTTGCAAGACTTGAAGCAAGCTTTGAAGATGATGATCTGATTCTTGCTGAATATGGTGCAACGGTAGTAGGGATGGAGATCCTTCGTGAAAAAGCAGAAGAAATCGAAGTCGAAGCGAGAAGCAAGGCTGTCGTACAGATGGCAATCAGCTCCCTTTCATACAGTGAGTTAGAAGCCATTGAACACATCTTTGAAGAGCTAAATGGAAATGAAGGACTTCTGGTTGCTTCTAAGATTGCCGATAGAGTCGGCATTACGCGTTCAGTTATCGTCAACGCCCTTCGTAAACTTGAAAGTGCAGGCGTGATTGAATCCCGTTCTCTAGGAATGAAAGGTACTTATATCAAAGTATTAAACAATAAATTCTTGGTTGAATTAGATAAACTGCGCTCAAACTAATATAAGAAAAGCTGTTTCCCCAAGTGGGAAACAGCTTTTTTTGTTTTATATTGAAATCAATAAGCGTAAAATGCGATAGCTTCCTCAACTTATATGAGTTGATTGTAGTGAAATGTCAGACTGTTTAGGGAAAATAAGTCGAATGGACTATCGGCAATTGTTCTTTTCGTATTGTCATCTAGTATGTTGATAGTACAATAAAGTTACAACAATGTTACGACCAAATTCGACATCCTTCCGAGTGGAGTGATAAATATAGTGGTAAAAGGATTCACCTGATCTTAGGTGAAGTTTTCTTATGTATATCTCGCAATTGAAAGGTCAATTGCGGATATGTATGGTACCCTGCTTCTTACTGTTCCATCTCCTTGTAATATTGATGTAACAAAACGAGAAAAAAACCACTTTTATTTGTAAAAATATCCATGGAAATATAAGGTTTAAAAGTGGATTAAAAGTCACGAATTCGATGAATATCGCCATCTTTCTTTAAAATTTACGGAATATTCATAGACACTATTCACGCTAAACATTACAATAAATACTGTTGTATGATAAATATGTCAAAAATAGTTGAAACATGTCAAAAAACGGATAGAGGTGCCTGAAGTGAAACTTTTTTCCAATACCTTCTCAACACTTGAAAACGGGCTGAACTATGCCTCGTTAAATCAGAAAGTCATTTCTCAAAATATTGCGAATGTCGATACACCGAATTATAAAGCGAAAAAAGTAGAGTTTAAGTCGATATTAGATCAGTCCACTCAACAACTGGAAGCGAAAAGAACGAATCAACGTCATTTTACCTTTCAATCAGACAGTCAACACCCTGCTGTAAAGACGAAAACCTCTTTTCAGTACAATCATAATGGAAATGGTGTGGATCTGGATCAGGAAATGTCGGAGATGGCAACCAATCAAATTTATTTTAATGCCCTGTCAGACCGTATCAATGGAAAGTTTAACAGTCTGCAATCTGTTATAAGGGGTGGCAAGTAAGTATGGGATTATTTACAGGTATGAATACAACGGCTTCTGCATTAACGGCCCAGCGATTGAGGATGGACGTCATTTCGTCCAATATGGCCAATGTGGATACAACGAGAGGCAAAGTGGTGAATGGTGAGTGGCAGCCCTATCAGCGCAAGTCCGTCGTGATGGCTCCAAAGGAAGATCAGTTTTCTTCTTTTTTAAATCAGGCGATGAACACAAGAGACAACCACTCAATTGGCACTGGAGTGAAAGTTTCACGGATTGAAGAAGACGATGAAACACCATTTAAAATGGTTTATGACCCTGAGCATCCCGATGCAAATGAAGATGGGTATGTACGCCTGCCGAATGTCGATCCCCTGAGGGAAATGGTTGACCTCATTTCAGCTACACGGTCTTATGAAGCAAATGTGACAGTATTTAATGCAAATAAAGCAATGTTAATGAAGTCATTAGAAATTGGTAAATAAAGAAAGGTTGTAGTTCTATGGCCATACACAATATTAGTTCGGTAAGTCCGTCTGTTATAAGTCCGTCATTTATAAAAAAAAATAGTTCTCCTTCAGAAGCAACGGAAAACTTCAGTCAATTACTTAAAAATTCCATCGATGAAGTCAATAAGATGCAAGTTCAGTCCGATCAATTAACGGAAAAACTTGTGCGTGGTGAGAACGTTGATCTCCATCAAGTGATGATCGCTTCACAAAAGGCGAGCATTACCCTGCAAACGACAATGGAAGTCCGTAACAAAGTAGTGGAAGCTTATCAAGAGATAATGAGAATGCCAATGTAGTAGGCTCATGCAGTCGAGTACCGGAGGATTGTAATGAATGAATCGTTTAAGAAATATACAGAACAAATAAAGTCTTATTGGACAAGTAGAACAAAAAAACAAAAAATAAGTATGGGAATCATCTTTCTGATTGCCGTCATCCTGATCAGTGCAGTAAGTTATTTTTCTACGCGAACGACTCTCGAACCCTTATATAGTAATTTGTCACCTTCTGAAACGGGTACCATCAAAGAAAATCTGGATGGCAGAGGAATCCCTTCAGAAATTACCGATAGTGGATCTACAATCATGGTCCCTAAAGAACAGGTGGATACACTGAAAGTTGAACTTGCTGCAGAGGGGATTCCTAACTCTGGGAGTATCGACTATTCTTTCTTCAGTCAAAATGCGGGATTCGGTATGACCGATAATGAGTTCAATGTCATGAAACTGGACGCCATGCAAACGGAATTAGCCAATTTGATGAAAGGAATAGACGGCATCCAGGATGCAAAGGTCATGATCAACCTTCCTGAGAAGCAGATTTTCATAAAAGATGATGTGCAGAATGCATCCGCTTCCATAGTCTTGGATACGAAGCCGGGTTTCACTTTTGATCAAAAGCAAATCAAATCCCTTTATCATCTTGTTTCGAAGAGCGTTCCAGATCTTCCTACTGAGAATATCGCCATTATGAATCAATATTTTGAGTATTTTGATTTAGAATCTCAAAATAATTCCATGGGAAGCGGAAATTTTGCCCAGCAAATGAATGTAAAGAAAGAAGTCGAGCGTGATATTCAGCGTCAGGTTCAAAACATGCTCGGTACACTGATCGGCTTTAACAAGGTAGTGGTTTCCGTGACAACTGATATTGACTTTACCCAGGAAAACCGTGAAGAAACCCTTGTGACCCCTGTCGATGAAGAAAATATGGAAGGGATCGCAGTCAGTGCTCAGCGGATTACCGAAACGTTCTCGGGTGAAGGTGCTGCTCCAGGGGGGACTCCAGGGGCCGGGGATGCCAACGAGCCGACAAACAGTGGTGCTACATACGGCTCAAGTTCAGAATCGAATGGTGATTATGAACGCATGGAAGAAACAATCAATAATGAAGTCAATCGAATCAAAAAAGAGATTGTAGAAAGTCCATACAAGATTAGAGACCTGGGGATACAGGTCATGGTGGAACCGCCTGATCCGAAAAAGGAAACGTCATTACCACAGGACAGGGTCGATGATATACGTCAAGTATTATCCACGATCGTACGGACGTCCATTGATAAAGGAGCGAACCCTGAACTCACAGATGACGCGATTGCAGAAAAGGTCGTCGTCTCGGTACAGCCATTCAATGGGAAAGTGGACGTTCCATCTGAAGAGAAGCCAGCTCTGCCTTGGTGGACATATGTTGTGGGAGGCATACTCCTTGTAGTGATTCTTCTTTTAGTATTTTTCTTATTACGTTCAAGAAAGAAAGAATCGATTGAAGAAATGGAATATGAAGAAACAAGAGAACAGGTCCAGATCCCGGATATTGAACCTAAAGAAGAGACAGAAGGTTCGATTCGCCGCAAGCAGCTGGAAAAAATGGCTAAAGAAAAACCGGAAGAATTTGCGAAATTGTTACGCACCTGGTTAGCAGAGGATTAGGAGGAATGAACATGGTTAGAAGAGAGAAAGGTTTAACAGGTAAACAAAAGGCAGCTATCCTCCTGATCTCTCTTGGTCCTGATGTATCAGCATCCGTATACAAGCATTTGTCGGAAGAAGATATCGAGAAATTAACATTGGAGATTTCCGGAGTGAAGAAGGTAGAGACGGAAGCCAAGGAAGACATTTTAGAGGAATTTCATCAAATCGCCATCGCACAGGATTATATCTCACAAGGTGGTATTGGCTATGCGAAGACTGTCTTGGAGAAGGCGCTTGGATCTGAGCAGGCTTTAGCAATCATTAATCGCCTAACCTCTTCCTTACAAGTCAAACCCTTTGACTTTGCAAGAAGGGCGGATGCAGCTCAAATTCTGAACTTCATCCAGAATGAGCATCCACAAACGATTGCATTGATTCTGTCTTATCTTGATCCTCAACAAGCAGGTCAGATACTTTCAGAGCTTCCACAGGAAGTCCAGGCAGATATTGCGAGAAGGATTGCCGTGATGGATGGTACCTCTCCTGAAGTGATCAGTGAAGTGGAAGCGATCCTTGAAAGGAAGCTTTCAGCGACCGTTACTCAGGATTATACACAAACCGGCGGGGTGGAAGCGGTAGTGGAAGTGTTGAACGGGGTGGATCGTTCAACAGAGAAAACCATCCTTGATGCCTTGGAGATTCAAGATCCGGAATTAGCCGAAGAAATCAAAAAGAGAATGTTTGTATTCGAAGATATTGTTACACTCGATGGCCGCTCTATCCAGCGTGTGATCAGGGACTGCGATAATGAAGATCTGCTTCTCTCACTTAAAGTATCGAGTGATGAAGTGAAAGAAGTAGTATTCAGGAATATGTCGAACCGGATGGTCGAGACCCTTAAAGAAGAAATGGAATTCATGGGGCCAGTCCGATTGCGGGATGTTGAAGAAGCACAGTCACGCATTGTAGCAGTCATAAGAAGATTAGAGGATTCAGGTGAAATCATCATTGCCCGTGGTGGAGGAGACGATATTATTGTCTAGGATCATAAAGTCTACCGTAGCTCAATCTATTGAAGACCACCGGAAAGTCATATCTCTTAAAAGAGTGAAGCCCCTGGAAGACGTTTCCCCAGAGGAAAATAGGTTAATAGGGAATGCATCGGTTCGAAGGGATGAAATCATAGAGCAAGCGACCATTGAAGCAGAACGAATCATCCGGGAAGCAAAAGAGGAGAATCGTCGAGAAGAAGA
Source organism: Rossellomorea vietnamensis (assembly GCF_001305855.1). Lineage (GTDB taxonomy): Bacteria > Bacillota > Bacilli > Bacillales > Bacillaceae_B > Rossellomorea > Rossellomorea vietnamensis_A. Next base: position 84,910 of record NZ_LIXZ01000001.1, on the reverse strand, counting down.
ACGGTTGTTACTTGATAAAGAAAGATGGATAACAGAACGGGAACAGCTTATGCAAGAGGCTTATAATGCCGGATTCCAGCAAGGAGAGGAAGAAGGCAGAAATAAAGGCTACCAGGAATATGAGAACAAGCTGCGGGAAGCAAACGAAATAACAGAAAACAACAGGGAACAGTATGAAGGGTACATACAAAGGGCAGAGAAAGTCATTATCAATCTTGGGATAGCATGCGCCGGGAAAATCATGAATCAAAAATTGGAAGAAGAACCGAATCTATTCCTTTCCATCGTGGAACGGGGGCTAAAGGAAGTGAGGGATTTGCCTCACATCCAAATACATGTGCATCCTTCCAGACATAAGCTGCTTGCTGAAAACAAGTCTGAACTGGAAGTCATGTTCCCCACCAATATTCAATGTTTCATCTATGCCAACGATGACCTTCTCCCTGAGGAATGCTATATTGAAACGAATCAAGGACGGGTGATTGTCAGTGTGGATTCTCAATTAAAAGAATTAAAGCTGAAGCTTCACCATCTTCTAGAAGGTGATGGGGAATGAAAGCAGCAGATCTTATCTCTCAGATTCCTCAAATCCCAACATTCAAAAAGTTCGGCAAAGTGAAACGGGTAGTCGGATTGATGATCGAGTCTCAAGGTCCTGAAAGTTCTGTAGGTGAAGTGTGTCATATCCATATTCTCTCTCGTGGCAAACAAAAAGTGATACAAGCAGAGGTAGTCGGGTTTAATGATGATTTGGTGATCCTCATGCCATATACCAACATGCAGGATATCTCACCAGGCAGTTTAGTGGAAGCAACGGCAAAACCATTAGAAATCAAAATCGGACCATCGTTAATAGGAAAGGTGATCGATTCTCTCGGTCATCCACTTGATGGAAGCCAATTACCGTCAGGGTTAAGCACTGCCTATACAGAACAGGAACCACCCAATCCATTATCAAGACCTCCCATTGATGAAAAAATGGAAGTTGGCGTAAAAGCCATCGACAGCATGCTCACCGTCGGTAAAGGGCAAAGGGTAGGAATCTTTGCCGGAAGTGGAGTGGGGAAAAGCACATTACTTGGAATGATCGCCAGAAATACGAAAGCTGATTTGAATGTCATCGCATTGGTAGGGGAACGCGGCCGGGAAGTAAGAGAATTCATTGAAAGAGATTTAGGTGAAGAAGGATTGCAGAGAACGATTGTAGTGGCTGCCACTTCCGACCAGCCTGCACTCATGAGAATTAAAGGCGCCTTTACGGCGACAGCGATTGCGGAATACTTCCGTGATAAAGGCATGAACGTCATGCTGATGATGGATTCTGCCACCCGGGTAGCCATGGCACAGAGGGAAATCGGATTGGCGGTCGGGGAGCCGCCTACAACGAAAGGCTATACTCCTTCCGTATTTGCAATTTTACCGAAGCTACTAGAGAGAACAGGAACAAACCTCCATGGAAGCATTACGGCGTTTTATACCGTTTTAGTAGATGGTGATGACTTGAATGAGCCTATTTCAGACACAGTGAGGGGGATACTCGACGGTCATATCGTACTCGACCGTCAGATTTCGAATCGCGGCCAATATCCCGCCATTAATATTCTGAAGAGTGTCAGCCGGTTAATGAATCACCTCGCTTCTAAAGAGCATTTACAAGCTGCCACTAGAATAAGAGAGTTATTGAGCACCTATATGAACTCAGAAGATTTGATTCAAATAGGAGCATACAAAAAAGGAACTTCCCGTGAAGTGGATGAAGCCATCAACTATTATCCGGGAATCATTTCCTTCCTGAAGCAGGGTGTATACGAACAGATTTCTCTACCCTCGAGTGTTGATGAGCTTATAAAGCTATCTGAAAAAGGTGGATGATCCGAATGAATTATCAGTATAAATTCCAACGAATCTTGACATTGAAAGAAAAGGAAAAAGATGAAGTCCAGGAGATGTACCGGGGTTCCATTGAAAAGTTTGAAACCGTTGCGGGTAAGCTATATGAATTTTTGAAAAAGAAAGAAACCCTGGAGCTCCATCAGGTGGATAAATTACAGGGGGGCTTATCTGTACAGGATATCCGTCATCATCAACAGTTCATCACCAATCTTGAAAAGACCATCTCTTATTATCAGGATCTGGTAATCCAAGCGAGGAATCGGATGAATTGGTATGAAGAAAAACTGGTGGATATGAATGTGGAAGTGAAAAAATACGAAAAGATGAAAGAAAAAGATTTAGAGCGGTTTCTTCAAGACATCCAATCGATGGAAAACAAGCAATTAGACGAAGTGTCGGTTGTTCAATATTTGAAACGGGGAGTTAGGTGATTTCATGGCAAAGGTAGTCGAAGAGGAAAGCAAAGATTCACACAACCGCTTCCAAAGATTCATTTTCATCATTGTCATTCCTCTCTTGTTTGCCATCACCTTCGCTTTGGTCATCATGACGTTTGCAGGTATCAATGTATTTGAAAAAGCACAGTCATTAGGCTCGGAAATTCCATTTATAGCAAAGGTCATCCCTACAGATGATGGAGAGGACAGGAAACAATTACAAGAGAGAATGATATCATTAAACGCTTCGATGGAAGATCAAGAAGCAAAAATAACTCAGCTTCAAAGTGAAATAGATAAAAAAGACAGTGACAATGAGCAGCTTCAGGCAACCATCCAGCAACAGAAGGAAGAAATGAATGAACTGCGACAGATCGGTGAAGACAACAAACGGGCGTTTAAGGAGGTAGTCAATACCTTTGAAGCGATGTCTGCAAAAAGCGCCGCTCCGGTTCTGATGAAAATGGAAGATGAAGAGGCGATGAAGATTCTTTCAAACATTAAACCAGATACGCTGGCAGACATTTTAGAAAAGATGCCTCCGGAGGATGCTGCAAGATACACTAGTCTTCTATCAGCAGATGAATGATCAGTTTTGTGTCTTTAAAGGAGGTGAATGAATGGAAATCGGAATCGCTGCACAAAGGGTAAACCCTGCATCACCTGTGTATAAGGAAGGAAATCTTTCAAAAAAAGAAGTTGGCTTTTCACAACATCTTCTCGGGTTTGTCGCCAACCAAAGCAGTGAATTGAAAGAAGTTAAGGCAGAAGATACATTGTCTTTTCTCGTGAATCTGGAAGCTATTCTTGCAACCGGTAAGCTGGAGGATCTCGGCCTCACACAAGAGCAGGTGGATCAACTATCGAAAGTGAAAGAAGTTGATGTTAACCAGATTGCAAATATTTTGGGTGTAAGTACTGAAGGAATCACAACACTATTTTCTGAATTGAAGTCTGTCATGTTGGGAACGGGGTCACCTGTCGATTCGGATCAGGTTGAAGATGTTTATGAAGATCTGCTTGGCACACTTCAATTATTGCAGACCGCCCTTTCACACGTTATCAAGGGAGCAAAGTCAACTGTGGAAAATTCTTTGAAAGAATTAAATAGCCAGGGTGAAATTGAAGTCGTCGTCAAATTGGCGAAAGTAATGGAGCTTTTTACACGTAACCGTGATATGCATGTCACTGATGCGTCTAAAGCAGTAGAGCTTAAAGATGCGATGAAGAATATTCAATCCGGGATAGAGGGTCCCTTGACGAAACTTGCACAAACGTCAGGTGACTGGTCAAGAATTCTCAGAGAAGCCTATACTCGCCGTGTACCTGAAGAAACGATTGAAAGGAATCCTGATATGAATGGTTCAGCGAACGATAAGAAAGGCATTCAGCAGTTTCAAGGAACCAATCTTCACTTTGTTCTGCCGAAGGCTGAAACCTTTGCAATGAATCTATCATCATCTGACCGCTCACTTCAATACGAGCAATTTGTTAAAGAATTTCAGAACATCCTTGGTAAATCGAATATGCTGTCCCAACCAAATATGAGTAAGCTGTTGATTAAACTGTATCCTGAACAATTGGGTTCTTTAAGAATTGAATTACTGCAGCAAAATGGTGTCATGACAGCGAAGATCCTTGCTTCTACCACAAGTGCTAAAGAAATGCTGGATTCACAGATTCATGGATTGAAACAGGCTTTCAGTGCCCAGAATCTGAATGTTGAGAAGATCCAAATCTCCCAGGCATTCACGGATACTGAGCACCAGTATAAAGGACATTCCGAGCAGCAGTCCAATCAGCACAAACAGCAACAATCCGATCAAGGAGAATTGAAACATGAAGAGGAGATACAATCGTTTAAAGATTATCTCGTAAATACTGAAATATAGGTGATGACATGACGAAAATAGATCCCAGTTTACTATATTCCACCGTTCAGGCAAAACAACGTGAAGCAGGCGGGGATATTTTAGGGAAAGATGATTTCCTTAAAATCCTGATGACCCAATTGCAAAATCAAGACCCGATGAATCCCATGCAGGACAAGGATTTCATCGCACAAATGGCGACATTTTCTTCCCTGGAGCAAATGACCAATCTTACCCAGACGATGGAGAAATTCGTGGATAACCAAAGTCAGACCCAATTGATTTCTTATAATCAATTTGTGGGAAAAGAAGTGACCTGGCATAAGGTTATTGAATCTGAATCAGATGAAGCACCTGAAATTAAAGAAGGACAAGGACTCGTTAAGGGTGTCCGTTTTAAAGGGGACTCTGTTGAATTCATCATGGAAGATGGAACGATCTTGACCCCGGGGAATATTTCACAAGTGAATACTTCAGGAAGTGGGGATTCATCTCTCGTAAGCGCATCTTTGTTAATAGGCAAGAAGGTGACATGGAGTGGAGAGGAAGGAGAACTGAGCGGAGTGGTTCAATCTGTTTCGAAGAAGGATTCCCAAATATGGGTTCACACTGAATCAGGTGAAAAAATCTCCAGTAATGCATTGTTTAAAATTGAATCTTAGGGAGTGGTTTTATGGAAAAAACGTTCTTTCACCGCTCACCGCAACCTATCACGCCTAATTATCATAGTAAAGCAGTTAATCGATCTACCCGGCCTTCGACATCATTTGCAACTCAATTGGATAAAGCAATTCAAGATGTCCCTCCAATGCAAATCAGTAAACATGCAAAAGTAAGGATGGAACAAAGAGGAATCTCGATCCCTTCTGAAACGTGGGAAAAGATAGGGGAGAAAGTGAAAGAAGCGAAGAATAAGGGTGTACAGGACTCACTGGTAATACTGAAAGATGCCGCATTGATTGTAAGTGCAAAGAACCAGACGGTGATCACTGCACTCGACCGTGAAGAGGCAAATTCTCAAATATTCACCAACATTAATGGAACCATATTAATCGATTCATAGGCTGGACCTGAAAAAGGAAGCCTTTATGCTGTGGAATGACTGAAACAGCACATACGAAAGGGGAAAATATTCATGCTACGTTCAATGTATTCAGGTATAAGTGGAATGAAAAACTTTCAGACCAAATTAGATGTTATAGGAAATAATATTGCCAATGTCAATACGTACGGATATAAAAAAGGCCGGGTTGTATTTAAAGACATGATAAATCAAAATATCTCAGGAGCAAGTGCTGCTGGTGATACAAGGGGAGGAGTTAACCCTAGACAAGTTGGATTGGGCTCCCAACTATCTACAATCGACACCATTCATACAACCGGAAGTTTACAGTCAACTGGTAGAGTACTGGATTTAGCGGTTTCTGGCTCTGGATTCTTTCAAGCAACTGATAAAGCAGGCACGGAAACCTTCTATACCAGGGCTGGGAATTTTTATATGGATAATAATGGGGATTTAGTTACGGGTGATGGACTTTATCTGGAACCTAAAATCAATATTCCTACTGATGCTAAAAGTATGAGCATTGGGCAAGATGGTACGGTTAATTACATTGATAAAGACGGCGAGCTTAAAGAGGCCGGTCAATTGACATTAGCCAAGTTCCCAAATGACGGCGGTCTAGAAAAAGTTGGGGGTAATTACTTTAGAGAAACAACAAATTCCGGGACTCCAACTATTGATGATCCAGGCAGTACAGGTATTGGCACAATAGAATCAGGGTTCTTGGAAATGTCCAATGTCGACCTTTCAGAGGAGTTTACAGAAATGATTGTAGCTCAGCGTGGATTCCAGGCAAATACACGGATCATCACAACGTCAGATGAAATCCTGCAAGAACTTGTAAACTTAAAACGTTAATTTCTTGAAAGGGAGGAAGGTAGTGGCTGAATAGATCAGCCACTACCAACAAATGAATGATTACATTGACCAGACTGAATGGTAAATCGTTTACGTTGAATGCCCTATACATAGAAACAGTCGAAGCATTTCCCGATACTACCATTCTATTAACAAATGGTAGACGGTATGTTGTCAAAGAATCAGTGGATGAGGTCAATTCCCTCTCGCTTACCTTTTTTCAAAAAGTGAATCTGCTTCATTTGCCCCAGGAGGGAGGTAGTACAAATTGAAGAGTAAAACGATGACCATCATGATGATTTCATTGGCGACCATTACCCTCGTAGGTGTAATTTCACTGGTGGTATTGCTGAAGTTTTCCGGGAATGAAGAAGCAAAAGATCCCTCCATCGAAGAAGTGATTGAAAACTCGGTGGACATACCGGAAATGACCACGAATTTAATGAGCAACGACTTTATTCGTATCTCATTTAAAATTCAAACGGATAGTAAGAAGGCAAAGAAAGAATTAGCGAAAAGGGATTTTCAAGTGAATAATATCATCATAGAAGAGCTTTCAGAATTGAAAGCAGAAGAACTGCAAGGAAAAAAAGGGAAAGAATTGGTCGAGACAAAGGTTAAAGACAAAGTGAACTCCCTTATGCAGGAAGGCGCGGTAGAAAAAGTTTATATCACCTCTATGATGATTCAATAAATAAGCCTGGAAGGTTTGGAGGTGAAGGGATGGCTAGTGAAATATTGTCTCAAAGTGAAATTGATGCTCTGTTATCAGCCCTCAATACCGGGGAGATGAGTGCGGATGATTTCAAGAAAGAAGAAGAAGAGAAGAAAGTCAAAGTATATGATTTTAAGAGAGCCCTGCGTTTTTCAAAAGACCAGATCAGAAGCTTAACGAGGATACATGAGAATTTCGCAAGGATTTTAACGACCTATTTCTCTGCCCAATTAAGGACTTACGTTCAAATTAATGTGGCTTCTGCCGATCAGATTCCTTATGAGGAATTTATTCGCTCGGTCCCGAAAATGACGATTTTGAATGTATATGAACTGCCGCCACTGGATGGAAGGATCCTTATGGAAATCAACCCGAATATCGCTTATTCAATGATGGACCGGGTCATGGGCGGCAGAGGAATCAGTGTCAATAAAGTGGAGAGTCTGACGGAAATTGAAACGAGAATCATGAGTCAACTATTTGAAAAGGCGTTTGAAAATCTCAGGGAAGCATGGAGCACAGTGGTGGACGTTGATCCAGTATTTGCTGAATTTGAAGTGAATCCACAGTTTCTGCAAATGGTCTCTCCCAATGAAACCGTAGTGGTCATTTCCTTGAATACAACGATTGGTGAGACCAGTGGAATGATCAATATTTGCATTCCTCACGTTGTATTGGAACCGATCCTTCCGAAACTATCCGGCAGTTATTGGATGGAATCCAAGCGGAAAGAAAGCAACCCTGAAGAAACCGCTCAGCTGGAAAGAAGAATCAAGAGGGCACAAGTGCCGGTCGTGGCGGAACTGGGACAATCGGATATCACCATCGAGGAATTCCTTATGCTTTCGATTGGTGATGTCATTGAAATGAATACCCGAATCGATGATCCTTTAACTATTAAAATAGGTGAGATTCCTAAATTTACTGCACAGCCTGGTAAATCAAATAAAAAAATGGCAGTGCAAATTTTAGATTCTTTGAAGGGGGGAGACGACGAAGATGAGTGATGATATGTTATCGCAAGATGAAATAGATGCGTTACTTCGTGGTTCGGCGGAGCCTGAAGAAGAAATTGCGGCCCGCAAAGAGATTAAGATGAGCGATTACATCAGCTCCATAGAAGAAGATGCTTTGGGTGAAATCGGGAACATTTCGTTTGGAAGTTCAGCAACAGCCCTTTCCACTTTATTGAATCAAAAGGTGGAAATCACGACTCCTAAAGTAACCATCATCAATAAGAACTATTTAGAAGAGGAATTCCCTCATCCCTATGTAGCCATTCAGGTTCAATATACCGAAGGGTTCTCCGGGGTGAATTTGCTCGTGATCAAACAATCAGATGCGTCCATCATCGCCGACTTGATGCTTGGCGGCGATGGAAGAAATCCATCCGGGGATCTCGGCGAAATTCAGCTCAGTGCTGTACAGGAGGCCATGAATCAGATGATGGGTTCAGCTGCTACATCGATGTCGACTGTATTCAGTAAGAAGGTGGATATTTCACCTCCATCCATTGATCTCATGTACATTCCACAAGGCGAAGGGGAAGAAAACATACCAGAACAAGACCTGCTTGTGAAAGTATCGTTTTCGTTAAAAATAGGAGATCTGATTGATTCTAATATCATGCAGCTCCTGCCTCTATCCTTTGCCAGGAGTTTAGTGGATGAATTAATGAATGGTGGAGCCACAAAGGAAGTCGCGGCAACGTCCGCGCCGAGTATGGAGGCACCGAAAGCCGATCCTGAACCGGCATATAGCGGTAACGTGGAAAGTACGAACACGTCTCACCAGTCCAACCCTCAGCATCTTGGGGGACAAAGCGGACATTCTGAGCCCGTACATGTACAACCGGCAACATTCAGTAGCTTCGAGCCTGCTGCACTGGGACAACAGGAAAGTAAAAATTTAAATATGCTTTTGGATATTCCACTTCAAGTGACGGTGGAGCTCGGAAGAACAAATCGATCAGTAAGGGACATCCTCGAATTATCGTCTGGTTCGATCATTGAACTCGATAAGTTAGCGGGAGAGCCGGTCGATATCCTTGTGAACAGCCAGTTGATGGCCAAAGGGGAAGTTGTTGTCATCGATGAGAACTTCGGTGTCAGAATCACAGACATTGTAAGTCAGAGTGATCGAATTAAAAAACTAAAATAATGATAGATTTATATTTGAAATGATGGAGGATGAGGGTAATGGCGAATAAGATTCTAATTGTAGATGATGCAGCCTTTATGAGAATGATGATTAAAGATATTTTAACGAAAAATGGCTTTGATGTGGTAGGGGAAGCAGCGGATGGAAGTCAGGCTGTGGATAAATACAAGGAGTTAAAACCCGATCTTGTGACGATGGATATTACCATGCCTGAAAAAGATGGTATCGCTGCCTTAAAGGAGATCAAGTCAATTGATGCCGGTGCGAAAATCATTATGTGTTCGGCCATGGGCCAACAAGCTATGGTCATCGATGCGATTCAAGCTGGTGCGAAGGACTTTATCGTAAAGCCGTTCCAGGCCGATCGTGTAATCGAAGCGATCCAGAAAGCGTTAAGCTAACAGTTAATAAGAAGGTGCATGTATTGAAAAAGTTTCAAATTCTATTTGCAATATTGCTTGTCGTCTTCACGGCAGCTGTCGGGGATATTACAGCATTTGCTGAAGTGAATAATGTGAAAGACTGCATAGAGCATCCAGATACATGCGAGGGGCAGCAAACGGATGGAGTGGAAGGTTCTGAATCAGGACTAGCCACTTCCGTTACGTTTGTAGATTACCTTAAGATGATCGTTGCCCTTATCTTTGTAGTGGCACTTATATATTTTTTATTAAAGTTCATTAATCAAAAAGGAAGATCGTTTCAACAAACCAAATTAATCAATCATTTAGGCGGGACCCCACTTGGGGGGAACCGTTCAGTACAGATAGTAAAGGTAGGCAAGCAGGTTCTGGTCTTGGGTGTGGGTGAAGATATTCAGCTTTTGAAAGAGGTAAGGGATGAAAAAGAAAAAGAAGAGATTCTTTCCTATTATGAGGAATCCCAATATCCCGATGCTAAATCTGCCGTTTCAAACTTGATGAACAGAGTCAAGGGGTCTTCGCCGAATAAAACGGACAGTTCATTTCAAGCACAGTTAAAATTACAACTTGAGGAAATGAACAAGGGAAGAAAAAAGATGCTCAGGGAGTTAAAGAATAAGGGGAAACAGTCAGATGAATGAATTCATGGAGTTTTTCAATAGTAGCTCAGCAGATGATGTATCCACAAGTGTAAAGCTGCTGTTACTATTTACCGTCCTATCACTTGCACCCAGTATTCTGATATTAATGACATCCTTTACCCGGATCATGATCGTCCTGTCCTTCGTCCGTACGTCCCTTGCCACTCAGCAAATGCCACCGAATCAGGTACTGATCGGACTTTCCTTATTTCTTACTTTCTTTATTATGGCTCCTACTTTCCAAGAGGTGAATGATGAAGCATTGACACCTCTTTTTAACGAAGAGATCAATCTGGAAGAAGCATACACGAAGGCTTCGATTCCTTTTAAGGAATTTATGAGTAAGCAGACGAGACAAAAGGATTTGGAATTATTTCTGGAATATTCAGGGGCTGAACGTCCCGAATCAGTGAAAGATATTCCTCTCACTTCCTTAGTGCCGGCATTCGCATTGAGTGAAATCAAGACGGCTTTTCAGATAGGATTTATGATTTTCATACCATTTTTGGTCATCGATATGGTCGTTGCAAGTGTCTTGATGTCGATGGGTATGATGATGCTTCCGCCTGTCATGATTTCATTGCCGTTCAAAATTTTACTATTTGTTTTAGTGGATGGCTGGTATTTAGTAATAAAATCTCTTTTACAAAGCTTTTAAGTAGGTGGGTTACAATGAATGCTGAATCCGTAATTGCCATAGCAGAGAGGGGTATCTACGTTACTCTCGTCGTATCAGGTCCATTACTGCTACTGGCCCTGGTTGTCGGGTTGATTGTCAGTATCTTTCAAGCGACAACCCAAATTCAAGAACAGACACTTGCCTTCATTCCGAAAATCGTTGCCGTGCTGATCGGCATCGTTTTCTTCGGGCCTTGGATGTTAACGAAGCTTGTGACGTATACTTCGCAGATTTTTTCAGATTTAACAAGGTTCGTAGGGTAGTAGAATGGAAGAGCTCGTACCTATACTATCGGTATATCTACTCGTTTTTGTGAGGGTTTCGGCATTTTTTGTCACAATGCCGCTGTTTTCATATCGAAATATACCTGCACAGCATCGAATCGCCTTTTCAGTGGTACTATCATGGGTCATGTACTATACGATCGACTCAAAGGCATTTGAAATCAACGGCCAATACTTTCTTTTGATCATGAAAGAAGCCATGATCGGTCTTTTGATCGGTTTTGTTGCTTACATGATTGTAACGGCTATTCAAATAGCTGGGGGCTTCATTGATTTTCAAATGGGATTTGCCATTGCGAACGTGATCGATCCTCAAACCGGAGCCCAAAGTCCTTTGACGGGACAATATTTATATACATTCGCCCTTTTGTTATTGCTCGCCCTTAATGGTCATCATTTACTGCTCGATGGGATTTTTTACAGTTATCAATTGATTCCGATCGATTCTCCTTGGATTCCGTTTGGAAATGAGAACTTAATCGAGTATGTCATTACATCCTTTAATTCCATGTTCATCATCGCTTTTCAGATGTCCATTCCCGTCGTTGCGACTCTTTTCCTTGTCGATGTGGCATTAGGCATCGTAGCGAGGACCGTACCCCAGTTAAATATATTTGTTGTTGGGTTTCCCATAAAAATCGGGGTAGCCTTCATCGTATTATTTATAGTCATGGGGGTCACATTTACGGTCATGCAGAAATTGTTTGAAATGATGTTTGTGACCATGAGGGATTTAATGAAAATTATTGGAGGCACATAAATTGCAGTGGCTATCATTAGACCTACAGTATTTCAGTGGGGAAAAGACAGAGAAAGCAACTCCCAAAAAAAGGGATGACGCGAGAAAAAAAGGTCAAACAGCGAAAAGTCAGGATGTCAATACGGCCATCATCCTTCTAGCGGTCTTTTTATTTCTGACCTTCAGTGCTTCCTATATAGGGGACATCGTATTTGATTTGTTTCATCAAACGTTTCAGGAATACATGCTCATGGACCTTACGGAAAATACCGTTCAAGTCATCACCATGGACCTGATGAAAGAGATTGCCCTGCTGCTTGGCCCTATCATGCTAGTCGCCCTCGTTGCCGGCTTAATCTCCAATTATATACAAGTGGGTGTCATGTTCACAACAGAGCCTATACAGCCTAAATTGGAGAAGATCGACCCCATCAAAGGATTTAAGCGGATATTCTCCCTTCGTGCCATTGTCGAATTATTAAAATCGATCCTGAAAATTTCATTTGTAGGGTCCATTACGTTTGTCATTCTATGGATGAATATCGACCGGGTGTTGAGTCTGTCCTTTAAATCGGTGGGAGTCTCACTGACGACCATGGCAAGCCTGACAATCCAAATGGGGATTGCAGCATCGCTTGCGTTATTATTCTTATCTCTTTTTGATTATCTTTATCAGAAATACGATTTTGAGAAGAACATAAGGATGTCAAAACAGGACCTGAAAGACGAACATAAAAACGTTGAAGGTGACCCCCTCATCAAATCCAAAATTAAGCAAAGACAGCGGGAGATGGCCATGCGGCGAATGATGCAGGAAGTTCCCGAGGCAGATGTAGTGATCACCAATCCCACTCACTTTGCCATTGCCCTTAAATATGATGAGGATAAAATGGATGCCCCGTATGTCGTGGCAAAGGGTGTTGATTACCTGGCACAGAAAATAAAATACATCGCTAGTGAAAATGACGTCGTAATGGTAGAGAACCGGCCGCTTGCCCGTTCGCTTTACGACTCGGCAGAAATCGGCGATAGCGTACCTGAAGAGTTTTTCAAGGCAGTAGCAGAAATTTTGGCTTATGTTTACCGAATCAAAAACCAGATGTAAGCAGTTAGGAGAGAAACAATGTCAGCAAGAGATTTATCTGTTTTAGCAAGTGTCATACTAATCGTTGCCATGCTTATTATTCCATTCCCATCCTGGTTATTGAGTTTATTGATCATCATGAATATTTCACTTGCATTACTTGTCCTCCTAATCTCCATGAATATGAATGAACCGTTACAGTTTTCTATATTTCCTTCCCTATTATTATTATTGACGCTTTTCAGATTGGGTCTAAATGTTTCCACAACGAGATCGATCCTTAGTAAGGGTGAAGCGGGGGACGTTGTGGAAACCTTTGGAACATTCGTTGTAGGTGGGAATATCCTTGTTGGACTTGTTGTATTCATCATATTGATCGTCATACAATTCATTGTCATTACGAAAGGTTCTGAACGTGTATCAGAGGTTGCAGCACGTTTTACACTCGATGCCATGCCCGGGAAACAAATGAGTATCGATGCTGATTTAAATGCCGGGATGATCTCTGAACACGATGCAAGAAACCGGCGTGAAAAAGTAGGAAGAGAAGCGGATTTCTATGGGGCCATGGACGGAGCATCTAAATTTGTAAAGGGTGATGCCATCGCAGGGATCGTCATCGTCTTGATCAACCTGATATTCGGGATCATCATCGGAATGACCCAACAAGGGCTTCCTATCGCAGAGGCAGCAACCCGTTACTCACTTCTGACAGTCGGCGACGGAATCGTCAGTCAAATCCCGGCTCTATTAATATCCACAGCAACAGGTATCGTCGTGACCAGGGCTGCATCTGAAGGGAACCTGGGGCAGGATATCATGAATCAGCTCCTGGCTTATCCTGTCATGCTCTATGTATCCGGGTTCACCATTTTCATGCTCGGCGTAGCAACGCCAATCAACGATATATTGACGATACCGGTAGCAGCCCTACTCGGGATCGGTGGTTATATGTTGTCAAGGTCGCCTAAAGAAAGTGAAACAGACATGATGGAATTGGAGGAAGAGGTGGAGCAGGACGAAATGAAGAGTCCTGAAAGCGTCGTAAACCTCCTTAATGTCGATCCGATTGAATTTGAATTCGGATACGGATTGATTCCACTTGCAGATACAAACCAGGGGGGAGATCTTCTTGACAGGATCGTGATGATCAGACGTCAATTGGCCATTGAGCTTGGCCTCGTCATCCCTGTTGTGAGGATCCGGGATAATATTCAGCTTCAGCCGAACGAATACCGGTTGAAAATCAAAGGAAATGAAATGGCTCGGGGGGAACTCCTCTTAGATCACTATCTGGCGATGAGTCCGGGAGTGGAAGATGACTCCATTGAAGGGATCGATACGATCGAGCCGTCTTTCGGCCTTCCGGCTAAATGGATATCTGAAGATATGAAAGAGCAGGCTGAAATATTTGGATACACAGTAGTAGATCCTCCATCAGTGGTGTCAACTCACATCACGGAGATGATTAAGAATAATGCACACGAACTTCTGGGAAGACAGGAAACGAAGCAGCTCATTGATCATCTGCAGGAATCTTATCCGATCCTTGTTGAGGAAGTGACCCCGAATCCATTGTCTGTAGGAGAAGTGCAAAAGGTACTTTCCAAGCTATTGAAAGAAAATGTTTCCATCCGGAATTTACCGATCATCTTTGAAACACTTGCCGATTACGGGAAGATGAGTTCCGATACAGATCTGTTAGCAGAGTATGTAAGACAGTCACTAGCAAGGCAAATTACGAATCAATATGTGCAAGGGGACGCTTCATTAAAGGTGGTCACCATGAGCGGCAAGGTGGAGAAAATGATTGCCGATGCGATTCAGCAAACGGAGCATGGCAACTATTTATCCATGGATCCCAATGACTCGCAGGGCATTCTGGAAGCTGTCGCCTCTCAAGTGGAACAGCTTTCCCTTATGGAGGAATCACCCGTCATTCTTTGTTCTCCTGCTGTGAGAATGTATGTAAGACAATTAACGGAAAGATATTTTCCTCAGGTGCCTATCATTTCGTATAACGAATTAGAGGCAAATGTAGAAGTACAAAGTTTAGGGGTGGTGAATGTAGGATGAAAGTAAAGAAGTACACAGCTCCATCCATGAATGAAGCAATGAAGAAGGTAAGGGCTGAACTGGGTGATGATGCAGTCATACTAAATTCCAAAGTCTCATACACAGGTGGCTTTATCGGATTGTTCAAGAAAAAAGTGATTCAGGTAATCGCGGCCATTGATCCGGAGGTCGAAAATGAAAAACTGGAAATCAGCCGGGTGAAAACGAAGCGAGCTTCAACATCGGTCATTCAACCAGCCTTGGAAAAAGAACAGAAGACTGAGCATGATTCCAATCGATTGGTAGAAGTAGAATTAAAGGAATTAAAGCAGATGATTTCTTCCATGAAATCCAGGGATCATTTTGAAAAATTCAGTGATGATGTAAAGGAAGTTCTGCTTCACCTTAAGAAACAGGACGTTAGTGACTCCACGCTGTTTCAATTGGGCGATGCGATGGAAGAGAAAATCACAAGTGAATCGGTTCAAGCCGTCAATAAGGATGAATGGGCTCATAAAGAAGTGAAACGTTTTTTTCATCTATATTTAAAAGAAATCACCTTTGGTGGAATAAGTTATAGCCGAAAATATATCAATGTCATTGGTCCTACGGGTGTCGGTAAAACGACGACCCTAGCCAAAATGGCCGCTGAAGCTGTGATAGAGAAACGCATGAAAATAGCCTTTATCACGACTGACACATATCGGATCGCAGCGATTGAACAATTGAAAACCTATGCAGGCCTCCTGAATGTCCCTGTTGAAGTGGTGTATAAAATGGAGGACTTTAAAAAAGCAATCGAGAAGTTCGTGGACTACGATCATGTATTCATTGATACAGCTGGCCGTAATTTCAGGGAAAGAAAATATGTAGAGGATTTGCAAAAGATCATCGATTTCGATCAACATATGGAAACCTATCTGGTTCTATCATTGACAAGTAAAGAGCGGGACATGAGGGAAATCATTTCTCAATTTTCTTCTATCGATATTGATCGTTTTATCTTTACTAAATCAGACGAGACATCAAGTTACGGTTCCATGATCAATATGATATCAGAAGCGAAGATCGGTGCTGCCTACGTAACGAATGGTCAGGATGTCCCTGAGGATATTACCGAGGTGGAAGAGGATGAAATCGTAAGTATGCTCATGAAAGGATTCAGCTATGAAAGATCAAGCATATAATCTGAGGAGGAAAATGCTCCTGTCCGATTCTGAACCTGCTAAAACGATTGCAATCGTAAGTGGAAAGGGAGGGGTCGGTAAATCGAATATATCTACTAACCTCTCCATCCTGCTTGGTAAAGAGAATAAGAAGGTTCTATTATTCGATATGGATATAGGGATGGGGAACATTCATATTTTACTTGGAAGTCATCATTCCTACTCCATCATGGATTATATTGAGGAAAAAGAACTAGATATCGACACCATTATATGTGAAAATATTCATGGCATCTCATACATAAGTGGGGGTAATGGCCTAAAGGATATTGTGGAGTGGAAAGATAAGCAAATGGAACGCTTTTTCGAAGTAATGGAATACGCCATCCATAAGTATGATTATATTCTATTCGATATGGGGGCAGGTGCTACGAAGGAAACACTTGAATTTCTCCTCGCCATCGATGAAATCATTGTTGTCACCACTCCTGAACCCACATCCATTACCGACGCCTATTCTATGATGAAATATATCTACCTGAGGGATGGGGAAAAACCTTTCTATCTCTTATGTAATCGGGCGGAATTCAAGAATGAAGGACTTCAGACCATTACTAGATTACAAGAAACAGTGAGGAAGTTCCTTCACAAGGAAATCGTATCACTGGGGGTACTTCCAGAAGATTCAGCTGTCAGGAAGGCCGTCATTCATCAAACACCGATCGTTGTAGGTTATCCTGCATCAGCCATGACGCTGAGCCTGCATACGATGGTTCATCGCCTGACAGGTACGAAGGAGTCCAGGGGTCGTAAAGGGACAGGGTTTGTTAGGACATTTCGAAAATTATTTTTTGGGAGGTAAAAGCCCTGAATGAAACAGGTTCTAGTTGTAGATGATTCAGCATTTATGAGAAAACTTATCAGTGAATTTTTAACGAGCACCAAACAGCTAGAAGTGATAGGGATTGCAAGGAATGGTGAAGACGCGATTGCCAAGATTAAACGGCTTCGACCCGATGTCGTAACCCTTGATGTAGAAATGCCGAAAATGAATGGGATAGAGGCGTTAAAGAGGATTATGGCGGAGTGCCCTGTCCCAGTCGTCATGCTTTCTTCAACGACAATAGAAGGGGCGGAGGAGACGGTTAAAGCCATGGAGCTTGGAGCAGTTGATTTCGTTGCGAAACCATCGGGGACCATTTCTTTGGATCTTCATAAGATTCAAGATGAAATGGTGGAAAAAGTAGTGGCTGCAAGCAATGTGAATGTGAGTAAAATAACCAGGACGTTTCAGAGGAAAACAGCAAATGCCCCAGAAATCGGCTCACTAGAAATGAAAGAACCATTGCCGATGGAACCTACATGGGGCGTGAAATCCCCTAAAGTGATACTGATAGGAACATCGACGGGTGGTCCCCGAGCCTTACAAAACGTATTAACAGGGTTACCCTGTCAGCTGGATGCGCCAATCGTTATCGTTCAGCATATGCCGCCTGGATTTACAAGATCACTCGCCAACCGGTTGGATGGTCAAGCCTCCATAAATGTGAAGGAAGCCGAACACGGTGAAATTCTCACAAAAGGAACGGCCTACATTGCCCCGGGTGGTGTACATACAAAGGTGGTAGAAACTGGCGGGCAATTAACGATTCAACTTTCGAAAGAGGAACCGAGAAATGGTCATAGACCTTCGGTTGACATATTGTTTGAGTCGGCTAGCCTGCTTCGACACTATGCCAAAATTGCTGTGGTTTTGACCGGGATGGGTGCTGATGGTTCACAAGGACTGATCAAGCTTAAAGAGCAAGGCGAAGTAAAAGCTATCGCAGAATCAAGAGAGACTTGTATTGTGTTCGGGATGCCAAAATCGGCTATCGCTACACAGTTAGTGGACAGGGTGGAACAAATCGGGGATATTCCTCGATCAATTATGACGTACATGGTGTAGAGAGGTGTGGAGCACATGGAGCTGAGTCAATACTTAGAAGTATTTATAGAAGAAAGTAAAGAAAATCTGCAAACCTGCAATGAGCAATTGCTTGAATTGGAGAAAAATCCGGAAGATCTCACGATTGTCAATGAAATCTTTCGATCTGCTCATACCCTTAAAGGGATGTCTGCCACGATGGGATATGAGGATTTAGCAAATCTTACCCATAAAATGGAAAACGTTCTTGATGCAATCCGGAATGAAAAAATAAAAGTATCACCTGAAATATTGGATGTTGTGTTTAAATCCGTCGATGATCTTGAAGCCATGGTGTTCTCCATTGCCGATGGAGGAGATGGAAAGCGGGATGTCACTGAAGTCGTAGCGATGCTTGAGGCCATAGAAAAAGGGGAAAGTCTACATACAGCACTTGTTGACAGTGAGGTCGCTGCAACTGCGGAAACGACTGAAAAGCAGACATTATCCATGCAATATGAAGCCTTTGAGCAAACGGTTATACAACAATCCCATGAACAAGGATTCCGTTGCTTTGAAATTTCCGTTTCACTCAGGGAGGATTGCCTGCTTAAAGCTGCCAGGGTGTATATGGTCTTTGAAGTGCTGGGGAAATTAGGTGAAGTCATTAAATCCCTTCCGACAGTAGATCAGCTTGAGGAGGAGCAATTCGACCATTCCTTCGTTATTGCCGTTGTGTCTAAAGAAGAGGCCGTTCATATAGAGAGTGCCGTACGTAAAGTTTCTGAAGTGGACGAAGTCTCTGTTGTGGAACTCACGAGCATGCATCTACAGAACCAGAATCAAGCAGAGGTTGCCAATATTGCAAAGCCCCAGAAAGAAGTGGAAGTAAAAGAACAGGAGACTTCTAAACCCGCCGGAAACGTGACGAAGCATTCGAATCCTTCCAATAAAACGATTCGAGTCAACATAGAACGACTGGATGTCCTTATGAACCTTTTTGAGGAGCTAGTCATTGATAGAGGAAGATTAGAACAAATTTCCAAGGATTTAAATAATCCTGAGTTAAATGAAACAGTGGAAAGAATGACAAGAATATCAGGGGATTTGCAAAATATCATCCTCAATATGCGTATGGTTCCTGTTGAAACCGTATTTAATCGCTTTCCACGAATGGTCAGACAGCTTGCACGGGATTTGAATAAAAAAATCGAATTAGAAATCATCGGTGCAGAAACGGAACTTGATCGAACGGTGATAGATGAAATAGGTGATCCTCTTGTTCATTTAATACGGAACGCGTTGGATCATGGGATTGAAATGCCGGAACTCCGGTTGGAAAATGGGAAGCCGGAACAGGGAACCGTCAAGCTGAAAGCATATCATAGTGGAAATCATGTCTTTATCGAACTTGAAGACGATGGAGCAGGCATCAACAAAGCGAGGGTCCTCGAGAAAGCGATTCAGAAAGGAATCGTCACAGATGAAGCCGCTCATACATTAACCGACCGTCAAATCTACGAACTGATACTTGCTTCAGGATTCTCGACAGCCGAACAAATTTCGGATATCTCCGGTAGAGGGGTCGGACTGGATGTAGTAAAAGCGACGATTGAGTCTCTTGGTGGTTCCATTACGATTGATTCCACGGAAGGGCAGGGGTCATTGTTTTCTATCCAATTACCACTCACCTTATCGATAATTTCGGTCATGCTCGTAGAAATACAAGAAGAAAAGTATGCCATACCTCTTTCTTCCATTATTGAAACGGCAATTGTGAAAAAGGAAGAAATCATGAAAGCTCATAATCAGAGAGTGATTGATTTCAGAGGGAAAGTTGTGCCATTGTTGTTCCTCGAGGATGTATTTGAAGTACCGAAACATTCCAAGGAGGAAGAATTGTATTCTGTTGTCATTGTACGAAAAGGCGAAAAAATGGCCGGGTTAGTCGTCGATTCCTTTATTGGTCAGCAGGAAGTTGTATTGAAATCCTTAGGGAATTATTTAAACGATGTATTTGCGATCTCTGGTGCGACCATTTTAGGAGATGGGCAAGTAGCGCTGATTGTTGATTGCAATGCGTTAATAAAATAGGAGGTAAAGGTAATGAGTGAAATTATAGATGCAGTGGAAGATCTAAAGCTTATCGTATTTCAATTGGTGGATAAGGAATACGCCATTCCAGTGCACCAGGTACGATCCATCGAGAAGCTCGAACATATTACAAGAGTTCCGAGAACCGCCTCCTATGTAAAAGGTGTGATCAACTTGCGCGGTGTTGTGACACCGATCATCGACTTGAGGAGCAGATTCGATTTACCGGTTTCAGAGCCGACTGACAGTACACGTGTGATCATTGCAGGATTAGAGGACAAAGAAGTAGGTCTGATTGTGGATGCTGCCAATGATGTTTTGGATGTTTCCAGAGAATCGATTGAACCATCCCCGGAAGTTGTGGGAGTCGTAGAAGCTGAGTACATCGGTGGAGTCGTAAAGCAAGACAAACGTCTTCTGATTGTTCTCCATTTAGATAAAATACTTCAATCCATCTAAGGGGAGAGAGTCGTTTGGGCTATGAAAAAAAGATAACATCGATGCATTTAGATATATTGAAAGAAATCGGTAATATAGGGGCGGGGCATGCTGCGACTGCCCTTTCTACCCTGCTTGATAAAAAGATTGATATGAAAGTACCGAGCGTTCAAGTCGTTTCATTTGATGAAATGATGGAAATGGCAGGAGGGCCTGACAATGTGGTCGTAAGCGTATTCTTACGGATTGAAGGGGAGGCACCGGGGAGCATGTTCTTCCTATTGCCGCTTGAACAGGCGTCCATGTATATCCGAAGCATGATCCAGGATCGCTCCTTCTCGTTCAATGATCCCCCGTATTCAGAACTGGGGCTATCTGCCATGCAGGAATTGGGGAATATTCTTTCGGGTTCGTATTTATCTTCCCTGTCTGACTTTACAAATCTTAAGCTTCTCCCATCCGTTCCTGCTTTATCCGTTGATATGGCAGGTGCGATCATTGGTTGTGGATTACTGGAAATATCACAGGTGAGCGATTATGCAATCGTCATAGACACTGCACTGAAGGAAGAGGAAGTGGAGGAGTCGGAAAGCGTGAAGGGTCACTTCTTCCTCCTGCCGGATCCCGAATCCTTCGAAATTATTTTTCAATCATTGGGTGTAAGCCTATGATGGGTACCAGCACCGTTGTAAAGGTCGGAATTGCGGATATGAATATTGTCGAGGGCGAAGGCTCGATCCGCACCTCGGGCCTTGGTTCGTGCGTCGGGGTCGTTATATATGATGAGCTTCTCAAATTGGCCGGAATGGTTCATGTGATGCTCCCTCACTCCTCGAACGGAAATGAAGCAAAACCGAATCCAGCCAAATACGCCGACACAGGAATCGAAGAACTCATAGGTCAACTAAGAAACCGGGGGGCAAGCATGAAAAGACTTCGGTGCAAGATGGCCGGCGGTGCCCAAATGTTTCAGTTCCAATCGAAGAGTGACGTCATGAGGATCGGCCCAAGAAACGCAGAAGCTGTAAAAGTTGCCCTTTCGAAGCATGGCGTGCCGGTGGTTTCTGAGGATTTAGGGGGTAACAAAGGAAGAACGATCGAATTCTTCACATCCACCGGGGTTCTTCAGGTACGTACGGTAAATGAAGGTACCAAGGAATTGTGAAGTCATTCATTCTCTTTAAGTAAAATCAATCACTACGCATTTCTATGAAGGAATTAGACAGCAAGGAGGATTCTTATGTCTCAACAATTCACTCGAACAGATGAACAACAATATTGGGAGAAATGGATTAACAGTCGTGATACAGAAGCCGGAGATATGTTAGTGAAAAAGTATATGCCACTTGTGTCGTATCATGTGCAGCGAATTTCCGTTGGCCTGCCAAGGAACGTCTCGAGAGAAGATATTAAGAGTCTTGGTTTGATGGGGTTATTGGATGCACTTCAGAAGTTTGATCCCACAAGAGATTTGAAGTTTGATACATATGCGTCGTTCCGGGTCAGGGGGGCCATCCTTGACGGGCTGAGAAAAGAAGACTGGCTTCCCCGGTCTACAAGGGACCGGGCAAAGAAGATCGAGGCCAGGACTGTGGAACTTGAACAAACGCTTTTGCGCCACGTTACTGCAGAGGAAGTAGCTGCTTCATTGGAGATGACGCCTGAGGAAGTATACCAGACCACAAATGAGCATTTCTTTGCCAATGTCCTTTCCATGGATGAGCAATTGACTGATGACGATCACGAATCTCAAAACTATTCCATTAAAGATCATAAAACGATTTCACCTGAAGACGAAGTATTAAAGGGTGAAAAACTGAATGAATTAGAGAAAACGATCTTGACCCTTTCAGAGAAAGAGCAGCTTGTGTTAAGTTTATTCTATAAGGAAGAACTGACGCTGACAGAAATCGGGGAAGTCATGAGCTTGTCTACATCCAGGATTTCACAGATACATTCAAAATCCATTTTCAAATTACGAAATCTACTGAGCTCATAAATGCTGTAAAAAATGTGGGGGAAAATAACCCAAAAACAATACACACTGATGGACTGTCCCTGCAATATGCGCGTTCGGGAACAGTCCTTTTACTTGGCAGGAAAATCAGTAGTAAAATCAGTAGTAAAATCAAACAAAATAGGGTGATGACATGTTTACATTTCTACTTTTTATATCTTTTCTTCTAAATATCGTTTCCCTGCTTTCGATCGTCATTTTATACTCCAGGCAAAACCGTTTTGTAAACATGGAAAAAGAGCAAAAGAAGATTATTGTTGAAATGGAAGATATCATTTCAGCTTATCTGATTGAAATGAAAGAAGAAAATGATGAATTCATGCGGAATTTCAGTACACAAGTCCGTAACGACAAAGAAACCGTCCTTCACAGCGAAGAAAATGAACAAGAAGATCTCGTGCCTTCTGAAAAGGTCACAAAATGGACGGGTACCGGGTATAAGCGCGCTTCACAAGCTTATAAGCAGATGAAAGACCATGGAAAGGATCCCGATGAACAATCCCAAGAATCCGAACAAGACCCATTCATTAAACAAGTATTGACTTTAAGGGAAAAAGGGATGTCGATTGAAGAAATCGCTGAATCTCTTGGGAAAGGCCAAACAGAAATCGAGCTCCTCCTGAAATTTCGTCAAATTATATAGGAAGTCCTTGCTTGGCAGGGATAGGTATGCTATAGTATTCATGGTGTGATTACACACGTTTCCCGAGTGGGGTAGATGGTGCTATTCTATATAATAGTTTCTACTTTCCAGATGACGGAAACGGAGGAGAAAAACAAAACCATTTAGGAGGAAACACACATGTCAGTAATTTCTATGAAACAATTGCTTGAAGCTGGTGTACATTTCGGACACCAAACTCGCCGTTGGAACCCAAAAATGAAGAGATACATCTTCACTGAGCGTAACGGCATCTACATCATCGACCTTCAAAAAACAGTTAAAAAGGTTGAAGAAGCTTATAACTTCGTGAAAGAACTAGCTGGTAACGGCGGTAAAGTTCTTTTTGTAGGAACAAAGAAACAAGCACAGGAGTCTGTTAAAGAAGAAGCAGAACGTGCAGGTATGTACTACATCAACCAACGTTGGTTAGGTGGAACACTTACAAACTTCGAAACAATCCAAAAGCGTATTACACGCCTTAAAAACATCGAAAAGATGGAAGAAGACGGTACGTTTGAAGTACTTCCGAAGAAAGAAGTTGTACAACTTAAAAAAGAACATGAGCGCTTAGTTAAATTCTTAGGCGGAATCAAAGATATGAACACGCTACCTGATGCATTATTCATCATCGACCCTCGTAAAGAGCGTATCGCAGTAGCAGAAGCTCGTAAACTTCATATCCCTATCGTGGGTATCGTTGATACAAACTGTGATCCGGATGAAATCGATGTTGTCATTCCTGCGAATGATGATGCGATCCGCGCGGTCAAGCTTCTAACAGGTAAAATGGCGGATGCTATTTTAGAAGCTAAGCAAGGTGAAGAAGCAGCTGTAGCAGCTGAGTAATCAACGAAAGGTGATAAGAGGGCTTACCCTTATCACCTTTTTTTAAAGAATATTCACATCTACTGCACTCAATTAGAGTGTTGTACATTTATGACTCATACCAATAGGTCCCTGATGTCTACATAGTCAAACTAAGGAGGAAACCCACTATGGCAATTACTGCACAAATGGTTAAAGAACTTCGTGAGAAAACTGGCGCTGGAATGATGGATTGTAAAAAAGCGTTAACAGAAACTGGCGGAGACATGGACAAAGCAATTGACTTCCTACGTGAAAAAGGAATCGCGAAAGCAGCTAAAAAAGCGGACCGTATCGCGGCTGAAGGAACTACTTACATTGCAAGCGAAGGAAACACTGCAATCATTCTTGAAGTGAACGCAGAAACAGATTTCGTTGCGAAAAACGAAAACTTCCAAAACCTTGTTAAAGAACTATCTGATCATCTTCTTGCTAACAAGCCGGCATCTGTTGAAGAAGCTCTTGAGCAAAAAATGACAAATGGTTCAACTGTAAATGAATTCATCAACGCTGCAATCGCAAAAATCGGGGAGAAAATCACTCTTCGCCGTTTTGAAATCCGTACGAAAGATGATAACGCTGCGTTCGGTGAATACCTGCATATGGGTGGCCGCATTGCTGTTCTTACAGTAGTGGAAGGTACAACTGACGCAAGTGTAGCGAAAGATGTTGCCATGCATGCTGCAGCATTGAATCCTAAGTATGTTTCCCGTGATCAGGTTTCTGCTGAAGAAGTAGAACGTGAGCGTGAAGTACTTAAACAACAAGCACTGAACGAAGGAAAGCCTGAAAACATCGTTGAAAAAATGGTGGAAGGCCGCCTTGGTAAGTACTTTGAGGATATCTGCATCCTGGATCAAACATTCGTTAAGAATCCAGACCAGAAAGTTCGTCAATACCTTGAAGCAAACAAAGCTACTTTAACTGATTTCACTCGTTACGAAGTAGGAGAAGGTCTTGAGAAGCGTCAAGAAAACTTCGCTGAAGAAGTAATGAATCAAGTTAACAAATAAGATCAGCTAAAGTTGAACATTATTTAGTAGGGAACACCTAGTGTGTTCCCTATTTTTCAAGAAAAATTCTATTTTATGGAGGTTCCCATGAGCGTTCCAAAATACAAACGTGTCGTTCTTAAACTTAGTGGAGAAGCATTAGCCGGTGATGATGGCTTCGGAATTAATCCTTCTGTCATTAAAAATGTAGCAGAAGAAGTAAAAGAAATTGCTGAACTTGATGTAGAAGTAGCAGTTGTCGTTGGCGGAGGAAATATCTGGCGTGGTAAAATAGGTAGTGAAATGGGAATGGATCGTGCATCTGCAGATTATATGGGGATGCTTGCGACCGTCATGAACTCTTTGGCTCTTCAAGACAGTCTTGAACAGCAAGGCATCGAAACAAGGGTTCAAACATCCATTGATATGCGCCAAGTGGCAGAGCCATATATTAGACGCAGAGCCATCCGTCATTTAGAGAAGAAACGGGTTGTAATCTTTGCGGCAGGTACAGGTAATCCATACTTCTCAACGGATACTACAGCTGCGCTCCGAGCGGCGGAAATCGAAGCAGAAGTGATTCTTATGGCTAAGAACAACGTAGATGGAGTATACTCAGCAGATCCTAAGAAGGACGAAACCGCTGTTAAATATGAAGAACTATCTTATTTAGATGTTCTGAAGGAAGGCTTGGCCGTAATGGATTCAACAGCGTCTTCTCTATGTATGGACAATGATATTCCGCTTATTGTATTCTCAATTATGGAGAATGGAAATATCAAGAGAGCCATCACTGGTGAAAATATTGGTACAATCGTAAGGGGGAAATCATAATGCCAAACACGATCATAACAAATGCAAAAGAAAGAATGACAAAGGCCATTCAAACATTTTCACGTGAGTTAGCAAGCATCCGTGCAGGAAGAGCAAATGCTTCCCTGCTTGATAAGATCTCGGTCGATTACTATGGTGCACCGACACCGGTCAATCAATTAGCCGGAATCTCTATTCCTGAAGCCCGTATGCTAGTCATACAGCCTTATGACAAATCAGCTTTAGGTGACATTGAGAAGGCAATCATGAAGTCGGATCTCGGCATTACACCTACAAGTGATGGAAACATCATCCGTATCGTCGTTCCTGCTTTAACGGAAGAGCGACGCAAGGAACTTGTGAAGCTTGTGAAAAAAGAAGCGGAAGATGCAAAGGTCGCCATCCGTAATATTCGCCGTGATGCTAACGATGAATTGAAGAAAAAAGAAAAGAACGGTGACATCACTGAAGATGATCTTCATGGTTACTCTGATGATGTTCAAAAAGCGACAGATGAAAGTATCGTCAAAATTGATAACATCGCAAAAGATAAAGAACAAGAGATGCTGGAAGTGTAATCTTTCATAAACGAATCATTAGGGGCTGTCCTGTAAGTGAACTCATATTCCTTATGGGCCGGTCCCTTTTTTAGAGCAGAGCCAAAAATAATCGACATAGCTTTCCTTTTCTCTGGGTTGAGCGTTTTGTTACGGTCGTGATTGGGCGGACGATCCTGACAAAACGTTCTACTATTTTTATGAACATACATAATCTATTTTCTTAAAGATATCTTCCTTGTTTTTTGATATGATAGTAAAGGTAAATATTTTTTGGATTGTTGGTGGAGGATTTTTATGCTAAACAAGCTTAAACAATGGAAACGACAGCAAACTTCCGAGGAAGTGGATGATCGATTTCAGGAATTATTAAAACACCCGATTCCGGGTCATATAGCGATCATTATGGATGGTAATGGACGATGGGCCAAAAAAAGGGCGTTGCCAAGGGTGGCAGGACACCATGAAGGCATGAAGTGTGTCCGCAAGATTACCAAATTGGCAAATGAACTGGGACTCGAAGCTTTAACCTTATATGCTTTTTCTACAGAGAATTGGAAACGCCCTAAAATGGAAGTCGAGTTCCTTATGAAATTGCCAGAGGAATTTCTTGGGACGTTTCTTCCCGAATTAGTTGAAGAAAATGTGCAAGTGAAGATGATGGGCTCTCCGGATGCCCTGCCTGTCCACACGAGGACAGCCGTTAAAAAGGCCATGGAAGCAACAAAGCACAATGACGGGCTAATCCTGAACTTTGCTTTGAACTATGGCAGCCGGTCAGAAATCATCGATTCTATGAAGCATGTCTTAAAAGATGTCCAGAATGGAATACTAGATGAGAGTGATTTAAATGAAGAACTGTTTTCAAGTTATTTGATGACGAAAGATTTAAAAGATCCAGACCTGCTTATTCGAACGAGTGGAGAAATCCGTTTAAGTAACTTTATGCTTTGGCAATTGGCTTATACGGAGTTCTTTTTTACGGATGTACTGTGGCCGGATTTTGGTAAGGAACATTTAGTTGAGGCCATCGAGGCATATCAAGGTCGTTCAAGAAGATTTGGTGGGTTACAAAGCGAGGAATCCTAATGAAACAAAGAATTATTACAGCAGTGGTAGCAGCAGCAATATTTTTACCAATCATCATTTTTGGGGAAACGCCATTCATCATCTTAATGTATCTGATTGCTTCCATAAGTTTATACGAAGCTTTAAAGATGAGGGGGCGTTGGGTTTTCAGCATTCCGGGCTTATTATCCCTTGCTCTTTTGTGGGTGTTCCTCATTCCGACGGAAACGATCGGGATCATTACAGATTTCGGTTACTCCAAAATTGAGCTTGCCTTTCTTGCCGTGTTATTATTTTTAACGTATACAGTGGCCACCAAGAATCGTTTCAATTTTGATGATGTGGCGTTTTCACTTTTAAGCGTTTTATATGTAGGGATCGGTTTCTATTATTTCATGGAAATCCGTCTGGAAGGCGTGCAGTTTGTTTTTTATGCCTTATTTATCATTTGGGCAACCGACTCGGGTGCTTATTTCATTGGCAGGGCAATGGGAAAAAAGAAACTCTGGCCAGAAATCAGCCCGAATAAGACCGTTGAAGGTTTTGTTGGTGGCATCATCTGTGCTGTCATCGTGGGCGTCATCATGACGTTTTCCACCGACCTTGAGATGTCCATCCCGAAACTAGTGATCGTGACAGCGATTCTATCTATTTTTGGACAAGTGGGGGACTTAGTGGAGTCTGCTCTCAAAAGGCATTACAAAGTAAAGGATTCAGGACATTTACTACCGGGACATGGTGGTATGCTGGATCGTTTCGACAGCTTGTTATTTGTTTTACCCCTTCTTCACTTTCTGTTATAACGTGGACTTAAGGGGAGGTAGGTTGGAATCGGGAGGAGTGTAGTTGTTGAAGAAAATCAGCTTAATGGGTGCTACAGGGTCCATTGGGACACAAACCCTGGATATCATCAGGGAACATCCTGAAGAATTTGGACTGACAGCCATGTCTGTCGGCAAAAATATAGAAGAAGCCAGGAAGATGATCACTGAATTCAACCCCAGGCTCGTATCTGTACAGCGCAGAGAAGATGCTGAAACATTGTCAAGGGAATTTCCCTCATCTATAAAAGTCCTTCATGGAGAAGAAGGATTAGTGGAGGTAGCGTGTCACCAGGATGCCGATATCCTTGTGAATGCGGTACTTGGGAGCGTAGGATTATATCCTACCCTTCAAGCAATCGAGGCTGGGAAAACGATTGCGATTGCCAACAAAGAGACCCTGGTAACAGCTGGTCATCTAGTTATGGAAGCAGCAAAGGCCAAGGGGACGTCCCTGCTGCCAGTGGATAGTGAACATTCCGCTATCTTCCAGGCTCTTCAGGGAGAGCGGGAAAAGAACATAGAGAAGTTAATCATTACGGCATCTGGAGGTAGTTTCAGAGATCGTACGAGGGAAGAATTGGTCGGTGTCACGGTTCATGAAGCGTTGAATCATCCAAATTGGTCTATGGGGGCTAAGATAACCATCGACTCGGCCTCCATGATGAATAAAGGCCTGGAGGTCATTGAGGCTCATTGGTTGTTCGACATCCCATACGAGCGGATAGACGTTGTGCAACACAGGGAAAGCATCATACACTCGATGATTCAATTTCATGACTCATCTGTCATGGCCCAACTGGGTACACCGGATATGCGTGTTCCCATTCAATACGCCCTTACCTATCCTGACCGGCTTCAAAGACCTGGGAAAAGGCTGGACCTTGTAGAAATAGGGAAACTCCATTTTGAACAAATGGATTTAAATCGTTTCCGGTGCCTTGCTTTTGCATACGAAGCGGGAAGGATCGGCGGAAGTATGACGACGGTTCTGAATGCCGCAAATGAAGCAAGCGTAGCGTTGTTCCTGGATAATAAAATATCTTTCCTCGACATAGAAACATATATTGAAAAGGCTATGAATGCCCATCAGGTAATACATAGACCTGATCTTGAAACCATCCATGAAATCGATCTCGAGACCCGTCGACTCGTTTCAAGTTGGTTGTAGGCAAGGGTCTTTAGCATGTTTACACAGACTGTTACGTAGAATGATAGTGGACATGTTTTTTGCGGGATACTTTAACATTTAAATCTGTTACCAACAGGTTATAAAAAAGGTGGTTTTATATTTGCAAACGGTGATTGCCTTTATTGTTATTTTTGGGGCTTTAGTATTTTTTCATGAACTTGGGCATTTAATCTTCGCTAAACGTGCAGGGATCCTATGCCGTGAATTTGCCATAGGGTTTGGTCCTAAAATATTTTCTTATAAAAAGGATGAAACAACCTACACCATTCGGTTACTGCCTCTGGGGGGCTTTGTACGGATGGCCGGAGAAGATCCGGAAATGGTGGAGCTCAAGGCTGGTCATCGTGTGGGGCTTGTACTCGATCAGGATGAAAAGATCGTTAAAATCGTCATGAATAATAAAGATCGCTATCCTAATATTCGTGTCATCGAAGTGGAAGAAGCGGATCTCGAACATAGACTGCATATCCGTGGATACGAGGAAGACGAGGAAGAATTGAAAACCTTCCCGATTTCACGAGATGCGGTATTCATTGAAGATGGTGTGGAAACGCAAATCGCCCCATGGGATCGACAGTTCGCTTCCAAGACCCTTCCCCAAAGGGCATTGGCCATCTTTGCCGGACCATTATTTAATTTCATTTTGGCCTTCTTTATCTTTATCCTGGTCGGTCTACTACAGGGTGTACCAACAAACGACCCGGTGCTTGGGGAATTGACTGAAGATGGGGCAGCGAAAGAGGCAGGCCTTCAAAAGAATGACATCGTCATGAGTATCGACGGGAAAGAAATTTCCACTTGGGAAGATATTGTTACGATTATTCAGGAACATCCGGGAGATGAACTTCGGTTCAATGTTGACCGGGATGGTTCAAATGCTGAAATCCCTGTCACCCCGAAGCCTCAGGAAATCGAAGGGAAAGAGATCGGGATCATCGGCGTTCACAGTCCCGTAGAGAAGTCACCACTCAAGGTGGTCTCCAACAGTGCCCAGCAAACCTATGAATGGACTAAAATGATTTTTGTACTGTTAGGAAAGCTCGTGTCTGGGGAATTCTCCATCGATGCCTTATCAGGACCTGTGGGAATCTATCAATCGACAGACGTAGTGGCAAAATCCGGAATATACTATCTGATGAGATGGGCTGCCATCCTTAGCATCAACCTGGGAATCATGAATTTATTACCGATCCCGGCCCTTGATGGAGGCAGACTTCTATTCTTTGCCGTAGAAGCGGTCAGAGGAAAACCTGTAGATCGTCAAATGGAAGGAATGGTCCACTTCGTCGGATTCGCCCTTCTCATGGTACTCATGCTCGTCGTCACTTGGAATGACATACAAAGATTTTTCCTTTAGAATTCAACGAATGAAACAAAACAGGCAGATTCTCCCTTTGTAATCAAAAAATGAGGGTGTTACTGCCTGTTCTTTTAAGTTAAAATAGTGAGAAGGAAAATCTTACACTACATAAATAATTAATATGGTATGAGGTGCTAGTAAATGAAGCAACAAAATACATTCATCCCGACACTAAGAGAAACACCTGCTGATGCAGAAATTAAAAGTCATCAGCTTCTCTTGCGAGCGGGATTCATCAGACAAAATGCCAGCGGGATTTATAGCTTTCTGCCACTGGGAAACAAAGTGTTGAAAAAAGTAGAAGAAATCATCCGTGAGGAATTGGATGCAGCAGGGGCTGTTGAATTGCTTATGCCTGCCCTTCAACCTTCTGAACTTTGGAAGGAATCAGGCCGCTGGGGGACGTACGGACCTGAATTGATGCGAATGAATGACCGTCATGAACGTGAATTTGCCCTTGGAGCAACCCATGAGGAAGTCATAACCAGCTTAGTGAGGGATGAAATTAAATCGTACAAGCGCCTGCCCCTCACCATGTACCAGATCCAAACGAAATTCCGTGATGAGAAACGTCCCCGCTTTGGACTATTGAGGGGAAGGGAGTTCATCATGAAGGATGCGTACTCTTTCCATTCTTCATTTGAAAGCCTTGACGAGACGTATAATGCATTATTTAAAGCCTATTCCAACATTTTCAGTCGATGCGGTTTGAATTTCAGGGCAGTCATTGCTGATTCCGGTGCTATGGGCGGTAAAGATACACATGAATTCATGGTGTTATCAGAGGTTGGTGAAGATACAATCGCTTATTCTGATTCATCTGATTATGCAGCCAATATCGAGATGGCTGAAGTGGTGGATGCCTACACCGAATCAACCGAAGAGATGCTTTCAATGGAAAAGGTATCAACACCTGACGTCAAGTCCATTGAAGAAGTATCCTCTTTCTTATCCGTAGAGAAGGATCAATGTATTAAGTCTCTTTTATTTAAAGTGGATGATGAGTTTGTTTTGGTATTATCCCGCGGTGATCACGAAATCAATGATATTAAAGTGAAGAATCTTTTAAATGCAGGTGTGGTCGAGCTTGCTTCAGCTGAAGAAACGAAAGAGGTCACCGGTTGCGAAATAGGATCGATCGGTCCCTGCTCTTTAAAAGTGAAGATTGTAGCTGATCAGGCGGTCAAATACATTCGTAATGGTGTTACGGGAGCAAATGAATCAGGCTATCATTTCAGAAACGTGAATCCTGAACGTGATTTCGAGGTATCCCAATATGCAGACCTGCGTTTCATTCAGGAAGGGGATCCTTCTCCTGACGGAAAGGGAACGATCATATTCGCAAAGGGAATAGAAGTGGGACATGTTTTCAAACTTGGAACCAGGTATTCCGATGCTTTGGGAAGCTCATTCCTTGATGAAAACGGCAGGTCACAATCCGTTATCATGGGCTGTTACGGTATAGGAGTCTCCCGTACCTTAGCTGCTGTTGCTGAACAATTCAACGATGACAGGGGTCTTTTATGGCCAACGGATCTGACTCCATACGACCTTCATTTAATTCCCATTAATATGAAGGATGAAGCACAGGCAACCCTCTCAAACGAACTATATGACATATTTAAAGAAAACAGATATGATGTATTAATGGATGATCGAGCTGAACGTCCGGGAGTGAAGTTTGCCGATTCAGACTTGATCGGCCTTCCGATCCGCGTAACGGTCGGGAAGAAAGCCGGAGAAGGAATCGTAGAAGTGAAAGTTAGAAAAACCGGCGATGTGCTAGAGGTTCATAAAGATGAACTTCTCTCCAAGCTGCAAGAACTATTCAAGACACTTTCTTAAATCTAAAAGGGCTCGACTTTAAAGGAGGCCATCCTTTTGCTGTCAGCCCTTTTTATTCTGTAAACAAAATGATTCAAGAGTGGAAATGGGGGAAAGGAATATGGGAGAAAAGCCCCTGGGCAAAAGGGAAAGGTTTCAATTGCTGCTGCAACAGTTAGGCTTAACAGAGGATGCATTTGTAAAGTACTTCAGCCATGCTGAAATTGAGAAATTGGCAGTGTACCGCAAAGAAAGGAAATGGCATTTTTACTTTACGTTTGAGGAAATCATCCCTTGTAACGTGTGGAGCAAATTTTCCATTGCACTGCAGACGTCCTTTAAACATATTGCCAATGTAGGCTATTCGATCAAGGTGTTGAATCCCAATGTAACGGATCAGCATATTTTGGATTACTGGCAGGATTGTGTGAAAGAAATCCAAGGGATATCACCTCCTCTTTTAAAATTATTAAATACTCAAAAGCCGAAGATCCATGGAAACAAAATCATTGTTCAGGCTTCAAATGACACAGAAGCAACACAGCTCAAAAGAAAATACGGAGATATGATCACCTCCACGTTCGAAAATTTCGGTTTTCCTAAATTTGTTCTGGATGCTGAGGTAAGTCAAGTAGAAGAACAAAGCAATGAATATGAGAAATTTCTGGAAGAAAAGCTTAAAGAGGATCAGGAAAGAGCAAAACAGGCACTAATCGAAATGGAAAAAGCAGAAAAAGAGGGTCCAAGCGATGCACCGAGTGGCCCATTCATGCTTGGCCTTACAATCAAAGACGATGCTGACTTCCGTAAAATCGAAGAAATTTATGACGAAGAGCGTCGTATCGCCATTGAGGGTTATGTGTTCGATTGTGAGACTAGAGAACTCAGGAGCGGACGCACCTTGCTTACATTTAAGGTGACCGATTACTCGAGCTCGATTTTGGTCAAGATGTTCTCGAGGGATAAAGAGGACGCAGCTGTCATGAACAACATGAAGAAAGGTATGTGGGTCCGCTGCCGTGGAAGCATACAAAACGATACATTTGTACGGGACCTTGTGATGATCGCCAATGATGTGAATGAAATCAAGCCGGTCCTTAGACTCGATACTGCTCCGGCAGATGAAAAAAGAGTAGAGCTTCACATGCATACTCCAATGAGCCAAATGGATGCCGTCTCTTCCGTTGCAAGCCTTGTGGCCCAAGCGAAAAAATGGGGCCATAAAGCGGTTGCAATCACAGATCATGCTGTTGCACAATCCTTCCCGGAAGCATATAACGCAAGTAAGAAAAATGATATTAAACTTTTATATGGTGTGGAAGCCAATCTTGTGGATGATGGGGTCCCGATAGCCTATAATGATCGCGATCTCCCCCTCGAAGACAGCACATATATAGTTTTTGACGTTGAAACGACCGGGCTTTCCGCAGTATACGACACCATCATTGAACTCGCGGCGGTGAAAATTAAAGATGGCGAGGTCATTGATAAATTCGAGTCATTTGCGAACCCTCATCATCCGCTATCTGCCACGACGATTGAGTTGACGGGCATTACCGATGACATGGTACAGACTGCACCAGAGATAAATGATGTCCTCCTCAGATATCATAAATGGGTCGGGGATGATATTCTGGTCGCTCATAATGCATCCTTTGATATGGGGTTCTTGAATGCTGGGTATCAAAAAGCCGGTATTGAAAAAGCTTCCAATCCCGTCATAGATACATTGGAACTTGCAAGACTGCTTTATCCGCAATTTAAGAATCACCGTCTGAATACACTGGCAAAAAAATTCGATATTGAATTGACCCAGCATCACCGAGCCATCTATGATGCCGAAACCACTGGGTATCTCCTTTTGAAAATGCTGAAAGATGCAGTCGAAAAAGGAATCACTAATCATAATCAATTCAATGATTATATGGGGAAAGGCGATGCGTATAAACGTTCAAGGCCATATCACTGTACGTTGATCGCCCAGACGGAAGAAGGATTGAAAAACCTTTATAAGCTTGTTTCCATTTCTCACATGAATTATTTCTTCCGGGTACCAAGGATCCCCCGCTCCCAACTGCAAAAGTACCGTGCGGGAATCCTGGTAGGTTCAGGCTGTGACAAAGGAGAAGTATTCGAAGGGATGATGCAGAAAGGAAAAGAAGAGGTGGAGGAGAAGGCCCATTTCTACGATTATCTGGAAGTTCACCCTAAAGAAGTGTACCAGCATTTGATTGAATTAGATCTCGTTCAAAGCCAGAAGAACCTGGAAGATATCATCCAAAATATCGTTGAGTTGGGAAGGAAACTGGATAAGCCTGTTGTAGCGACTGGCAACGTTCATTATTTAAATGAAACGGATAAAATATACCGTAAGATCCTCGTGGGGTCACAAGGTGGAGCCAATCCGTTGAATCGTCATGAACTTCCTGATGTTCATTTTAGAACAACGAATGAAATGCTGGATGCTTTCTCTTTCCTTGGTAAAGAAACGGCTAAAGAGATCGTAGTGGATAATTCGAATAAGATTGCCGATATGGTAGATGTCATTAAGCCGATCAGGGACGATCTATATACACCGAAAATCGAAGGTGCCGACGAGGAAATGCGCAGGATGAGTTATGCCATGGCGAAAAGCATTTATGGCGAAGTCCTTCCGGAAATTGTCGAAGCCAGAATTGAAAAAGAGTTGAAGAGTATCATCGGACACGGTTTCGCGGTCATCTATTTAATCTCTCATAAGCTGGTTAAGAAATCGTTGGACGATGGTTATCTGGTTGGTTCACGGGGGTCGGTCGGTTCTTCTTTCGTAGCGACAATGACGGAGATCACGGAAGTAAATCCACTGCCTCCTCATTACGTCTGTCCGACCTGCAAAAAATCGGAGTTCTTTGATGATGGATCAGTCGGGTCGGGTTTCGACCTGCCTAATAAGGACTGCCCGGATTGCGGTGTCCCTTATAAGAAAGACGGACATGATATACCGTTTGAAACCTTCCTGGGGTTCAAAGGAGACAAGGTTCCGGATATCGATCTGAACTTCTCGGGTGAATATCAGCCGAACGCTCATAACTATACAAAGGTTCTTTTCGGGGAAGACAATGTATATCGGGCAGGTACGATTGGGACAGTGGCGGAAAAGACCGCCTACGGTTATGTAAAAGGATACGCGAATGATCATCAGCTTCAGATCCGTGGAGCGGAAATTGACCGTTTGGTAAGTGGATGTACCGGTGTCAAGAGAACAACCGGGCAGCATCCCGGAGGAATCATCGTTGTCCCTGATTATATGGATATCTTTGATTTCTCACCTATCCAATTTCCCGCTGACGATTCGAATTCCGAATGGAAAACGACGCATTTTGATTTCCATTCCATACATGATAATCTCTTGAAACTGGATATCCTGGGACACGATGACCCGACTGTCATCCGTATGCTTCAAGATTTATCCGGAATCGATCCCAAGACGATTCCCACCGATGACCCTGAAGTGATGAAAATCTTCAGCGGTACAGAATCCCTGGGTGTAACAGAAGATCAAATCATGTGTAAGACGGGTACACTCGGGATCCCTGAATTCGGTACGAGATTCGTCCGTCAGATGCTTGAAGATACAAAGCCGACAACGTTCTCCGAGCTGGTCCAAATTTCAGGGCTTTCACACGGTACCGACGTATGGCTCGGGAATGCACAAGAGCTCATTCATAACAACATTTGTAATCTGAGCGAAGTGATCGGGTGCCGTGATGATATTATGGTATACCTGATCTATCAGGGACTCGAACCTTCACTTGCCTTTAAGATCATGGAATTTGTCCGTAAAGGAAAAGGTCTTCAGGAAGAATGGGTAGAAGAAATGAAGAAGAACGGGGTACCGGATTGGTATATTGATTCCTGCCTGAAGATTAAGTATATGTTCCCGAAAGCCCATGCTGCCGCTTATGTATTAATGGCTGTTCGTATTGCGTACTTTAAGGTGCATCATGCACTACTTTACTATGCCGCTTATTTTACCGTCCGGGCGGAAGATTTTGATATCGAAGCGATGGTAAGAGGATCACAGGCTGTAAGAGCCAAAATCGAGGAGATCAATAGTAAAGGCCTGGACGCATCACCGAAAGAAAAGAATACGTTAACGGTTCTGGAGTTGGCACTTGAAATGTGCGAGAGAGGCTATAAGTTCCAGAAAGTTGATCTGTACCGTTCAGCGGCTGCTGAATTTGTGATCGATGGAGATACTTTGATTCCCCCATTCAACTCCATACCCGGACTTGGAACCAATGCTGCCATCAATATTGTAAACGCAAGGCAGGATGGGGAATTTCTATCTAAAGAGGATCTTCAGCAAAGAGGCCGCGTGTCCAAGACCATTATCGAGTATCTGGATAATCACGGATGCCTGGAAGCTTTGCCGGATAAGAACCAATTATCCCTGTTCTAAGACTGATACCATGGGAATTGTTTGCATAAACATGTTGATTATGGTATATTTTTATTGGAAATACTAAAGATAGCTCTAAAGGTAGAAGAGTGGGGTCGCACCCCACTCTTTCGTTATTACATGGAGATTTTTGAACTATCATTTCTAGTCTTGGTGCACGATTTTCATATAGACCAGGAGGTAAGTATGAGCAAAATAACAACACTAGTAGAAGAAATTGTTACACCAATCTTAGATGACATGTCTTTGGAACTCATTGATATGGAATATGTTAAAGAAGGATCCAATTGGTTTCTTCGCATATTCATCGACAAGGATTCCGGTGTTGACATTGAAGAATGCGGAATAGTAAGTGAAAGACTTAGTGAAAAGTTAGATGAAATTGACCCAATTCCTCATAATTACTTTTTAGAAGTTTCTTCACCGGGTGCTGAACGTCCTTTAAAGAAAGACAGGGACTTCGAAAAAGCCATCGGCAAAAATGTATATGTTAAAACATATGAGCCAATGAACGGCGAAAAAGCATTCGAAGGAACACTTCTTTCCTATACTTCAGACCTATTATCATTAGAAGTAACCATTAAGACTCGAAAAAAGAAGGTTGAAATTCCAACAGATAAGATAGCCATTGCGCGATTGGCTGTTACATTTTCATAGGAACTAACCGCACTATAAAGGGGGATGAAACCACCATGAGCACTCAGTTATTAGATGCTCTTACTGTTTTAGAGAAAGAAAAAGGCATTGCCA
This sequence comes from Rossellomorea vietnamensis, assembly GCF_001305855.1. Taxonomy (GTDB): domain Bacteria; phylum Bacillota; class Bacilli; order Bacillales; family Bacillaceae_B; genus Rossellomorea; species Rossellomorea vietnamensis_A. The sequence continues at coordinate 47,042 of NZ_LIXZ01000001.1, read as the reverse complement.
GAGATGTCATCATTGAAGCCATTGAAGCGGCACTTGTGTCAGCTTATAAACGAAATTTCAACCAGGCACAAAATGTCCGTGTAGACCTTAACCTTGATACGGGTACGATGAGAGTCTTCGCCCGTAAGGAAGTCGTGGATGAAGTGTTCGATTCCCGTCTTGAGATCTCGGTTGAAGACGCCGGGGAAATCAACCCAAGCTACGAAGTGGGAGACGTTGTTGAACTTGAAGTTACTCCTAAAGATTTCGGGCGCATCGCTGCTCAAACGGCTAAACAGGTTGTGACCCAGCGAGTGAGGGAAGCAGAGAGAGGAATTATCTATTCCGAATTTGTGGACCGGGAAGAAGACATCATGACAGGTATCGTTCAACGTCAGGACAATCGGTTCATCTATGTGGCTTTAGGGAAGATTGAAGCCCTCTTACCGGTGAGCGAGCAAATGCCTAACGAAACATACAAACCTCATGACCGGATCAAGGTGTTCATCACGAAGGTAGAAAAGACGACAAAAGGTCCTCAAATCTTTGTTTCACGAACACACCCTGGTCTATTAAAGCGACTATTTGAAATCGAGGTTCCTGAAATCTTTGACGGAACGGTAGAAATCAAATCTGTTGCCCGCGAAGCCGGAGACCGTTCTAAAATTTCGGTTCACGCAGAAAACCCTGAAGTGGATCCCGTAGGTGCTTGTGTGGGAACTAAAGGTGCCCGTGTACAGGCGATCGTGAACGAACTGAAAGGTGAAAAGATCGATATCGTCCAGTGGTCTGAAGATCCCGTGACTTTCGTCGCCAATGCTTTGAGTCCTTCTAAAGTACTGGATGTACAGGTGAACGAAGAAGATAAAGCAACCAGAGTCGTGGTTCCTGACTATCAACTGTCACTCGCAATCGGTAAACGTGGTCAAAACGCTCGTCTTGCAGCTAAATTGACAAACTGGAAGATTGATATCAAGAGCGAAACAGATGCACGCGAATTGGGTTTATATCCTCGGGAAGAGGCCTTTTTGCCTCAGGATGAAGAGGACGAGTATGACAACGAGCCTTTAGATATTGATTTCGAAAATCAAGATTAAGAGGTGGGCAAGATGGGTTTAAACAAGAAGATTCCCTTGCGCAAATGCGTGGCAACGGGTGAAATGAAGCCAAAAAAAGAAATGATACGTATTGTCAGGTCTAAAGAAGGGGAGGTTTCCATCGATCCTACTGGTAAGAAATCAGGACGTGGAGCCTATCTCTCAAAGGATAAAGACGTCATTTTATTAGCCAAAAAGAAAAATACTTTAGCCAATCAATTACAAGCGAAAATAGATGAATCTCTTTACGATGAATTGATTAGCCTTGTAGAGAAGGAGTAACGTTTAGCGTATGAATCAGAATCGTTGGATGTCACTTTTAGGATTGGCAAATCGGGCACGTAAGATTATTTCAGGTGAAGAGCTTGTTATTAAAGAAGTTCGCAGTGGACGAGCGAAACTTGTCATTCTTTCCAAAGATGCTTCTGCTAATACAAACAAGAAAATTACGGACAAATGTAAATCGTATAATGTCCCGGTATGCTTAGTGGAAAACAGGTATGACGTAGGTCAAGCCATTGGAAAAGAGGCAAGGGTAGTCGTCGCCGTAATGGATGCCGGCTTTGCCAAAAAATTATCCGAACTGCTCGATTGAATCTCAGTGGGGGTGAACATATGAGCAAGATGCGTGTATATGAATATGCAAAGAAATACAATGTTTCAAGTAAAGATGTGATCGAAAAATTAAAGCAACTGAATATTGAGGTATCAAACCATATGGCAACTATAGAAGATGACGCGGTAACAAAATTGGACTCGATGTACAAAGCTGATTCAAAAGGGCAAGGGAATAAAGCCGCTAATGAATCTAAATCAAGTGCATCCAAGTCAGACGAAGCTCCAAACAAGGAAAAAGTAAAGACAGCACCGAAAAGTCGTGAAGGAAAAAAACACGATCAACAAAACCAATCAAAGGAGAAAAAGGTCTTCAATAATAATAATAACAACAACAAAAACAGAAACAACAAACAAAATAAGCAGAACAAAAATTTCAAACAGGCTCCTCAACAGCAAACGCCTGCTAAGAAAAAAGAGCTTCCATCTAAGATCACATTCTCAGAATCACTGACAGTTTCAGAACTTGCCAAAAAGCTTCATAAAGAACCATCTGAAATCATAAAAAAACTATTCATGCTTGGTGTCATGGCAACCATCAATCAGGAACTGGATAAAGACTCGATCGAATTGATTGCAGGGGAATACGGAGTAGAAGTGGAAGAAGAGATCAAGGTGGACGCGACCGATCTTGAAGTATATTTCACTGAAGATACAAAAGAGCAAGCCGAAGAACGCCCATCTGTCGTAACCATCATGGGTCACGTCGATCATGGTAAAACAACGCTTCTTGACTCCATCCGTAACACGAAAGTCACAGCAGGGGAAGCAGGCGGGATCACCCAGCATATCGGTGCTTATCAAGTAGATGTAGACGGAAAGAAAATCACATTCCTTGATACTCCGGGGCATGCTGCCTTCACGACTATGCGTGCGCGCGGTGCAAAAGTGACGGACATTGCAATCATTGTAGTAGCTGCAGATGACGGTGTTATGCCTCAAACGGTTGAAGCAATCAATCATGCGAAAGCAGCAGAAGTACCGATCATCATTGCTGTGAATAAAATGGATAAAGAAGCTGCCAACCCAGATCGTGTAATGCAGGAGCTGACAGAGTATGAATTGGTTCCTGAAGCATGGGGTGGAGACACAATCTTCGTACCATTATCCGCATTGTCTGGTGAAGGAATCGACAATTTACTTGAAATGATCGTTCTTGTAAGTGAAGTGGAGGAGCTTAAAGCGAATCCGAATCGTCTTGCCCAAGGAACAGTCATTGAAGCTCAACTGGATAAAGGCCGCGGTTCTGTTGCTACTTTACTCGTTCAAAACGGAACGTTAAAAGTAGGGGATCCAATTGTAGTAGGTAATACATTCGGGCGCGTCCGTGCTATGGTCAATGACCTTGGACGCCGTGTGAAAGAGGCCGGCCCTTCTGCTCCTGTAGAAATTACGGGATTGAATGATGTTCCACAAGCTGGGGACCGTTTCGTCGTATTCGAAGATGAGAAAACAGCGCGTTCCGTTGGTGAAGCGCGTGCATCCCAAGCACTTCAAGCCCAGCGTGGAGAGAAGTCAAAGGTAAGTCTTGAGACCCTGTTCGAGCAAATGAAACAGGGAGAAATGAAGGATCTGAACCTTGTGCTTAAAGCGGATGTCCAAGGATCGGTTGAAGCACTCGCCGCTTCGTTAATGAAGATTGAGGTGGAAGGTGTTAATATCCGGATCATCCACACAGGTGTAGGGGCGATCAATGAATCTGATATTACACTGGCGTCTGCTTCAAATGCCATTGTGATCGGCTTTAACGTGCGACCAGATGTCAATGCCAAGCGTACTGCTGAAGCAGAGGGCGTAGAAATTCGATTACACCGAATCATCTATAAGGTAATGGAAGAGATTGAAGCGGCAATGCAAGGGATGCTTGACCCAGAATTTGAAGAGAAGATCATCGGTCAGGCGGAAGTACGTCAAACATTTAAAGTGTCTAAAGTTGGTACGATTGCGGGAAGCTATGTAACAGAAGGTAAGATTTCTCGTAATAGCGGAGTGCGTCTCATCCGCGACGGTATCGTTATCTTCGAAGGTGAACTCGATGCACTTAAGCGCTTTAAGGATGATGCGAAAGACGTAGCCAAAGGTTACGAATGTGGTATTACGATCAAGAACTTCAATGATGTGAAGGAAGGCGACATCATCGAAGCCTTCATCATGGAGGAAATTACACGTAAATGATCACATATGTTGAATGTGAGTGCATGATTTATGACTCTCACTCATTAAAAGATAAGCGGGCTGTCCTGCAAAGGGTCATGTCACGCCTTAAACAAAAATTCAATGTATCGGTATCTGAAATCGGGCATCAGGATGTATGGCAGCGTACAAGGATTGCCATCGTCACTGTCGCTTCTTCCAAGGGAGCGAGTGAAAGAGAGATTGAACATGCATTGAAATTCATGGATTCTTTTCCTGAGTGGGAACGACTGGAAACCCAAATCGAGTCACTATAAGGAACGCCTTATATCAACGTATAATTATTAACGACATATAAGAGGTGATATTGATGAGCCATCGTGCGAATCGTGTTAGCGAGCAAATGAAGAAAGAGCTCAGCGATATTATCGGACGAAAAATAAAGGATCCACGTATTGGCTTTGTAACGGTTACGGATGTACAAGTATCCGGGGACTTACAACAGGCAAAAGTGTATATTACCGTTCTGGGTGGGGAAGACCAAAGAGAGAACACGCTTAAAGGTCTTGCCAAGGCAAAAGGTTTCATCCGTTCTGAAGTAGGACAGAGAATCCGCCTGCGTAAAACACCTGAAATTATTTTTGAGTTTGATGAGTCGATTGATTATGGTAACCATATTGAATCTTTATTAAGAAAAGTTCAAGATGAACCAGAAGAGTCTAAAGATACAGAAGAGTAATATGAAAGGGCTGATCCGGACGGAAGGACTATTCCAAAGGATCAGCCCTTATTTTTTTTACTTGAAAGGACCAAATACAATGCATACTGGAGGTAATATAGATGAATGGAATCCTGCCCTTATGGAAGCCCAGGGGATTGACGTCCCATGACTGTGTCTTTAAGTTGAGGAAACTCCTCAGAACAAAGAAAGTCGGACATACCGGTACTCTGGACCCTGAAGTCTCGGGTGTCCTGCCTATTTGCATCGGAAGGGCAACCAAGATAGCGGAATATATAACAGCATCCGGAAAGACCTATGAAGGAGAAGTCACGATCGGATATTCCACCACAACAGAAGACGCGTGGGGAGAGAAGGTTGAAGAAAAGAAGGTGGACCGGATCATAACGAGAATGGAGGTTGAGGGGATCCTGCAGGGCATGACCGGAGACATCATCCAGACGCCCCCCATGTTTTCGGCAGTTAAAGTAAATGGAAAGCGGTTATATGAATATGCGAGACAGGGCATAGAAATAGACAGACCTTCAAGGACTGTACATATCCACAGGCTGCAATTGCTGGAGGAGTGGAATGAGTTAGCCGGCGATTACCCTTCATTCGCCTTTGAGGTGGTTTGTGGGAAAGGGACTTATGTAAGGACACTTGCTGTTGAAATCGGGAATGGCCTCGGGTATCCAGCTCATATGTCCGCCCTTACACGAACACAATCAGCCTGTTTTAGAAAAGAAGATTGTATCACGTTCGAACAGATTCAAGAGTTTGTTCAAAATGAGGATCCACAAAACCTTCTCCTTCCACTGGAAATGGGGCTTTCTCATTTGCCGAAAATGACAATTAGTGATACATTAGCAGAGAAAGTGAAGAACGGAGCACGCCTTGAAGAGCCTGAGGACTGGCAGGACGGTTCCGTAGTGATGGAGCATAAAGGTAAGGCTATCGCCATCTATCAGAGGCATCCTGACAAGCCTGGGATCATCAAGCCTGTCAAAGTGCTTTTCAACGACTAGTGAAAAAGGTGAAATACTGTGAAAGTAATAACTGTACATCATCCCCATTCAATTAGTAAGAATGAATTTCCACCACTTGTACTCGCTCTGGGTTATTTCGATGGCGTTCATAAAGGCCATCAAAGGGTGATCAGGGCAGCAGTGGAAGAAGCGAAGGAACAGGACGTTTGCAGCGCGGTGATGACATTTGATCCTCATCCTTCCGTTGTATTAGGTCATAAACACAAGCATATACACTACATAACACCCCTGGAAGATAAGAAAGAAATCATAAAGGAACTCGGTGTGGATTATTTATTCATTGTCCGGTTTACGTCAGAATTTGCAAATCTGACCCCGCAGGACTTCGTGGATCAATATATTATCGGCCTTAATGTTAGGCATGTTGTAGCAGGATATGATTATTCATATGGCAGACTGGGGAAGGGGACGATGGAAACCCTGCCATTCCATTCCCGCGATATGTTTGCCTCCACGACCGTTTCGAAGCTGACAGATGCTGACCTGGATTTGAAAGTGAGTTCTTCCTTAATAAGGGAAAACCTTAAAGAGGGCGATGTTTGCAGGGTGAAAAAGCTTCTTGGCAGACCATTCAAAATGAAGGGAACGGTCATACACGGAGATAAAAGAGGGAGGAAAATCGGGTTTCCTACAGCAAATATCGAACTCTCTGATGACTACTTGACCCCTAAGGTGGGGGTGTATGCGGTAAGGATGAAAATTCATGATAAATGGTTTGAAGGTGTGTGCAATATCGGGTACAAGCCGACCTTTAAAAATCCGGATGATTATTCTTTGACAATTGAAGTGCATCTTTTTGATTTCCACACTTCCATTTACGGAGAGGAAGTATTCATTGAATGGTATGATAGAATAAGGGACGAACAGAAATTTTCCGGAATAGAGGAGCTAATCTCCCAAATTCAGAAAGATAAAGACCAGGCGATAGACTACTTTGCGAAAAATTGAGGATTACACTTGATTTTTATTCAAAAGAGTAGTATTCTAAATATCGTATGAAATGAACCTTTGCTTGGCATCACGATTCACCAACGGCTGCTCAGTAACAGGGGATTTGAAAGAAATTACTAGGAGGTGAAAAGGATGGCTATCACTAAAGAACGTAAAAACGAACTTATCAGTGAATACAAAGTACATGAGAACGATACTGGATCTCCAGAAGTTCAAATTGCTGTCCTAACTGAAGAAATTAACAACCTGAACGATCACTTACGCGTTCACAAGAAAGATCACCACTCTCGTCGCGGTCTTCTTAAAATGGTAGGTCACCGTCGTAATCTATTATCTTACTTACGTAAGAAAGATGTACAACGCTACCGTGAGTTAATTAACAAATTAGGTTTACGTCGATAAACAGACAAAGGAAGCGGGATTATGTCCCGCTTTTTCTTTAGCTTTCATAAGTGGAAATCTTTGTATGATCCTCCACTTCTTTTTATACATTTTCATCATTTAACGTATTCATTTTACTCGTTTTTGTCTAAAATACATAATATGTATACTGAGTGGATAGCAGACCCTCGTTTAATTGGTGAAGCATCCGCAGTGATACAACATCCTGTATTTACATAGTCAGCAGGGATTCAAATAAACGAATATAACAGCGCATATGTGCATGATATAGATTAATTTTATGTTTATCCGGGTTGGGTACAGGCCGAACCTTTTAGTGATATATAAAGAGAGGGGTACACTTTATGGAACAAACTAAACAAACCTTTTCCATCGAATGGGCCGGAAGAGAATTGACGGTCGAAGTTGGCCAATTTGCCAAACAAGCGAATGGAGCGGTAATGGTACGTTATGGAGATACTGCGGTACTTAGCAGTGCTACAGCTTCGAAAGAACCAAAACCTTTGGATTTCTTCCCATTAACCGTTAACTATGAAGAGAGATTATATGCAGTGGGTAAAATCCCTGGAGGTTTCATTAAACGTGAAGGCCGTCCGAGTGAGAAAGCCATCCTGGCGAGCCGCTTAATAGATCGTCCCATCCGACCATTGTTCGCAGATGGATTTCGTAATGAAGTTCAAGTAATCAGCATTGTGATGAGTGTGGACCAAAATTGTTCATCCGAAATGGCTGCTATGTTTGGTTCTTCATTAGCGCTTTCGGTTTCAGATATTCCGTTCGAAGGTCCGATTGCAGGAGTCATTGTTGGACTTGTGGATGGAGAATTCATCATTAACCCTTCTGTTGAGCAATTGGAGAAGAGTGAGATTCATTTATCTGTAGCTGGTACGAAAGATGCCATCAATATGGTAGAAGCGGGAGCAAATGAGGTTCCGGAAGAGACAATGCTTGAAGCGATCATGTTCGGTCATGAAGAGATTAAGCGTCTGGTTGCTTTCCAGGAAGAAATCGTCGCTAAAGTCGGTAAAGAGAAATCTGCAATTCAACTTGTTGAATTGGATCAAGACGTTGAAGCAGAGGTTCGTTCCTTATGTGAAAGTGAATTGATTCCTGCCATTCAAGTTCAAGAGAAGCATGCTCGTGAAGAAGCAATTGGAAATGTTAAAGATAAAGTGATGGCCGTTTATGAAGAAGAGAAGGAAGCTGATGAAGCTACCTTGAAACAAGTGAAAAAGGTATTGGATATGCTTGTGAAAAATGAAGTTCGCCGACTGATCACTGAAGATAAAGTACGCCCTGATGGCCGTAAGGTTGATGAAATCCGTCCACTGTCTTCTGAGGTTGGTTTATTGCCAAGAACTCATGGTTCTGGACTATTCACACGTGGACAAACCCAGGCGCTAAGTATTTGTACGCTGGGTGCTTTAGGAGATGTTCAGGTGCTTGATGGTCTTGGGATCGAAGAATCAAAACGATTCATGCACCATTATAATTTCCCTCAATTCAGTGTAGGTTCTACAGGACCGATCAGAGGACCTGGTCGTCGTGAAATCGGACACGGAGCATTGGGAGAAAAGGCTCTGGATCCAATTATTCCAAATGAAAAAGACTTCCCTTATACCATTCGTCTTGTTTCAGAAGTCCTCGAATCCAACGGTTCAACTTCTCAAGCAAGTATTTGTGCAAGTACCCTCGCAATGATGGACGCCGGTGTTCCAATTAAAGCACCTGTAGCCGGGATAGCAATGGGGCTTATCAAATCTGGTGAAAATTACTCCATCCTGACAGATATTCAAGGAATGGAAGATCACCTTGGTGACATGGACTTTAAAGTTGCTGGAACTTCTAAAGGTGTAACTGCTCTTCAAATGGATATCAAAATTGATGGATTATCCCGTGAAATTCTTGAAGAAGCACTTCAACAAGCTAAAAAAGGAAGAATGCAGATTCTTGACAGCATGTTAGCAACAATCGGTGAAGCAAGAACGAGTCTGTCCCAATACGCTCCGAAGATCCTGACCATGCATATTAATCCTGATAAAATCCGCGATGTCATTGGACCAAGTGGTAAGCAGATCAATAAGATCATCGACGAAACAGGCGTTAAGATTGATATTGAGCAGGACGGAACGATCTTCATCTCCTCTACTGATGAAGAGATGAATAAAGTAGCTAAGAAAACGATTGAAGATATCGTAAGAGAAGTCGAAGCTGGGCAAATGTATCTTGGAAAAGTGAAACGAATTGAGAAATTCGGTGCATTTGTAGAAATCTTCAGTGGTAAAGATGGACTTGTTCATATTTCTGAACTTGCAGAAGAACGTATCCGCAAGGTTGAAGATGTAGTGGCGATCGGTGACGAAATCCTTGTAAAGGTTCTGGATATCGATAACCAAGGAAGAGTCAACTTATCACGAAAAGCAGTTCTTAAAGAACAGCGTGAAAAGGAAGAACAAAACCAGGGTTAATCTTTTAAGATTGGCAGGCTGTCCTGTAGGGAGCAAACTCTCCTCCGGGACGGCTTTTTTTATCTGTTCGACGAGCTTTATGCAGCATGTTCTACCCTGTTCTTTTCTTACATATGTTTGTAGGAGAAGGAAGGTGGACAGGGATGGAAAAAAAATACTTGATTGGAATTAGTCTAATTGCTATTCTGACTTTAGTAGCAGTGGAGAATCCTCTAACAGATCAGTATGTGACCGGGTTAAAAAAAGAGGCAGTAGTAGTGAGTGGGGGAAACAACACAAACGATCTTACCCGTATGATAAAAGAGGAAGCCAAATCAAGAGAGATACCGGCTCAGGATGCTGTGATAGATACCGTTTGGAAAGCTACACCTGGATATAATGGATTGAAAGTAGACGTAGAGGCGTCCTTACAAAATATGAAGAAAGAAAAATCATTTGATGAAGACAAGCTGGTTTACAAACAAATCCCTCCTGAAAAGCATTTACCTGATTTACCTGCCTCTCCTGTCTATCGTGGGAATCCTGATAAGCCCATGGTATCCTTTATAATCAATGTAGCGTGGGGAAATGAATACATCCCTGATATGCTTGCAACTTTGAAAAAGCATCAGGTATATGCTACGTTCTTTCTAGAGGGGAGATGGGTGAAGAATAACCCGGATTTGGCGAAGATGATCGTGGATGCGGGACATGAGGTGGGGAATCATTCATATTCCCATCCTGATATGAAGGTACTTGAAGCCAGCAAGGTAAAAGAAGAATTGAAAAAAACAAATGAAATGATTGAAGTGACCACAGGTGAAAAAGTAAAGTGGTTTGCTCCGCCAAGCGGCAGCTACAGGGATGAAGTTGTAAAAATTGCAGATGACATGCAAATGAGGACGATCATGTGGAGTGTTGATACGATTGACTGGCAAAAACCACAACCCAATGTGCTAATTGAACGTGTAATGGGTAAAATGCACAAAGGGGCGATTGTACTCATGCATCCTACAGCTTCAACAGCCAATTCATTGAACACACTGATTCTTCAAATAAAAGAAAAAAATTTGAGGCTAGGTACGATTTCAAGTTTAGTGAAAGAAGAGAGAATCGTAGAAGAGGCAGATAATTCATCACAACAAGGAAATAGTAAGAAGAAGCAGTAACTTCACATCATGAATAGGAGGAACTTTCTTGATTAAGAAATATACATGTCAAAATGGATTGCGAATCGTACTGGAAGAAATTCCACACGTTCGTTCCGTAGCAATAGGGGTCTGGATTGGAACAGGCTCGCGAAATGAAACCGAACAAAATAATGGGATCTCCCATTTTCTTGAGCATATGTTTTTTAAAGGCACAAAGACCAAGACTGCACGTGAAATAGCCGAGTCCTTTGACAGCATAGGTGGACAGGTAAACGCATTTACTTCAAAGGAATATACGTGCTATTATGCAAAAGTATTGGACAATCATGCAGATTACGCATTACATACACTTTCAGATATGTTCTTCAACTCCACATATGTAGAAGAGGAGTTAAATAAGGAAAAAAATGTAGTGTATGAGGAAATAAAAATGTATGAAGATACTCCTGACGATATAGTACATGATTTACTTAGTAAGGCAGTTTATGAAGAGCATCCACTGGGCTATCCTATCCTGGGAACGGAAGGTACACTGAATACATTTAATCAGTCAAAATTGAAGGAATATATGCATGACATGTACACACCGGACCAGGTAGTGGTGTCCGTTGCAGGAAATGTGGACGAGACATTCATCAAAGAGGTTGAAAAGTTATTCGGTTCATATGAAGGCGGAAAAGGTCCGGAAGAGAGGATCAAACCTGCGTTTCATTACAATAAGCTTGCCCGTAAGAAAGATACGGAACAGGCCCATTTATGCTTAGGTTTCGATGGTCTCGAAATCGGTCATCCTGACATTTACAACTTGATTGTGTTGAATAACGTATTGGGTGGCAGTATGTCTTCCCGCCTGTTCCAGGAGGTTCGTGAACAGAGAGGACTCGCTTATTCTGTATTCTCCTATCACTCTGCTTACGAAGACAGCGGGATGGTAACCATTTATGGAGGGACAGGGGCCAATCAATTAGATGAATTATTCGATACCATCGACAGTACACTAGTAACTCTTAAAGGAGAGGGGATTACCTCGAAAGAATTGCAAAACAGCAAAGAGCAATTAAAAGGTAATCTTATGTTGAGTTTAGAAAGCACCAATAGCCGTATGAGCAGGAACGGAAAGAATGAATTACTGCTGAAACGACACCGGACCCTCGATGAAATCGTCGAAGAAATCGATGGAGTGACCATGGATAAAGTCAATCGTCTCGCTTTGGAAATCTTCACAGATGACTATGCTTCTTCACTCATCAGCCCGGCTGGGAACCTGCCTCAAAATATGAAAAAATAACCGGAAAAAGCAGACCAAGAGAGGTCTGCTTTTTTTATGGAACGATAAGTTCTTCTTCTAAAAAATGTGGACAGTGTATACATTGTATTACATAGCTATTTTTAGGAGGACAGAATCATGAGGTTAAGTGAGTTAAGCGGGAAAGAAATCGTTGATTATAAAAAAGCGGAACGGCTTGGCATTCTGGGTCAGACAGATCTTGAATTTAATGATAAGTCAGGCAGCATCAATGCGCTGATCATCCCTACCGGGAAATGGCTGAGGAAGCAGGGGGGAGAAATCCGGGTTCCCTGGCATCAGATCCGGACAATCGGGGCAGATATGATCATTTTGGAAGTTTCGGATGACTAATGGTTACTACAGCAATACGAAAACGGGTCCTGACCCGTTTTTTATTTTGCCTGCTTTTCTAAAACCGTCCATACTTGCTTTTCTTCTCACCCATTGGGTATGTGCTACATACACTGTTGAAGTGAAAAGGGATTTAGAATAGCGATTATGTAAAAAGTAGGTGAAATCAGTGATGCTGACCGGAATGCAGATCGCAGTTCTAGGCGGAGATGCTCGTCAACTTGAGATTATTCGTAAGCTTACGGAGTTGGATGCCAGAATATCACTCGTAGGTTTTGAACAACTAGATCATGCCTTTACAGGGGCTACGAAGGAAAAACTGGGTGAAGTGGACTTTTCAGTGATGGATGCCATTATCCTACCTGTACCCGGCACGAATCTACAAGGAGAAATAGATACGATTTTTTCAAATGAAAAAATCGTATTAACGGAAGAAATTGTATCTGAAACGCCAGAGCACTGTACGATCTATTCAGGAATTAGTAATGCGTACTTGGATCAAATCATGTCTTCAACGAACCGCAAACTTGTTCAGTTGTTTGAAAGAGACGACGTTGCCATCTATAATTCCATCCCTACAGTAGAGGGAACGATTATGATGGCTATTCAACATACAGACTTTACGATCCACGGTTCCGACATCGTGATATTGGGTCTCGGCAGAGTGGGTATGAGTGTAGCCAGGACGTTTCATCATTTAGGGGGAAGGGTGAAGGTCGGAGTGCGCAAGAGTGAGCACTTGGCCCGGGTGACCGAAATGGGGTTAGTGCCATTCCACTTAGATGATTTGGAAAAAGAGGTTGAGAATTGTGATATTTGTATTAATACAATTCCAGTGCCCATAGTGAAGGCTGGCATCATAGCCAAAATGCCTGCTCATACATTAATTATCGATTTGGCTTCAAAGCCTGGCGGTACAGATTTTCGTTATGCAGAAAAACGTGGGATTAAAGCATTGTTAGCCCCGGGGCTCCCAGGAATCGTAGCACCGAAAACGGCAGGGCAGATCCTGGCGAATGTTCTTTGTCAATTATTAGAAGAAGATTTTGATTTAGGAAAGGAGAGTTCAACATGAGTGTGAAAGGTAAACGTATCGGGTTTGGTCTCACAGGATCTCATTGTACCTACGATGCAGTGTTCCCTGAAATCGAGAGATTAGTGAATAATGGAGCGGAAGTCATGCCCGTTGTGACATCTACCGTTATGAATACGGAAACAAGATTCGGTAAAGGAGAAGATTGGATCAAACGAATCGAAGACGTAACCGGTCATAAAGTGATCGATTCAATCGTCAAGGCAGAACCCCTTGGTCCAAAGATTCCACTGGATTGCATGGTGATTGCCCCCTTAACGGGTAATTCTATGAGTAAGTTTGCCAATGCAATGACCGATTCCCCTGTGTTAATGGCCGCCAAAGCAACACTGCGTAACCACCGCCCTGTAGTCCTCGGGATTTCCACAAATGATGCTCTGGGATTAAATGGAATAAATCTGATGAGATTAATTTCAACGAAAGATATTTATTTTATTCCCTTTGGGCAGGATGCACCTGAAAGTAAACCAAAATCGATGGTTGCCAGAATGACATTGATTCAAGAGACGATCGAAGCGGCGATGGAAGGACATCAGCTTCAACCCGTCGTCATCGAAAGATATTTAGATTAATTCAAGAAGAAGGTCATCGCCCGGGAAATTCAGATGACCTTCTTTTCATGCATGTAAAGATAGACGAACCCGGAATCATCAATAAAAAATCCTATTGTCGAATAATTGTTTATGTTAAAATATTCTTTAATATAGTAATAGACTAAATTAACTTACCTATTTTACTATGAGAATATTGAATGGTTGGAAGGAGAGAAGATTTTGAATACAACGGGATTTCATGTAGCTGTTGTGGGTGCCACCGGTGCCGTAGGACAACAAATGCTACAAACATTAGAAAAAAGGGATTTTCCAATAAAACAATTGACTTTACTATCATCAGCACGTTCTGCGGGTTCCACTGTCATATTTAAAGGAAAAGAATGGACGGTTGAAGAAGCGAAGCCTGAAAGTTTCGATGGGGTTGACATCGCTTTATTTAGTGCAGGTGGGAGTGTATCCAAACTTCTTGCTCCTGAAGCCGTAAAACGCGGGGCGGTCGTAGTCGACAATACGAGTGCATATCGCATGGATCCGGATGTTCCACTTGTAGTCCCGGAAGTGAATGAAGAGGACATCAAGCTTCACAATGGAATCATTGCCAATCCGAACTGCTCGACGATTCAAATGGTTGCTGCACTCGAACCGATCCGCCAGCAGTATGGCCTGAAGAAAGTTATCGTATCCACTTATCAAGCCGTTTCAGGCGCCGGTGCCGTGGCAATTGATGAACTCCACGCGCAATCACAGGCCATTTTATCCGGTGAATCATTTGAACCGGGTGTGTTACCTGTAAAAGGCGACAAAAAACATTATCAGATTGCTTATAATGCCATTCCTCAAATTGATACATTTCAGGACAATGGCTTCACATTCGAAGAAATGAAAATGATCAATGAAACGAAAAAGATCATGCATATGCCTTCTCTAAAGGTTTCAGCGACGTGTGTCAGATTACCGGTTGTAACAGGTCACTCCGAAAGTGTATATATTGAAATTGAGAAGGACTCTGTTACGGTGAAAGATATCCACGCACTTCTTCAAGATGCACCCGGGGTAACCCTGGAAGATGTACCTGAAGAACAAATCTATCCGATGCCTGCTCATGCCGTAGGTAAGCCGGATGTATTTGTAGGTCGCGTCCGTAAAGACCTTGATGAAGACAGGGGATTCCATATGTGGGTTGTGTCTGACAACTTACTGAAGGGAGCTGCCTGGAATTCTGTTCAAATCGCAGAAAGTTTAATGAATCTGGGGCTAATTAAGTAATGAAGAGGGATCATCTCAGCTATTAATCTGCATAATTCCACTAATCGTTTTCCAGATACCTCTTGAATATGACAACGAGGTGTAGTCATGAAAGTGATCGTTCAAAAATTTGGTGGAACTTCTGTACGTGATGAGGCAAGTCGCCTGAAGGCAATGGCCCACACGAAACAAGCAATTGATAAAGGGTATAAAGTGGTGGTAGTCGTTTCAGCAATGGGAAGAAAAGGTGAACCCTACGCCACGGATTCACTGTTGTCCTTAATCGGCGGCAGAAACACTTCAATCAGTAAACGGGAGCAGGACCTTTTATTATCCTGTGGAGAAATCATTTCGAGTCTGGTCTTTTCCAATATGCTCCTCGAACATGGTATCCGTTCGACAGCCCTGACCGGAGCCCAGGCGGGGTTCCGGACGAATAACGATTTTAACAATGCAAAAATTATAGAGATGAAATGCAGCCGGTTGGTAAGGGAACTGGAACATCATGATGCCGTCGTAGTGGCAGGCTTTCAGGGAGCGACCAAGGATGGGGATGTGACAACCATCGGCAGAGGGGGGAGTGATACCTCCGCATCTGCACTTGGGGTAGCATTAAAAGCGGACTACATCGATATTTTCACAGATGTGGAAGGGGTCATGACTGCGGATCCCCGCATTTCTTCCAAGGCAAGACCGATAACCGTCGTTTCATATAACGAAGTGTGTAATATGGCATATCAGGGAGCCAAGGTCATACATCCGAGGGCAGTTGAAATTGCCATGAATTCGAATGTGCCGATACGGATTCGTTCGACCTATTCAACTGGAGAAGGCACTCTTGTGACGACCCTGGAAAATACGAGGGCCCATAAAGAGTTCAGGAGCCACCCAGTAACAGGGATCGCTCACGTATCCAACCTCACCCAAATTAAAGTATTCGCTAAGGAAGATCAGTACAATCTTCAGGCTGAAGTGTTCAAAGCCATGGCGAAAGAGGGGATCAGCGTAGATTTTATCAATATTTCCCCGAGAGGTGTCGTGTACACGGTGGGTTCTTCGGTAGCGGATGATGCAATCAGTGTTTTAAGTAAGATAGGGCATAACCCCATTATAGAGTCGGAGTGTGCTAAGATCTCAGTAGTGGGGGCGGGGATGACAGGTGTCCCCGGAGTGACCTCTGCAATTGTTTCTTCCCTGTCGAACGAAGGGATCCGTATACTTCAATCAGCAGACAGTCATACGACCATCTGGGTTCTGGTGAAGGAAATGGACTTGATCAATGCCATCAATGCCCTTCATGATACATTCCAATTACAAGAAAGAAATGCTACATTCAAAGTGGGATAAACTTACGAGGAGAGTGACTAGATTGAATTTTGGCCGAGTTTCTACGGCGATGGTTACACCATTTGACCGTAAAGGAAATATTGACTTTACTAAAACGACGCAATTAATCCATTATCTGATCGAGAATGGATCCGATTCATTAGTAGTGGCAGGCACTACTGGGGAGTCTCCCACCTTAACGAAAGAAGAAAAGATTGCACTATTCCGTCACGTGGTGAAAGTGGTGAATGGCAGAATTCCGGTCATTGCCGGGACGGGAAGCAACAACACCCATGCTTCGATCGAACTTACAAAGAAGGCGGAGGAGGCAGGCGTCGATGCCATCATGCTTGTAGCGCCTTATTATAATAAGCCGAGTCAGGAGGGGATGTACCAGCATTTCAAGATGATTGCAGAGTCAACTTCCTTACCTGTCATGCTGTATAATATTCCGGGCAGGTCAAGCGTCAATGTCTCACCTGAAACGATTATACGTCTCTCAAAGATCGGGAACATCGTTGCTGTGAAAGAAGCAAGTGGGGATCTGGCCAGCATGACTGAAATCATTTCCCATACGACTGATGATTTTATGTTGTACAGTGGTGATGACGGCCTAACCCTGCCGGTATTATCCATTGGCGGGGCGGGGATTGTGTCAGTGGCTTCCCATGTCATCGGAAATGAGATGAAGGAGATGGTCACATCCTTTTTAGGAGGGAACATCATCCATGCAGCACAGCAGCACCAAAAGCTCCTTCCAATCATGAACGGCCTGTTTACCAGCCCGAATCCCACTCCGGTCAAAACAGCCCTTCAGATGAAAGGCCTGGACGTTGGCTCTGTGCGATTGCCGTTGATCCCCTTAACAGAAGTAGAAAGAGCAAAACTGTCTCACTTGCTCGAAGCGTTATCTTAATTGAATGCATATACTATATCCTTAAGACTGTGAAGATACGTCCTTCGCGGTCTTTTTTTATTACAGGGCGAAATCCGTTTGGTTACTTGAAAGACAATTATTCAAAAGAAGAAGGATTTATTCTTAGCGTATCGAAATAGTAACGTAGAATAAATGATTGCAGTCTTTTTCCTAATCCTGAACATGAAGGATAAAATTGGTTGTACTACCAAAATGGTATCAAGTATAATGAATATAACTGATTGAAGATCGGGGAAGGAACAGCATAGGAGGACATAATGGTGAGTAAGATAAAGAATGAAAGCATTAAGGTGATACCACTCGGGGGAGTGGGAGAGATAGGCAAGAACATGTACGTGATAGAAGTCGACCATGAAATATTCGTGATCGACGCAGGACTTATGTTTCCGGAAAATGAAATGCTTGGAATCGATATCGTCATTCCTGACATTCAATATTTGATTGAAAATAAAGAACGGGTAAAAGGGATCTTCTTGACCCATGGACATGAAGACAGTATTGGTGCGATTTCATATGTATTAACAAAGATCAAGGCTCCGGTCTATGGAACACGCTTAACGAATGCACTCGTAAAGGCACGTTTGAAGGATGACCATATCAGGGATGATGTGAAGTTCTATACGATTCATTCTGATAGCTATCTTACGTTTGACGGGGTGAATGTTACGTTCTTTAAAACCACACACAGCATCCCTGATTCAGTCGGGGTGTGCATACATACATCTGAAGGAGTCATCGTCCATACAGGGGAATTCAAGTTCGATCAATCGGCAAAACATCTTTACCGGCCGGATTTAGGCAAGATGGCACAAATCGGTGAGAAAGGTGTCCTTTGTTTGTTGTCTGATAGTAAAGAGGCCGAGAGACCAGGGTTTACAACATCAGAGTCGGTTATCGAACAACATATCACGAACGCCTTGCGTAAAGCTTCAGGGAGAGTGATCGTGGCATGCTTCGCCTCGAATTTAATTCGTCTTCAGCAGGTGTTCGATGCAGCTGAGCAGAATAATCGAAAAGTGGCTGTGGTCGGGAAGAGCTTAAAGAGAGTCTATGATGTGGCCTTGAAACTCGGATACCTTCATGTCAGGGATGAAATGATCATTGGAATTGACGAAATGGGGAATTATCCTAAAGATGAAGTCCTCATCATAGCCACAGGCACTCAAGGGGAACCGTTTGAAGCCCTTCAACGGATGTCAAAGCGTTCCCATCGTCTTGTGAACATTGAAGAGGGTGACACGGTCCTCATTACCGCCACACCTTCCCCAGGCATGGAAGTGATTGTCGGCAGGACGATCGACATGCTTTATAGAGCCGGGGCAAATGTGTTAACCGCGTCGAAAAAAGTTCATGTGTCAGGTCACGGGAGTCAGGAAGACTTGAAGTTCATGTTGAATATCATGAAACCGAAGTACTTCATTCCCATCCAGGGTGAATATAAAATGCTCGTCGCTCATACTCAGCTCGCCCATGATACCGGTCTTCCTTATAAGCAGATCTTTATCATGGATAGGGGAGACGTGCTTCAATACAAAGATGGGAAGATGAGAATGAGCGGCCGTGTTCAGGCGGGTAATGTATTGATCGATGGAATCGGTGTCGGCGACGTAGGGAATATTGTACTTCGTGATCGTAAATTATTATCGGAAGACGGTGTGTTTACCGTCGTCGTCACCATCAACAGAAGATCGAAATCCATCGTCTCAGGGCCTGAAATCATCTCCAGGGGATTCGTGTATGTGAGGGAGTCTGAGGAATTGATCGAAGGGGCAGGGGGAATCGTGACGGATGTGGTTCATTCCTATCTGCAAAAAGGATCATTTGAATGGACAGCGATCAAGCAGGACATCCGGGATCAACTAAATTATTTCCTTTTTAATAAAACTCGAAGAAGACCAATGATTTTACCGATCATCATGGAAGTATAAAGTGTGAGGCTATTTGTTACGAACAAATAGCCTCATATTTATTTGAACTTAAAGAATAAAGTATGAAAACACTCCCATATTAAAATAATAACAAGAGAATGGGAATGAAAAGGAGATGTTTTCATGGAACAAAATCGTGAACATATGCAGGATGAGCCGAACAAAGGACAGGATGATCAGAAAGACAAGCCGTCTGGATTGATGGAAAAGATTCAACAGCTGGGTCAAACGAATGTTCCACAACTTTCTCAAGACTCCAATATTCACTGCCTCACCATTGTGGGCCAGATAGAAGGACATATGCAGCTTCCGCCTCAGAATAAAACAACAAAGTATGAGCATGTCATCCCCCAGCTTGTGGCCATTGAACAAAATCCCAAAATCGAAGGGCTGGTTGTGATTCTGAATACGGTGGGGGGAGATGTAGAAGCGGGTCTGGCCATTTCCGAAATGATAGCCTCATTATCCAAACCTACTGTTTCCGTCGTACTTGGGGGAGGACATAGCATCGGGGTTCCAATTGCTGTATCTTGCGACTTCTCTTTCATTGCAAGTACGGCTACCATGACGATCCACCCCGTTCGATTAACCGGTTTAGTCATAGGTGTGCCCCAAACATTTGAGTATCTGGATAAAATGCAGGATCGGGTGGTCAGCTTTGTCACCAAACACAGTAATATCACGGAAGAGGATTTTAAAGACCTTATGTTTGCAAAAGGGAACCTCACAAGGGATATAGGTACGAATGTGGTGGGGGATGATGCCGTGGAGTACGGATTGATCGATGGGATCGGCGGCATCGGTTCGGCAATCAGAAAGATCAATGAATTGATCGAGATGAAGAAGCATGCAGATTCACAAGAGGGGTTGGTGCAATGATCCTCTACACAATGGTTCCCAATGATATGGTGTTCCCGACCGATGAAAGTGAATTCAGCGGGCAAATGATGATAAACTATCAAGGCGTTCCCCTTCTAGTGCAGCAGGAGAAAAACAATTATCGAATCATCAGGGTCATGAGCAGTGATCCGGCCCATTACTTAAATGATCAAATCTGCCCAGGTGAATATCTCAACTAATTCAAGAAGAGGATACTCCCGAAATAGTGGGTATGATATAATATTACTGAGAAGACAGTAGATACCAAAAGTACACGGGAAGGGTTTGACACCTTAGGCACATACATTGCCCCAAAGGGTCAGCCCTTTCTTCATCTTTTAGTACATAATTCAGATAGACTTCAACAGAATTTAGGTGAATGGTTTGGCAAAACGAAAAAAAAGAAAAAAACGCTCTCAAACCGGCTCTGCACTAAAACAGACAATCAAGTATGAGATCATCGGATTGATCCTGGCCGCATTAAGCCTGATATCCATCATAGAGCTTGGAGCCGTTGGAAAGGCACTTGTCTATTTTTATCGTTTCTTCCTGGGAGAATGGTATATGATTGCCCTTCTATGGATGCTGTATGTAGCGGGGTACCTGATGATTAAACGAGAGGTGCCGATGTTGTTCAGCAGGAGACTTGTCGGGTTATACATCATCATTGCCAGTTTCCTCCTATTAAGTCATGTGAAATTATTTGATCTCCTTTCAAATGGCGGTTCATTCGATAATCCCAGTGTGATCATGAATACGTGGGATTTATATTGGATGGACGTAAACGGTGAATCCAGTACGTCCGATCTTGGAGGGGGAATGATCGGCAGCATCCTGTTTGCGGTTTCCTACTTTCTATTTGACTCCCAGGGAGCGAGGATCGTCAGCGCAACTTTCATTATGATCGGCATCATCCTTGTCACCGGTAAATCCATTGGGGACGTACTTGGAAGAGCAGGGAAACGCTTTGGTGCGTTCATGAGTGGACAATGGTCAGCATTTAAACAGGATATGAGCGACTGGAAAGAAGAGCAATCCAAGAAAAAAGAAGTAAAAGAGAAGAAAAAGCAAGATGCACCATTGAGAAAAGAAGAATCGGCTGCACCAGTGCTTCCCGAGGAAGAAGAAACGCGGGAACCGATCATCTCGAATTTCGCAGAGCGTGCATATGGCGGTACACACTCAAAAGAAGACCCCGCCTCTTCAGGAGCCGGGACAAGTAACGATAAAGAGGCTTCTAAATCAGGAAAAGAGGGCGATATGGAAGGTGAAGCAGAAGCAGCCCCGCCAATCACCTTTACGGAAGTGGAAAATAAAGATTACAAGCTTCCTTCAATCTCTTTATTAAAAACACCGAGAAAAACGGATCAGAGTAACGAGTATCAATTGATTCATGCCAACGCAGCTAAGCTTGAAAGAACATTTCAAAGCTTCGGGGTAAAGGCGAAAGTGACACAAGTCCACCTTGGTCCTGCAGTCACAAAATATGAAGTACATCCAGATGTAGGGGTGAAAGTAAGCAGGATCGTCAACCTGAGTGATGATCTGGCTTTGGCCCTTGCAGCGAAAGATATTCGGATTGAAGCTCCGATACCGGGTAAATCGGCCATCGGTATTGAGGTTCCGAACTCAGAAGTAGCTATGGTGTCCCTGAGGGAGGTACTTGAAGCGAAGGAGCATAACAAACCGGAAGCAAAGCTGCAGATTGGCTTAGGACGGGATATTACCGGTGAAGCGGTACTCGCTGAGCTGAATAAAATGCCTCACTTACTGGTAGCGGGGGCAACAGGGAGCGGTAAGAGTGTATGTATCAATGGAATCATCACGAGTATTCTCATGAGGGCAAAGCCCCATGAAGTAAAGCTGATGATGATTGATCCGAAAATGGTTGAACTGAACGTATACAATGGAGTTCCACATCTCCTGGCTCCCGTCGTAACAGATGCCAAGAAAGCCTCCCAGGCATTAAAGAAAGTTGTAAGCGAAATGGAGCGCAGATATGAGTTATTCTCTCATACGGGAACGAGGAATATTGAAGGTTACAATGACTACGTTAAGAGACAGAATATAGAAAATGAAGATAAACAGCCTTTGCTACCTTATATCGTAGTGATTGTAGACGAGCTGGCGGATCTCATGATGGTAGCCTCGAGCGACGTGGAGGATGCCATCACCAGGCTTGCACAGATGGCACGTGCTGCCGGGATCCATCTTATCATTGCAACGCAGCGTCCATCGGTAGACGTCATAACAGGAGTCATTAAAGCAAATATCCCGTCACGGATCGCCTTCGCCGTATCGTCCCAAACCGATTCCAGAACGATACTGGATTCCGGTGGTGCTGAAAAGCTACTGGGAAGGGGAGATATGCTCTTCATGCCTGTTGGGGCATCCAAGCCCACTAGGGTGCAAGGTGCATTTTTATCAGATGAAGAAGTAGAAGAAATCGTTGATTTTGTCATCTCTCAACAAAAGGCTCAATATCAGGAAGAAATGATTCCTGATGAAGTGCCTGAGGATGAGAAGTCAGGTGAAGCGGAAGACGAGTTATACCATGATGCCGTCCAGTTGATCGCGGAAATGCAAACTGCATCCGTCTCGATGCTTCAAAGAAGATTCAGGATCGGCTATACAAGAGCCGCGAGATTAATCGATGAGATGGAAGTAAGGGGAGTCGTAGGCCCTTATGAAGGCAGTAAACCCAGAACCGTCCTTGTCGGGAAACCATCAGAAGAGCAAAGTTCATAATAAAAGGTGTGTTACTCTATTCATATCGGATGGGGTAACATACCTTTTTTTTGTGTAGAAAGGAGGAAAATCCATCATTTGAAAACGCTTTAATAAAAGTGATACGGGTTTATCCACGAATGTGTTATACTATTAAAAGCGTTTACAAGTGTAATGGCTTTGTTGAGAGTATGTAAAAAATGATAACGGAAATCGATCTGACTGTAAAAAAGTAGTTAATATATACCATTTAAGCCCATTTATTGAACTAGTTTATCAATATTTTTACAGAAAAGGATTCTAAATTGTCATTCTAATCATTTTTTTCGACAAAATCACACAATGCTATTTATTTATCAAAAGAAAAGTGTTATAGTATTTTCGATTAGTAGGAAAGATATACATCAGAGGTCTGATGTCTTGAGAAAATGTGGTGGTGGTTCCAGTGACAATAAAAACAGACAATCGGCATTTATACTTACAAGTAATTGACCGTTTGAAGAAGGATATCGAGGCGGGAATATACAAAGAAAAAGAAAAACTCCCATCTGAATTCGATCTTTCCAAACAACTAGGTGTAAGTAGGGCTACTCTTAGGGAAGCTCTCAGAATTCTTGAGGAAGAAAGTGTCATCGTACGACGTCATGGTGTAGGTACATTTGTAAACGCCAAGCCGCTCTTTACTTCGGGTATTGAGCAGCTGAACAGTGTAACGAACATGATCAAGCAGGCTGGTATGGAGCCAGGGACCATTTTCTTAAGCTCAACAACTCAAGAAGCTACTGAGGATGATGTGAAGAGGTTTACTTGCAATGAAGAGGACGACGTGATCCTCATTGAAAGGGTTCGAACTGCAAACGGGGAACCGGTTGTATATTGTGTGGACAAAATTCCCGAGAAAGTCATGCCGAGGAATTTCACCCATGAGGATAATTCGATTTTCACCGTTTTAGAAAAACGGGAGAATAAGAGAATTACCCATGCTGTGGCACAAATTGAACCAATGGGATATCACGATAAAATCTCCCCTATTCTAAATTGCGAACCGGAAACGGCTTTACTCGTTTTAAAGCAAATGCACTTTGATGAAAACGATGAGCCGATCCTGTATTCTGTAAACTATTTCCGATCAGACAAATTTAGCTTCCAGGTATTAAGAAAGCGCGTATAACAGTAATTCATCTTACTACTAATTTATTACAATAATAGGGGGTACTCTAGGTGAAAAAACGTAAATTCGGTTTAGCGTTATCATTTGTTCTGGCAGCAGGTACATTATTAGGTGCTTGTGGAACAAGCGAGGACAAAGATGGTGCATCTAGTGGTGAAGGCAAGAAAGAAGATCAATTTACAGTAGCAATGGTTACAGATGTTGGTGGGGTGGATGACAAATCATTCAACCAATCTGCTTGGGAAGGCCTGAAAGCCTTTGGTAAAGAAAACGACATGGAAAAAGGTAAGGGTGGATTTGACTATTTACAGTCACAATCTGATGCTGACTACGCTACAAACTTAAACAAATTAGCTCGTCAAGACTTTGACTTAGTATATGGTATCGGCTTCCTTATGGAAGGTGCGATCACTGAAATTGCACAACAACAAAAAGATTCACACTTCGCAATCGTTGATGCAGTAGTGGATCAACCAAACGTTGCAAGCATCATGTTCAAGGAGCAGGAAGCTTCTTTCCTTGCTGGAGTGACAGCAGGACTTGCGACTAAAACGAACAAAATCGGATTCATCGGTGGTATGGAAATTCCGGTAATTGAACGCTTCCACTCTGGTTTCATTGCTGGTGTTAAAGCGGTCAATCCAGATGCAGAAATCGTTGCAGACTATGCAGGTGCTTTCGACAAAGCTGAACTTGGACAAACAATCGCGTCTAAAATGTACACTCAAGATGTAGATGTAATCTTCCACGCAGCTGGTGGAACGGGTAATGGTTTATTCAAAGAAGCACGCGATTTGAAAGAAAAAGATCCTTCACGTGAACTTTGGGCGATCGGCGTTGACTCTGATCAATCTGCAGAAGGTAAAGTAGGAGATCATAATATCATTCTTACATCTGCACTTAAGCGCGTTGATAACGCTGTTGTGGATCTATCCACTAAAGCCAAAGAAGGAAACTTCCCAGGCGGAGAACAAATCCTTTACGGTCTTAAAGAAGACGGCGTTGGGCTTGCTGAATTAAATGCAGAACTTTCCAACAAAGATGAAGTCATGAAAAAAGTAGATGAATGGAAAGAGAAAATTACTAGCGGTGAAGTGACAGTTCCTGAAACGATCAAGGATGCGGAAGCTTTCTCAGCTAACTAATAGCATAAGGGACAGGTGGCCAGCTAAGACTGGCCGCTTATCCTGATAAATAAGAGACTCATATGTTAATAGAAATTTAATTGAAGTATAGAACATTTCTATCTTTCATTTAGATTTTTATTCGGGGAAACCCCTTTTTTTCTGGCGTGTTAAGGTCTGACCTCTAACTACTAGATAAATATCCCTAGTCTATGCAAGGAGTGATTAGCAATGGATTACGTAATCGAGATGCTGAATATTCGTAAGGAATTTCCAGGCATCGTAGCAAATGACAACATTACCCTCCAGCTCAAAAAAGGTGAAATTCATGCGCTTCTTGGTGAAAATGGAGCAGGTAAGTCGACACTAATGAACGTTCTATTCGGCTTGTACCAGCCTGAACAGGGAGAAATCCGTGTGAAAGGGCAAAAAGTGAACATTACCAATCCGAACATAGCCAATGATCTTGGAATCGGTATGGTCCATCAGCATTTCATGCTCGTCGATACATTCACTGTAACGGAAAATATCATTCTCGGAAGAGAGCCTAAGTCAGGTGCGACAGTTGATATTAAAAAAGCTGAAAAAGATATTCTCGATATTTCTGAACGATATGGTCTGAAAGTAGATCCAAGTGCTAAAATTTCTGAAATTTCAGTAGGTATGCAGCAGCGTGTGGAAATATTAAAGACACTTTATCGTGGAGCGGAAATCCTGATCTTTGATGAACCGACCGCTGTATTGACACCTCAAGAAATTAAAGAACTCATTCAAATCATGAAAACATTGATCAAAGAAGGTAAATCAATCATCCTTATCACTCATAAGCTTAAAGAGATTATGGAGGTGTGTGATAATGTAACCGTTATCAGGAAAGGAAAAGGGATCGGGACGGTCAACGTTTCAGAAACGGATCCCAATCATCTTGCCAGCCTGATGGTGGGACGTGAAGTTACGTTCAAAACGGAAAAGAAAGAAGCGCGACCTGGGGAAAATGTATTGGAGGTCCGTGATTTAAACGTGAAAGATCAGCGCAATGTCCCTGTTGTAAAAGGCTTGAACCTTGAGGTGAAAGCAGGAGAGATCCTTGGCATAGCTGGTGTGGATGGCAACGGACAAAGTGAGTTGATTGAGGCCATCACAGGTCTTCATAAAATAGACAGTGGATCAGTGAAACTGAATGGCAAAGAAATAGCAAATATGAAACCCCGTAAAATCTATGAATCGGGTGTAGGTCATATTCCTCAAGATAGGCATAAACATGGTCTCGTGCTTGATTTTCCTATCGGGGAGAATATGGTTCTTCAGACTTATTATCAGAAACCGTATTCCAATAAAGGGGTACTTAGTTATAAAAATATTTACAATCAGGCAAGAAAGTTGATATCGGAATTTGATGTCAGGACTCCATCAGAATTTACCCTTGCCCGTGCTTTATCCGGGGGGAATCAGCAAAAGGCAATCATCGGCCGTGAGGTTGACCGGGATCCGGATTTATTGATTGCTGCTCAGCCGACCAGGGGACTTGATGTAGGGGCGATCGAGTTTATCCATAAACGTCTGATCGAACAAAGAGATAATGGAAAAGCGGTTCTTCTACTATCATTTGAACTCGATGAAATCATGAATGTAAGTGACCGTATCGCCGTCATCTACGAGGGGCAAATTGTGGCGATTGTTAACCCCAGGGAAACAACTGAACAAGAACTTGGACTATTAATGGCTGGTTCGAAGAGGAAGGAAACGGGAGGGAAATCACATGTCTAACCGATTAACAAATATATTAATCCCGGTAATCTCAGTCCTTTTAGGAATCATTGTCGGAACGATCATCATGCTGGTGAGTGGATATGACCCGATTGCAGGATACGCTGCATTATGGAACGGCATCTTCGGGGAAATCTATTATGTAGGAGAAACGATCCGTCAAGTGACACCGTATATTTTAGCAGGACTGGCTGTTGCCTTCGCCTTTAGGACGGGTCTCTTTAACATAGGGGTGGAAGGTCAATTGATTGTGGGATGGCTTGCAGCTGTCTGGGTAGGAGTTGCATTTGATGACTTACCCAAGCTGATCCACCTGCCTCTTGCCATCATTGCGGCAGCATTGGCAGGGGCTCTATGGGGCTTTATCCCGGGACTTCTTAAAGCGAAGTTCCGCGTGCACGAAGTCATTGTTACGATCATGATGAACTATATTGCTCTTCACGTTACAAATGCCATTATCCGTGATGTCATCACTGACCGTAAAGATCGTACAGAAATGATTGCGGATACTGCTTCATTGAAGTCACCTTTTTTCGAAAGTTTGACAGATTACTCCCGTCTGCATTGGGGGATTTTCATCGCCCTTGCATGTGTATTCATAATGTGGTTCCTGCTTGAGAAGACAAAGCGTGGTTATGAGCTTCGTTCTGTAGGATTCAACCAGCATGCTTCGCAATACGCCGGTATGAACGTAAATGGTAATATCATCCTGTCCATGGTCATCTCAGGAGCGTTTGCCGGACTTGCAGGAGCTATGGAAGGACTCGGAACATTTGGTTATGCTTCAATCAAAGGAGGATTCACAGGAGTCGGATTCGATGGGATTGCTGTAGCCCTTCTGGGAGGAAATGCGGCTATCGGAGTCGTATTCGCTGCATTATTATTTGGTGGACTTAAAGTGGGAGCACTGAATATGCCGCTGGATGCCGGTATTCCAAATGAACTTGTCGACATCATTATTGCCCTTATTATTTTCTTTGTAGCATCCGGTTATATGATTCGTTATCTGATTCAACGATTTAGTAAAAAGGGGGTGAAATAAGTGGGTTTTATTGATATCTTGACGATCCTCATCCCATCAACATTACTGTGGGCAACACCACTTATTTTCACTGCTTTGGGAGGGGCGTTCTCAGAGCGTTCAGGCGTAGTTAATATCGGACTGGAAGGTCTGATGGTCATTGGTGCATTCTCAAGTATCGTATTTAACCTTGCATTTGCAGATACTTTCGGTGCAGCGACACCGTGGGTTGCACTGCTCGTGGCCATGGTGATGGGGGGGCTATTGGCCATCCTGCATGCCGTTGCTTCCATTACATTCAGGGCCGATCAGGTTGTATCAGGGGTTGCCATCAACCTGCTGGCAGTCGGTTTGACTCTTTTCTTAGTCAAGCGTATCTATGGAAAGGGTCAAACGGATATCATCTCTGAGGGATTTGGGAAGGTCGATGTTCCTTTACTTCACAAGATTCCGGTCATCGGAGATATCTTCTTTTCTAACACATACTGGCCACCATTCGTTGCGATTCTTGTGTCCTTCATTGTCTGGTTCATTATGTTCAAAACCCCGTTCGGTCTAAGATTGCGTTCTGTAGGTGAACATCCTATGGCTGCAGACACAATGGGGATCAATGTAACGAAAATGCGCTATATCGGTGTCATCATATCCGGTGCTTTTGCAGGTGTCGGCGGGGGAGTATACGCCCAGGCGATTTCCTCAGACTTCAGCCATGCAACAATCAGTGGACAAGGGTTCATGGCCCTTGCAGCCTTGATCTTCGGGAAATGGCATCCACTTGGAGCCATGGGAGCGGCCCTGTTCTTTGGATTTGCTCAAAGTTTAAGTATCATCGGATCAAGTATCCCGTTGTTTGAAAACATCCCTAGTGTATTCCTATTGATTGCGCCATATGTGCTTACCATCCTTGCACTGACAGGCTTCATCGGCCGTGCGGATGCACCAAAAGCACTGGGCACACCATACATCAAAGGAAACCGTTAATAAATCTTTTAAACAAACGAAAAGGATATCCCGAAAGTCGGGATATCCTTTTCATTTTATAATCTGCCGTATTAGTAAGATTATGAAGAGAGGAGTGTCAAAAACATATTGAAAAATTTATAAGCATATAATAGTTTACTCTAAAAGGATATTTCCAACAGAGGAAGATGCTTGAAATCAATCTCTCACTACATGTATAGTTATACATAAATACCGCACAATAAAGGTGTTTATTAATTTTGCTTTTAAATCGATGGAAGTATGGAACTAAGGAGGACGGTACGATGACAGCCATAAACGAAATAGTCAAGAAGAAACCTGGTTACACGCTACATATCGTTCAAACGGATAAGTATAAAACCAATAGCCTCGTATTAAAGATGAAAGCCCCCCTCGACCCTGAAACAGTCACTTTAAGGGGATTGCTTCCCCATGTGATGCAGAGCAGTACAAAGACCTATCCGAGCACAACAGAGTTACGCTCCCATCTGGATGAGTTATATGGAGCGAACTTCTTTGTGGATTTAGGCAAAAAAGGTGAGTACCATGTGGTCAGTATGTCTGTTGAAATTGCCAACGAAAAGTTTTTGAAAGATTCTGAGCCCCTGCTTCAAAAAGGAATTGAATTCCTTTCAGATGTCCTTCAGAATCCTCATATTGAAAATAATGAGTTCGACAAGAAAACAGTCGAAAAAGAAAAACGGAACCAAAAGGTCAGAATTCAAGCAGTATATGATGATAAAATGCGCTATGCCAATTCCCGACTCGTGGAAGAAATGTGTAAAGGCGAGCGTTTCGCCCTCCATGTAAACGGTGTAAGTGAAGAAGTGGAGTCCATTACTCCGAAGAGCTTATATGAATATTATCAAAAAGTGATGGCGGAAGATCAGTTTGATCTTTATGTGATCGGTGATGTCGATGTTAAAGAGGTTGAAAGCCTCTGTGATCGACTGTTTGAATTAAATGGACGTTCTCCTGAACAAGTGGATGCTTCCCTAGTGAAGCAAAAAGAAAAAGAAAACGTCGTAAAAGAAAAACAGGATGTTAAACAAGGAAAGCTGAACATGGGCTATCGTACACATACTCAATATGGAGACGAAGACTATTTCGCTCTTCAAGTATTCAATGGAATATTCGGCGGCTTCTCCCATTCCAAATTGTTCATCAATGTGAGGGAGAAAGCGAGCCTGGCATATTATGCCGCGAGCCGTCTCGAGAGTCATAAAGGTTTATTGATGGTGATGTCC
This sequence comes from Rossellomorea vietnamensis, assembly GCF_001305855.1. Classification (GTDB taxonomy): domain Bacteria; phylum Bacillota; class Bacilli; order Bacillales; family Bacillaceae_B; genus Rossellomorea; species Rossellomorea vietnamensis_A. The sequence goes on along the minus strand of NZ_LIXZ01000001.1, from coordinate 16,861 downwards.
GGCATCGAATTTGAGAAGTATGATCAAGCGGTAGGAATCATCAACGAACAGCTCCAGGCGATGAAGGATGGTGACTTCACGGATGGGGAAATCGATCAGACAAAAGCGGTCATCCGCAACCAGCTCCTTGAAACCATCGATACCTCAAGAGGTCTGGTGGAAGTACTTTACCATAATGCCGTAGCTCATGAAGAAATCGACTTGAAGCATTGGTTGGATGAGATTGAGAAAACAACAAAAGATGATATCGTAAAAGCCGCAAATAAAGTTGAACTTGATACGATTTACTTTCTAACAGGAATGGAGGGATAGAGATGAAGAAAATTTCCTTCGATCAATTACAAGAAAATTTGTATTATGAAAAAATGTCTAATGGTCTCGACGTATACATCCTCCCGAAAAAAGGATTTAACAAGACGTATGCTACATTTACAACGAAATATGGAAGCATCGACAATCATTTTGTCCCTTTGGATGAAGATGAATTCGTTAAAGTACCCGATGGAATCGCCCATTTCTTAGAACATAAACTGTTTGAAAAAGAAGATGGAGATGTCTTCCAGCAATTCAGTAAGCAAGGGGCATCCGCCAATGCTTTCACTTCTTTTACACGGACGGCTTATCTGTTCTCAAGTACGACAAACGTAGAACGAAATTTGGAAACACTCATCGATTTCGTGCAAGATCCGTACTTTACAGAGAAAACGGTGGAAAAGGAAAAAGGCATCATCGGGCAGGAAATCACCATGTACGATGATAACCCTGATTGGCGATTATACTTCGGTGTAATCCAGAATATGTATAAAAATCACCCTGTTAAAATTGATATTGCAGGAACGATCGAATCCATCACACCGATTACAAAGGATATGCTCTATCAGTGTTATAAAACATTCTACCATCCAAGTAATATGCTCTTATTCGTGGTTGGCTCTGTGGATCCCGAACAGATCATGAATCAGGTCCGTGCGAATCAGGAGAAGAAAGATTATGAAAAATTGCCTGAAATCAAGCGCAAATTCGAGGATGAACCAGAGACAGTCGCGGAGAAAAAACAGGTTCTTAAAATGAACGTTCAAAGTCCTAAATGTCTCGTCGGACTGAAAGCTCCGGAACCAATCCAGCAGGGTCGGGAAATGCTCAGACAGGAGCTTTCCATGAATGTTTTCCTTGATATGCTGTTCGGAAAGAGTTCGCCGTACTATTCCGAACTTTATAATGATGGATTGATCGATGAGACATTCCATTATGACTATACACAGGAAAATGGCTTTGGTTTCCTTACGGTCGGTGGAGATACGGAAAAGCCGGATGAGCTCTCAGAGAAGGTACAATCGCTGCTTCTGAAAGCAAAGCGGGAATCTCTCTTTTCTGAGGAAAGTCTTGAGAGGACGAAGAAGAAGAAGATTGGTGCATTTCTGCGTGCCATTAATTCTCCTGAGTATATTGCGAATCAATTTACCCGCTATGCCTTTAATGAGATGGATTTATTTGAAGTCGTGCCTACCCTTGAATCATTGAAATATGATGATATCCAGGCGGTTGCGGGATCCATTATCAGTGAAGAACGATTTACTGTATGTCAAGTCGTACCTAAATCATGATGGAAGGGGAGCTATTCTTTTATAGGATAGTTCCTCTATTTATGTGAATGACGTTTGGAGTGAAACAAATGAAGTATGCATTAATTACAGGTGCATCAGGTGGAATCGGGAGCAGTACTGCCCTTACATTGGCTGAGGAGGGGTGGAATCTATACTTGCATTATCATTCCAATGAAGAGGCAATAAAGGAATTGGTTCATAAAGTCGAAGCTTTGGGAGTGGAGGCAATTCCCATTCAGGTGAATCTTGCCAACCCGGAAGAAGTGGGTAATCTTGTCCACTCCATATTCAGGCTCGATGCGATTATTTACTGTAGCGGAAATTCAACCTGGGGACTCTTTCAGGACCATTCAGAAGACGATATGGATCAGATGATCAACCTTCATGTGAAAAGTCCGTTGCTTCTGGTTCAAAAGCTCCTGCCGAAGCTGATTGACCGGAAAGGGGGGATTGTCATGGTGAGTTCGATCTGGGGACAGATCGGAGGTGCCTGTGAGGTGGTATATTCAACAGTCAAAGGTGCCCAAATAGCATTTGTGAAATCCTTGAGTAAAGAGCTTGCATTAAGCGGGGTAAGGGTAAACGCCATTGCACCCGGTGCCGTTGACACGTCCATGATGGGCTCATTCAGTGATGAAGATAAAGATGCGATCCGTGAAGAGATCCCTATTGGCCGGTTTGCTCAACCAGGGGAAATCGCTGACTCCATTCAGTTCCTTCTTTCATCCAGGGCTTCATATATCACAGGTCAAACCCTTTCCGTCAATGGGGGATGGCACACATGAAAATTTTTTCAATCAGAGAATTCCAGCGCATAATTTTCCCTCCGGGATACAAACTAAGGTTGTATTTCAATAAAGGAGGTCATGACAAATGTCTGTATTAGATAACTGGTCTGATTGGAAAAACTTTTTAGGGGAACGCCTAAACCAGGCAGAACACGGCGGCATGGAGCACGAAACGGTAAATGACTTGGCTTATCAAATCGGTGATTACTTAGCCAATCAAGTCGAAGCTAAGAACGATCAGGAAAAAGTATTAGCGGATTTATGGTCGGTCGCATCTCCAGAAGAGCAACATGCCATCGCCAATATGATGGTCAAGCTTGTGAATAATAACGGCAGTCGTTAAGGAGAGGGATTTCCCTCTCCTTTTTCTTATGGGGGAATGGCTTACACCAAATAATATTGGTCTTCAAGTTATCATTTCACGTATTAATGAGAAATTGTACATATTTATGTAGGTTTTGCTTTTCTATTAGCAGGAAATCATTTATTATAATACCTAGATGTTTAAATAACTTTTCGAATTATGTCAATTTATATCGAAATGAGATGTCACAGTTTTTTAGAGGAGGAAACGATGGAACACAAAGAATGGTATTTAGAATATGAAATACAAAAAAATCGTCCCGGCCTCTTAGGTGATATTTCCTCGTTATTAGGAATGCTTTCTATCAATATAGTGACGATAAATGGTGTGGATGAAGGAAGAAGGGGAATGCTTCTCCTTGCCAACAATGATGAACAGATCATGAGGCTTGAATCCATCCTTCAAACGATGGATACAATCAATGTGACAAAGCTCCGGGAACCTAAATTAAGGGATCGTCTTGCTGTGCGTCACGGCCGTTATATCCAGCGTGATGCCGACGACAAGAAAACATTTCGATTTGTTCGTGATGAGCTTGGCTTATTAGTTGATTTCCTGGCTGAATTATTTAAGCAGGAAGGACATAAGCTTGTTGGGATCAGGGGCATGCCCCGGGTAGGGAAGACCGAATCCATCGTGGCATCAAGTGTATGTGCGAATAAGAAGTGGCTTTTTGTCTCTTCAACATTATTAAAGCAAACGATACGAAGCAAGCTCATTGAAGACGAGTATTCTGCTGAGAATTTGTTTATTATAGACGGCATCGTTTCTACACGCCGTGCAAGTGAGAAGCATTGGCAGCTGGTGAGGGAGATCATGAGATTACCTGCTGTGAAAGTAATCGAACATCCTGATGTATTCGTTCAAAACTCTGAATATTCACTTGAAGATTTTGATTATATCATTGAACTTAGAAACGATCCTGATGAAGAAATTACATACGAATTAGTTGAACAAAATAATCTATTTCAAAATTCCGATTTTGGAGGTTTTGATTTTTAATATTGGAAGGTGTTAAGTAGTGACGGAATTAGGAAATCGTTTAAAGGAAGCTCGAGAGGCGAAAGGTTACAGCCTTGATGATTTACAAAGGATAACAAAAATTCAAAAACGCTATTTGATCGGGATCGAAGAAGGCAATTATGATGCGATGCCGGGTAAATTTTACGTCCGCGCATTCATTAAGCAATATTGTGAAGCAGTCGGACTTCCCCCTGAGGTGATTTTTGAGGAGCACAAGGAAGAAATCCCGACGACCTATGAAGATGAAATACCGGTTTCCCTTTCGAGGGTACAGTCCCGGAAGAGTGTTCCAGAGAGCTCTGCGAAGGTTTTTGACTTTCTACCGAAGCTGCTCATAGCTCTATTTGTCATTGGTGCACTGATTGCCTTATGGGTATTTTGGCAAGGGAAAGTAGGGGACAAGGCACCTGAATCCAACCAAGCAGAAAACCAGACACAAGTAGATGTTGATGAGAATAAGAGTGCTGAGGGCGATAAGCCTGAAGATGACACAAAGGATAAAGAACAGAGCGAAGAACCGAAGCCTTCAGACGATCAAAAAGCTGATCAAGAGAAGGAACAAAATACTGAACAATCTTTGGAAGCAGTGAGTACGTCGGGTTATAAAACGACCTATGAACTGAAAGATGCCGATGAATTCAAACTTCAGCTGGCAGCCCGTGGAGATACATGGGTAGGAGTTTATAATTCCCAGGATGAATTGTTGTTTGAAGGTTTACTGAAAAAGGATAATAAAAAGGACTTTGACGTTTCCTCTGATAAACAGGCTTACCTGGTTATTGGTAATGCTTCGAATACAGATATCCTCGTTAACGGTAAAAAGCTTGAATATAAAGTTTCTGCAACCGATGTCGTCAGGCAGGATATCATCATCAATTACGTACCGCAATCAGAGCAATAATTGAAACGGGAGGAGTTTTAATAACTCCTTTTTCTTACATACTAATGGTATACACGTTTTAAAGCATTGGAGGTAGAAAGGTGAACTTACCTAATAAGATTACAGTATCAAGGATATTTTTAATTCCATTATTTTTAATCATCATGCTTGCACCACTAAATTGGGGTGAGATGGTGTTTCTTGGGGCGGAAATGCCGGTCAAGCATTTTGTGGGAGCTTTGATTTTTATCATTGCGGCAACGACGGATTGGATTGACGGGTATTATGCCAGGAAGCTTGACCTTGTGACAAATCTGGGGAAATTCTTAGACCCGTTGGCAGATAAACTGCTTGTATCGGCCGCGTTAATTGTACTTGTTGAGTTGGGTCTTGCCCCATCGTGGATCGTCATCATCATCATCAGTCGTGAGTTTGCCGTTACAGGGCTTCGTCTCGTATTAGCTGGGGAAGGGGAAGTGGTTGCTGCCGGTCAACTCGGCAAGATTAAAACCTGGGCACAGATCATCGCAATATCAGCCCTTCTTCTTCATAATGCCATTTTCGAACTGATCGATCTTCCATTTGCGACGATTGCTCTATGGGTGGCTATGTTCTTTACAATTTGGTCAGGATGGGACTATTTCAAACATAATAAAAAAGCGTTTGTAAATTCGAAATAACAATGTACACCAGGGGATTGATTCAACTAGAATCATCCCCTTCTTTTCACCATATTTTAGGGGGACTTAAGATGAATGCAGAAATAATAGCGGTTGGTTCCGAGTTGCTGCTCGGACAAATCGTCAATTCCAATGCTCAATTCATTTCCGAGCAGTTAGCCGAAATGGGCGTAAACGTGTATTACCACACAAGTGTGGGGGATAACACTGCCCGCTTACAGCATGCCATTGAGGTAGCGGAGAAGCGAGCGGACTTGCTGATATTTACCGGAGGCCTTGGACCCACAAAGGATGATCTGACAAAAGAAACGATTGCAAATGTTTTAGGAACGACTTTAAGCTTGGACCATGACGCTTTGGAATCGATAAAAAGCTATTTTAAAAAGGTCAATCGTGAAATGACTCCGAACAATGAAAAACAAGCCCTCATATTATCGGAGGCCCACGTATTGAAGAACGAACACGGTATGGCTCCGGGGATGTTATTAAAAAAGGGCGGCAATGCCTATATGCTTCTCCCTGGTCCGCCGTCTGAAATGAGGCCGATGTTTGATAAGTACGGCAAACAGGCAATTTTGAACTTAATGAAGAAGAAAGAAGTCATCCACTCAAGGGTCCTTCGTTTCTTTGGCATCGGGGAAGCAGAGCTTGAAACGGAATTAGAAGATCTGATTGACAGACAAACCAACCCCACCATCGCACCTCTCGCAGGTGACGGCGAGGTGACCTTGAGGCTGACGGCCAAGCACGAGTCAAGGAATATTGCTATTTCACTATTGGATTCAGTCGAAAAAGAGATCTTGAACAGGGTGGGAGAATACTTCTACGGATATAATCAGGATTCTCTTGTCGAAGTGGGATTCCATCTATTAAAAGAGAAGGGCCTTACCCTTTCATGTGCAGAAAGTTTGACTGGGGGACTGTTTCAGGCTCAGTTGACGTCGCTCCCTGGGGCTTCTGAAGTATTGAGTGGCGGGGTAGTATGCTATCAGGATGAGATCAAGACAAGGATTTTATCTGTTAATGATGCTACGCTGCAACAGCATTCATCTGTAAGTGAGCAATGTGCACGGGAACTGGCCGAAAACGTTAGAGAGCTGTTTTCCACCGACATCGGAGTCAGCTTTACAGGTGTAGCAGGACCGGATGCTCACCAAGGTCAGCCTGCCGGGACCGTCTGGATTGGATTATCTATGAAAGGTGGAACGACCAAGGCATTTCTACTGAACCTTGGCGGTGGCCGGAATGGGAACCGGATGAGGACGGCGAAGTATGGTTGGCACTATTTGATCAAGGAATTGAATTAGTCAGGTATGGCTGTCTTCTTTTTGGAGGCAGCTTTTTATCTTTTTTTAACAAGCACACCCAAAGAAAAAAACCGAATGAATGTTCGATTTTTTTCTTGTTTTCTCTAATAAAAACGTTTATAGTATAGATAGGTTGGATTTGAGACAAACTTATAAGTTGTCGATTACATGATTTACATTCAAAGGAGGAAGATTTGTGAGCGATCGTAAAGCAGCCTTAGATATGGCGTTAAAACAAATAGAAAAGCAGTTTGGTAAAGGCTCAATCATGAAGCTTGGGGAGAAAACGGACAGAAACGTAGTAACATGTCCAAGTGGTTCACTAGCACTGGACGCTGCCCTTGGAATAGGCGGATATCCACGTGGAAGGATTATTGAGGTATATGGTCCCGAATCATCCGGTAAAACAACAGTGGCACTTCATGCGATAGCAGAGGTACAGGCTCAAGGCGGGCAGGCGGCATTCATTGATGCAGAGCACGCACTTGATCCCGAATATGCTCAAAAGCTTGGGGTAAACATAGATGAATTGTTGCTTTCACAACCAGATACAGGTGAACAGGCATTGGAAATCGCTGAAGCACTTGTACGAAGTGGAGCGGTGGATGCCATCGTTATCGACTCTGTTGCAGCCCTTGTACCGAAAGCAGAAATCGAAGGAGAGATGGGAGACGCTCACGTTGGTCTTCAAGCCCGTTTAATGTCACAGGCCCTTCGTAAACTTTCCGGTGCCATCAATAAGTCGAAGACCATTGCGATCTTCATTAACCAGATCCGTGAGAAGGTCGGGGTCATGTTCGGTAATCCTGAAACGACTCCCGGTGGACGCGCACTGAAGTTCTATTCTTCCGTACGTTTGGAAGTACGCCGTGCCGAAACCCTTAAGCAGGGGAATGAAATGGTAGGGAATAAAACGAAGATCAAAGTAGTGAAAAATAAAGTGGCTCCACCTTTCCGTGTAGCCGAAGTCGATATCATGTACGGGGAGGGAATCTCCAAAGAAGGTGAAATCGTCGATCTTGGGTCTGAATTGGACATCGTTCAAAAGAGCGGTGCCTGGTACTCCTACAACGAAGAGCGCCTCGGTCAGGGACGTGAAAACGCGAAGATTTTCCTGAAAGAAAATCCTGAAATCCGTAATGAAATCATGCTGAAGATCCGTGAACATTACGGATTGGATACAGGCCGTGCTGAAACGGACGATCAAGGTGAATTAAGTCTTCTGGAAGACTAAGTGAGGAAAGAGAAGCAGACGTGATTCGGTTTGCTTCTCTTTATTATGTATGGGAATTCGAGTTTTGGTGGAAAATAGTAACAGTCCCTTTTCTAGAAAAACAGTGGGTACTCGATACATGCCAGGTTATACATACCCGGAATCACCGGTTGACCCAGCACTTCTAAAAAAAATGAAAAAGATGGTTTTGGTTAAAAAACATTCACAAGCCCAATGCGACAGTGTCAATTTTTGTCGATTACAAAAAAACCCTTGAGAAATCTAGTGATAGAGGGCTCAACCCCTTGACAATAAATTTTCAGAGATTTAAAATTAACATGTATATTTTACAAATTTTTCGAATGAATATTTGAAAGCCTAGCGCTGTATATTTTGTTCAAATGAGCAATGTACAAGCCGACATGTAAAAAACATGATGACAGTTCATAGCAAGAGGAGGTGAAATAATGCAACCCATAACAATCATCTCCATTTTGCTTGGCCTAATCGTCGGTGTAGTTGTTGGATACCTAATTCGTAAGTCCATTGCTGAAGCAAAGATTGCTGGTGCTAAAGGTTCAGCGGAGCAGATTTTAGAAGATGCGAAGCGCGAGGCAGATGCTCTGAAGAAAGAAGCACTTTTGGAAGCAAAGGACGAAAATCATAAACTTCGCACTGAAATGGAAAACGACCTTCGTGAACGAAGAAATGAATTGCAAAAACAAGAAAATCGTTTGATGCAAAAAGAGGAAAACCTCGATCGAAAAGATGATACGCTTGATAAGCGTGAAGGCTTACTCGAGAGAAAAGAGGGGACTCTTAACGAGAGACAACAACATATTGAAGAGATGGAAAGCAAAGTGGACGAGATGGTACGATCACAGCAAACAGAGCTAGAACGTATCTCGAGCCTGACTCGTGATGAAGCGAAAGGAATCATACTTGACCGCGTTGAAAATGAACTCTCCCATGATATTGCCATCATGGTCAGAGAACATGAGACACGTGCGAAGGAAGATGCAGATAAGAAGGCGAAAGAGGTCCTTTCACTGGCTATACAACGTTGTGCCGCAGAACATGTGGCCGAAACAACGGTCAGTGTTGTGAATCTACCGAATGATGAGATGAAAGGTCGAATTATTGGGCGGGAAGGACGTAACATTCGTACGCTGGAAACACTTACGGGAATTGATTTGATAATCGATGATACTCCTGAAGCGGTTATTCTTTCTGGTTTTGATCCGATTCGTAGAGAAACGGCTCGAATTGCATTAGAGAAATTAGTTCAGGATGGACGTATCCACCCTGCACGAATTGAAGAAATGGTGGATAAATCCCGCCGTGAAGTGGATGAGTATATCCGGGAAATTGGTGAACAGACAACTTTCGAAGTAGGTGTTCATGGACTTCATCCGGATTTGATCAAGATCCTGGGGCGTTTGAAGTATCGTACAAGTTACGGTCAAAACGTTTTAAAACACTCAATGGAAGTGGCCTATCTGTCAGGACTACTCGCAGCAGAGCTTGGTGAGGATGAAAGACTCGCCAAACGTGCCGGATTGCTTCATGATATCGGTAAGGCGATCGACCATGAAGTGGAAGGAAGCCACGTGGAAATTGGTGTAGAGCTTGCAACGAAGTACAAAGAACATCCTGTTGTCATCAACAGTATTGCTTCTCACCACGGAGATACAGAGCCAACGTCCATCATTGCCGTACTGGTTGCTGCAGCTGATGCTTTATCTGCTGCAAGACCAGGAGCAAGAAGTGAGACGCTTGAGAACTACATCCGTCGACTGGAGAAACTTGAAGAAATCTCAGAGTCATATGAAGGCGTTGAGAAGTCCTTCGCTATCCAGGCTGGCCGTGAAGTGCGTATCATGGTTAGACCGGAAGCCATTGACGATCTGGAATCCCACCGTTTGGCAAGGGATATTCGTAAGAGGATCGAGGACGAACTTGATTATCCAGGCCATATTAAAGTAACGGTTATCCGTGAAACAAGGGCCGTCGAATACGCGAAATAAGAGGTTGACTCGAGAAGGGATATCCCTTCTTGAGTCAGCTTTTTTTATCTCTTTCTATCATCCGTTGCAGAATGGTAGATGGTTCCTATTAGGATGAATAGACGACAAGTTATTTGTGATACAATAATGACAAGAATGAATACATAAAGAGAAGGGAATTTTCATGAAAATATTATTTGTTGGAGACGTAGTCGGTTCAATGGGCCGGGAAATGATTACAGAATATCTGCCTAAGCTAAAGAAGAAGCATTCACCGGATTTTACAATTGTTAATGGTGAGAATGCTGCATCAGGTAGAGGGATTACTGAGAAAATATATAAACAGTTTATACAAGATGGTGCGAATATGGTCACCCTGGGAAATCATACATGGGACAATAAGGATATCTTTAATTTTATCGATTCATCGAAACAAATGGTGAGGCCGGCTAATTTCCCTGAAGGAACGCCGGGCAGCGGTTTGGTGTTTGGGGAGGTATACGGTAAAGAGGTAGCGGTTATCAACGCTCAAGGAAGGACGTTTATGCCTCCTCTTGATGATCCATTTAAAGCGCTCGATGAGCTTGTAGATGAGGCGAAAAAGAGAACATCCGTTATATTCGTTGATTTCCATGCAGAGGCGACAAGTGAGAAGCAGGCTGTAGGCTGGTTTCTGGATGGCCGCGTGTCTGCAGTGATTGGAACGCACACTCATGTTCAAACGGCAGACAACCGGATTCTTCCAAATGGGACAGCCTTTATGTGTGACGTTGGTATGACCGGACCATATGATGAGGTATTGGGAATGAGTAGGGATTCTGTTTTAAGGAGATTCCAGACCAGTCTGCCTGTCCGTTTTGAAGTACCGAAGGCCGGGCGTAAGATCCTGAGTGCTTGTTTGATCGACATTGATCAGAAGTCAGGCAAAGCTAAAAAGATCGAGCGCATATTGATTAACGAAGACCATCCGTTTATGGCAGAATATTAAATGTTTTCCTCCCTTTTTCGGTGTTACCGGAATGATTTGTCCATTTCCTGAATATAGTATCAGTGGAATCATTTATACCAAGTTTGTTCTTTACCACGGACATACGGTATGGGGGAAATGACAAGGAGGAAAAGGAATGGAAATATTAAAAGTTTCAGCAAAATCTAATCCTAATTCTGTAGCTGGTGCACTCGCCGGTGTTCTTCGTGAGAGAGGAGGAGCTGAAATACAAGCAATCGGTGCAGGAGCTTTAAATCAAGCCGTCAAGGCTGTTGCCATTGCAAGAGGCTTTGTGGCTCCCAGTGGTTTAGATTTAATATGTATTCCTGCATTTACAGATATTCTGATCGATGGAGAAGAACGTACGGCGATAAAGTTAATCGTGGAACCAAGATAATAAACCATAGGCTGTTCATTAAAGGGGACCCTTTAATGGACAGCCTTTATACTATGAACAAATATACATATATGTTATTACACGGAGAGGAAGACCAAATATGATATTTGATGCACACTGTGATGTTTTGATGAAACTGTATGTAGAGCCGGGGAGTGGAGCCTTTCAATCGAAGGGTTCCTTACACATAACATATCCTCAACTCATTCAAAGCAGCAGTAAAGTACAGTTGTTCGCAATTTATATCCCATCATACCTGAAGCCGGGTCAACGGTTTCAAGCAGCACTCGAAATGGTGAATCTGTTTCATAATCAGATCCTTAAGCCAAACCCTAAACTGAAATTCGTCACCTGTAAAAAAGATATAGAACGTCTTCGGGAAGATGAAATAGGGGCAATGCTGACACTGGAAGGTGCCGAAGCAGTGGAGGAGGATCTTACGAAGCTCGAGATCCTTTACAGGCTGGGAGTCAGGTCAGTCGGTTTAACGTGGAATTGGGCCAATGCAGCAGCAGATGGGGCCCTTGAACCGAGAGGGGGCGGGTTGACTAACTTTGGGGAAGAAATCGTCTCCTTCTTAAACGAGAAAAGACTTTGGACAGATGTTTCCCATTTAAGTGAAAAAGCATTCTGGGATGTGATGGATTCAGCTGAATATCCGATAGCATCCCACTCAAACGCCTACTCGATCTGTCCCAATCCACGGAACTTAAACAATGATCAAATTGAGGCACTCATCAAGAAAAACAGCGTAATGGGCATCACCTTTGTCCCACCTTTTTTAAACAAAAAAGGGACAGCGGAGATTTCCGATGTAGTCCGCCATATCGAACATGTATGCAGTCTCGGAGGCGAGGATCATATCGGATTTGGCTCCGATTTCGACGGCATATCCGAAACCGTTCAAGGTTTATCCTCATACATTCAATATGATAACTTAATCAACACCCTCCAACGATACTATAGTGAAAAACAAGTGGGGAAATTCTTATTTCAGAACTTTTTTGATAGATTAACTGATTGATTGCAAATAAACCATTAAAGGAAAAACCTTTAGTGGTTTATTTGTGCCGAGACGAACGGGTTTACAGCGAGAATGTCTTCAATACAGTAGTGATTTAAAGAGAAAAGTGATAAACTGATAGAGTGAATGAAATGAAAATGCTGCATCGGAAATAGATGATGAATCCTAATGAAGAGAATATGCTTCAACAATAGATGTTGCAAATAATGATTGAAGGGGTGTAATGAATGAAGGAACAGCTTTCTTGGAAAGTTGGCGGACAGCAAGGTGAAGGTATTGAGAGTACAGGTGAAATCTTTTCCATGGCCCTCAATCGTCTTGGGTATTTCTTATATGGTTACCGCCATTTCTCCTCCCGTATTAAAGGAGGACATACAAACAACAAGATTCGAGTAAGCACCACGCAAGTTCGTGCGATTGCTGACGATTTAGATATTTTGGTTGCATTTGATCAGGAAACGATTGATGTGAATTACAAAGAATTACATAGCGATGGTGTTATAATAGCGGATGCAAAGTTCAAACCTGTGAAACCTGAAGATACCGATGCCTCCCTATACATTGTTCCCTTCACAGAATTAGCGAAGGAGCTCGGAACTTCCCTTATGAAGAATATGGTTGCAGTCGGGGCTACATGTGCCGTCCTCAATCTCGATCCAAATGTTTTCAAGGTAGTAGTGGAAGAAATCTTTGGTCGCAAAGGTGAAACTGTTGTGGAGAAAAATATGGATGCCATTAAACAGGGATTCGAGGCGATGAAAACAGAACTTGGGGACCAGGTCGGTTCCCTGCAACTGAAAGAAGCAGACGGTAATAAACGGATGTTCATGATCGGAAACGACGCCATAGCACTTGGTGCACTGGCAGGAGGCGTTCGATTGATGGCAGCTTATCCGATCACGCCTGCTTCTGAAATCATGGAGTATCTCATCAAGAAGCTTCCAATGGTCGGCGGGACCGTCATCCAAACGGAGGATGAGATTGCAGCGGCCACTATGGCAATCGGGGCGAACTACGGAGGGATCCGTTCCTTCACGGCTTCAGCAGGACCAGGGCTCTCACTCATGATGGAAGCGATAGGGCTATCCGGAATGACAGAACAGCCACTTGTTGTAGTGGATACGCAACGCGGGGGACCGTCTACAGGTTTGCCGACGAAACAGGAACAGTCTGATTTAATGGCAATGATTTACGGTACCCACGGTGAAATCCCTAAGGTGGTCCTGGCACCTAGTACCGTTCAGGAAGCCTTTTATGACACAGTAGAAGCCTTTAACCTTGCGGAAGAGTATCAATGTCCGGTCATCATTCTTTCAGATCTCCAACTTTCCTTAGGAAAACAAACGGTGGAACCCCTGGATTACAGTAAAGTGGAAATACGCAGAGGAAAGCTTGCGTCCAATGAATCTGAATTAGAAGAATTAGAGCCCAAGAAATATTATAAGCGTTTTGAAGTGACCGAAGATGGGGTATCACCACGTGTTATCCCCGGGATGAAAAATGGGATTCATCATGTCACAGGAGTAGAGCACGATGAAACCGGAAAGCCATCTGAATCTCCTCAGAACAGACAGGCGCAGATGGATAAACGTATGCGTAAACTTGATAAAATCAATTTCAATAATCCGATACACACCCATGCAACTCATGAAGAGGCTGACTTGTTGTTAGTAGGCTTCAATTCTACACGCGGAGTGATTGAAGAAGCGATGAGTCGTTTGGAAGCCGATGGTTTGAAAGTGAATCATGCCCATGTTCGTTTAATCCATCCTTTCCCTGCAGATGAATTGGAACCATTAATGCAAACTGCGAAGAAGGTGGTTGTGATCGAGAATAACGCTACCGGCCAATTAGCCAACATTATCAAAATGAATGTAGGGTACGGGAATAAAATCGTTAAAATGACAAAGTATGATGGTACACCATATTTGCCAAATGAAATTCATTCACGATGTAAGGAGTTGAACTAATCCATGGCTACCTTCAAAGATTTCAGGAATAATGTTAAACCGAACTGGTGTCCCGGGTGTGGTGACTTCTCGGTACAAGCTGCGATCCAGCGGGCATCTGCCAATGTGGGACTGGATCCGGAACAGTTAGCGGTCGTTTCAGGGATCGGATGTTCAGGACGTATATCCGGATACATCAATTCTTACGGCTTTCACGGAATCCATGGACGTTCCCTTCCGATTGCCCAGGGCTTAAAGATGGCCAACAAAGATTTGACCGTCATCGCTTCAGGCGGGGATGGGGATGGATTCGCCATCGGTCTTGGCCATACGATCCATGCCATTCGCCGGAATGTTGATGTCACATATATCGTAATGGACAATCAAATTTATGGCTTAACCAAAGGACAAACGTCTCCACGCTCGTCCGCCGGGTTTAAAACGAAGTCTACACCACAGGGATCGATCGAACAGGCCCTTGACCCAATGGAAATGGCCCTTTCGGCAGGAGCAACCTTTGTCGCACAAAGCTTCTCTTCTGACTTAAAAGAACTGACGGCATTAATCGAAGCGGGACTTAACCATAAAGGTTTCTCCCTGATCAATGTGTTCAGCCCTTGCGTCACCTATAATAAAATCAATACGTACGAGTGGTTCAAAGAGAACCTTACAAAGCTCGCTGATATAGGAGGTTATGACCCATCGAACCGGGAGCAGGCTATGAATACGCTAATGGAAAAGGATGGACTGGTTACGGGTTTGATTTATCAAAATAAAGAACAGCCTTCCTATCAGGACCTTGTGTCAGGCTATTCCGAAGAGCCTCTCAGTACTCATGACTTAAGATTAGATGAAAGTAAATTTGATGAATTAGTGAAAGAATTCATGTAATGGAAGAAACCGGACTCCTTTTTTAGGGGCCCGGTTTGTTTTTTAATTTATTGATCTCTTCATTTAAGAGAGAATTGGTGAATTGAAGATGTTGGATGGTATTTTCATAATTTTTCAGAGTGTCTTTCGAAGCGATGGAATCTTCTTCATTCGATATGAATACTTTATCCTTCAAGTCTTTGATGTTCATTCTGACGGATTGAAGTGAACGGGTGAAGACGTTTTTATCCTCCTGCATTCTTTTTAATTCTGCCTGTAATTGTTGAATAGACGACTCATTATCCTTCTGAACTTGCACTGCACGTTCACGATCCTCTTTGTTGCGCTTTTTGACCCATTCATATATGATCATGGATTCTGTCAAACGATTATGTGACGCATATAACTCGATCTCATTTAGGTAAAGGCGCTTTTGTAGCATTTCATTGTCACATAGGAGACGATGAATATATTCTTCATTAAAACACTTATCAATAAGCACATGGTGCTTCTGTGACGCCAACTCTATTCTCATATCCTTAAGTAGTTCCTCAAGCTCCCATAATTGTATTTCTTTTTTATATAATTGTTCTTGTACTTCTTTGTTAGCCATTAATAGGAAATCATTTTCTTTTAATAAGTAACTATTTTCAACTTGTAAGGCCATGATTTCGTGTACCAGAGAACTCATTGAATCAAGGAAGTGTTCCGTTTGTTCCTTTGTTTTTGATACATAATGAGTCGTGGATGTCCTTAGTTGGTCCTTGACCTGGTTCAGAATGTACCGGAGCTTTTTCACTTCCCGTTCCTGTGCAGACAAAAGGGCTTGGTATTTTGAGGATTCCATGTTTTTTTCAGAAGCCTGGATTTCAAGCTCCTGAAGATATGTTTGTATACGGTTTTGTAATAGGTCGTTTTCTTTTTTGATGGCGACATAATGTTGGGTTCGGCTTCCGTTTTCTAACCTTTCACATTTATTTTTATATTTTTCCATTTCTGATTTATAATGGATAATTTGCTGCTGTAGCTGGAGGTTCGAAAGTTGTCTCATCTACTTAAGCTCCTTTCGCCGTTAATTTCTAATATGTATATGTAAGAGTCCGGATGAACGGTATTTGTCCATGAAAGAAGCCATGTAAACTTCCCAGCGTTTACATGGCTTATATATATAATTAATATCATTGCAATGATAGTTGATTGTTCACGTTCGTAATATTCATTTAAAGGAAGCAGCGTAACCATAAAAGTTGAATCACACTATATATGAAAGTTTAAGTTTAATCGTCAAGATCGTAATGTTGCATATTTATTCAGTTTCGTTTTTTTATTCCTCCTTTCCTTATGGTATATGATATGACGCTTTAGATGCTAAGGTACTGTCAAACGTCTATAGAATCAGCCTATTTTTAAAAAGAATCGAGTAGGAGGGGATGATTAATCCCCGACCTCTCACACCACCGTACGTACCGATCGGTATACGGCGGTTCAATCAAGATGATTGACGAAGACTTTCATACCTAACGATAAGACTTAGAAGCCCTTGGCGATTCCAGAAGGAATTGCCAAGGGTTTTGTGTAGTATTGGACTTTGTGCGATCCTCCAATAACCCTTTCGGGTATTACCCCACTCATATGCCTTCCATTTTGGAACGCCGAGCGCAAGGAATTGCCAAGGGTTTTGTGTAGTATTGGACTTTGTGCGATCCTCCAATAACCCTTTCGGGTATTACCCCACTCATATGCCTTCCATTTTGGAACGCCGAGCGCA